>JAYNHH010000005.1:0-100962 GCA_038107835.1 Alphaproteobacteria bacterium
CGGAAAGTTGCCTTCGGCATAGGCCCGCATCAACAGCTGCCGGATGATCCTGTCATTTGGGCGCAGTCACAACTGGACGACATACCGCCACTGTCCTGGCAGGGTGATGTGCTGCCTGGTAAAACCCTTCTCGATCATTACGCTCACTGGGTTTATACGGACCGTAAAGTGCTGCGCAAACGGCATAAAAAAGACCGCAAGGCCTATCGCGCCGCGAAGGAGGAACTGCGGCACAAGACGGGCGAACGCTATTTCGAGAATCTCGAACTGTGCATCCGCCATGATGCCGCCATCAATAGCGGTGCTCCGGTTTTTGAGCGGTTCTGGTGGTTCTGGTGCAATCATTTTGCCATTACTGACAAGGATTTTATGCCGCAATTTACCACCGGCCCCTATCATCGTGAGATTCTGCGGCAAAATATGTGTGGAACTTTTGAGGCATTAACCGTTGCCGCGACGACATCGTGGGCGATGATTCACAATCTCGATAATTCGGAATCAGTTGGCCCCAATTCCAAATCGGGCAGATATGATCGGCAAAAAGGTCGTTCGGTCTCGCTGAACGAAAATCATGCGCGCGAACTTCTCGAACTGCACACCGTTTCACCGGCTGCCGGCTACACGCAGGATGACGTCATTTCGCTGGCAAAGATCATGACCGGATGGGAACATCAACACACAAAAAAACGGCAGGAGTGCAATCCTGTCAAATTCAATCAAGATCTGCATGAACCCGGGACACATCACCTGTTTGGCAAGGCGTATGCGCAGAATGGCCTGTCGGCCAAAAACAAGCTGATTGATGTGATCAAGGATCTGGCAGCACATCCTGAAACGGCAAAATTCATTGCGATGAAGCTGTGCCGGCATTTTGTCTGTGATCATCCATCGCCAGAGATCATCCAGCCTGTTCTTGACGCCTGGACAAAGAGCAATGGCGACTTGCCCACGGTCCATAAGGCAGTGGTCGCCGTCGCCTATGAACATGCTGATCAGTTTGAGAAAATGCAGCCCCCCGAGATATGGCTGATGCAGATGGTCAATATGACAGGTGCGTCCTGGCCACCCGCACCAAGCCAGATGCATTATGATTTCAGGTCAAAGCCGCGGCGCATTGTCCGTTCACCGCAGCAGATGCTGCGCGAGTTGGGCCATAATCCCTACCGTCCGACGCAGCCAAATGGCTGGCCAGATACCATGATCGAATGGTTGTCGCCGGAGTTGCTGATCCGCCGTCTGGCGCTGGCAAAGCGTGTGGGCGACAAGATGTTCCGGCATGGTGGCTGGAAACCACGGCATATGATCGACAGCAATTTTGACTCGCCCGACGAGGTGTTCGCGCATATCGGGGTGCAGGATGGC
The DNA here is from genome assembly GCA_038107835.1 of Alphaproteobacteria bacterium. GTDB lineage: Bacteria > Pseudomonadota > Alphaproteobacteria > Puniceispirillales > Puniceispirillaceae > MED-G116. Next base: position 1,363 of record JAYNHH010000005.1, read on the forward strand.
AGCTTTGACATGGTGAATCCGTCTGTGGCCATCCAGCTTTTGTTTCCGAGTAAATGGATGGTGATATCATGAAAATGAACAGGCGCAGCTTTATCCTTGGCTCGACGACATTGACGATGCTGGGAATGCCGTTCCTTGGTGCCCGTGCCGAACGGATCAGGAAACGCAACCTCGTGGTGATCATGCTGCGTGGCGGTATGGACGGGCTGTCTGCGGTGCCAAGCAACGACAAGATTCTGAACAGTGCCCGTCCGGATATTCAGGTGCGCAATGTGCGCCGGTTGAATTCAGATTTCAGCCTGCACCCGCGTCTTGAGACCTTCCATGAGTTATGGAAGGAACAGAAGGCAGCGGTCGTTCACGCAACCAACATCCCCTACGTCAAACGCTCGCATTTTGAGGGACAGGATTTGATGCAAAGCGGCGGCCACACCCCCTATGGGGAACAGACAGGCTGGCTTGGTCGCGGGATCGAGGCTGCTGAACTGACTGGCCTTGCCGTATCGCTGCCAATGCCGCTGCTGCTGCGGGGCGCGCCACTTCCCGACAATTACTTCCCAACCTATTGGCGTTTGCCGAGTACAAGGATGATGCAGCAGGTTGCCACGACTTTTGACGAGGGTTCTTTACTGGCGACGACGATGAGCCAGATTCTGGCGCGACCGCGTTCAATGCTGGAATTCCCCGATGGTGACGGTGAGGATGCAGTGATTCTTGCGGAAACGGCGGCACAACAGATGAAAGAGGAGTCTGGTCCACGTGTTGCAGTTTTTGATGTCGAGGGGTTCGACACCCATGCGGCACAGGGAGGAAGCGATGGTGAACATGGTGAGAAACTTGGCAATGCAGACGAGTTGCTACGGGTTCTGCGTGATGAGATGGAAGACGAGTTTGACAACACGCTGGTCCTGACCCTGACCGAATTTGGGCGGACGTTGAACCAGAATGGTGGCTATGGCACGGAACATGGTTATGGAACGGCGATCTTGATGGCTGGTGGGTTGCTCAAAAAGGCGCAAATCCATGCCGACTGGCCCGGGTTGAAAACAAAAGGCCTGTTTGAGGGCAGGGATCTCAATGCGACCATCGACGCACGTGCCGTCTATTGTTCGGCAATGGCTGCCTGTTTCGATGTGGATTTTGACTATCTGCGCAAACAGGTGTTCTGGGGCGAGGCGCTACCGGACCTTACCGAAACGCTGTTCAAGGTGTGATCCAGCGATATTGAACTGCGAAAATTCGTCCGGATTTCTGGACCTTTGATGGGCGACCACCTACCTTAATGGCGAGAGTGTCCGTACCAGGTCAGTGGAGTATTGATATGTTGATTGTCGTTTCACCTGCAAAAAAACTGAATATGGAACCGGCTGAGGGTGTTCTGGCCACAGAACCGGTTTTTGCCGAGCAGGCGCGTGAGCTGGCGGCAGTTGCTGACAAACTCAGTCTTGATGAGTTGCAAAAACTCATGGGTTTGAGTCCGTCTTTGGCACAGTTGAACGCAGAGCGTTTTGGCACTTTTGGTGAACAGCAGAAAAAGCCGGCTGCGCTTGCTTTTGCTGGCGACACCTATCAGGGGCTTGAGGCCGCCTCTCTTGATCCGGATGAAATGGCATGGGCGCAGAATCACCTGCGAATTCTGTCGGGCCTCTACGGCATTTTGCGACCGCTCGATGCAATTGAACCCTACCGGCTGGAAATGGGAAGCCGGCTTCACACCGAAAAGGGTGCCACGCTCTATGCCTATTGGGGGCGTGAACTCGCAGACGCCCTCAATAAACAGGCGGCGGCGACTGGCGCTGCTGCGCTTGTCAATTGCGCATCACAGGAGTATTTCGGTGCTGTCGATAGGGGTGCGCTTGCCATTCCCGTGATCTCGCCGGTATTCAAGGAGCGCAAGGATGGCAAAGAAAAGATTGTGAGCTTTTTCGCGAAAAAGGCGCGCGGCGCTATGGCACGGTTTGTCGTCCAGCATCGGGTAACCACTCCCGCAGGGCTGGTGGATTTTACAGGCGGCGGCTATGAATTTCAGCCCGGTCAATCAGATGCACAGACGATGGTGTTTGTGCGTGATTACCCTGTTGCGGCATAGGGGTTTTGGCGCAATCTGACTTTATTCACTTTATAAAATAAAAACAGATAGTTGAAATAGTTTAAATTCGATCCACTAGATGACAAAATCAGGCATGAGCGTCTGTTTTAGGTCACGGCGGACGCCAATCCATCGCAGATGAATCGAGTTGCGGATAATTTCCTCATCCTCGGCTTTCAGCTGGTCGGCAATTGGTGCCCATTCAAAAACTGCATCTGAGCTGTGTTGAAAGGCAGTGGGACCATCGGCGATGTCTGGCCAATTGGCGAAGGCGGCGCGTCGGTGGCCCTGTTCGGCAATGCCGGCAAATCTCTCGGCGGCAATGTCCGTCTGATTGTGCTGACTGAAGATATCGTCGATCATGCTACAGGCGGCGTCCCGACTGGAGTCAGCATCCAAACGCCCGGCCTTGTTGAATTGTGCGACGGCAAACAAACACAGATCACACACGGCAGCGCCATAGATATGCCAGCGTGCAATTCGCAGTGAGGTCAGAAAATCTTCATTGGTGAATAACTTTGGATATTGTGTGCCGGCCCGCGCCTTCACATAGGTGTAGAGAGTTACCTGTGAGACGTAACTCGCCCGACTGTCAATGAATTCAACAAGCTGGTCTCTGTTTTCTATCCGGGGAAGGCGGATGAAACCAAGCGTACGCAGCAGGGGTTTGAGTCTTTCCAGCATCGGAATTAGGCTAAATCAATTTAAAAGTGTTGTTATTTGTTCAATCTTACTTACCATCATGGGCGTGTGAATCTGCGAATACAAACACAAAATAATAATCGTGGATTTGTTGTGAAATGCGACCTCGTGACGATCCCTTGTGGGCGTTGGCGGGGGCGTTTCTAACGGCGCAGATAACAGGAGAGACACTGCGCTAAATTTGGAGGAGGCATTAATGAGTTCTCAAAGCTCAGATACTGCAAGTCATTGGGACCGATCCCGCTCGTTGCTGTGGATAACACTGGCGATCTGGTTCTTCTTTTCCTTCGTTGTTCACTGGTTTGGCGATGCGCTGAACGGTGCTGGAGGATCTTTCCCTGGTGGTTATTTCATGGCCGGTCAGGGGTCACAGATTGCGTTTGTGATTCTCATTTTTTGGTTTGTCGGCAGACAGAACAAAATTGATGAGGAACACGGCGTTGCAGAAGAATAGGAGGGTGTCATGAAGCTTGAAGGAGGCTTTATCAACAACCTCGGACGGGTTTATGGAATTTACACTTTGGGATTCCTGGGCTTTGTCATTTTGATGGCAATTCTCGAACAGGTCGGTGTCAGCGCTGATGCGATTGGCTGGATGTTCGTTGGATTTACCATTGCCATCTATGCGCTCATCGGTGTGTTGTCGCGCACCATGGAGTCCAGCGAATATTATGTCGCCGGACGTGAGGTTCCTGCGGTATTCAATGGCATGGCAACAGCGGCGGACTGGATGTCCGGTGCGTCATTCATTGCAATGGCCGGTGGTATTTACCTTAAAGGTTACCCCTACATGGCGTTTCTTGTCGGCTGGACCGGCGGTTACGTTCTTGTTGCCAGTCTGTTGGCGCCATATCTGCGCAAATTCGGCTGTTACACGGTGCCTGACTTCATTGGTACGCGGTATGGTGGAAATCTGGCTCGTTTCTGTGCGGTCATCGTTCTTGTTGTTGCGTCATTCACCTATGTGACGGCGCAGATCACGGGAACGGGCATTGTCGCCTCGCGGGCTCTTGCCATTCCATTTGGCCTTGCAGTCTGGGTTGGTCTTGCCGGCATTCTGTTCTGCTCGATGCTTGGTGGCATGAAGGCCGTTACCTGGACCCAGGTGGCCCAGTATATCGTGCTGATCATTGCGTATCTGTTGCCAGTGTTCTGGATGTCGAACGCATCCGACTATGGCATGATCCCGCAATTGGCTCAGTTTGATGCGGTTCTGCGTGTCCAGGAGTTGGAGGCCATGCACGGGGTGGGAACACTTGTTCCGACAGCTGAGGCACAGGCGGCAGCTGGCAAACTCGCAGCGCTGAAGGTTGGCATTAATGATGCCAGCACAACATTGATGGCAAAGTGGAAGTTCCTGACATTGGTTATCTGTATGATGGCCGGTACAGCGTCACTGCCACATGTGTTGATGCGTTACTTCACAACCGCGTCAGTCAAGGCGGCCCGCCAGTCAGTTGGCTGGTCACTTGTGTTCATCTTCCTGCTGTACTTCACAGCACCGGCTCTGGCTACTTTCACAAAGCTGTCACTGCTTGATCCGACGTTGCCAACAGGCATCATCGGCAAGCCGATTGCTGATGTGTCTTCGCTTGAGTGGGTTCAGAAGTGGAGCAATGTTGGCTTCCTGAAGATTTTTGATGGCAATGGCGATGGTCTTTTGCAGATCAATGAATTCTTCATGAAGGGTGATATTGTGGTTCTGGCTACCCCAGAAATCGCAGGACTGCCTTATGTCATCTCCGGCCTTGTTGCTGCTGGTGGCCTCGCTGCAGCGATGTCCACGGCTGACGGTCTGCTGCTCGCAATCGCGAACGCGCTGTCACATGACCTGTACTACAAGATGATTGATCCTAAGGCTGATACAAAGACACGTCTTGTTGTCGCCAGAATCCTGCTGCTTGCTGTTGGTGCCGCTGGTGCCTTTGTGGCGTCGCAGGGTCTGACCGGTATCCTTGGCGCGGTGGCATGGGCGTTCTGCTTTGCCAATTCCGGTCTGTTCTTCCCGCTCGTCCTTGGCGTGTGGTGGAAACGGGCAAATCGTCAGGGCGCGGTTGCCGGCATGGTTGGCGGCTTCGGTGCTGGTGCCTGGTATCTGTACATGGTGCAGTTTGGTGGCATGACTCCATGGCTTGGTCTTGATGGTCTGCGGTTTGGTATGATCGGTATGCCGGTCAGCCTGATTCTGATGGTTGTCGTCTCCTTGATGACAGAAGCACCTGATGAGGAAACGCAGAAGATGGTAGACCAGATCCGTGTGCCGAAGGGCAAGGCGGTTCTGGACGCATCTCACTAGGACCGTAGAAAAAATCGGTATCATTCCGATAATGATGGGGCGGGGCTTTCTCCCGCCCCATTTTTATGTCTAAATTATTGCCACCAGGGCAGGTGTTTGCTCGAATGGTCCCCATGGACCAGTGTCCCGGAGGAGTGCGAAACAATGGTTGGTGGCTTTGCCATTTATGTGGTCGTTCTGGACTATATTCTGGGTGCCGCTATGTGGACGCTGATTGGGCGTTTCGGCATGGCGATCTTTGTTTCGGAACAGTCCGATTTCTTCTTCATGCGGGCCTTTGTCAAGGTCACAGACCCAATGATCAAAGGTATGTCACGGCTGACGCCATCCTTTTTGATTGACCGGATGCGCCCGCTCTATGTCGCCTGGTTCCTCTTCATGATCCGCTTCTACGTTATGCCGGCTTTCCTTGGTTACGATGTGATGGGAATGCTGTCTTTTCCGCTGGAGTCGGAAATCGCAATCGTGATCTATGATTTAGGGCAGATTTTCAACTAGCCACCATGCCGTAATGGGCATTGCCCTTATTCGCGGCTGATCAAAAAGCTGAAATCACCGGCAACATCCTTGGTTGGCACCGCAATCGTCGGGCCAAAATGCCGGCCTGCCATGTCGATGAAATGCCGTCTGTTGGTGTAAAAGATCTTCTTGTTGATCTTTGCCTCGGGCGCACACAAGAAGTTGAGCACCATGCCCCGGCGTGAAAGTGGCCAGCAATTCTGCAGCCCCTGCAGGATATAGCCAAGCCATTGCTCGCAATCATCAATTGGTGTCAAATTGAAGGTGCCGGAAAAGACGCTGAAATCAACCTCATGCTGCGGCCGGTCAGCGACCTTGAACTGGTTAACTTCATTTGGAAAATTCTGTCGACAGGCAGCAATCATCGCTGGATTTATATCAACACCGTGATAACGCCATCGGTCAGGCGCATTTCTTTGCTGCAGATAGCGATAGAGCGCTCCGTAGCCACAACCGATCTCAGCGATTGAAACAGGGCGTCCAGCATTGCTGGTACTGGGCTCGGTTCCGGTTGCTGTATTGATCAGGGCAAGCAGCGTCACAAAGCGGTTGATCTGATTGGCTTCCGAATTCCAGAAAACGCCTTCGGGTTGGCTGCCCTTTGCCGCCAGCCTTTTGGCATAGGTCTGATTGATCCTGCGCTCAATTGCCAAATGCCGCATTCGCTGTAAAAGTTTCATCGCAAACTGCAAACCCGCTGGTTGTGATCAGGCTCCCTGAGCAATCTGCCACAAATTTTGTCTTCGGAGAATATGGATGCGCTGGTAAGACTGTTTAATTTGCCGGGGTTTGGCGTTACTTTAACAGCAAGATTGATCGTGCAATTTCCATCACGGAGACAGTTCATGACTATGGGGGCATATTACCGGGCCAGCGCTGAGAGATATGACAGCATGGTCTACCGTCGCTGTGGGCGCAGTGGGCTCAAGCTGCCGGTGATTTCACTCGGCCTGTGGCACAATTTTGGGGAGACCACCCCGCACGAAACCAAGCGTGACATGTGCCTGACCGCCTTTGATGCCGGCATCACACATTTTGATCTGGCGAATAATTATGGTCCACCGCATGGCAGTGCCGAGACGACATTTGGCCAGATACTGGCACAGGATCTGGCACCCTATCGCGACGAGATGATCATTTCCACAAAAGCTGGCTATGATATGTGGCCTGGCCCCTATGGCGAGTGGGGTAGCCGCAAGTATCTGCTGGCCAGCCTCGATCAGTCGCTGGCCCGGATGGGGCTGGATTATGTTGATATATTCTATTCGCACCGCTTTGACCCGGACACGCCGCTCGAGGAGACAATGGGCGCGCTGGCGCAGGCGGTGCACGCTGGCAAGGCATTATATGTTGGGATTTCCTCCTACAACAGCCAGCGCACGCGTGAGGCTACGGCAATTCTTCGCGAGTTGGGGGTGCCGCTGCTGATCCATCAGCCAAGCTATTCGATGATCAACAGGTGGCTTGAGGCGGATGACCTGCTGCAAACATTGGGCGATGTCGGTGCTGGTTCAATCGCATTCTCACCGCTGGCGCAGGGGATGCTGACGTCAAAATATCTAGTCGATATCCCAGCAACGAGCCGTGTCAGCGACAACAGCTCGCTTTCCAGCAACTTTATCAAGCCGGAGACGATGGAGCGAATCCGCGGCCTTAACGCCATTGCTGCTGAACGTAGCCAGACACTGGCGCAGATGGCGCTGGCCTGGGTGCTGCGCGCGCAGCCTGCGGGCCAGATAACGACAGCATTGATTGGCGCGCGGACCAGCGATCAGATCCGTGATTGCGTCGCCAGCATCGAAAATCTTGATTTCAGCGCTGATGAGCTTGTCAGAATTGATGCACTGGCTGATGACGCTGGAATCAATCTTTGGGCGCCATCAAGTGAATTTGCCGGTCAGGATGACGGCTGATCAGGCTGTTTCGCTCTCTAACCTGATTTGCCTTCCAGACCGGCGGCTGCGGCACCGGATGCTCCTGGAATCCTCATTTCGAACACATCTGTCACCACGGTGTAATCATAATAGCCAAGTCGTGCCAATGGTTTGATGCGGGGGATGTCCAGCTTGCCGTCTGGTGTCATCACATCATCGTCGACATGAATCCGGACAACCTCGCCATAGACCACTTCGACCCAGCCATGCGAGGAGTTGCCACGCAGCCTGTGGGTTGACAGGTAGCGACATTCAAAATGTGCCGGGCTTTCCTTGACGCGTGGGCAGGGGGCATCAATGCTGCTGATTGGCGTTACGCCGGCGCGCTCAAACTCGTTGATCTCGGCTGGTAGTTCCATCGCCGAGATATTGACCGCCTCGCGCAGATCATAGGTCGCCATGTTCCAGACAAACCAGCCTGTCTCCTCGGCGTTGACAACTGTGTGTTTGCGCTCACCACTGCTCAACTGGTTAGCGGCAAACATCACCATTGGTGGATCAAAAGTCAGATTCTGCCATTGGCTGTAGGGTGCCAGATTGACCACCCCGTTGGATGAGATGGTCGACAGCCATCCTATCGGCCGCGGTACGGTGCAGGATTTGAAGGGCGAGTAGGGCAGTGGACATTTGTCGTTTCGTGGATCAAAGTGCATTTTATAATCCTTTTTTACAACAATTTATTAAGGAAACTTAAAGTAACTAATCATCATTTTCCCGACGTAGGTTTTCAATTGCCCGCTCGGCAATGGCCTGCAGGGGCTGACGGGTTTTATCCAGAATGGCAATCCGGTCAAACAGCGTAGGTTCTGTTGCCAGCACGGTGCGGAGTGTGTTGCCAAAACACTGACGGAATTCGGTGCCTATATTGAGTTTGCAAACTCCAGTCTGTGTTGCAAGATGCCGGCGCATCTCCGCCGACACACCTGATGCGCCATGTATCACCAATGGGCAGGCAACGGCCGCCTCAATGTCTGCCAGACGCTGTAGATTGATATTGGCTTTTTTTGTCTGTTGCAGATGTACATTGCCAACCGAAACGGCAAGCGCGTCAAGCTCTGCCTCGGATGCCAGCCGCGCTGCATCGGCGGGGATTGTCATTTCCGACTCCTCACCGGAGTCATAGCCGACAAAGCCGATTTCACCCTCGACCGACGCGCCATGACGGTGCGCATGTTCAACAACTGTTGCGGTTCTGGCGATATTCTCATCCAGACTGAGGCGTGAGCCATCAAACATCACCGAGGAAAATCCATGATCAATGCCTGTCACGCACTCCTCAAGGCTGGTTGCATGGTCGATATGGCAGACAATCGGCACTGAGGCTGTTTCCGCCAGATGCCTGAACATGGGCCCCGATACCTCCACCGGCATATGTCGCCGGAAGCCCGGTCCTGCCTGCAGAATGATAGGAGCTTTCTGGGCTTCGGCAGCCGCGACATAGGCCAGCGCATCCTCCCAGCCCAGGACGACAAAGCCGACAATGCCATACCCCCCGGATTTTGCCGGTCCCAAAACGTCGCGCAGTGAGGCAATGCTCATTTCAAGCTCACCCGCACAATTCTATGCCCGTATTTCATCGGCAAATGGCTGCAATGCATCCATCGCCGCCTCAACCCGGTCAAACATGTCATGAAGCTCGCCCTCGCTGATGATCAGGGGAGGGCAGAAACCGACAATATCGCCCGGTAGCGCCCGCAGAATGACGCCATGTTCCTGAATTTTGGCAACAGCTTTGGCAGCAATCTTATGGGTTGGATCGAATTTCTCTCTGCTACTGCTGTCGGCACAGAACTCCATGGCACCGATCAGTCCAATGGCTCGGACATTGCCAATGAAGTCGAACCTGTCAAACTTCTCAACTCGCGCGGCGAAAACTGGAGCGATGCGGCGAACATGGCCGATGATGTCCCGTTCCGCGATCAGTTGTTGTGCGCGCAGGGCCACGGCGGCACAGACTGGATGTGCCGAATAGGTGTAGCCATGTCCGAAAATTCCCAGCTGTTCGGCATGTTCGGCAAGTGGGCCATAGACATGGTCGGACAGCATGACCGCCGAGATCGGCAGATAGGCTGATGACAGCGCCTTGGCGCAGGTCAGCATATCCGGCTGCACATCCATCGTCTCCGATCCCCACATATTGCCGGTTCGCCCAAAGCCACAGATCACCTCATCCGCAACCAACAGGACATCATATTTGTGCAGTACCGCCCGGATGGCGGCAAAATAACCGGCTGGCGGGATGATTACGCCGCCAGCACCCATCACTGGCTCGGCAAACAGGGCGCCGACTTTGTCCGGTCCCTCTGCAAGGATCAAGGCTTCCAATTCGGTTGCACAGCGTGCCACAAAATCCGCCTCACTCTCACCCTCGTGCGCACCGTTATAGTAATCGGGGGTCGTTGTGTGTTTGACAAAATCCAGTGGCAGACCAAAGCCATCCTGGGCGTAGGGCAATGCGGTCATGCTGGCAGCGGCAATTGTGACCCCGTGATAGCCGCGTTTGCGGCTGATGATCTTGCGCTTTTCGGGGGTACCGCGGGCGGCATGGTAATACCAGACCATCTTCATGGCGGTGTCATTGGCCTCGGAGCCGGACGCAGCAAAATAGACCTTGCTCATCTGGCTGTTACGGCCTGCTGGCGGTGCTGATTTGATCAGCGTTTCAGCAAGGTCAATTGCCGGGTTGACGGTCTTTCCAGCAAAGCTGTGGTAGAAAGGAAGGGTTCTCAACTGCGAAATTGCGGCTTCGACAAGCTCCGGTTCGGAGAAGCCAAGCGATGTGCACCACAGCCCGCTCATTCCTTCATAGAATTTCTGGCCATTGTCGTCATGCACGAACACGCCGTCACCACGGGCCATGATATGCGGGCCTGTCTCACGCAGCATTGATGGATTTGTGTAGGGATGCAGGTGAAAGGCGATGTCGCGGCTGGCTGGCGAATTGCCGGATGAGGTGTCATCAAAGGTCATGGGTCAATCCTTCCTTGTGGTGCCGCTCAGACGTGCTGGCCACCATTTATATGGATTTCCGAGCCGTTGAGATATTGTGCGGCGTCACTGCACAGGAAGAAGATCGTGTCGGCAACCTCATCAGGTGTGCCAAAACGTCCCAGCGGAATCTGCGGCAGAATGGCCTCCTCGCTACCCGGACTCAGAATGTCTGTCATGATTTCACCGGGGGCGATCGCATTCACACGTATCCCCAGCTTGCCAAAATCAGAAGCCATCTCGCGGGTAAGGGCCCCAAGGGCTGCCTTTGACGTTGCATAGGCGGAGCCAGCAAAATCATGCACCCGGCTACCGGCAATCGAGGTGACATTGACAACCGCTCCCTTGCCACGCTGCAATGGTTCGGCAAAGGCCTTTGTCATCATGATTGGGGCAAAGACATTAACCTGAAACACCTGCTGCCAGGCGTTCATTGGTGTGGTCAGGCTGTCAAGGCGTGAACCATCCTTGGATTTTGGCGAAATGCCGGCATTGTTCACAAGCGCATGCAGGGGCCTGCCATCCAAACGGTCAAGCAGCTCGCTTGCCCCGCGCACCACATCCTCCTGTGATGCGAGATCAATCTGCAGGTGGTCCTCTGGCCCTGCCTCCCAGGGGCAGTTTTCCGGAAATCCGTGGCGTGAACAGGTGATCACCCGCCACCCCTCCATTGAAAACCGCTTTACCGTAGCATGCCCGATACCCCGGCTTGCGCCCGTCAGAACTATGATTTTACGATCGTCACTCATCCGCAGTTTTCCCCGCATTGTCGCTATCCGGCAGTCATTCATGATCCGAGATCAGCTTGAAAACCCGGTAATCCTAGCCCCAAAACGCTAACCGATTTTCAGACGCGTGACCAGACAGCCGAATTGACACATCTGCTCTGCCGATCATCGGACATCTTGTCCTCTCACCAGATAGCTGACAATCCCGCTCTAATCCTCGACGCTGCCAAGCGTCATCAGCGTTTTGCCGGTCACCGACATGGTCTTTGGTGACAGCGTCTGGGTAAATTTCTGGATGTTCTCGACGATCATCTTCTCGATCACGCGCTGGGTTTCCTCATCTGGAAATTCCCAGATCACTGTGCTGACATGTGGTGTCTGGTCATTTTTAATGGCACGAAACCGAACATTTGGAATATTTTCCAGCAGGCTTGGCCAGCGTGTCTGCAGAATGGATTCGAACAATTCACATTCTTCGGCTGAGGGAAAGGTTCTGATAAAAATCTTGATGATCATCGGGCCACCCTAAAAACAAGCGTGAAACTGAAACAGGCACTTCCAAGATGGCAATATGACCTGATCACAAGGGGGCGGCAAGTCGCTTGTTACAGATGATTGAGAAAATTATCGGCGATGGGATCCGCAGGTTTGTGAAAAAAATCGGCTGCTGGGCGGCCCTCCAGCAATTGGCCAGCGTGAATGAACAGCACATGCTGGGCGAGGCGTTCAGCCTGCGCACGGTTGTGGCTTGTCATGATGATCGTGGTGCCATCCGCATGGGCGTCTTGGATCATCTGTTCGATGGCCGTTGTCGATTCATAATCCAGATGCGATGTGGGTTCATCGAGAAACAGCAGGCTCGGCTGGCTGGCCAGCGCGCCGATCAGGGCCAGTTTCTGCTGTTCACCACCGGAGAGCTGATGCGCGTGCGTGTCCATCTGCGCGTCTAGACCGGCATGCGCAAACCAGGCTTCAGTGTTTTTGTCGGAACAGCTGGGACAGACAAAACGGAAATGTTTGCGCGCGCTTCGGCGTAACAATATTGGCTTCTGGAAAACGATTTTCTGCCGCTCGGCGGGTGGTCCCTTGATATCGCCATCGGTCCTTGCCAGCAGGCCATGCAATGTCCTCAACAGGACTGATTTACCCGCGCCATTATGCCCGAGGAGCATGATCAGGCTGCCGCGCTCAATCCGCAGATTGACCCTGTCCAGTAACGTCTTGCCATTTCTGACAACAGTTAAGTTATCAGTTTGCAGGATATATTTATTTTCATTTTTATCAGTCATTTACGATGTTTCTTTCAAATTTTGATCGAATCATCTGACTGGCGATATTCACACTGAGTGCGATGGCCAGCAACACAACGCCCAGCGCCAATGCCTTCGCCAGCTCACCGCGTGAGGTTTCAAGCCCGATGGCTGTCGTCATCACACGCGTTGAGTGGCGGATATTGCCGCCGACAATCATCACCGCGCCAACCTCGGAAATGGCCCTGCCGAAACAGGCAAGAGCAATGGTGATCAGCGCCACCCGTGCCTCGCTGATCAGAACAAGAACGCGGTTGAGTTTGCTTGTCCTCAAGGACAGGAAGAGCGGTGTATATTCACTGTTCAATGTCTCGAAGACCTGCCTCGACAGGGCAATCGATATCGGCAGCACAAGGACAAATTGCGCCAACATCATCGCGTAACTTGTATAGAGAATGCCAAGCCAGCCAAATGGTCCAGCGCGTGAAATCAGCACATAGATGAACAGCCCGACAACAACCGGTGGCATGCCAAGAAAGGTGTTGCTGAGGGTGATGATGGCCCACCGACCGGGAAAGCGGTAACTGCTCAACAGCGCACCAATCGGCAGACCAATCAGCAACGCCGCACCAACCGCGGTGAAACTGACCATCAGGGAAAGCGAAATGATGCTCATAAGTTCAGGATCAAGGGCCAGCAGCATTGCAAAGGCCAGTTTCAGAGGGTCCATGAATTCCATTGCCGCAGTGTGACCTGTCCGATGATAAAACTCACGCCTTTTTTGTGCGTGGCGGGGAGAAATCAGCCCGTCGCCGAGTCCTGATGAGCGTCATGATGTGATCTGGTTTTTTGCGAGACAAGTCTAACCGGCCTGCAGCCGCGCATCCCGTGCATTTTCCAGCATGGTTGACAGCTCGGCTGCAAGGCCCGGGGTTTCGACAGGGTGAAGAAACCCGCCAATTTCCGTGCGTCTGCCATGCGAAGTGACATAAATGCGCTGGCGATAGCGTGCTGACATTTCCGGCGGGGTCTTCGGGGTGACCTCAACACGAAGCCAGTCGGCGGGCATGCGGACAATGTCAGTTTCGCCGGTCGGCGCCACATTTTCAACAACCAGTTCACGCTCGGTTGCCGTCAGTTTCTGACGCTGCCTCGCGGCCCGGTAATTCAGCTTGAACGCACCCCAGACAACCAGAATTTCCAATCCCAAAAAACCAATGACTGGCCAAGCCCCAAGCAGGAAAAAGCCCAGACCGATAAAGAAGGCGAGGCTGGCAAGCACCGCCATGACAATCGCAAAGCCATGCTTTGACAACGACCGGTAAGGCCAGATTGTCAGCGTCTGTTTGAATTTCGGCTTTTGGGGTGAGGAGAACGCCATAAAAATCTCTGTCATCAGCTGATCCGCTTGTTTAAAAGCCATAAAAATTGCAGGTTGGTCAAGCCTTGTGCCGCCTCTTGCGACATTCCGGCGCAAAGGTCACTGCCCGCAAATGCAAACGCTGGAGATTGCAAATGACCATGATCTACAAAATCTGTCCGGCCACAATATGGCAACAGGCTGAAACAGCCGGTTTTTTTGCAGGAGCCGGAATTGATCTTGCTGACGGCTACATCCATTTCTCGAGCGCCGATCAGGTTGCGGAAACGGCGCGTCTGCATTTTGCCAGCCAGCCTGATCTCGTTCTTGTCGAGGTCGACTCAACTGCGGTCGAGATTGTCTGGGAAGAATCACGCGGTGGCCAGCTGTTTCCGCATCTCTATAACCGATTGCCGCTGTCGGCGGTTGTTTCAATTTGGCCGCTTGCGGTGGCTGCCGACGGCACGCATCAGCTACCGCCGCATCTTCCAGCGTCCTAGGCAAGCGCCGCCAGAAACTCCTCGAGAACGGCCAGCCGCCTAGCCCTTGTTGTGGGTGAAAGTGGGGCAGGCGCGCCATGACCCCAGACAGGGGCTGGCCAGGCCTCATCGTCGGCATGTCTGGCGATCACATGCAGATGAAACTGCGAAACAACATTGCCGATTGTCGCGATGTTGATCTTCTCGGCCGCGGTTGCGCGCTGCAGGGCGGCGCCAAGCGCCGCTGCAAGCTGCATGAGCTCGGCATTCATTTCCGGATCCAGGTCATGCAGTTCAGTTGCGCCCTCTTGTTCCGGGATCAGCAGGACCCAGAAAAACCGTTCATCGGCAACGAGCCGAAACTGAAAAGCGGCGTGGCGCCCGACCAGCAGGCTGTCTGCCTCAATGCGGGGGTTGAGCGCAAAAGCCATCAAAATGGCATGGGGTGCGCCCGGTGCGCGGCGTCAATTTCTTCCATCACCGTTTCGGACAGGGTGACGTCGACAGAGCCAAGAAGACAGTCAAGCTGGGCTAACGAGGTTGCGCCGATGATAAGTGACATCATCGCTGGCCTTGTCAGCGCCCAGGCAAGCGCCATCTGGTTTGGATCAAGCCCATGCCGTTTGGCAATATCGAGATAGGCGTCAATCGCCGGCCAAACCCGTGGATTGATCCGGCCGCCCATTTCCGGGCCGATGGAACGGCGTGACCCGTCGGGAATCATCCCGTTCTGGTATTTGCCACTCAACATACCGCAGGCGATGGGGGAGAAGGCAAAAAGCCCAACCTGTTCATTGTGGCACAATTCTGCGAGATCGGTGTCATACAGCCGGCACAACAGACTGTATTCATTCTGCAACGACATCACCCGCGGCAGATCGCGGTCTTCGGAAATACGCAGCCATTGCGCTGTTCCCCATGCGCTCTCATTCGACAGTCCGAAATGCCGCACCTTTCCCTGCTTTTGCAAACTGTCCATCGCGTCGAGAACTTCGGCCATGTGATCAAGCGTTTCCTGCTTGTTCTGCTGCGTAGGATCATATTGCCAGTTCTGACGGAACATGTAAGAGCCGCGGTTTGGCCAATGGAGTTGATACAGATCAATGTAATCAGTCTGCAACGAGGTTAGTGAGCTCTCAACAGCAATTGATATGATTTCGGGTGTGATCGGACCACCACCACGCAGGTTCCGGAATCCATTGCCGGCAACCTTGGTTGCGATTAGCACGTCATCGCGGCGACCTGATTTGGCGACCCATTCGCCGATCACCCGTTCCGTGTCACCCTGTGTTTCGACTGACATCGGTGTGGTCGGGTAGATTTCCGCAGTGTCAATGATGTTGACACCGCGTTCAAGCGCCATATCAATCTGCGCGTGGCCTTCCTCGGTGGTGTTCTGTGATCCCCAGGTCATTGAACCAAGGCAGATGGCGCTCACGTCAATATCGGTTGACCCCAGCTTGTTGTAGATCATGATCGGCTCTCATTTGCAATTGATCGGATGGGTGATAGGACAGTTTGGACTTTTAAAGGGATAGTCTAACCGCCATGAAATGCAAAGGTTGTTTGTTGGCGGTAGACGGACCCGGGCTGCAGCAATGCCGAAGGGAAGTGCGGGTTGTTTGGCGCATCTGGCCATATCTGTGGTTCGAGACAGAGGCCGGAAAACGGGCCATATAGCTGTTTGATAAGTCCGGGTACTGGTGGACCCAGCTTGTGACCAGAATAGAATTGCAGCCCCGGTTCAGTGGTTGCCACCTGCATGCCAACGCCGGATTTCGGGCTACGAACGCTCGCCACCTGGCGTAATGGGCCTCGCGCCGCGCCAAGACAGAAATTATGGTCAAATCCGGTATCGCCGATTAAACCCGGTATGCGCAGATCAAAGCGTGTGCCGGTCACCGTGGCGATCTCGCCTGTTGGGATGGCCTCATCATCGACCGGCAGATAATGGTCGGCTGCGATGCTGATTTCATGGCCGCGGACATCGTTGCTGTCGTCAAGGCAGAAATAGCTGTGATGAGCTGGATTGAACAGGGTGGTGGTATCGCAGCTGGCGGTGATGGTTATCGCCAGGGTGGCCCCGTCACTGATTTCATAGCGCACACACAAATCGATCTTGCCCGGGAAGCCCATCATGCCGTCAGGGTCGGTCAGGCGCAATTCGACAAAATCATGTGCGTGATAGCTCAGCACCCAATCACGGACACCATAGCCTGTCTTGCCGCCATGAAGGCAATGTTTACCCAGAAAATTGGTGTCAAACTGGTGTGTGCTGCCAGCGATTGTTGCCTGCCCGTCATTGATCCGATTGGCGTAGCGTCCGACAATTGCGCCAAAATAGGGCGAGTAACGTGGGTAATGTTTGAACTTCTTGAATCCCAGAACAAGTGGCGGCTCATGCCCAGCGAGTCGTAGATCCTGCACCACCGCGCCCCAGGTCAGGATGGTGGCCGACAGCGCGCCGTTCCATATATCAATGGCGAACACATCCTGATTGTCACGGGAAATTCCAATGTTGCGGATCATTTTATCGTCCTTGTTAATTTTTTATTAATAACATTTGATTACATCTGTTGATTGCGACAATCTGTCACTATATATCGGAAGGGGTAAAACAATGACTGTTTCCGTTCGGGTGCCACCGGGTTTGCAGTTGTGCGATAACTAAGGACGAAAAATGCGCATTGCGATTATCGGGTCGGGCATAGCCGGTCTTGGGGCATCCTATCTTCTCAAAAACAATGTTGATGTTCATCTGTTTGAAAATGACAACAGATTTGGTGGCCACAGCAACACGGTTGAGGCTGATTTTGGCGGCGTAAAGGTGCCAGTCGATACAGGTTTCATCGTTTACAACCCATTGAATTATCCGAATCTTGTCAGGCTGTTCGCGCATCTTGGTGTGGCCACTCAGGAAACGGATATGAGTTTTGCCGTCTCGCTTGATGGTGGCCGGCGCGAATATGAGGGGTCAATCAGAGGCTTGCTGGCGCAACCAGCCAATCTGACCCAACCGCGCTATTGGTCGATGCTTGCCGAACTGGTGCGCTTTTACCGCTCTGCGCCGCGCACCGCCTATGATGGCCCGATCAATGAAAGCCTCGGCGCTTTCGTTGCAAGGCAGGGATATAGCGATGCCTTTGTCGCGGACCATCTGTTGCCGATGGGGGCTGCCATTTGGTCCTGTACCTCGGGGATGATGCTGGATTTTCCTGTGCGTTCCTATATGCGGTTTCTGGAAAATCACAAGCTGCTCAATTTTGTTGACCGTCCAAAATGGCGGACGGTGACAGGCGGATCGCGCGAGTATGTCAGGCGGATTGTCGCCGCTCTGGGGCCGAACATCCATAAATCGACGCATATAACCGGGTTGCGCCGGGCGCAGGGCGGCGTCGTTCTCAGCATAGCCGGGCAGGGAGATGTCTGGTTTGACAAAGTGATCCTTGCGGCCCATGCCGACCAGTCACTGGCGCTGATCACCGACGCAAGCGCGCTTGAGCGTGAGATACTGTCCAGCTTCCGGTTTCAGGAAAACCGGGCTGTCCTGCACTCCGACCCGGTCTTGATGCCAAAACGGCAGGCCGCATGGGGATCATGGAATTATGTCACCGGGCCGGACCATGATGGTGGATTGTGCCTGACCTATTGGATGAACCGTCTGCAGTCTATTGATCAGGCCTATCCACTTTATGAGACCCTCAACCCGCATATCGAACCTGATCCGGCCCTCATTCATGGTGAATTCAGCTATGATCATCCGGTTTTCGATGAGCGGGCCATTCTTGCGCAGGCACGTCTGCCGGAGATACAGGGGCATGACAATTTGTTCTTTGCAGGAGCGTGGACAGGATATGGGTTTCACGAGGATGGGTTGAAATCGGCCATCGCCGTCGTCCGCTCGCTCAATGTTGAAATTCCGTGGCAAAGTGATGTTGCCGCCTATTCGTTGCAGGATGAAGAGGAAAGAGAGATCGCCTGATGTCCGCCTGCACTCTTGTGCCATCGCAGATTCATCACACACGCCATGGAACGCCGTCACATTTCCTGCGGCGTAAGGGGCTGTCGATCTGGATTGATCTCGATGACCTTGATACCGCCAACGGGCAGTCAACGCTGTTCTCGGTTGACCGTTTCAACCTGCTGTCATTCGCACAGCGCGATTATGGGCCAAATTACCGGCACCGCAAACCTGTTGAGTCACTTGCTGGCTATGCCCGTCGGCTGGCTGGCGAGCTATGCCCGGATGTTGTGATCGCCTCGGTGCATCTGTTGACATTTCCCCGCGTTCTCGGTGTCGCTTTCAATCCGGTTTCGGTCTATGTGCTGCGCGATGGTGATGGCCGGGACGCGCTGTTGATCTATGAAGTCCATAATACTTTCGGCGATCTTCATTCCTATGCCGGGGTACCGAACCATGATGGTGCGGTTCTGCATGCCACAAAGCTCTTTCATGTCTCACCATTCTTTCCAATGGATGGGGAATATCGACTGATGATCAGGGGCGGCGGTGCAGATGGGCCGGTGCGCCTTCTGATGCGTTATCTGAGCAATGGCAGCGCGCGGCTGACCGCAACACTCCGAGGGTCGCCAGAGCGGATGACAACATGGGGTATTGTCAAAAGCCTCTGCAAAACCGGTCAGTGGCCTTTACGCCCGCTGATGTCCATTCATTTTGAGGCTGTGAAACTATGGATAAAGAAGGTACCGTTCTATCGACGGCCAGAGCCTCCCGCGGCATGGTCCGAAGCAAGGTCTGGCAAGTAGAGGGTTGTTACTGGCGTGGGTGTGGCTGGCTTTTTTGATAACAGGAAACAGGATGTTCTGGCGGCGATTGTCGCACGGACTCAGTGTGGTGAAATTTGCATCACCTGGCCCGATGGCAGTGTACAGACCTATATGGGCGGCGCGCCCGGTCCATCTTGTGATTTAAAATTTCACTCCATGAATGCTGTGAGCAGGGTGCTGCGTGACGGCAAGATGGGGTTTTGTGAGGCTATAATCGATGGCGAGGTTACCAGCACGGATCTGCCCAAATTGGTCGAGTTCGCAGTCCTGCATGACAGCTATCTGGAGGTAGCGCTCAAGGCCAATCCGATGCGTCGCCTGGGATTGAAGCTCTTTCATCTGCTGCGGCGTAACAACAAGGCCGGGTCGGTTCGCAATATCTCCTATCATTATGACCTTGGCAATGACTTCTATGGTGCCTGGCTTGACCGCACCATGACCTATTCATCCGCAGTCTTCAAAAATGATGATGATGATCTCTCGAAGGCCCAGATCAACAAATATCAATGCCTTGCCGAGCTTGCCGATATCAAGCCCGATGATCATGTCCTGGAGATCGGCTGTGGATGGGGCGGCTTTGCCAAATATGTAACCTCGACCATTGGCGCAAAAGTCACCGGAATCACCATCTCGAAGGAGCAGCATGCCTTTGCCCAGCGAAGCATTCATGAGGCCGGGCTTGCCGACCGTGCAGATGTCAGGCTGGTCGACTACCGTGAACTGGACGGCAAATTTGACAAGATCGTCTCAATCGAGATGTTTGAGGCGGTGGGACAGGCCTATTGGGAGACCTATTTTAGTGCCGTTTCCAGCCTTCTGAAGCGGGGTGGGCGGGCTGCTATTCAGTCGATCACGATTGACGACGCCGCGTTCGACGCCTACCGCCGGGATCCGGATTTCATCCAGCGCTATATTTTCCCTGGAGGCATGCTGCCATCACTGCCTGTTCTGCAATCTCCGTTGCAATCAGCTGGACTGGAATTGGTTGAGGAGCATGGTTATGGCCTGCATTATGCGAGAACATTGGCGCAATGGCGTGAGAGGTTCAACGAGGCCTGGCCAGAACTGGCCACCGGCAAGTTTGATGCCCGTTTCAAACGCATGTGGGAGCTTTATCTCGCCTATTGCGAGGGGGGATTTCGCGGCGGAATCATTGATGTCAAACAGATGCTCCTGATGCACAGATAGAGCTGCCATGGCCGAAAATCTGACTATTCCTGTCTTTGATCCTGCCACCTATTTCACCGGAACGCTCAGCGCGTATGGTGTCTTTGTTGATCGGTTTGGCAGCGTGCGCCGCCAGTTTCATGTCACTGTCGAGGGACGGCGAACGGATCAGGGATTTCAGCTTGATGAGGCCTTTGTCTATGATGATGGTGAAACGGAAATGCGCCGGTGGAACGTCACTCAAGTAGGTGACGGGCGCTACACCGGCATCTGCGCCGATGTTGTTGGGCATGCGAGTGGCCATCTTGAGGGCAATATGCTCAGCTGGCGTTACAAATTCCGGCTCCCGCTTTACGGCCGCAATGTTGCGGTGACGTTCGATGACGTCATGGTGCTGCAGGAAGCAGGGATATTGATCAACCGCGCGGTTGTGTCCAAGTGGGGAATAAAGCTGGGTGAGGTGCTGATCAGCTTTCGCCCAGCAGTCTAGTTTGTTTTTACCACGAAAATTCGCATGAGCTGGCGTACCAGCGCTCCGATGAATGGTAATTTTGACAGCAACTGGCTAGCACTGTCCCAATGGTCGATATGGTGTGAGACAAGCCCGGTCTCGGTGATGTGAATCTCGCTCATCCCCTCAAGTTCCAGTGGTACTGATGGCCATCCCCTGGTGCGGGCCGTCATTCGCCACCGCAGATAGGCGACATCTCGATCTGCCTGTGTGGAATGGACGACGTCGGAAACGGTGAATTGCGGTTCGATCGTGGTCTCGAACATATGTTCGAAAACAGCGCCAAAAGCCGCCTTGCCCCTCAGATTGTTGAAAGGGTCGACGAAAACCACATCAATTTCAACAAGCGCCAGCAGCGCATCAATGTTTCCGGGACGAAGCGATGTGAAGGCGGTGACATAGGAATTGATCAGTTTTTGATGCGATTTTGCCATTAGACATATCCTGTTCGTCTGCCGACAATCCTGAAAAACCATTTATCAGGCAGAAAGCGCAGCCATGCCATACTGCGGGTAAAGGATTTTGGAAAATGCACCAGAAAATCATTTTTTGCCATGGCGTCGATGATGGCCTGTGCCGCTGCATCAGCTGTCATCAGGCCCGGCATCTCGAAATCATTCACCGCTGTCGCCTCACTCTCGACAAAACCCGGACAGATTACCTGCAGCCTCACTCCCTTGGGCTGCAGGTCGAAATGGAGCGATTCGGCAAGTGAGATCAGCGCTGCCTTGGTAGGGCCATAGGCAGCCGATTTTGGCAGGCCGCGCCATCCGGCGACTGACGAGATAATAACAATATGTCCCCCGCCACGCGCTATCATGCGAGGCACAATTGCCGCCAACGCGTTGACCACGCCCATATAATTGACGTCCATATGGTTGGCATAAATGGCTGGATCAATCGCGCTACCATCCTGAGGCTGGTAGATGCCGGCATTCAAAATCGCAACATCAATACTGCCCTGTGCATTCTCGGCGGCGGCGACGCTCTCGGCAAGTTGGTTGGCCATGGTTACATCACAGCCCGCAGACCAAAAGCCCGGCAGTTTGGTTGCCATGGTAGCCAATCGATCATCGCGGCGAGCCACCGCACTCACCCTGTGGCCGTTATCGCACAGGCGTGTGGCCAATGCCGCGCCAATTCCTGCGCTTGCGCCTGTTAGAAAATAATGCGTCATGTTTCTGCCTGTCCTATATCTGATATAGGTGGGTATCATTGGCCCTGATGTGAAGGGCGGTGGCAATAGCGATAGCCCAGCCAAATCTGTGTGATAGGGGTTAAATGGCATGTTGAGCAAAGCAGAGCGCGACCATTGGCAGGGGTTGCTGGCAACCGATTACGGCATCATCGCCGATCTGTACCGCCTTGATGGCGAGTTTGATCTGAATGTCGCCATTGAGGTTAAGGGGGAGGTGCGCTGGGTGCTCAAAATCATGCGCCCTGATTGTTGCGCGGGACTCGTCAAGATGCAGATTGCAGCGTTGGACCATGTGCGTGACGCTGATCCTGACTTGCCAGTTCCCCGGATTGAAAAATCTGCTGGCGGAGCAGATTCCGTCATCTGGCCAGACCGTGAAGGCAAGCGCCGAATCGTCTGGCTGATCACTGCTCTGCCGGGTATGCCCTATGGGGTGCTGCAGCCCCATACCAGTACGCTGATGGAACAGACGGGCGGTGTTCTGGCGCGTCTGACCAAAGCTCTTGTGAAGTTTGAACACACCGCCCTGGAGCGGGATTTCAAATGGCACCCGCTGCGTCCCCAGTGGGCAAAGGCGCATATTGACTTGGTTCAGGATGAGGCAAATAGAACATTCATAAAATATATATTTCAGTATTTTGAAAGTGAATGTGAAGGTATTTTATTAAGTTTGGGTCAAACCCCCATTCATTGTGACGGGAATGATTACAATTTACTTGCCCTGCCATCGCTGACAGGTCCGGTATGCAGCGGTGTTATTGATTTTGGTGATATGACGCGGGCGCCGGCCATCTGCGACCTTGCCACGGCGGCGGCATATCTGGTTCTTGGGCAATGCCGGCCATTGGACATGCTGTGCGCGTTGGTTCGCGGCTATCACAGCGTGCATCCCTTCAGCAAAGCTGAATTGGCGCTGCTCTATCCGTTGCTGCTGACGAGGCTTGCTGTCAGTCTGGTCAATGCTGCGATGATGAAGCAGAAGTCACCGGATGATCCCTATGTGACGATTTCCGAGGCGCCTGCGCTGGCTTTTCTGAACGAGGCTCGCGATTGGCCCATTGCGATGGTGACCAGACGTTTGCATCTCGCTGCTGGCTTTCCGGTTGTTGATCACGCAGGACGTGTTTTGACCTGGCTGGATGACAGACATGATGATTTTGCACCGATTTTTGCCACTGATTTTTCCGGTGATCTTCCCGGTGACAGCAGCTTCTGGCCACGCTGTTCCTGCTCCCTTGCTGACTCTGTTCTGCCTGAGAATCCAACGGCGATCAGCCTCGACGAGGCACAGACGCTGGTTCCAGCGGCCATCGGGACACCAACGCCGCATGTGGGCTATTACGCAGAACCCCGGCTTGTCTACACCGAACCCGCCTTTCTGACCGGTGCGCATCCGTTAGAGGGGCGGCGCACAATTCATCTGGGGATTGATGTGTTTGCCCCGGCGGGTAGCCAAATCGCACCGCCGCTGGAGGCAACCGTCGTTGCCACGGCCAACCGGCAGGAAAGGCTCGATTATGGGGGGGTGGTCATTCTGAAGCATCAAACAGAGGCCGGTGATGTCTTTTTCTCCCTCTATGGTCATCTTGATCCTGATTCGATCACCAATCTGCGCCCGGGGCAGCGGCTTTCCGCTGGTATGGTTTTTGCCAACCTCGGCGCGGCGGAAGTCAATGGTGGGTGGCAGCCTCATCTTCATCTGCAGCTTGGCCTTGCGCTTGCCGGTTATGACGATGAGCGTGATTTCGACTGGCCTGGGGCAGCCGACCCGGATGATCTTGACTATCAGCTTGCCCTCTATCCCAATCCGGCACCGTTGCTGGGACTGTTTGGCAAATCGACCCTCTATCCACAGATTGACGAGGGCGAGGTGCATGCCGCGCGCCGCGCCAGCTTTGGTGGGAATCTTAAATTATCATACGAAAGACCGGTGATGCTGATGCGGGGCTGGCGGCACTACCTCTATGATGAATATGGCCGTACCTACCTCGACGCCTACAACAATGTACCGCATGTCGGCCACGCACATCCTCGTTTGCGGGACATTGCATCACGCCAGCTGGGCCTGATCAACACAAACACCCGTTATCTCCATCCAGCGCAAATTGATTTTGCCGCAGCATTGAAAAAACGCCTGCCAGAACATTTGACACATTGCTATTTTGTGACCAGTGGGTCGGAGGCGAATGAGCTGGCCCTGCGTCTCGCCCGGGCCTATACCGGGGCCAGGGGGATGATTGTTCAGGAGCATGGCTATCACGGTCATACGACCGGAACGATTGACATCTCGCCCTATAAATTCAACGGGCCGGGAGGCGGTGGTGCGCCCGACTGGGTGGAAACTGTCGAGGTGGCTGACTCTTATCGGGGACGCTTTGGCTATGATGACGCTGCCGCTGGCCCGAGCTATGCGGCGTCTGTTGATGGTGCGCTCACCGCGCTTGGCGACCGGGGTTATCAATTGTGCGGTTTTATCGCCGAGAGCTATCCGAGTGTCGGAGGTCAAATTGAGCCACCGGCTGGCTATCTGGCCGCCGTCTATGAAAAGGTGCGGGCAGCAGGTGGTGTCTGCATCGCTGATGAGGTGCAGACCGGCCTTGGGCGTCTGGGCGATGCCTATTGGGGCTTTGCCACACAGAATGCTGTGCCGGATATGGTTGTCTTGGGTAAACCGGTCGGCAATGGTCACCCCATTGGCGTTGTCGTGACAACGGCTGCGATCGCGAATTCCTTTGCCAATGGCATGGAGTTCTTCTCAACTTTTGGTGGAACCACGCTTGCCTGCCTGATCGGTGCCGAAGTGTTGCAGATCGTTGATGATGAGGGGTTGCAGGCGAATGCGGCAAAAACGGGTGCGCAGCTTCTTGCTGGCTTTCGCACGCTGCAATCCAGATATGACCTGATCGGCGATGTGCGCGGACGTGGGCTGTTTCTTGGAGTCGAACTGGTGTGTGACCGTCAGACCAAAGCTCCGGCAACGGCGCTTGCTGGCTATGTCGCCAACAGGATGCGGGAGCATCGCATTCTGATTGGCACGGATGGTCCGTTTGACAATGTTCTGAAAATTCGGCCGCCACTGACGATTGATGGAGACGATTGTGAAATGCTGTTGAATCGCCTCGATCAGGTGCTTGCCGAGGCGCAATTGATCAATCAGGCCGGATGATCTGCAGCATCTGTCAATCATTGCCGCTGTTTCCCCTCCCTGATCACCATCTGGCAGCGGCAAAATTCTGCATAATCCATAATTTCACAGTGAAATTCTGATGGCAGGCATTTTGTTTGCCTGGATTTGTTGGTAGACAGGAACGAGTTTGACACGCGGTGACCGCACCGCCTCGCACCACCCGACGCCGGAGCTTTCCATGCGCCAACCTCGACAATCGCTGCCGCTGGTCTCGGCTGAACCGATGCAGGTTCTGGTTAGGCGGGCAGGAGCTGTGGAGAGCCTGCATGCGGTTGATATCGCCGTTTGTGATGCGGATGGTTCGGTCCTTGTCGGGTTGGGAGAGATCGAACGTCCAATCTTTCCAAGGTCTGCGATGAAACCGCTGCAAGCCATTGCCTTGGCTGAGAAATCAATTGATCTTTCAGCACAGAAAAAATTGACGCCAGCAGAATATTCGCTGATCTGCGCCAGCCATAATGGCCAGCGCCTGCATGTTGATGCTGCCCGGCATCTCCTGGCAAAATTTGATCTGTCACCGGAGTTGTTGGTGTGCGGGGCGCATTGGTCGAGTGATGAGCTGACAGCAATTGATCAGATTCGCTCGCTTGAGGTGCCGGCGACCATTCATAATAACTGCAGCGGTAAACATGCTGGCATGCTGGTGCTTGCCGCTCTTCTTGGCACGTCACCAGATGGCTATGCAGCGCTTTCCCATCCCGTGCAGCAATCCATTCTCGGTACACTTGAGGCCATGACTGGAATTGATCTGATGCAGTTCCCCCATGGGGTTGATGGATGCGGCGCGCCCGCACTTAGTGGACCACTTGGCAACTGGGCGCGTGGCTTTGCGCTGTTTGCTGATTCTGCCGCGATGCCACCGCATCGCGCCATCGCCTGTGCATTGCTTCGTGATGGTATTGCCGCGGCACCCGAGATGATTGCTGGTGATCGCCGCCTCTGCTCGGCGCTGGCTGCCACCTATGGCCAGCAGATCACTGCCAAGGTGGGTGCCGAGGGTGTTTATGGTGCTGCTTTCCACGATCTTGGGCTTGGTCTGATGATGAAATGTCGCGATGGCAATCGCCGCGCCGTTGAGGTGTCGCTGGGGGCAATTATTCACCTGCTGGGTTGTGACTGCCCGTTGGCCCTGTCCGACTATTTTTCGCCGCAGTTGAAAAATTGGGCTGGCGAGAAGGTGGGCGATATCGTAATTGAGGGCGCTCTTGCCCCCGCTGTGATGAGGCAGCCATGACCTGGAAGTCACTCTCCAGCCACCGTGAGCATGGCGGCGATATTGATGTCGCACGTCAGCGTTTTGGCCGTGCTGATATGATTGACCTGTCAACGGGAATCAGTCCGCGCTCCTATCCCGCACCAACGCTGACGGCGAAACGCCTGCAGGCTTTACCGACGCAGAGTGATCTTGCCGCCTGTCTTGACGCGGCGCGACGCCATTACCGGGTACCCGATGGCCTGGCACTGTGTGCCGGCCCGGGTACGCAGGCTTTGCTGCAGTTGGTGCCTTTACTGGCATCGGATGGAACTGTCTGGATTGAGCAACCCACCTACAACGAACATGCCCCGGCATGGTTAGCAAACGGTCATGATGTCAGCGTCGCTCCGACATTGCCCACTGATGCCCGCCACGCAGTCGTTGTATTGCCAAACAATCCGACGGGCCGGGCGGATTACGCGGCGGTAGAGGCGCTTGCGGCAGAGATAGGCCGGCGACAGGGGTTGTTGTTGGTTGATGGGGCTTTTGCCGGCGGTGACACCGATGCAGATGATGTTCGTCTGCTGGAAAAGCTGGCGCAACCGCATGTTTTGCATTTGCGTTCCTTCGGTAAATTTTTTGGTATGGCCGGCTTGCGGCTTGGCTTTGCCATTGGCCCACAGGAGCAGATTTCCAGTCTTATGGAAAGAATCGGTCCATGGGCTGTCGGTACTGCCGCCCTCGATATCGGCAAGCTGGCACTGGGTGATGAGGCATGGGTTAAGGATCATCAGAATTGGCTCAGCCAGCAGGCGGATCATCTCTCTGATCTGCTGGCGCGACATGAATTGACGGTGATCGGCGGTACGTCGCTGTTCAGGTGTGTACGCTGTGATCATGCAGCCGCCCTGCAGGAACATCTTGGGAAAAACGGTGTTTGGGTGCGGGCGTTCAGTGCTTACCCCGATCTTCTGCGCTTCGGTTTGCCAGTTAGCGCGGCAGCCTTTTCATCGCTTGATCAGGCATTGGCCAAATGGCATGGAAAGCCATGAGAGTTCAGATGGCGTAGTTTGACCATTCAATGACGCAATTGGTTGACACAACGATGATAATTATGAGAACACTGGACCCACGTTAAAGGTGGCTGTGGGGCAAAGCCCCACGCCTTAATGAGGGAATATGGACAGGGTGAAAAATGACTGCCCGATGCCATAGCCGTCCCCGCGACTGTATATGGGTCGTCCCCCAATTTGCCACTGGAGAGCAATAGAGCGATCTGGGAAGGCTGGAGGACAATATCCATGAGCCAGGAGACCTGCCTTTCGCGCTGAACACAACGGTCGGGGTGTGCCGTATTGATGCAAGCGGGAAAAATCCGCTGTGTTGCTACTGCCTCGCTCAAAACGACTTCATTGGCCCATCTCGGGCATGACTCTGTCGAGGGGAGTGACTTTAACATGACTAGAATTATCCTAACTGCAGCAACCATGCTTTTTGCTACGCTGTCGTCAGCCTTTGCCCATCATCCGCTGGGTGGTGAGGTGCCGACAACCATGCTTCATGGCTTGCTTTCTGGTATTGGCCATCCAATCATCGGCTTTGATCATCTGGCCTTTGTAATTGCCGTGGGCCTGATTGCGGCGTTCCAATCAAACCGTCTGGTGATGCCGCTCGGCTTTGTTGCCGGAACAGTCGCCGGCACGATGCTCACGCTTGCTGCGGTGACACTGCCGCTGGCAGAGATTGCCATCACTGGATCGGTCGTGGCTGCTGGCGCTTTTGCCATGCGGGGAAAAATTGCCGGCTTGATGCCGGCAACGCTGCTCGCTGCTGTGGCTGGCCTGTTTCATGGTTGGGCCTATGGCGCGGCTGTTGTCGGTGCTGAGGCAACGCCTCTGCTTGCCTATCTGGCCGGTTTTGGCGTGACCCAGCTGCTGATTGCCCTTGGTGTCGGCATTGTCGCCCGTCAGCTCTGGAAGGTGGCACGTGCCGATGCGCTGCAGCCACGCCTTGCTGGTGCGCTTGTTGCCGGTGTCGGCCTTGCCTACCTGATCGAAAATGTTGAGGGCATGATTTTTCCCGGCATGTAAGCCTGACCTGTGGGGAGGGGGATCAAGGCAGGGTCGGTGGCTCTGCCTTTTTCATTTCCCATTTAAAGAAGGCTTTTTGCCATCTGCCTGCTCACCTGAGAATAGATCGAAAGTGGAAACCAGATCATGACCATCTCAGCTATCCCCACACGTATTCCAGCAACGGTGATTACCGGGTTTCTGGGATCCGGTAAAACCACCCTGATCCGTAACATCATCACGCAGGCGAATGGCAAACGGCTGGCCCTGATCGTCAATGAATTTGGCGATGTCGGGATGGATGGGGCGATGCTTGCGGAATGCGGCGCTGACAGCTGCAGTGTCGATGACATAATCGAGCTGGCGAATGGGTGTATCTGCTGCACGGTCGCCGATGATTTCCTGCCAAGCATCCAGTCGCTGTTGGCGCAAAATCCGCCACCGGATCATATCATCATCGAAACATCCGGCCTCGCTCTGCCGCAACCGCTTGTGCAGGCCTTTGGCTGGCCCGACATCCGGGCACAGGTCATGCTGGATGGGGTGGTCACGCTTGTCGATGGTCCGGCGTTGGCTGGTGGCAGCGTCGCGCATGATCTTGAAGCCCTTGAGAGGCAGCGTGCCGCCGATGAGGAGCTTAATCATGACAGCCCGATCGATGAGCTTTTCAAGGACCAGATCAGCGCAGCGAATCTGATCATTCTGTCCAAGGCAGACATGCTTGATGATGTCGGTATGGAGCGGGCGCGTGCCGCCGTTGAGGCGCATCTCCATGACAACACCCCGATCATCACGGTCGCCGGTGGCAAAGCGCCACTCAGCGCTGTTCTGGGGCTGGATATGGAAGACGAGGCGCATCATCGCGCCAAGCACCACCACCACCATGATGATGAAGACCATGAACATGAGCATAAACATGAGCATGGGCATGACGAATTTGCCTCGCACATCATCGCTTTAGGCAAGGTTGAGGACACGGGCGCTTTTCAGGCACAGATCAGGACGCTGGCCAACTCGCACGGTATTCTGAGGGCTAAGGGCCGGGTTCCAGTTGAAGGCAAGGCGCTGCCTTTTGTTGTTCAGGCTGTCGGCCAGCGCGTTGACGGCTATTTCGCGCCACAACCTGCGCCGGTTGGCAATGACAGCAATGCGGGGCGTCTGGTGGTCATTGGTCTTGCCGGACTGGATGCCGCCGCCATTGCCTCGCAGCTGGGTGGCAGCGTGATCATGGACAGCGGGTCAGATGCATCTCCTCAAAATTGATGAAAGCGGTGCTCTTTATGACTCGGACGAGGCTGTCGATCTAGGCCAGCCAGGCGGTGACATTGTTGTTCTGACGTCCGCCGATACCGAGGTGGCATTGCTGGCGGCGGCGGTCAGATCCTGTCATCAGGCGGGCCAGACGCTGGATGTCCGTATCGCCAACTATCTCAGCCTGACACATCCCTATTCGGTCGATCTCTATATCCAGAATACAATTGCGGCGGCAAGGCTGGTTGTTGTCCGGCTTCTTGGTGGCACAGCTTATTGGAGCTATGGCACACAGCAATTGCGGGCGCTTGCTGAAGCGGAAAACACCGAAGTTATCTTTCTTTCCGGCGATGGCAAGCCGGACCCCGAACTGGATTATCTGTCCTCGGCCAGCGCCGCCGACTGTGTGGCGCTGGCTGCCTATCTTGATGCAGGTGGCAGCGATAATGCTGTCGCCTTTCTACAGGCGTTGCAGGACCGTCTTGATGGCACGCAGGTGGCGCCACCACCGCAGCCACTGTTGCGGGCGGGGATTTATTGGCCGGGTTTACCGGTTCCCGAGTTGAACAATCTAACCGCACATTGGCAAGATGATGCGCCGGTTGTTGCGTTGGTTTTCTACCGGGCACTTGTTCAGGCAGGCGACCTTGCTCCGATTGACCAGATGATCAAATCCTGCCAGGCACAGGGACTCAATCCGCTTCCGCTGTTTGCGGCAAGCCTGAAGGAAGCTGAAACAGCTGCCATCATTGCTGATCTGCTGACCAGAGCCGGGGTCAGCGTGATTTTAAATGCCACCAGCTTTGCGGTGTCAGATCCGGCAGCAGCCGGCGATGCCGCCGTTTCGATGCGTTCGGTTGGTCCGTTTGGCGCGGTTGATGCGCCAGTTCTGCAAATTGTCCTTGCGTCCAACCGGCAGGCGGACTGGGCGCAGTCGAGTGCTGGCCTCACGGCGCGAGATCTGGCAATGAATGTCGCCCTACCCGAACTTGACGGGCGCGTGCTGGCACGCGCTATCGGTTTCAAGCGGCCTTTGGTAAAGGATCCGCTGACCCATGCCATGACCACAGGTTTTGATCCATTGCCTGAGCGGGCGGACTATGTTGCCAGCCTTGCCGCGGCCTGGGCCAGATTGCGGGCGACGCCTCCTGCGGCGAAGAAACTCGGTCTTATTCTGGCGAATTATCCTAATCGTGATGGTCGCATTGCCAATGGTGTCGGGCTGGACACCCCGCAGAGCGTCTATGAGGTATTGCATCTGCTCGCAGCTGAGGGGTATGAGCTTGGTCATTTGCCAGACAGCAGCGCGGATTTGATCAACGCGTTGCGGGCGGGACCGACAAATGCTGGCTGGCAGGGCCGTGAAAGCACGGTGTTTCTGTCACTGGCCAACTATCAGGCGGCATTTGCCACCCTGCCAGACGCTCTGCGCGAAGACATCACTGAAAGGTGGGGCGCAGCCTCTGCTGATCCGATGTTCGATGGAAGTGATTTTCGCCTGCCAATCCTCACCTATGGCAATGTTGCGGTCGGCGTGCAGCCCGCCCGCGGTTACAACATTGATCCAAAGGCCACCTACCATGCTCCTGATCTGGTGCCACCGCATAACTATCTCGCATTCTACATCTGGCTGCGCCAGCAATGGCAGAGCCATGCAGTGGTGCATTTCGGTAAACATGGCAATCTGGAATGGCTGCCTGGCAAGGCGCTGGCACTGTCATCCACCTGTTATCCTGAGGCGATTTTGGGGCCGATGCCGCATTTCTACCCCTTTATCGTCAATGATCCCGGAGAGGGTGCGCAGGCCAAACGCCGTACCGCAGCAGTGATCCTCGATCATCTGACGCCACCAATGACACAGGCTGACAGTCATGGCTCCATGGCTGAGATCGAGTCACAGATGGATGAATATTACGAGGCAGCCGGAATGGACAGGGCGCGCAGCGAGGCACTGTTGGCTGACATTCTGGCAATGGCTGAACGTGCAGGCATTGCCGCAGATTGCGGCATTGCATCAGGTGATGATGCGGCAGAAAAATTGCTGAAACTTGATAATTTTCTGTGTGACCTCAAGGAATTGCAGATTCGTGATGGGCTGCATGTTTTTGGCATCTCGCCAACCGGGCAGCTTGCTACGGAGCTGTTAACTCAGATTTTGCGCACCCCGCGCGGTGACGGGGATGGCCGCAATGCCTCGCTGCTGCGTGCGCTGGCGGGTGATCTGGGGTTAGATGGTGATGGATTTGATCCGCTTACTGCCGAGCGGGCTGATCTCTGGACAGGTCCACGCCCACAGCGACTTATCGCCCTCAGCCCAGATGTCTGGCGCAGTGCCGGCGACACAGTTGAGCGTCTTGATACGCTTGCAGGCCAGTTGGTTGCAGGGCAAGTGCCGCCCCCCGGTCCCAAAGCGGGATTGATCATTGAGCAGACCCTGCCGTCACTACGTGAAAATCTGACGGCCTGTGGCCCGATGGAAGGCGCGGCCTTGCTGCGTGGTCTTGCTGGACGCTTCATTCCCCCTGGAGCATCGGGCGCGCCGACAAGAGGTCGTCCCGAGGTGTTGCCGACGGGCCGCAATTTCTTCTCGATCGACAGCCGAGCGCTACCGACGCCAGTTGCCTGGCGGTTGGGCTGGGCCTCGGCTGAGGCGCTATTGCAACGCTACCTGCTGGATCACGGCAATTGGCCGAAATCGATGGTGCTGTCGGCATGGGGGACGTCGAATATGCGCACGGGCGGTGATGACCTTGCGCAGGCGTTGGCATTGATGGGTGTGCAACCACAATGGGACAGGAATTCACGCCGCGTTACTGGCTTTGACGTGATTCCAGCTGATGTTCTAGGGCGTCCGCGTGTCGATGTCTCATTGCGGTGTTCCGGATTTTTCCGCGATGCGTTTCCAGCACAGATGAGCCTTCTCGACAGAGCCGTGCGGGCGGTTGCAGACCTTGACGAGCCGGAGGACATTAACCCTCTGGCGGCATCGGCGCGGCGCGAGCATACCGAATTGCAGCGTCGTGGCCATGATAGTGCGGTGGCACGGCGTGCCAGCACAATGCGGATTTTCAGCGCCAAACCCGGCGCCTATGGTGCCGGCCTGCAGACCCTGATTGATGAGGGGATCTGGGACAGGCGCGCAGATTTTGCCGAGGCATTTCTGGTCTGGTCCTCCTATGCCTATGGCGACCAGCTCGATGGGATCGGTGCCCGTGATCAGCTCGAGGCGCGTCTGGCTGGTGCCGATGCGGTGCTGCACAATCAGGACAACCGGGAACATGACATTCTGGACAGTGATGATTACTACCAGTTTGCCGGTGGCCTCTCGGCTGCGGTTGCGCATCTTTCAGGGCGTGATGTGCCGGTCTATCACAATGATCATTCCCTGCCTGAACGCCCGGTGATCCGCACCTTGGCTGAGGAGATCAGCCGAGTTGTCCGTGGCCGCGCCAGCAATCCAAAATGGATTGCCGGTGCCATGCGTCACGGCTATCGCGGTGCCTTTGAGATGGCTGCCACAGTCGATTATCTCTTTGCCTTTGCGGCAACGACTCATCAGGTGGCCGAACATCATTTCACCGCTCTGTTCGAGGCCTATATCGAGGATGATCAGGTGCGGGAATTTCTGGAAGACGCCAATGATGCAGCGTATGCTGACATGCTGGCACGGTTCGAGGAGGCCATTTCACGCGGCTTATGGACGCCACGGAAAAACAGCCTTCACCGCCAGCTGGAAAATCTGCGCCGGAGCCAAGAGGAGACAGCATGATGAATGATGAGACCCAACCACCTTCCAGCAACGCCGCGTCTGCTGCCGACAGCGATGTCGAACGGCATAACAGCAAAATGGCGAAGAAAAAGGCTGCGCGTGACAAGATCATGGCGACCAAGACGGACGAAAAGGGCCTGATCATCGTCCATACGGGCAAGGGCAAGGGCAAATCATCTGCGGCCTTTGGCATGATCTTCCGCTGTATCGCCCATGACATGAAATGTGCGGTTGTCCAGTTCATCAAGGGCGGCATGGACACAGGCGAACGCAATTTGATCTCTGCAAATTTTCCTGAGCTGTGTGAATTTCACACAATGGGAGAGGGCTTCACCTGGGAGACGCAGGACAAGGAACGCGACATCGCCGCCGCCAGTGCCGCCTGGCAAAAGGCCAAGGAACTGATCCGTGATGAGAGCAACCGGATGGTGCTGTTGGACGAGGTCAATATCGCGCTCCGTTACGGCTATATTCCACTCGCTGAGGTTCTGTCATTTCTGGCCGAGGAAAAGCCAGCAATGACGCATGTTGTTCTGACAGGCCGCAATGCAGCAGATGAGTTGATGGAAATGGCCGATCTGGTAACCGAGATGTCCCTGATCAAACACCCCTTTCGGTCCGGTATCAAGGCGCAGATTGGCGTGGAATTCTGATGTTGCCCACCACACCGGCATTCATGGTACAGGGTGCCGGCTCGAATGTTGGCAAATCTGTTCTGGTTGCTGGTCTGTGCCGATATTTTGCCAATCAGGGTCTGGCTGTGCGCCCGTTCAAACCGCAGAACATGTCGAACAATGCGGCAGTTA
The DNA here is from genome assembly GCA_038107835.1 of Alphaproteobacteria bacterium. Classification (GTDB taxonomy): domain Bacteria; phylum Pseudomonadota; class Alphaproteobacteria; order Puniceispirillales; family Puniceispirillaceae; genus MED-G116. Next base: position 35,649 of record JAYNHH010000005.1, read on the forward strand.
CTTCCGATGGTGGCGAGATAGGCCGGGCGCAGGCGATGCAGGCCCTTGCCTGCCGGGTGCCGGGTAGTGTTCACATGAATCCGGTCCTGTTGAAACCCGAAACAGAGACAGGCTCGCAAATCATCGTGCAGGGACAGCGTTTTGGCAGCATGCGCGCGCGTGAATATGGCAGCCACAAAGCGACGTTGATGCCACATGTGCTGGACAGTTTTGCTCGAATCAGCGGTGATGCCGACCTGGTCATTGTTGAAGGCGCCGGCAGTCCTGCCGAGGTTAATCTGCGGGCTGGCGATATTGCCAATATGGGCTTTGCCCTTGCTGCCGAGATTCCGGTCGTGATGGTCGGCGATATTGACCGTGGTGGTGTCATCGCCAGCCTTGTTGGCACGGATTCCGTTTTGGATGAACAGGATAAAATATTAATTAAATCATTTATTATCAATAAATTCAGAGGAGACACTACACTTTTTTCTGAAGGCATGAAAATCATCGAACAGGCGACGGGCTGGGCCGGTATTGGCATTCTTCCCTGGTTTGCCGATGCTCGTTTTCTGCCAGCTGAGGATATTCTGGATCTCTCCAGCAAAACAGGAGACACCAACATGCGAGGTGGGGCTGACGCGCTGCATATCGCGGTTCCGGTGTTGCGGCGGATCGCCAATTTTGATGATCTTGACCCACTTGCGGCCGAGCCCGGTGTCAGACTAACACTGGTCGCCGCTGGCGAGGCGATTCCCGGAGATGCCGATCTGATCCTGCTTCCCGGTTCCAAGGCGACGATTGATGACCTAAAGTTCCTGCACGATCAGGGATGGGACGTTGATATCAAGGCGCATGTCCGGCGTTCTGGCATGGTCATGGGACTGTGTGGTGGTTATCAGATGCTTGGCACGGAAGTGTCTGATCCTCATGGTATCGAGGGTGAGGCACGCTGCGTTGCGGGGCTTGGCCTGCTGTCTGTCGAAACGGAGATTGGGCAGACCAAGACACTGAACCTTGTCACTGGAAGCTCTCAGCATTTTGGCACGGGGATCACCGGTTATGAAATTCATATGGGACGCACCAATGGTGCTGACTGCGGCCGTCCGGTTATGGAAATTGAGGGCCGGCCAGAGGGTGCGAGTTCACCCGATGGCAGGATTATTGGCAGTTATGTTCATGGTATCTTTACCAACAATGATTTTCGCACGGCGTTTCTGGCCGATCTGGCGGCGCGGCGGAACAAGTCAGTTGAGCTTGGCACGGTTGATTTTGCTGGCAATGTCGATGCCATTCTTGATCAGCTTGCCAGTCACATAGCGCAGAACCTTGACATGGATGCGTTGGCGGAAATTGCCGGTCTGTAGAGCCACAAAACGCTGCAACCGGTCAGATCAGGGCATCTGGGGCGAGGCTGATGGCGCACAGCACCAGCGCGAGCGCGAACAGAATCTGCGCGACAATCAAAACGCGCAGGGCGTCGAGAATGGCAGTCCTGTCGGCATCCTTGCCCCCGGCGTGCAGGCGTGCGGCATGCCGAACACGGTTGCCATAGCGGCGAGGACCCGCAAGCCACACATCTATCCCACCAGCCATCGCGGCCTCTGGCCATCCGGCATTGGGGGATTGGTGTTTGCCGGCATCCTGCCACATGCTGGCAAATGCACCGCGGACGCCGCCCCGCGAGGTGGTGGCGGCAACGCAGATCAACAGCGCGGTTAGGCGAGCCGGTACATAGTTCAAAAAATCATCAAAGCGGGCCGCCGCCCAGCCAAAGGCCAGATAACGTGCATTGCGGTAACCGATCATGCTGTCGGCAGTGTTGGTCATCTTGTAAATCAACAGGCCGGGCAATCCCAACAGCAGAAACCAGAAAGCCGGCGCAATCACCCCATCGGACAGATTCTCAGCGCCTGTTTCAATCGCCGCTCTGGCAATTTCGGTATCATCCATCTGGTTGGTGTCGCGGCCGACAATCATCGCGACAGCGTCACGCGCCGCCTGCATATTCTCCCCCAGCGCCGAGGAAACCGCGCGGATATGGTCATCGAGTGAGCGACCAGCAAGCAGAATCGTCAACACCACCAATTCGGCAAGGACACCCCCAAGCGAGACGCCAATTCCAACAAATCCGGCGACCGGTGCCAGAACCAGCATGGCACCGATTCCGGCCCTGCGGCGTGCTAGGCCATGAAAGGCTGTCCTGCGGTTGCCAAACTGTTCGGCAAGGCCGATGGCACGGCCGAACAGCACCACCGGATGTGGTATCCGCCGCCACAGCATGTCGGGTTCGCCAAACAGCCAGTCGAGCATCAGCGCTGCTGCCAGAACAATCATGCGCAGAGCAAGTTCTTCTGCAGATTGTGGGATCGGGTTATCAAGCATCAGACTTTCCATATGCCACAGTTTCACTCATGCGGAGATATGTGTCAGAAATGTCTATTGCGTCGATAAAATTCAACTTTGGTCGCTTTGGTGCAATTGTTTTTGTCAGTGCCGTCTATTACCTTACACCAGCGGTCGGTGGACTTGTAAACAAGATGAAAGCGATCTCGGTGCGGTGGACCTAAGTCAGGCAACCTAATCCGGGCCCCGGACCAGCCGGAAATGACCCAAGCAAAGCGCGGTTCGCGCTGTCTGTGGTCTTTATTGCTTCATCCTGTCCTGCTGCCATCGCGGCGCGCGCAATTGCCAGTTAGGACCGACATAATGATCAGCTCTTTCTCGACGAAACTTCTATTGCCAAGAGTGTTGGTGACAATAGGCGCCAGCGTCACGCCATTTGTCAGTGCCAAGGCACATATTGGCCATGTTGGCGAGGTGGCCGGGCATGGTCATCTTGTTGGAATCGGTCTGGTTGCAGCTTCTGCGGTGCTTGCTGGTTGGCTTGCAACCCGCGAGGATGGGGAGAATTCAGCCGATCAGGATGATGCCGATGAAGCCGAGGCAGGAGATGAAGTCAATGCATGAGTCAGCAATGTCGGGCCAGGCAGAGCCAAAATATGGTGTGATGATCTGTGGTCATGGCTCGCGATCAAAATCGGCGGTGACCGAATTTGCCGTTCTGGCAGAAAAGCTGGCGCCTCTGTTTCCAGACTGGCCGGTGGAATATGGGTATCTGGAATTTGCCACTCCGGTGATCAAGACTGGTCTTGATAAATTGCGCGAACAGGGTGTGACGCATGTGCTGGCGGTACCCGGCATGCTGTTTGCCGCTGGCCATGCGAAAAATGACATTCCGTCAGTTCTCAACACCTATGCAGCTGAACACGGGATCACCATCCAATATGGGCGCGAACTGGCGATTGATCTGCAGATGTTGCAGGCAGCGAATGACCGGATCAGCGAGGCCATCGTCGCAGCAGATAAAGTCACCGGCCCGGTCGATCTTGCTGATACCTGTCTTGTCGTCATCGGTCGGGGTGCCTCGGACCCCGATGCCAATTCCAATGTCTCGAAAATTGCCAGAATGCTCTGGGAGGGTATCGGTTTTGGCTGGGCCGAGGTTGGCTATTCGGGCGTCACCTTTCCTCTAGTTCAGCCCTGTCTCGAGCATGTCGCAAGGTTGGGCTACAAGCGCGTTGTGGTGTTTCCCTATTTTCTGTTTTCCGGAATTTTGATTGACAGGATCTACGGCTTCACCGACGAGGTTGCCGCGGCATATCCTGATATTGAGTTCGTCAAAGCCGGGTATCTGAACGACCATCCGAAGGTCATTGCCACCTTTGCTGATCGTGTGCGGGAGATTTTGCAGGGCAGCAACAATATGAACTGTGCGTTATGCAAATACCGGGCGCAGGTGCTGGGTTTTGAGGCAGAGGTTGGGCTTGCACAGGAAAGCCACCATCATCATGTCGAGGGGCAGGGCGTCTCGGCGCCGGGAAGCAATGTCGAGGATTGTGAGCTCTGCGACAGTTTCTGCACAGGGGCCTGTCGTCTGGATATGGATCATCATCATGCCCATGATCATTCCCATGATCATGGGCATGATCACCACCACCATCCCTATCCGCACGCCAAACATCCGCATGGTCCGGAGTCGGTCCGCAACCGCAAGCCGACTTCTGCCACCAAAGGCGAGTAACCGCCGTGCCTGTTCCCGATCACATCAAGGATCCAAGGGCCATCTATGATGCCTCTTTTGCGATTGTCAGGGCGCAGGCTGACCTTTCGGCGATCCAAGCCGATCTGCGGGATGTTGTGGTCCGTCTGATTCATGCCTGCGGAATGCCAGACATTGTTGGCGATCTTGGTTTCAGTGCTGATCTGGTGGCTGCTGCCACCAGTGCGCTTGCTGCAGGGAGACCGGTTCTGGCAGATTGTGAGATGGTTGCCTCGGGCATCACGCGAAAATTTCTTCCAGCAGCAAATGAAATCATTGTGACACTGAATGATCCGCGCACGGCCCCCCTTGTTGAACAGCTGGCGACTACACGATCGGCAGCGGCGGTCGATCTTTGGCGCGATCACATCGATGGCGCGGTGCTGGTGTTTGGCAATGCGCCAACAGCTCTGTTCCGTGCGCTCGAACTTGTTGGTGACGGGGCAAGGCCGGCGGCCATTCTCGGCTTTCCAGTGGGTTTTGTTGGTGCTGCGGAAAGCAAACAGGCGCTCGCCGATCATGCGCCAGCAATGCCATTTCTGACGCTTCACGGAACACGTGGTGGCTCGGCGCTTGCCTCTGCGGCGCTGAATGCTCTGGCAATCATTGCGAATGGTGCGGGAGAGGCGTCATGAAGCCTGTGCTGATCGGCGCCACTGAGGCAGGTTTTTCCGCGCTGCCAGCGTCCGTTCAGGCGCGGATTGCCGCGGCGGACCATGTCATTGCGGCGCGCCGATTTCACGCAGAATTGCCACCCGGACCACAAATCGAGGAATGGCCGACGCCGTTTGGTGACATTTTTTCCCGGATCGAGACGCTGCAGGATCGTCGGCTGGTGATGCTGGCCACCGGTGATCCGCTTTGGTATGGCGCTGGTGCCAGCATCCTTGCTCGTCTTGGCCCCGACAAATGTGAGGTGATACCTGCTGTATCCGGCTTCCAGATGGCTGCGATGCGGATGGGATGGCCGCTTGCCAGTGTCGAAACCCTGACCATTCATGGGCGTCCGCTCGCCGGCATTCTGCCGCGCCTCTACCCGCGGGCCAGATTGTTGCTGCTGACAAGTGATGGCAAAGCGCCTGAACAGGTTGCCGAGTTGTTGACACAGGCCGGTTGCGGTGCGGCACGAATAAGCGTTCTTGCCCATATTGGCGGGAATGAGGAAATGCGCCTCGACGGTCTGGCAGCGACATGGGCGCACAGCGACGTTCCCGATTTTCACATTCTGGCGGTTGACTGCGCAGAATGTCACGCCGCCGCGACGGGCTTTGTTCTGCCCGATGTCGCTTTTGAGAACAGCGGCAAACTGACCAAGCGTGATATGCGGGCCGATGCGGTGGCAAAGCTGGCCCCGTTTCCAGGTGCAGTGTTGTGGGACATTGGATGTGGACCAGGAGCCATTGCCATTGATTTTCTGCGCAACGCGCCGCGCGGCAGCGCCCATGCCATTGACCGGGATCCGGTGCAGCTGGCAATGGCGACACGAAACGCCGTCGCATGCGGTGTTCCACAGCTGCAACTCCATCAGGCAGATTTGCCAGATGGCCTTGCCAAGCTGCCGCAGCCTGACGCGATCTTCATCGGAGGCGGCCTGTCAGACGCGCTGGTTGCAGATTGCCAGGCAGCGCTGCCGGGAGGCGGTGTTCTGGTGGCACATTGTGTGACCATCGAGAGTGAGGCCATCCTCACCGCCCAATGGCAGGCGACGGGTGGCGAGCTGACCAGACTGGCTGTTCACCACGCTGATCCAATTGGCGGTTTTCATGGCTGGCGACCATTGATGCCGGTAACGCAATGGCATTGGGTCAAACAGCAGGAGAGGCCATGATGGCGACAGGCATTCTCTATGGCGTCGGCACAGGCCCGGGGGACCCCGAACTGATAACCCGCAGGGCCTGGCGTCTGATTGAGACCGCGCACGTCATTGCCTATCCGGCACCTGATACTGGTGACAGCTTTGCCAGAGCCATTGCAAGCGATGCAATCGCAGAAAATGCCATTGAGATTCCTATGGTCGTGCCAATGCGTACAGGCAGAGTGCCCGCTCAAAGCATTTATGACACAGCCGCCAGCACCATTGCGACACATCTTGATGCAGGCAGTGATGTTGTTGTTCTGTGTGAGGGTGATCCCCTGTTTTATGGCTCCTTCATGTATCTGCTGGCGCGTCTCAAAGACAGCTATGATGTTGAGATCGTTCCCGGTGTGACCAGCCTGACTGCCTGTGCGGCGGCGCATGCGCATCCGCTTGTCGCGCGCAACGATATCCTGACAATTCTGCCGGGGCCGCTTGATGATATTGTGCTGGCGGAAAAAATTGCGGCTGCAGATGCGGTTGCCATTATGAAGATCGGCCGGCACATGCCTCGCCTGAAGGCGTTGCTTACCCGGTTGGGCCTTGAGGACAGGGCGCTCTATGTCAGCCACGCCTCGCTTGGCCATCAACGCCATCTTCGTCTCGAGGATGCGCCTGATGAGGCGCCTTATTTTTCGATGATCCTGCTCTATAAGGGGGATGATCCGTGGATCAGTTGACGCCAAATGATGGCCAGATACCAGACAAGAAACCAGCCATCGTCGTGCTTTCAGCAAGCGGGCTGGAGCTTGCCCGCAAGATTGCCCGCACAGTGGATGCTGATATCCATGGTCATGCCATCCGCTGCCCTGAAGCCGATGTCAGTTTCGTCAAGGCACGCCCACATATTGCCGAATTGTTTGCTGCTGGCCGTCCGATCATAGGAATTTGCGCTGCTGGTATTCTGATCCGCTCAATCGCACCCTATCTGCAGCATAAAAGCCGGGATGCCGCGGTGCTGGCTGTCAGTGAGACAGGTGCGCATGTCGTTCCGTTGATTGGTGGCCATCACGGCGCGATCACACTTGGTGCGCAGGTTACACGGGCGCTTGCGGCGACGCTGGCGGTGACAACAGCCGGCAATCTGCAATGGAACGCCTCGCTGGATGAACCGCCTGCCGGCTGGAAACTGGCCAATCACGCATCGGCGGGCCGTGTAATGCCGCAGTTGCTGGCTGGTGATGGCGCATTTCTCGATGGCGAATGTGCCGCCGAGCTTCAGGACTGGCTGGCGGATGTGCCGCGGGGCGACGCAGTGACTCTTACGGCCACACGCAGGGCTGTGACTCCAGCTGAAAACCAGCTTGTCTATTGCCCGCAGGACATGATGCTTGGTCTTGGCTGCGCCCGTGGGTGCAGCGTTGATGAATTGATGGATCTGGTGATGAGCGGCCTGTCCGCGGCCAATATCAATGCGGCGACCATCTGCTGTGCCGTCTCGGTGGATATCAAGGCTGATGAGCCGGCGATGCTCGCTGTTGCAGCCATGTTGGGTGTTCCGTTCCGGGTGTTTGATACGGCCACCCTTGCTGCCGAGACCCCGCGTCTGGCCAATCCGTCGGACGTGGTCTTCGCCGAGATTGGCGCACATGGTGTGTGCGAGGCGGCGTCACTGGCTGCTGCAGGTCCGGCTGGAAAGCTGGTCATCGAAAAACGGAAATCGGCCAATGCAACAATGGCGCTGGCGCAGATGCACGCCCCGGGAGATGGTGGGTTGCCCGGACGAAAGCCCGGACGGGTTATGTTGATCGGCATTGGGCCGGGGCAGGCGGCCTGGCGCACCCCCGAAGCCTCGCGTTTGATCCAGTCTGCTGATGAGTTGGTCGGCTATGGTCTCTATATAGATATATTGGGAGCAATGGCGGCGCATCTGCCACGACGGGATTTTGCCCTTGGCGAGGAGGAGGATCGCTGTCGCTATGCTCTTGAAACCGCCGCTACGGGCCGTGATGTCGCCATTATCTGTTCAGGGGATGCCGGTATCTATGCCATGGGAGCGTTGGTTTTTGAATTGCTGGATCGTGATCTGGCCAGCGGTGGTGTCTCTGATGCAGCCCGGCGGGTTGAGGTGGTCAGTGCACCGGGCATCTCCGCTTTGCAGGCTGCAGCTGCACGATCTGGTGCATTGCTGGGGCATGATTTCTGCACAATTTCGCTTTCTGACCTGCTAACGCCATGGGACGCCATCGAACGCCGCATCCACGCAGCAGGGGCGGGTGATTTTGTCATCGCCTTCTACAACCCGGTGTCAAAGCGCCGTCGCACCCAGCTTGCCAGTGCGCGTGACATATTGTTGACCTACCGTGATGGCGCAACGCCTGTTTTGCTGGCCAGCAATCTAGGCCGCCCGGAGGAGAGGCTTCTGTTCCGCACCCTTGCAACACTGGATGTCGATGAGGTCGACATGCTGACAGTGGTGATGGTCGGGGCCAGCACGTCCCGTCAGTTAACACATGGCAGGGGGGTGTCGATCTATACGCCGCGCGGTTATGCAAAGCATCTGGACGCGCGCGCAACAGACGACACACAAAAGGAGACCCGCTCATGACCGTCTATTTCATCGGTGCCGGGCCGGGTGATCCCGAATTGATCACGGTTCGCGGATTGCGTCTGATCGAGAGCTGCAAGCTCTGCCTCTATGCCGGCTCGCTTGTTCCGGAGGCGATCGTCGCCGCGGCCCCAGCCGATGCCACCGTCATTGACACAGCCCCGCTGACGCTGGATGACATCATCGCCGAGATTGAGACAGCGCATGAGGCGGGACTTGATGTCGCGCGTGTTCATTCGGGTGATCCCTCGCTCTATGGGGCGATTGCTGAACAGATCAGGCGGCTGAAGGCGCTGGACATTGACTATAAGATTGTTCCCGGTGTTTCTGCCTACGCGGCGGCGGCGGCAGGGCTTGGCATTGAATTGACGGTGCCGGAGGTGACGCAAAGTCTGGTCCTGACGCGCACAGCGATGAAGTCATCGGCGATGCCTGCGGGAGAGGAACTCTCCAGTCTTGGCCGAACCGGCGCCACACTGGCAATCCACCTGTCGATCCGCAATCTGCGTCAGATCGAGAGGGACCTGACGCCGTTCTATGGCGCCGATTGTCCGGTGATTGTTGCCTACCGGGTTGGCTGGCCGGACGAGGCCTATCTTCATGCCACATTGTCCACGGTCCATAAGGCTGTGCAAAAAGAGAAAATCACCCGCACTGCATTGATTTTTGTCGGTCGTGGCCTTGATCAGAATGCCGATTTTCGGGACAGCGCACTCTATGACGCTGAACATGTACATGTACTCAGACCGAAACGGGGTCGTGCCAACGAGCGCAACGCTTGAGGGGGCGGTTGGCGTCAGGCGATGATATGGGCGTATGAGCCGGCAACCGATCCCCTGATCAGCCCGATGTCCCCGAGCGGAGTGCCAGCTGCATCAGTGGCGCTGAACAGGGCGTCACCCTCGGCAGCCAATGCCGTGGTGTAGTGGAACTCATGCGCGTTGATCGGCGCCGCGCCGAGCCAGTCAAGCCGATGCAGTGGGTGCAGTACGCGATACCCCAGATGCAGACGCCGCGCCGCAAAGCTGGTTTCCAGTGGCAGCAAACCGGCCACCGGGAAGGCGGTGCCATCGGCATCAATGATCTGTCGGCCAAGCATCATGAAGCCTCCACATTCGCCATAGATCGGGATGTTTTTATGCGAAGCGGTTACCAGCGCGTCAATGCAGGAGGTGGCGTTTGTCAGGGACGGGAGATGTAATTCTGGATAACCGCCGGGAAGAAAAATAAACCCGGCGTCCGGTGCGGGAACATCGTCATTCAACGGTGAAAACAAAGATATTTGTGCGCCGGCATCGCGCCAGCTGCCAAGCATATGCTTATAGTGAAAGCCAAAGGCGGCATCTTGGGCCATGGCAATATGCTGGGCGGGCGGGTTGAGGGCCGCCTGCCGCGCAAAATCAGGGCTGCCGGGTGGACCTGGATGAAGCGGTGTTGCTGCCGCCAGTACGCCCACGCAGTCAATATGTGTTGCGACGAGGTCAGCTGCTGCCTCAATGATCGCATCAAGCCGGCCTTCGGCTGCGAGATCGGCGCTCTGCACAAGTCCCAGATGGCGAGACGGCACAGTCACCTCTGCCGCGCTTGGCAGGGCACCAAAACAGGTGATTGAACGTGCGCTCAGGGCCTGTCTGATCAGCTGTTCATGGCGCGGTGAGGCGATATGGTTCAAGATCACACCCGCAAGGGTTGCGCCATCCGGCAATTCGCCGGCAAGACCAGCGGCGATAGCGGCTGCAGTCTGTGCCTGATGGCGCGTGTCGATGACCAGAATGACCCCAAGTTCTAATTTGCCGGCAAGTGCAGCGGTTGAACCGCGACCGCCATGGGTGCCATCAAACAGCCCCATAACGCCCTCGACAATCACGGTTTCACCCTCTGCGCCACGGGCAAGTGTTCGCAGCATTTCATCCGGCATGGCAAATTCATCAAGTGTAATGGCCGGGCGACCGCTGGCTGCTGCAAGAAAGCCGCAGTCAATATAGTCAGGTCCACATTTTGCAGCTGAAATGTCTGCCTTCTGGCGACAAAGCGCCCTGATCAATCCAAGTGTAACAGTGGTTTTGCCGCTGCCTGAGGACAGTCCGGCAATGATCAGCCCCTGTGTGGCCATCAGCCCGTTTCCGAAACCGTACGCACACCCAGCGGGTCGAGGTCACGCACCGGGTCACCCTCAAGCTGGCCAATCCAGTCAAGACATTGGCGCATCAACGCCACGCGCCCGATACAGACGATGGCCGGTGCGCCAATGCCACTTCTGGTGATATCGTCATGCGCCTTTGTCAGCGTTGTTTCGAGAACCTGCATATCCGCACGTGTGGCATTTTTGACGACTGCCACCGGTTCACTGGGATCACGCCCCGCCGCCAGCAGTTTTTCACAGATATCCGGCATATGCTTGATGGCCATATACATGACGATCACCTGCGAACCTTTCGATACAGCGTGCCAGTCAATGGCGGATGGCATCAGCCCGGTGCGGTCATGTCCGGACAAAAAGGTGACAGACTGGTTGACGTCACGGTGTGTCACCGGAATGCCGGCATAGGCAAGCCCACCAATACCAGCCGAAATCCCCGGAATGATTCGCAGTTTGGTCCCCGCCTGGACAAGTGTCTGCGCTTCTTCGCCACCGCGGCCAAAGACAAAGGGATCGCCGCCCTTGAGGCGCAAAACGCGCTTGTGCTGGCGTGACAGCTCAATCAAGCGGTGCGAGATATCGCGTTGTTTGGGTGAAGGTTTGCCACCGCGTTTGCCGGCATATTCCACCTTGGCATCGGCACGCGCCCAGCGCAAAAGTGACTGATCGACGAGCGCGTCATAGATAATGATGTCAGCCTGTTGCAATGCGTTCAGTGCATGCAGTGTCACCAGTCCCGGGTCACCTGGCCCGCCGCCAACCATCCAGACCCAGCCCGGCAGGAATTCTGGCCAGTCAGCATCCGCCAGCGCTGGCAATGTGCCGTTGGCAAGAGGCGTCTCGGTGGTGGAGGTGTCTTTGCTCATAACCATCTGATGATAAATAACTTCCGTTTCTTTTGCACGTGAAACCTGTCGGGTTTTCCAGAGGAACGGCCCGGTTGCAGGGATGATCGCGGCAAACTTGCCGCAGGAGGTGATTTTACTATGTCTGTTGCTCTCCAGATCGGCTAGATTCCGACCATGACTGATGCGTCTATGACACCAGCGGCCAGAACTGGCAAGACCTTGACATCCAATTTGCGGTTTGGCTGGACAACGGGCACCTGCGCAACTGCGGCTGTCAACGCGGCCTATACGGCGCTGGTGACAGGCGTATTTCCGGACCGTGTTACGGTTGTCACACCAGCCGGCAAGACTGCCGATCTGGAAATTGTTGGCACTGAAAGCGCCGCTGATGACTGGTGCCGTGCCGGCGTGATCAAGGACGCTGGTGACGATCCCGATGTCACTCATGGCGCGATGATCGTTGCGATTGTGAGCAAGGCATTGAATGGTGCTGGCATCAGCTTCGTCGGGGGCGCTGGTGTTGGCATCGTTACCAAGCCGGGGCTGCCAGTGCCGGTTGGTGAGCCCGCCATCAATCCGGTGCCTCGCCAGATGATGTGTGACATGGTGACCGAGTTGGCGGATGCACTTGATGGGCCGCGTGATGTGCAGATCGAAATATCAGTTCCAGATGGTGCCGAGATTGCAAAAAAGACGTGGAATCCACGCCTTGGGATCGAGGGTGGTATTTCCATTCTGGGGACAACCGGGGTTGTTCGTCCCTTTTCCTGTTCGGCCTGGATTGCCTCGATTCATCGCGGCATCGATGTGGCCAGGGCGAACGGATTGGAGCATGTCATGGGATCGACAGGATCGACCTCCGAAGCCTATGGCAAGAGCCTTTATGATTTACCGGTGATTGCACTGCTTGATATGGGCGATTTTGTGGGGGGCATGCTGAAATATATGCGTCAGAATCCAGTGCCAAACCTGAGTATCTTCGGCGGTTTTGGCAAGATGGTGAAGCTGGCGCAGGGGGCGCTGGATTTACATTCGGCGCGCTCCCAGGTGGATTTTGCCGCCCTGGCCGATATGGCGGCTGATATCGGCCTGCCCCGCGACAGGGTGGCGTCGGCGAATACCGTGCTGGAGGTCGCATCATTTGCCAATTCAAGCCAACGCCAGGCTCTCGCAAACAGCGTTGCCGCGGCAGCGCATGCGACAGCGCTCAAGCATCTCAAAGGCGCTGGTGTCAATCTGGAGATCATCATCGTCAGCCGCGATGGCGAGCCGCTGGGCCGGGCTGGCAGCGAAATGCCACGGGCAGGGCGGCCAGCATGACAGGCGGTGGGGCGCAGCAGATCAGATTGCTGGTTCTGGCGGGAACGCGGGAAGCGCGGCATGTCGTGTCAGAGCTGTCTCGGGATCGAAGATTCGATTTGATAGCCTCGCTGGCTGGTGCAACTCCGTCGCCTTTGCCACTTGCGGCACCTGTTCATTCTGGTGGTTTTGGTGGGGCAGAGGGGTTGGCACAATTCTGCCGTGAGCGGTCGATAGACGCAATCATCGACGTCACCCACCCTTTTGCGCGCCACATCAGCCGTAACGCCGCCGCGGCCTCGCTTGCCGCAGAAATCCCCTGCCTTGCCTATAACCGGCCGCCTTGGCGGGCTGAAGCGGGTGATCAATGGCGCGAGTTTGACAGCTGGCAGGAAATGGTGGCGAACATTCCCGCTGGAACGCGGGTGTTTCTGGCAGGGGGTACGGCGTCGATTGAGGTGTTTACCAAGCGTGATGACATTTTTCTGTGTGCCCGGGCGCTGAATGTTTCCGGGTATGAGAATACAGCCACCGCCCGGTTTTTGAACGCGATGCCAGACGCAGACCCGGACGCTGAGATGGCTTTGTTCACTGAGTACGGAATAGAGCTGCTTTGCTGCAAGAATGCTGGTGGTGATGCCAGTGTGGCAAAAATCAGGGCAGCCCGATCATTGGGAATTCCCATCTGGTTCCTGGCGCGTGCCACGGCACAAAAAGACGTGCCAAATGTCGATTTTCATGACAGTGTGAACAGCCTGTTACAAGCGATTTTGAAGCTGGGAGCAGCGCAATAGCGCAGGCGGCTTTCGGCGTTTGTGTTTATGTCATCTCTGAAGGGGAAAAAATGTCAGATTCAGTTGTCATTCTGGGCGGCAAACGCTCCGCCATTGGTAAATTTTCCGGCTCGCTTGCCGGTGTCGCGCCCACCTCACTGGGCAGCATCGTCACCAAAGCAGCGCTCGATAGTGTTGGTGTAGCGCCTGACATGGTTGATCACGCGGTTTATGGAAATGTCCTGCATAGCGAGGCGCGCGACGTCTATATCGCCCGCGTCGTTGCGCTTGAGGCCGGTTTGCCGACGCATGCACCGGCACTGACGGTGAACAGGCTGTGCGGATCTGGTCTGCAGGCGATCGTCTCGGCTGTTCAGCTGATCCAGCTTGGCGATGCAAAGATTGCCATTGGTGGCGGCGTTGAATCGATGTCGCGTGCCGGGCATCTGCTGCCGCAGCTTCGCTTTGGTGCCAAAATGGGAGATGCAATGGCTGTGGATATGATGCTGGCGGCGCTGCATGATCCGTTTGGTCACGGGCATATGGGCATAACGGCAGAAAATGTTGCCAGTAAATTTGACGTCTCACGCGAGGATCAGGATGCGTTTGCACAGACAAGTCAGGACCGCGCCGCGCACGCCATCGCCGAGGGGCGCTTTGTCGACCAGATTGTCGGTATAGATGTAGGGCGCGGAAAATCGGCCCGGCATTTCGACACCGATGAACACCCACGGACAACAAGTCGCGACGATCTGGCTGGATTGCGCGCGGCGTTCAAGGAAGACGGCAGTGTCACCGCAGGTAATGCCAGCGGCATCAATGATGGTGCCGCGGCTGTTGTGCTGGCCAGCGAGAGCGCGGCGGCAGAACATGGTCTGAAGCCAATGGCACGAGTGCTGTCCTATGGCTTTGCGGCGGTTCCGCCAGAAATCATGGGGGTTGGGCCGGTTCCTGCCAGCAAAATGGCGCTTGACCGGGCCGGCATCTCCGTCGCCGACCTTGATGTCATTGAATCGAACGAAGCGTTTGCCGCCCAAGCCTGTTATGTCAGCCGTGAACTTGGTTTGGATCCTGCCAAAGTCAATCCAAATGGCGGAGCGATTGCCCTCGGGCATCCAGTGGGCGCAACTGGAGCCATTCTGACACTGAAGCTGGTGCATGAGCTGCACCGCATTGGGGGGCGCTATGGGCTTGTCACCCTGTGTATCGGTGGCGGTCAGGGGATTTCAATGGTGGTTGAGGCTGTTTGATGCCTGAGGGGACTGTATCATGACTGTCTATAAGCATTTTGCCCTGGATAATGATCAGGATGGTGTCGTCTGGCTGGCAATTGATGTTGCTGGAAAGTCGGTCAATGTCATGGCCGGCGAGGTGATGGAGGAACTGGCACAAATCACCGCTGAACTGACTGCCAGCCCACCTGCCGGTTTGGTGATGTTTTCCAGAAAGCAACGTGGCTTTATCTTCGGTGCCGATATCAATGAGTTTGCCAGTTTTGTGGATGCAGCTGCGGTAACGGCACATATTGATGGTGTCCTGAACAGCTTTCAACAGATCGAGGATTTGCCCTGTGTGACAGTGATTTTGATTGATGGGATTTGCCTTGGTGGTGGCTACGAGATGGCATTGGCCTTTGACTACATCATCGGCATTGATCATTCATCCTGTCAGGTTGGTTTCCCGGAGATAAATCTGGGATTGTTGCCGGGCTATGGTGGTTCGGGGCGCGCCTATGCCCGTATGGGTCTCGAGGCGGCGCTGAAGATGGTGCTGCATGGTAAGCCGGTGCGGGCAAAAGATGCACTGTCGATTGGTGCGCTGGATCATCTTGTTGTCAATCGAGAGGCGCTGGCCGATGCTGCCCGCACGGCAATTGCCGGCGGCATTGAGCGCACACCAGCTGCAAAATGCGCTGATCCAGAGGCATTGATCGCTGCCGAACGCGCTGGTGTTGCAGCCCGCACGCGTCCGGAAAACACCCCGGCCCCCTTTGCCATTCTGGATCATTATTCATTTAAAAATATGAATAAAGACAATATTATTGAACGTGAAACGAAACTATTTTCTGAATTGATGATGACGCCACCCTCAATCGGGTTTAGGCGCGTTTTCCAACTGAATGACATGGTCAAGAAAGGCGGGCGTGGTGATCACAGGGTCAGTCATATCCATGTGATTGGCGCTGGTGTTATGGGGGGTGATATTGCCGCTGTCGCTGCGATGAATGGATTTCATGTTACCCTGCAGGATATGAATGCGGCCGCTATTGACGGGGCGGTTGATCGGGCACGGACCCTTTATGAGCGCCGGCTGAAAACGCCCGAGAAGGTAGACGCGACAATGGATAGGTTGGTCACTGACCCGGACGGTGAGGGGTTGGCAGCCGCAGATTTGCTGATTGAGGCTGTCGCTGAGGTGCCTGCGGTTAAAAAGGCGGTATTTGCTGATGCTGAAAAGCGCATGAAGCCGGGGAGCATCATGGCGACCAACACCTCGGCTATTCCGCTGGAAGATATTGCCGCGGCGCTTGACGACCCATCGCGGCTGATCGGCATGCATTTCTTCAACCCGGTGCCGGTGTTGCCGCTCGTCGAGATCATCTATACCGCGGCCAGCAACGCAGATTTTGTTGACCGCGCAATGTTTGTCGGTGGCGCGCTGAAAAAACAGCCGATCCGGTGCAAGTCATCGCCGGGCTTTCTCGTCAACAGGGCACTGCTACCCTATGTTTTCAAGGCCATCGACGCTGTCATTGATGGCGCGAGTGCCGATATGCTCGATCAGGCTCTGGTGCGCTTTGGCATGCCGATGGGTCCGGTTGAGCTGGCCGATCAGGTGGGGCTTGATGTCTGCCATGATGCCGGCGTTGTTCTGGGCATTTCTGAAAAATCGCGAAACCATCTGAAGGCGATGATCGAGGCGGGAACGCTTGGTCGTAAATCGGGGTCCGGATTCTATGAGTGGGACGGCAAGAAAGCGTTGCGGGCACGCGGTGATTATGATGATGCCGCGATGGATGCGATCACGCTGGACCTGCTGGCACCTCTGGTTGCCGAATGTCGCGCGGCGGTTAAGGAAGCGGTTGTCGACTCGTCCGATATGGCGGATGCGGCCTGCCTGTTTGGCATCGGTTTTCCAGCCTATACCGGTGGGCCATTGTTCTGGCATGACAGGCGTGGCCAGGCGTCTTGATTGAGCCGAAACCAGATGAGGTAAGGACCCACCAGGATAGACTTGTGATCAGATCCATCGGCTGGATGCTGGTCAGCTGTTTGATGTTTGCCACGGTGATGGCGTGTATCCGGTATTTCCTATCTGGTCTGCCGCCTGAACAGACGGTGTTTCTGCGCTATCTGATCGGTGTCGGCCTGCTGGCACCGCTGGTGTTTGCACGCCTGCCTGAGCTGGCGACAACGCAGCATAAAGGCAAATTTATTCTGCGATTTCTGATGCATGGTCTTGGTGTCTACACCTGGTTCTACGCGGTTTTGCGGCTGCCGCTTGCCGATGTAAACGCGCTGCTCAATCTGGGACCAATCTATGCGACATTGGGGGCGGTTTTGCTGTTTGGTGAGCGGCTCAGGCTACGCCGGATTATGGCCATTTTGGTTTCATTCATGGGCGCTTTGGTCGTGATCAAACCGGGATTTGCTGAATTCAACCTTGGTATATTGGCGATATTGGCGACAGCGCCGCTGTTTGCCTTTTCCGATCTGATCGCCAAGGAATTGAAAGCACATCATGACGACAATCTGATCATTTTTTCCCTGTCACTCGGCATTTCGGCGCTGTTGCTGGTGCCGGCGCTCTATGTGTGGCTGCCAATGACCGGTTCTGAATGGTTTGGTGTCTGTGCGATTGCGGTTTGTGCAACGATTGGCCATGTGACACTGATGCGCGCCTTTCGGGGTCCGATGTGGGCGGCGCAGTCAGGCAAATATGTGCAGCTTGTCTTCGTTGTCGGTTATGGCATTGTGCTGTTTGGCGAAATACCAGCGCTGTCGACGCTGATTGGTGCGCTGGTCGTCTGTTCGGCCGTGACCTATCTAGCCATCCGGGAAAGCCAGCTGAAACGGGAAAAGCCACCCGTTCATCCAGCAGGGTAGGGATCAGAAATGAACCAGCCAGTTGGCTTCGAGATGATGGTAAGCGCCCCGGTTCTTTTCTGGGCCATCGCACTTGCCGCCGTGTCCGCAGTCGCGATTTCCAAATCTGGATTCGGTGGGGCACTGGGGTCGCTGAGCGTTCCCATTCTGTTGTTTGTGCTGCCGCCAAAGGCGGCACTTGGCGTGATGCTGCCGCTGTTTCTATTAATTGATGTCTGGGTCGTCTATGTCTGGCGGCATATGCTGAACCGACGAATTCTGCTGATTATGTGCCTGTTTGGCCTATTGGGCCAGTTGGTTGGGTGGTTGCTGTTCGACTATCTGAGTGATGCGCTGCTGACGAGCTTGATCGGCGGTATTGCGGTGATCACTGCGCTGAATTACCTGCGCCGGCGAATCTGGCCGGGCAGACACACCACTGCCGAAATCGCAGCCATTGTAACAAGACGCATCTGGCAGCGTGGGTTCCTGTGGTGTGGTCTGTCTGGTGTATCGAGTTTTGTCTCGCTGTCTGGTGGCATTCCAGCACAGGTGTTTCTGTTGCCACATGGTCTGGCAAGACAGGCTTTTGTGGGTACATTGTGCGTCTATTTTTTCGTGATCAATATTGCAAAAATCCCTTTCTATTTCGAAGTTGGCATATTTTCCGGTGAGACATTGGTGGTCTCGGCGCTGCTGGTTCCGGCAATCCCTGTCGGTGTTTTCATCGGCCGCTGGTTGAATGCCCGCATGAATGATCGTATTTTCTACGACATCAGCCATGCCATTCTTCTGGTGATGGGTGGAAAATTGATTTTTGGGTTGCTGTGAAAATTGGCAGTTTCCACCACCCATGATATTGCTACTTTCAGTCATGTGCTGGAGGAGTGCATGGCCCCATTAGGTGGAGTTCGAGGAGGCAGAGATGGCAAGATGGCGGCATTTGGCAGTGGCTGTGGGTGTTGTTCCGGCACTGATCATTTACATCAGTGTGATGCTGTGGCTGTCGGCCTTTGTGACCGAGATACATGGGCTGATTGATTTTCTGTTTTTTGTCGTTGCCGGGCTTGCCTGGATTCCCGCGGCGTCGATCGTGGTGAAGTGGCTGGCAAGACATGAAGCCAAATAGGACTCGGCGGCATGACCGAACGCAGTGACTCTGGTGGTAAAGCTGACAGCAAACCCATGACCGAGCGGCCGCATGCCATGGCGCTGGAATTGGCGTCACGCCTGATGAACGAGCATGGGTTGGCGGGATGGCGGGTGAAACTCGATCATGCCCGCAGGCGGGCAGGACAATGTGATTTTACGGCACAGACCATTTCCCTGTCGCGGCATTATGTCCGTCATGCTGAAACCGACCATATCCGCGATACCATCTTGCATGAGATTGCCCATGCGTTGGTTGGACCAAAGCATGGTCATGATGCTGTCTGGCGCCAGAAAGCGCGTGAAATCGGCTGTACCGCCAACCGCTGCCACACGCTGAGCTTTTCTGCGGCAAAATGGATCATGCAATGCCCGAACGGCTGTTTTGCGGTTGAGCGCCATCGCCGCAAAATAGGGCTTGTCTGTGCCAGTTGCAAAACGGCTGTAGAATTCGTTGGTGCGCAGGATGTTTGAGCTAAATGAGCGAAGAATAAGGCAGCTGCGTCATGCACTGGCACGCCTGCAACGGCCAGATCGGCGTTGCGTCAGCCTCGCCTTCTTTACTGCAGATGAGGTCGCGCTGTTGCGGCAAACTGCGCTTGCCCAGGAATTTCGCAGGGCGCAGAATGAAATCAGGCATAAGAGCAGGACGGTATTTCAGGATTTTGATGTCTGTTTCCCAGCCCCGAGAACCGGAGCCTTTGATCAGGTCGCAACGCAGCTTGAGACAGGACTTTTCAGGGCGTCACTCGATTTACCAAACCCGCCTCTCTCTGAGGCTCTCAACCTCGCGGATTTCGCCATTCAGCACTATCCTGTCGGAGCGCGCGGTATTGGCATTCACCGTGATGGCATGCGGTACCGGCAGATTGTTGTGATCATCACCCTGGATGGTACGTCTCGCCTGTTTACCTGCGCTTACAGGCAGGGCAGGGCAAAGCGCCGGATTGATGATCGTCCGGGGCGGCTGGTTCTGTTGTCTGCCGATGGGTTTGCCGGTCGTTCTGGCGAGGATGCCCGCCCCCTGCATGGTGTTGACAGGGTGATTGGCGGCCGGCTGTCGCTTGGCTTTCGGACAGCGCCGCACCCTGCCGGATAACTCCGTCACCAAGAAATATCTTGCCTTCAAATCTTGTTATTGGCACGATTTAAATCTGGAGCGTCCATTTGCTCCTTTCATGCAGTGCTGTGTTTTGTGATGGGCGCGATGGTTGTGCGTTCCAGCGGGAGATCGTTTGTGCATCACGCACGCAAAACCGTATGAAGGGAGATCAATCATGCAAATCAGTGTTTCAGGCAAGAATATGGATATGGGCAATGCGTTTCAGGAGCATGCCCAGACCTCGCTCAACGCCATTGTGGAAAAATATTTTCACAACGCTGTCAGCGGCCATGTGACACTGGAAAAGGCAGATTCCGGATTTACCGTAAAAACGCGCGTTGCCCTCTCGCGGCGCATGGAGCTCGAGGCGACGGGGCGGGCGGTTGACGCACATGCAGCACTTGATGCAGCGATCGAGCATGCGGAAAAGAGACTCCGACGACACAAGAGGCGGCTGAAAAACCACCGCAATGCCATGACCAGCGCCGAGGAAAATGAGGTGATGCCCGCACCAATGACGGTCTATGCCTCTGCCGAGCAGGTGATGGCGTCTGAAGCCCTTGACGATGAGCAGGAAAATGACAACGACGCCAGCCTGCCGGTGGTTGCCGATCTGTCCTATGACATTGAGGTGCTGACGGTCGAGCAGGCGGTGATGCGGATCGAACTGAGCGGCGAGAATATGCTGATGTTCCGCAATGCCAGCCATTTTGGCCTGAATGTCGTACACCGGCGAAGCGATGGATCCATCGGGTGGATTGATCCACGCGGCACCCGCCAACTTACAGCCTAGACAGGC
Organism: Alphaproteobacteria bacterium; assembly: GCA_038107835.1. Taxonomy (GTDB): domain Bacteria; phylum Pseudomonadota; class Alphaproteobacteria; order Puniceispirillales; family Puniceispirillaceae; genus MED-G116. Next base: position 56,328 of record JAYNHH010000005.1, read on the forward strand.
ATCGGCAGATGGCCAAAACGCGCTAGCCGAAAGACACCATCTGCCAGGGGCCGCCAGCATCGGTGGCCCGGCCCGGTTCCATCAAACTGGTTTGCAGAACAGCGAAATTTGCCACTGCGACGCCGATTGCCTGTTGCGATGATATTCCGAGAATGTGACCAAGAACGGCGCTGATCACGCCAGCATGGGTGATGATGATCTGTGGGTTGGTTGCAGGTTGCGCCGCCCTGTCATCAAGCCAACCGGCAATGCGTTTGCATTGGGCGCTAAAACTCTCGCCGCCGGGTGGTTGCGTCTGTGGCATGATAAATGACCAATTGTGACGGGGGCCATCGGCAATTTCCGCCCAGACTTCGGCGACTGGTTGGTCATGCCAGTCACCAAAATCCATTTCAACAAGCCTGTCATCAAACGTCACCGATCCCGGAACAAGGTCAGGCATCAGCAGATCTGCTGTTTGGCGGGTTCTCAGCAAGGGTGAGACATGCCAGTCGGCATTTTGAGGCAGCCGGTTCTTCAGCGGTGCCAGATCAAAAGGCCCCTCCTTGATTGGTGGGTCGTGCGGCGGCAGATGTCCCTCGCGTTTGACCACCGGTGCGTGCCGAATGAAATAGAAGTCGGTTATTGCTGGATGCGTCATGTGCCATATCCGCTCGCGAGCGCAATGATGACACAGCTGAGGATGCTGATCTCGCCAAGAATGATCGACGCTCCCATGACATCGCCGCTAAGCCCGCCAATCTGGCTGACGGCAAGTTTGCCAAGCCATAGGCTTATAGCGGTTGCACCAACGACGGCCGCGGCTCCACCGATCTGGGGAACAGATATCATCAATGGCAAAACCCATATCGCCATGCCGGCAAGGCCGCGCCTGACAGTCGGCCGGCCGGTCAGCATCCCAAGTTTGGCATGGCTGCTGATGGGATAGAGCCGCAGCATGGCAAGCACCTGAAAGCGGGCGCCAGCGCCAACTATGGCCATGATGATGACCAGCAGCCAGCCATCACTCTGCTCCACCAGTGCGACGAGCAGGCCAATGCGGGCGATGGTCGAGAGGCATAGCCCCATGACCCCATAACTGCCAATATGGCTGTCATGCATGATTCTCGCCTTGGTCTTGGCATCGCCGCCGCCGCCAAACCCGTCGACAGTGTCAGCGAGGCCATCTTCATGCATGGCACCGGTGAGTGCCAGCATCGCGGCCAGGGCAAGTGTGGCGGCAATAATCACCGGAAAATCGAGCAATATGGAAAGCCATAAGACCAGCCCGGCAATGCCACCGACAATAAGGCCAACGGCGGGAAACGCCCATTGGGCAGAAACAAAGTCAGGCGGTGAGTCATCGTCAAAGCTGTGCCAGAACACCGGAAGGCGGCTCAGCAGCAAAAAGGCGGCAGCAAGATCACCGAGGGGAGACTGCGAAAGTCTGCCCGGCCGCCTGTCTGTCCGCCGGGTCTGTTCAGCATTCTGGTCTGTACCCTTTTTCGCCTGTGGTGCCATTATGCGTTGCTGACTCCTGCTTCGGCAAAGGTTGCCATGCCATTATGTGTTGCCAAGGCTGCGCGCACCAGCAATGTTGCGGTTGCCGCGCCGCTGCCTTCACCAAGGCGCATGCCAAGGTCGATGATCGGTTGCTTGCGTAGGGCGACGGCAAGACGCAAATGCCCGGGTTCAGCCGACATATGTGAAATTTCGCAATGATCCAGCACCGACAGCCGGTCGCCTGCCGTCAGCGCCGATGCCGCGGCCGAGCTGATGAAGCCGTCAAGCATCACCGGGATTGAGCGCATGCGTGCCGCCAGAACCGCTCCGGCGATCGCCGCCAGCTCACGCCCGCCATAATGAGCGAGCAGCGACACCGGGTCGCCATTGAGCCGGCCATGCCTGGCAAAGGCCTGATCGACAATTTTTGCCTTATGGGCAACACCCTCATCGTCAAGGCCGGTGCCAGGGCCGACCCATCTGCTGGCATCACCACCAAATCGACCCATCGACAATGCGGCGGCGGCAGTCGTGTTGCCGATGCCCATCTCGCCAACAACCAGATAGTCACAGCTGTCATCAAGCGCGTCAGCACCGGCATTCATCGCGGCAATCACCTCATCAGGTGTCATTGCCATGCCCTCGGAAATGTCGCCTGTTGGAACGTCAAGCTGCAATGGAGTCACGGTCAGGGACAGCCCAGCCTCGCGGCAGAGTTGGTTGATGGCGGCGCCTCCTGCCTCGAAATTCATCACCATCTGCGTTGTCACCTCGGCAGGGAAGGGGCTGACGCCCTTTGCCACCACACCGTGATTGCCAGCAAAAATCAGGCATTGGCCATTGTTAATCTGGGGTTTTGCCACACCCTGCCATCCGGCCAGCCAGACGGCGATATCCTCGAGCTTGCCAAGCGATCCCGGCGGCTTCGTCAATTGTGCCTGACGTTCACGCGCACTTTCCATCGTGGCCACTGAGCCATTTGGTAGATTGCCGATGATTTCAATTACATGATTAGAAGAAGCAAACAAGGACATCATACGCTCATTGACGGTTGGAAAGGATGATAAGCGACCAGCTATGGTTTTATCTTCTGGGCAATGCCCGCTGTTACAAAAAAGACATCGTCTGACACTGCGGCGACCATCTGGTTCAAACGACCACTCTCATCCCGGAATTGGCGTGACAATGCGTTGTCGGGGACAATGCCAAGGCCTGTTTCGCTGGCCACAAATATAAGTGAAGAAATACTTTTGGCCAAATGTGCAATCAGGCCGTCACGCGCAGTGGCAACGTCATGCCCGCCAATGATCAGATTTGTCACCCAGACACTCAGACAGTCGACAAGAACGACATTGTCCGGATGATCAAAGCCGCGAAGCGTGTCCACAAGGTCTATCGGTGTCTCGGCGAGCACCCATTCACCACCCCGGCGTTGCCTGTGCAGATCAATGCGGGTCTGCATTTCCGCGTCGAAAATCTGGGCTGTGGCAAGATAGACAAGCTGACCGGGTGCGGTGTGCTGCGTTTTTGCCAGCGTTTCGGCATGGAGTGATTTGCCGGATCGGGCACCGCCAAGTACAAAGCTGATTTTACGGAAGTTCTGGGTTGTACTCATGGCTTTTATCCGATTGCGGGCTGGCCGCTGTTATCGCCTGTTCCGGGTGTGAGCGAAAGCAAAATTTTATGGATTGGTCGCTTTGACCCTCATAACAGCGGCGGGGCCGCCAGCGCGCGTTCAAAAATATCAGCATCCACATTGCCGCCCGAGATCACGGCAACAACAATTTCAGCATCCGCTGGCAGTCTGCGGTCCAGCGCCGCTGCCAGCGCCACTGCACCGCCGGGTTCGACTACCAGCTTGAGGTGATGAAAGGCAGCCGCCATGCTTTGAAGGGCGAGGGAATCCTCAATGGCAAAGCCACCGGCAAGTGTTTTCTGATTGATCGCAAAGGTCATCTCGCCCGGCTGCGGTGTGACAATGGCATCGCAGATCGAATGGTGCGAGGTGTCGGCATGTTCGCGTCTGCCGGACGCAAGTGACCGGATGGTGTCATCATAGCCACTTGGTTCCGCCGCCCATATTCGGGTGGTGGGCATTTTGGCGCGAAGCACGGTGCTGATGCCGGCGATCAGCCCGCCACCGCCGCAACAGCAGACCAGATGATCGGGAGTGACACCCATCGCCGCACACTGAGCGGCAATCTCGAGCCCTACGGTTCCCTGTCCGGCAATGATCCGCGTGTCCTCATAGGGACGGATGAGAACAGCACCGGTTTTGGCCGCCATGCGCTCACCAATCTCCTCACGATTTTCGGTATAGCGATCGTAAGTGATGACGGTGCCACCAAAGGCGCGTGTTCCCGCGATTTTGACTCGGGGTGAGTCCTCCGGCATCAGAATTGTCGCCTGCAGACCGCGAGCTGTCGCGGCGTGTACGACGCCCTGTGCATGATTGCCACTCGAATAGGCAAACACCCTGCTGACATCATCATTGAGTGACCAGATGGCATTGCTCGCACCACGCAGTTTGAAAGAACCGGTATGTTGCAGATTTTCAGGTTTGATCAACAGCCGGAAGCCAAGCCAGTCATTCAGTCGAGGTGACTCAAGAAGAGGGGTCGTGACAATATGTGGTGCAATGCGCTGTGCCGCGGCCTCGATGGTATCAAGATCAAGCCTGCTGGCCGCGTCAACACCGGTAAACTCATCCGTCATCACTGGCTGCTCCCGTCAAACCCCAAAATCTTCAACGTCCCAAATCTAGACTGTGATGCTGTCGTCGACAATTGTCCATCACGGTTTGCCGGCGGTTTATTTTGCCGGGTTGTTTTTGCCCGGATACCCGCCTATTTTGGGCGCAGATCACACTGGGTGAGCCGCTCACTCCTGAAATGGAAGAGACAATGACAGATCAGAACGCAACACCGCAATTTGCCGGGTCCTACACCGCTCTTATCACGCCCTTTGCCGATGGCAAGGTGGATGAGGCCGCGTTCCGAAAACTTGTCGACTGGCAGATTGAGAGTGGAACAAACGGGCTGGTTCCTGTCGGTACCACCGGTGAATCGCCAACCCTTTCGCATGCCGAACATGACAGGGTGATCGAAATCTGTATTGAACAGACGGCTGGCCGTGTTCCGGTGATTGCCGGTGCTGGATCGAACAGCACTGCCGAGGCCGTGAGGCTTGCCGAACACGCCGCCAAGGCGGGCGCAGACGCCGTGCTGATCGTCAGCCCCTATTACAACAAGCCGACGCAGGACGGTCTCTATTGCCATTTCACTGCCGTTGCCGGGGCTGTCGAGGTGCCGGTGATCGTCTATGATATTCCCGGACGTTCGATTGTCCGTGTCAGTGACGATACGCTGGCACGGATGGCGGCTGATTATCCAAATATCAGCGGTATCAAGGATGCGACAAGTGATGTTGCCCGTCCACCGAAGCTGGTCACGCTGTTTGGCAATGGGTTTTCGCAGATGTCGGGTGAGGACGCGACAACGCTTCCTTACCTGGCCGCCGGTGGACATGGCGCGATTTCGGTGACATCTAACATTGCACCCCGACAGGTTGCCGATATGCACAATGCGTGGCGCGCCGGTGACATTGCCACTGCACAGGAACTGAACCGGCGTCTGATGCCGGTGCATGACGCCATGTTCTGTGAGGCAAGTCCGGGACCGGTGAAATATGCAGCCGGGTTGCTGGGAATCTGCGGGTCGGAAACGCGGCTGCCTTTGTGTGAGATCGCGGATGAGAGTAAGGATCAGGTCAAGGCAGCTCTGGTCAGCGCTGGGCTTTTGACATAGGAAAGCTGCTGCTGATCTGTCATCGCAGAGAAGGTGGCAGGTGACGAACGGTTAGGGGCGCAAAATGGCCACAGGACATATTACGACTGGTAGAATTGCGGAAAACCGCAAGGCACGCCACGAATATGAAATCGAAGACCGTATCGAGGCCGGCATTATCCTGCAGGGCAGCGAGGTCAAATCACTGCGCACCGGCCGTGCCAGCATCGCCGAATCCTATGCCGGCGAGGATCGGGGGCGGTTGATGCTGTTCAATGCCAACATCCCGATTTATGAGCCGGCCCGGGTCAATCATGAGCCAAAGCGCCCGCGCGAGCTGTTGGTCAGGGCGAAGGAACGGAACCGGCTGCTGGGCCTGATCAGGCGCGAGGGCATGACGTTGGTGCCATTGAACCTCTATTTCAATGATCGCGGCCTTGCCAAGCTGCAAATCGGTCTGGCCAAGGGACGCAGAAAGCAGGATAAGCGGCAGGCGGCAAAGGATCGTGATTGGGGTCGGGAAAAGGCGCGGCTGCTGCGCGCCAAGGGCTGAGCGCCAAGAACCTGCCCGATCAGCCCTTTTGCTGTGCGCCCACGGCGCGGGTAATGTCCCTAAACACAGAGGTAAACATCGCATCGGTTAGGCGACCGGTCTGCGTGTTGTAGCGCGAACAATGATAGGAGCTGATCAACCGGTATCTGTTGGCAATCAGGTGGTTGCTCTGATGGGCGAATGGATAGGTGGCCAATCGACAGTCAAAACAGCGAAGCACTGCATCATGGGCCAGTTTGCCAAGCGCAAGGATGGTCTGAAGGTTGGTCATTGCCACAATTTCACGCGCCAGAAAGGGGCGGCATGACGTGGCCTCCGCGGCGGTGGGCCTGTTCTGTGGCGGCACACAGCGGACAGCATTTGTGATGCGCACATCATTCAGCGTCACGCCATCGCCCGCATGACCGTTATAGGTGCCGGTCGCCAATCCGAAACGACCTAGCATCTGATAGAGGTAACCGCCCGCAGAATCCCCGGTGAAGGGGCGGCCAGTGGCATTCGCACCCTTCAGACCTGGCGCCAGACCGACAATCAGAAGCCGCGCCGAAAGCGGGCCGACAGCATCAACCGGTGCATTGTGCCAATGCGGGTGGCTGTCACGATATCTGTTGCGAAAGCTGCGAAGGCGCGGACATTTGCCACAATTGGGTGAGGGTGGGGTAAAGCTGGCTGTGGCTGTCATATGTTCCTGGTCACGCTGATCAATCACCGGCCTCGTCGCTGCTTTCCGGCTTTGGCCGGGGCGCACGGGTAATCTGGTGGCGAATGCTCTCCATCTCGATGAATTCATCAGCCATCCGGCGCAGCGAGTCAGCAACCATTGGCGGTGATGTCCTGGTACTGGATACCACAGTCACCTTCACCGCCATGCCCTGGACATCCTCAAGCAGGCGGCAGAAGTCCCCGTCACCAGAAAACAGCACCGCATGGTCGATATGTGGCGCGAGCTTCAACACATCGAGCGCCAGTTCCATATCCATATTGCCCTTGACCCGCCGCTTTCCCGTATCGGGGTCGGTAAATTCACGCGTCAGCTTGCTGACCACGGCATAGCCATTGTAATCCAGCCAGTCGATCAGAGGGCGCAGGGGCGAGAATTCTTGGTCCTCGGGCAGAGCAGTGTAGTAATAGGCGCGCAGCAGGTTGGTGTCCTGGGCAAAAAAGGCGCGCATCTTGGCGTAGTCGATATCCATGCCGAGCGCTCGTGCGGCGGCGTAGAAATTAGATCCATCAATGAAAAGAGCAGTACGCTCATTGGCGTTGGTCACTGTCATGTTATTCCTGTTTTTTAAAAAGGTAGTCGGATAAATTTGCTAGGCGGTTTATTCGATTGCGTGTAATAAATGACGTCGGGCAGTTCTGAGAAAACGAGCCGCAAACAGCTGATGTTAGTAAAAAACACAACTGGATTTTTGTCCAGTCAAATTGAGCAGAGAGACAGTCATCAGTGAAGCGATATCCGCACCGGCCTGAATGATCCTGTCAATCCGAAACCTGCCATTTTTATCAAGGGAAAATCAGTGAAAACTCCGGCCACCCGCATCATCCTCGGAATTGGCGCCAATCTCATCCCTGATGGCTATGAAACGCCGCAACAGGGATGTGCGGCAGCGATCGGGCAGCTCACCCAGCATGATATCAGGGTTCTGGATCAATCCCGATGGTTCGAAACAGCGCCGGTGCCGATTTCGGACCAGCCCTGGTTCGTCAATGCCGTGATCCTGGCTGAAACGGAACTGCCCGCAGAGGCGGCGCTGGCGGCACTGCATCGGATTGAAAAGCAGTTTGGGCGCACACGCAACCAGCGCAACGAGGCGCGCGTTCTGGATATTGATCTGGTGGACTATGGCGGCATGGTGACTGATCGTGAGGATTTGATCCTGCCGCATCCCCGTATGCATGAACGCGCCTTTGTTCTTATGCCATTGCATGACGTGGTGCCTGAGTGGGTGCATCCGATCACCCGCAGCAGCATTGCCACGCTGATTGCGGCGTTGCCTGACGATCAGATGATCCGGCCGATGGGCGATGGTGCACTGGACGATTCTGACTGACGTGAGAACCGCTGCCAATCCCCCTTGCCAGTTTTGCTGAATTGCTGTATCCCATGCGCAGATTTCATGTTTTTACGGGCAGCGGGGCCAACGGTCCCGCAGACACGGGCATAGCGCCACACCTCGTGGCAAGTCTCTCTGTCAAGCAGGCCCGGCATAATGGAGAGCCTCATGGCACGCGTAACCGTCGAAGACTGCATCGAGAAAATCCCTAACCGTTTTGATCTTGTGCTGACTGCTGGCCAGCGCGCGCGCGGCATCCTCAAGGGTGATCAGCCGACATTGGACCGCGACAATGACAAGAACCCGGTTGTTGCTCTTCGCGAGATTGCAGCGGAGACGGTTGATCTCGACGTCCTGCAGGATGGTCTGGTGAAAAAGCTGCAGCGCCTGTCCGTGCGTGAGGAGCAGGAAGTGCCTGACGACGCAGCCAAGGTCGCCGAGGTGGATCTGTCCGAAATGGTCGGTGATTATGCTGGTGAAGAAGCCGAAGATGCCGGCATTCAGATCGGCAGCAGCGAAGAGCTGGAAACATCTGGTTTTGAAGATGTTGACCTCACTGAAATCCAAGGCGAAGATTAAATCCGTTCAGCCATTTATTGCTGCGGCATGATGATCGTGCAGGCTGAGCGACCACAACCGGCTTGGCGGAAATGATCGGAACTGCGAACCCATTGATTGATCGAATGCGTGGTTATGACCCGCATGTCGATGGTGAGCGCCTCGAGCGCGCCTTTGAGCTTGGCAAGACGGCGCATGCTGGCCAGTTACGTGCCTCTGGTGAACCCTATTTTACACATCCGGTTGCGGTCGCAAATCTGCTCATTGACATGCGTCTTGATGTCGACACCGTTATCACCGCCCTGTTGCACGACACGGTGGAGGATTGTGGTGTCGAATTGGCAACACTTGCCGGGCAGTTTGGAGATGATGTCGCGCAGCTGGTCGATGGCGTGACAAAATTGTCGCGGATTGCCATCCAGTCCTCACCAAGCAGCGCGCAGGCCGAGAATTTTCGCAAATTGCTGCTGGCAATGAGCGAGGATGTGCGGGTGCTGCTGGTCAAGCTGGCGGACCGTACACACAATATGCGGACGCTGTCCTTTATCCGCAAGGAAGAGAAGAGGCGGCGCATTGCGCGCGAAACAATGGATATCTTTGCTCCCCTTGCCGAGCGGATTGGTGTGACCAGCCTGCAGAGCGAGTTGGAGGACACCGCGTTTGAGGTTCTGGATGCCGAGATGCGGCAGGGGATTATCAACCGCCTCGATTTCATGGTGTCTGAGTCTGAAATCCTGATCCCGATGATCAGTGTCGAACTGCAGTCAAAGCTGGAACAGATTGGCATTGAATCCAGTGTCAATGGGCGGATGAAAACACCCTATTCGATCTGGACGAAGATGCAGCGCAAGAAAGTGTCGATGGACCAGCTTGCCGATATCATGGCGTTCCGTGTTCTGGTGCCCGATGTCAGTGACTGCTATCGCGCGCTTGGCCAGCTGCATCTGAATTACCCGACGGTAATGGGCCGCTTCAAGGATTATATCTCGACCCCGAAACGCAATGGATATCAATCGCTCCATACCGGCGTCATCGGCCCTGAAAATCACAAGATCGAAGTGCAGATCAGGACGCCGGAAATGCATAACATCGCCGAGCATGGTGTGGCAGCCCATTGGAATTACAAGGATCCAATTCAGGAAATAAATACACGCAAGATCAAATGGATACAGGAGCTTGTTGGTATTCTTGATGAAGAGGCAGGTGCCGATGAATTCCTCGAACACACGAAGCTGGACCTGTATAAGGATCAGGTTTTCTGTTTTACCCCACGCGGCGATCTGATTGCGATGCCGAAAGGGGCGACGGCTGTCGATTTCGCGTTTGCGGTTCATACGAAAATCGGGGAGACATGTGTCGGTGTGCGGATCAATGGAAAGACCAGACAGCTTGCCACCGAACTGGAAAATGGTGACCAGATCGAAATTCTGATCGAACCCAATGCCAAGCCAAAGGCAGAATGGGAGAGCTTTGTACTTACCGGGCGCGCAAAATCAGCCATCCGCCGCTTTATCAGGGCGCAGCGGGCCAGCGAATTCAGCCGCATTGGCAAAGCTCTGATCCAGAAGACCTTTCGTGAGCATAACAAATCATTCCGCAGCCGGTCGCTCGAACGCGCGCTTGGTGCGTTTGGCGTGACCAAACTTGAGGAATTGTTTGTCCTTGTTGGCGAGGATAGGTTGTCACCCCGCAAGGTGCTGGAAAAGCTGCACCCGGATACAGTCACGGATGAGAACGTTCCAGTCCGGCCAAACGCCGCCCGAAGCAACAGCAAGCCGAGTCTGACCATTCGCGGTGACAATTCGGGAACTGCGGTGACGATGGCGCGGTGCTGCCATCCGCTGCCGGGAGAGTCGATTGTTGGCATTTTCACCACTGGCAAGGGTGTGACAGTCCACACCATCGGCTGTGCAACCCTGAGCAAGTTTAACGACACGCCGGAATTGTGGCTTGATGTGGATTGGGAAGGCGATACCACCCGCATGGTCAATGGCCGGCTCAACACCGTGCTGTCCAATGAGCCGGGCAGTCTTGCCTCGGTTGCCACCGTGATCAGCCAGCAGGGCGGCAACATTTCGAACATTCAGCTGTCTGACCGAAATCCCGACTTTTTTCATATTCTTCTCGATCTGGAAGTAAAAGATGTGGAACATATGCGCACGATCATTGCAGTTCTGCAGACCAACAAGTATGTAGAGAGTGTGGAACGGGCGGCAAACGCCTGACAACAGCCAGAAATTATCAGGACTAGCCATGTTCAGAAGACGGCATTCACAATCGTTTGTGTCGCGTATCCGCAGCGTTGTCTGGCCGGAGCGTGGGTTCAGGCGTCTGTTTGCCTATCTGCTCCAGCGCATAGCACGAATGCCGGGAAGCCCGCTGTCGATCGCCATTGGTGTCGCCTGCGGCGTTTCAGTATCATTCACGCCCTTCATCGGCTTTCATTTTCTGCTTGGGGCATTTCTGGCCTATCTGCTGCGTGGAAACATTCTCGCATCGGCGATCGGAACGATCGTTGGCAACCCATGGACCTTTCCCCTCATCATCAGTGCGGATTTTTCCATTGGCAGCTGGGCGGTGGTGCAGCTGGGGATGGTGCCGCCGAGTGTGGATCTCTCGATCAGCGAAATCATCGCCGATCCCATGAACAATCTGATGCCGTTACTGATGCCCATGATGCTGGGCGGGCTGATCATGGGCGTTGTCACCTGGTTTGCCAGTTTTGGCATGGCCTATTGCGCGTTGATCTGGTGGCGCGAGCATCGTGCGCGCCGTCTGGCTGAAAGCCGCAGCCGCAGATATTACCAGATGCCGGAAACCGAGGTGGTCAGCAAGAACGGGACTGGCCGGAAACAGGATGTACCCGATGAGTTCGACCGCGCCGATGATGATGGCGCGACATCCGCCGGGTCGAGGGAACGGAAATGAACAACCGTGACAAACAGATACCCTACATCGGCGAGAGCGTGACGCAGGCGTTGCGTCTTGGGGTGAATATTGATCATGTGGCGACTGTCCGCAACGCCCGTGGCGGGGTGCATCCCGATCCGGTCCGTGCCGCCCTCATGGCTGAGCAGGCGGGTGCCGACGGCATTACAGCCCATCTTCGCGAAGACAGGCGTCATATCCGTGATGCAGATATGGCGGCGATCAGAGCAGCGATCAGCATTCCTCTGAATTTTGAGATGGCAGCGACAGCTGAAATGGTGGCTCTCGCTGTCGATACCATGCCGAATGCCGCCTGTATCGTGCCGGAGCGTCGTGAGGAGGTGACAACCGAGGGTGGTCTGGCTGTTGCGGGCCACGAGAGGCGATTGACCGATCTGCTGGCACCGATCAAGGGAGCTGGGATCCGCCTGTCGCTGTTCATTGAGGCGAGTGAGGTGGAAATCAGGGCGGCGGCAGCCATTGGCGCAGACATCATCGAGCTGCATACCGGCCGCTACTGCCATGATGCGGAGGGGCGCGGCGATGAACTGGTGCGGCTTGCCAATGCGGCAAAGCTGGCGCACGGCCTTGGGCTGGAATGCCATGCAGGCCATGGTCTTGACTATGATACGGTTGGCGCTGTCGCGGCGATCCCGGAAATGGTCGAGCTGAATATAGGGCATTTTCTGATTGGTGAGAGCATTTTTACGGGTCTGCCTGCGGCGATTGCCAGAATGCGCCAGTTGATGCAGTCGGCGCGTACATGAAACAGGGCAGAAAGCAGGGTTCTTCACTTTGATACTGGGCGTGGGTACCGACATTTGCGACGCGCGGCGGATCGCGGCGGCATTGAAGAGGTTCGATCACCGGTTTCGCGCGCGGATTTTTACCGAAGCCGAAGTTGCTCTCGCCGGTAGCCGGTCCAATGAAAGCCTGTTCTATGCCAAGCGTTTTGCAGCCAAGGAAGCCGTTTACAAGGCGCTGTCGGCGGCCCCGGTGACGGGACTTGGCTGGCATGACGCGGAAATTCTGAACACTGCCGGCGGCGCACCGGTTCTGACTTTGTCCGGCGCATGCAAAAGGGCGCTTGAGGCGGTGACCCCCGAAGGGTATAAGGCCTCGGTAAATCTGTCATTGAGTGACGAGCCACCCTATGCGGTGGCTTTTGTGGTTATTTCAGCAGGGCCGTCAGACGGGCTGCAAGAATAGGTGGAACTGGAAGATGAGCGTGAAGAAAAAAGAGAGCAGATTCGAGCCGTTACGCACCATATTCGTTGCCGGACTGATCGCCATTGGCTTTCGCTCATTTCTGTTTGAGCCATTCAACATCCCCTCTGGATCGATGATGCCGACATTGCTTGTCGGTGATTATCTATTTGTTTCCAAATACAGTTATGGCTATTCCCGCTACTCCTTCCCGCTTGGGCTGATTGCGTTTGACGGGCGCATTGCAGAGAGTCAGCCAGAACGTGGCGATATCGCCGTTTTTCGCCAGCCAAACAAGACATCTGTAACCTTCATCAAACGGATTGTCGGCTTGCCGGGTGACCGGATACAGGTCAAGGGCGGTATCCTCCACATCAACGGCACGGCCGTCGAGCGCCAGCAGGTTGGCGAGGGAACGGCAACCAATGGTGTGTCGGTGATGTCCTACAGTGTCTACAAGGAGACATTGCCGGGCGGACGGACACATCTGATCCAGGAGATGAGCGATCGGGGCAGCCTTGATGACACCGTGGTGTTTACGGTATTGCCCGGACATTATTTCATGATGGGCGACAATCGTGACAATTCACGTGACAGCCGGACATCCGCAGTGGGTATGGTGCCAGTGCAGAATCTGATTGGTAAGGCGCAACGGCTGTTCTACAGCCATAACAGCAGTGCGCGGATCTGGGAAATCTGGAAATGGCCGTTTGCCATTCGCTATGGGCGGTTGGGAGACAGCATCACTTGACCCTGAGACGCGACAAGGAGACATCCGAGGGCGAGGAGGGCCAGGACCGGCTTGAGGTGGCGCTTGGGCATGTATTCAAGGATAGAGGTCTGGTGCAGACGGCATTGACCCATGCCAGCGCATCAGCAGGCCAAGATTATGAACGGCTGGAATTTCTTGGCGACAGGGTGCTTGGTCTGATTCTGGCAAACGAATATTTCCACTCCTGCCCGGATGATGATGAAGGGCAATTGTCGCTGCGGCTGCATGCGTTGGCCCGGCAATCAGCTCTTGTCGAAATTGCCCGCAAAATCGACCTTGCGCCTTTGATCAGGGTGCAGCCGGGAATGGATGTCAGCCAGAATGACTCGATTCTCTCGGATGTTGTCGAAAGCCTGATCGCCGCATTGTATCTTGATGCCGGAATTCACGCCGCGGAGACCTTTGTTCGCAGATATTGGTCGTTTGAAACCGGGCCAATCAGCCATCGTGAGAAAGACGCCAAATCCCGCCTGCAGGAAGTGGCGATGGAACGCGGCCTTGACCTGCCGAAATACCGGCTGGTTGAACGGACGGGACCTGACCACGCGCCGCAGATGACCTATGAGGTTCAGCTTGATGGCATGGCGCCGGTGACGGCAACGGCTGGCAATCGCAAAGCAGCCGAACAGCAGGCAGCGGCCATGTTGCTGGAACAGATCATCGCATCACCGCAGCAGGAAAAGGGAAAGACGGGATCATGAATGGTGACGGCACAGACCAGCAGGATGCGACCCCGGCCGAGACCACACAAGCCGGTTTTGCCGCGCTGATCGGTGCGCCCAATGCTGGCAAATCAACGCTGATGAATGCGATGGTCGGGCAGAAGGTATCAATCGTGACGCCAAAGGTGCAGACCACGCGAAGCCGCATCCGGGGTATCGCCATGCATGAGGCAGCCCAGATCATTTTTGTCGACACCCCGGGTATTTTTACACCCAAACGGCGGCTGGACAGGGCGATGGTCAATGCCGCCTGGCAAGGTGCTGAGGATGGAGACGTGCTTCTGCTGGTGCATGATTGCGCGCGGCGTGAGCCGGATGAGGATACGCTCAAAATCATCAAAAAGCTGGCTGAGAGTGGTCGGCCGGCGTCGCTGGTGCTGAACAAGATCGACCTGGCACCGCCCGAACGACTGCTGTCACGCGCCGGTGAGATGGCAGCACTGTATGATTTCGAGAAGATTTTCATGGTGTCGGCCGAAACCGGCAATGGCATCGATGATCTGAAGGGCTGGCTTGCGGGAAAAATGCCGGCAAGCCCCTATCTGTTCGACCCCGACGATCTGTCGGATATGCCGTTGCGGCTGCTGGCGGCGGAAATCCTGCGCGAAAAGCTGTTTTTGAATCTGCATCAGGAACTGCCCTATCAGTTGACGGTCGAGACCGACAGCTGGGAGGAGCGTGAGGATGGCAGCGCCGAGGTGCATCTGTCGATCTTTGTCGCCCGCGAGGGGCATCGCGGCATCATACTGGGCAAGAATGGGCAGTCGATCAGACGGATTGGTACTGCCGCGCGCAAGGAGCTGGAGGCGGCGCTTGACCGGCGTGTGCATCTGTTCAGCCATGTGAAATATCGCAAAGACTGGATGAATGACTCGGCGCGTTACTCAGTGTGGGATCTTGATTACGATGCCTGAATGGCAGGCTGACGCGCTGGTTCTGTCAACACGGCCACATGGTGAGGGAAGCGTGGTCGTGACCGTGCTGACAGCTGAGGCAGGCCGGCATGCTGGGCTGGTGCGTGGCGGGTCATCGTCGCGCATGCGCGGTGTTTTGCAGCCGGGTAACCGGGTGCGGGCCGCCTGGCGCGCACGCCTGCCCGAACAATTGGGCCAGATGCAGCTTGAGCTTGTGCAGTCAATTCCGGCGCTGTTGCTGGATGATGCTTTGCGGCTGGCTGGTCTCTCGTCGGTCTGTGCATTGCTGGATGGCAGCCTGCCAGAACGTGAGGCGCAGCCCGAATTGTTTGCCGGAACAAATGCCCTGCTCGATCTGATCTCAATCGAGGACAGCAGCAACCGCTGGCTTGAGGGCTATATTCGCTGGGAACTGGGACTGCTTGATGCAGCTGGCTTCCAGCTTGATCTTGCCCGCTGTGCAGCCAGCGGCGCGACTGACCGGCTGGCCTATGTCAGCCCACGGTCGGGAAGTGCCGTGGCCGCGGGGCAGGCCGGTGAATTTGCCAATAGAATGCTGGCGCTTCCCGCCTTTCTTGGGGGCGTTGCCTGCAACCGGCATGATTATGATGCCGGCCTGTCGCTGACCGGGCATTTTCTGGCGCGCCGGCTCTTTGGCGCACATAATCAGGATATTCCGCCGCAACGGCGCCGTTTGGCCGATATGGTGACTGGCATATATGGTGGTTAGACGGTATAGTCATACCCAATATCTATGAATGTTCGGAAAACTGGTGATGTCTGTCGGCAGTGATCCGAACTTGTCCCGCATGACCCTGAGACGCTATTCATGACCGATGATGTAAAGACCAATCCCGGCGAGCAGATTGTCGATACCAGCTTTTCCTCAGCGCTGAGCGAACGCTATCTTGCCTATGCGCTTTCGACAATTACCTCGCGGTCATTGCCCGATGTGCGCGATGGATTGAAACCAGTGCATCGACGGCTGCTGTTTGCGATGCGGCAACTGAAACTCGATCCCGGACAGGGATTCAAGAAATCGGCGCGTGTTGTCGGCGATGTCATGGGTAAATTTCACCCGCATGGTGATGCTGCCATCTATGATGCGATGGTGCGTCTTGCCCAGGAATTTGCGATGCGTTACCGGCTTGTCGACGGGCAGGGCAATTTCGGCAATATCGACGGTGATAACGCCGCGGCAATGCGCTACACCGAAGCCCGCATGACCGAGGTGGCGCGGCTTCTGCTCGACGGCATTGACGAGGATGCGGTTGATTTTCGGCCGACCTATGACGGTGAGTCGGAAGAACCCTGCCTGTTACCTGCCGGATTTCCCAATTTGCTGGCGAATGGAGCGCAGGGAATTGCCGTTGGCATGGCCACGTCGATCCCGCCGCATAATGTGATCGAACTGGCCGATGCCTCACTGCATCTGATCAAACATCCAAATGCGTCAGTCGATACGCTGCTGCAGTATGTAAAGGGGCCAGATTTCCCCACGGGCGGCGTGCTGGTCGAACCGCAGGAATCGATTCGTGAGGCCTATGCGACGGGCCGTGGCGGTTTCAGGGTGCGGGCAAAATGGTCCGTGGAAAAGGAAAAGGGCGGGGCGTGGCAGATCATCGTCACCGAGATACCGTATCAGGTACAGAAATCGCGGTTGATTGAGCGGCTTGCCGAAATGCTGCAGGCGAAGAAACTGCCATTCCTCGGTGATATCCGTGATGAGTCGGCAGAGGATCTGCGGATCGTTCTGGAGCCAAAATCACGCCGGCTTGAAGCTGAGATCGTGATGGAAAGCCTGTTCAGGCTGTCTGATCTGGAAACACGGGTACCGCTCAATCTGAATGTACTCGATGGCAATGGCCGACCCGGTGTGCTGGATCTGCGCGGCGCGCTGAATGCGTGGCTGGCGCATCGCCGCGTGGTGCTGCAGCGCCGCGCGCAGTTTCGGCTTGGCAGGATCGCCAACCGTCTGGAGGTGCTAGAGGGCTATCTGATCGTCTATCTGAATCTTGACGAGGTGATTGCCATCATCCGCGAGGCTGACAACCCGCGCGAACAATTGATGAACCGGTTCGAGCTGACGGAAACCCAGGCCAATGCGATTCTCGATATGCGCCTGCGGTCATTGCGGCGTCTCGAGGAAATGGCGCTCCGCACGGAGCGCGACAATCTGATTGCCGAGCAGGAAGGTCTTGAGACGCTGTTAGGCGATGAGGGGCTGCAATGGCAAAGAATTTCCGGCGAAATCAGAGATATGAAATCTGTTTTTGCGAAAACAGATAAACGCCGGACCGAATGTGCCGTCGCACCGGAAATTGATTTTGATCCAAATGAAATCCTTGTCGAGCGCGAGGCTATAACCGTCATCTGTTCGGAAAAGGGCTGGATCAGGGCGATGAAGGGCCATCTCGAGCTGGATACCGAATTCAAATACAAGGAAGGTGACGGGCCGGGCTTTATCCTGCATGCCGAGACCACCGACAAAATATTGCTGTTTGCCGAAAATGGGCGGTTCTACACGCTGGCGGGAGACAAGCTGCCGCGCGGGCGCGGCTTTGGCGAGCCGGTCAGTTTGATGGTCGATCTGCCGGCAGATATCGATATCGTGCGGCTGGTGCGGGCGAATGGCAAAAAGCTGCTGGTTGCGGCAAGCACCGGACATGGTCTCATCGTCGAGACCGAGGCAGCGCTGGCGCAGACACGCGGTGGCAAGCAGGTGCTCAATGTGCCGGGTGATTCCCGGGCCGTGGCCTGTTGTTCGGTCGAGGGTGACATGGTTGCCTCGGTTGGGGTCAACCGCAAAATGCTTGTCTTTGCGGTCGAGGAGGTGCCGGAAATGACCCGTGGCCGCGGGGTGATCCTGCAGCGTTTCAAGGACGGCGGGCTGGCCGATGTGACTGTCTTTGACAGCGCAAAAGGGCTGGCATGGCAGGCGGGTGGCGGCAGGACGCGGACCGAGACCGACCTTGAACCATGGACAGGGCGGCGCGGTGGTGCCGGCAAATTGCCGCCAACAGGCTTTCCGCGCCCCGCACGCTTCACCTGACACATGGCTGCCTCGAGACTTTTGCCTGAGACTATTGCGGATCAGGTGGCGAATAGGGCTGCCAGAGACCGTCACGATAGATTTCGGCTGGCTGAAAGCGGGCCTTGTACATCATTTTCTGACTGTTCTCGACATAATAGCCAAGATACAGCCACGGAAGCAGGGCCTCGCGGCAGCGGTCAATCAGATCGAGGATGATGAAAGTGCCGAGCGAGCGTGCATTTTCATCGGGGTCGAAGAAGGAATAGACCGCGCTCAAGCCATCATCCTGAACATCGGTCAGAACTGTTGCGACAAGACGCCCGTCAGCGGTGTGGTAATTGACCAGCAATGTCTCGATCGGGCTGTTTTCAATCATGCTGAGAAATTCATCGCGGGTCATCTGCGCCATCTGACCATCAGCATGGCGAGAGGTGATATAGCGGTCAAACAGCGTGAAATGATCCTCGGTCAGGCGGATTGGCGCCATCGAGCGTGTCAGGTCACGATTGTTGCGCAAGATTCGGGCCATGTTGCGGCTCGGCGTGAAGGCAGAGCTGTCGACACGCCATGGCAGGCAGGCGTTGCAGGCAGGACAGGCTGGTTTATAGACCCAGTTTTCAACCCGGCGGAAGCCCGCCCGCGCTAATTGATCGTGATGGGCAGGGTTTTCGTTGATGTCAACGGCGACCCGCTGTTCTGTCCGGCCTGGCAGATAGGGACACTCACTGCGCATACTCAGGCGCAGCTGCAGGGGCGTGGCAAAATGAAGGCGTTTGTCCTGATCCATGACTCAAGGATGCCTGTTTAGTGGAACAGCGGCAAGATCGAAACTGTCGCAGCTGCTGGTATCCCGACATGCGACAGGCGGCAGCTGGTGGGCAGATTGCCGGTCGGTGGTCAGTCAGTGGTCAGTCAGTGGCCGGTGCTGTCATCAAGCTGGTTGACGGTGAAATTCGCCGCGCGCAGGTCGGCGATGATCTCGTCGACATGCTCCGGTCCGCGGGTTTCGATCACGGCGTCAATCTTTGCCAGCTTTGCCGGCACATCATAGAACAGGCGCTGGTGGTAAATCTCGACAATATTGCCGCCACAGCGCCCGATCGATGCAGTGATTGCCGCCAGCATTCCCGGCTCATCGGAAATGTCGATCCGCAGCCGCGCGATCCGACCATCGGACGCCATGTTGCGGTTGAGAATCGAGGCAAGCAGGCGAGGGTCGATGTTGCCGCCGCAGATCACGGCGCCAACGGTTTTGCCGGCAAACAGCTCTGGATGCTGATAGATGGCGGCAATACCGGCAGCGCCAGCACCTTCGGAGACGACACGCTGCTGTTCGACAAGTGCGCCAACCGCCCATTCCAGCGATTGTTCATGCACCAGCAGAATGTCATCAACCAGATCGCTGACAACGGGTTTGGTCACGCCACCGGGCTTTTTCACGGCAATGCCCTCGGCCAGGGTTTCGCCGCCGCAGACGATCTCCTCGTCGGCAATGGCCATTTTCATTGTCGGATAGAGTTCGGTCTGCACGCCATAGATTTTCAGATTGGGCCGCATGTCGCGGGCAATCGTGGCGATGCCACCAATCAACCCGCCACCACCAATCGGCACCAGCAGAATATCGAGGTCAGGCCTGTCGGTGAGCATCTCGAGGCCAGCCGTTCCCTGACCGGTCATCACCAATTCATTGTCATAGGGGTGAACCAGTGTCAGCCCGCGCTGTTCAATCAGCGTGGCGACGGTGGTTTCACATTCGTTCAGATTGCGGCCCTCAAGAACCACCTCGGCACCAAAGCTGCGGGTACGGGCCACCTTGGCAAAGGGCGTTTGCGCCGGCATCACGATGACCGCTGGAATATCCATTTGCTGGGCATGATAGGCAACAGCCTGCGCGTGGTTGCCAGCCGACATGGCGATCACGCCGCGCTGTCTCTGTCCGGCGTCAAGCGCCATCATCGCGACATAGGCACCGCGCGCCTTGAAGGACGAGGTGTGTTGCAGACATTCGAGCTTGAGAACCAGATTGCAGCCAAGGGTGCGGGACAGCATCGGGGCATCGACAAAGGGGGTGCGCAGGATATGCCCCTCAAGACGCGTGGCGGCATTGCGGATATCATCGGCGGTAACGGTCATTAAATCCCTCCAGTGTAAATGGCTGGCTTTCGGCCTCTATGGCTCCGGCTTCAGCCGTGGCCAGCCCTGGTCAGCCCTGGTCAGCACTGCAACCCTGGGGGTGGGGTGGCAGCTTGTTGGTGTCGAGCGCTTTTCCCGCCTGTCTGTTGGCGGCATGGTGTTGGGGACTGGATATATCATTGCCACGCAGAAATTGCGTCTGGTTCGCCTATTTCTGTAAAATTTTGGCGATATCGGGGGCAAAATAGGTCAAAACCGCATCCGCACCTGCCCGTTTGAAGGACAGCATGGATTCCAGCATAACCCGATCACGGTCAAGCCAGCCATTCTGGGCGGCGGCGCACAGCATCGCATATTCGCCCGAAACCTGATAGGCGACGCAGGGAACGCCAAATTCGGATTTCGCACGGTGCAGGATATCAAGATAGGGCATGCCCGGCTTGATGATGACGATGTCGGCACCCTCGGCCAGATCAAGGGCAATCTCATGCAGCGCCTCGTTGCCATTTGCCGGGTCCATCTGATAGGTCGCCTTGCCACCAGCACCAAGCTGGCTGCCGGCATTGACGGCCTCACGAAACGGTCCATAGAAACCGGATGCGTATTTGGCCGCATAGGCCATGATCTGCACATCCTGATGGCCAGCCGCATCAAGTGCGGCCCGGATCGCGCCAACGCGTCCGTCCATCATATCGGACGGAGCGATGATATCGCAGCCTGCATCTGCCTGATGCACCGCCTGTTCGCACAGAATGGCGATGGTTTCATCATTGAGAATGCGGCCATCGACAAATAACCCGTCATGGCCGTGATCGGTAAATGGATCAAGCGCAACATCGCAGATGATGCCAAGGTCTGGATGGGCGGCCCTGACGGCGGCAACGGCGCGGCAGACCAGATTGTCACCATCGCGGGCCAGCGATCCTGCAGCATCCTTTTGCGCCGGATCGATGGAGGGGAAAATGGCTATCGCCGGAATGCCGAGGGAGAGCGCAAGTCCAGCCTGTTCGACAAGATGGTCGATTGACCAGCGGTTGACGCCGGGCATGGAAGCAACAGCCTCTGTGCTGTCCGTACCCTCAATCACGAATAGAGGCCAGATCAGATCATCAATGCTGATGCTGTTTTCGGCAACAAGACGGCGGGAAAATGCCTTCATTCTGTTGCGGCGCATTCGTGTGGCTGGATATTCGCCTCTACTCATGCCATCTCCGATAGGCTAATCTTGCGGGGTGTCACTGCCCCTTAAATAGACAGAAGCAGGAACTTTATCAATGCACCTATCTGAAGCGGGGCCATATTTGCGATTTTCAGTGGAAAGCAGGGCCGGGCTGATCTGTCTTGACCGGCCGGCAGCGCTGAATGCGATCAACAGGCAGATGGCGCTGGCGATCACCCGGCAGCTCCAGGCATGGCGCGATGATGATCGGGTTGGCCATGTTGTGATCGCCAGTTCGGCGGCGAGGGCTTTCTGTGCCGGTGGCGACATTCGCGAGGTGCATGGACACATCACGGAAAATGACAAGGATGCCGTGACCGCGTTTTTCCGCGCTGAATATATGATGGATGTCACGGTTGCGGAATTTGACAAGCCGGTGATTGCGCTGGCCGACGGGTTGGTGATCGGTGGTGGGGCCGGACTGGCGCAGGCCTGCCGGCATGTGGTGATCAGCGAGGCAACAAGGCTGGCGATGCCAGAGGCGGCCATTGGCCTGTTTCCCGATGCCGGGGCAAGCCTGTTTTTTGGGCGCTGTCCCCGCGCGATTGCCCTGTATCTGGGGATTTGCGGGCATTTTCTGGGGGCAGCTGACTGTCTGCGTCTGGGGCTGGCCGACGCGATGGTTCCAGCCTTGCAGATGGCCCCGTTGCAAGCTGCGCTGATGCGGTGCGAGACAGATCAGATCGAGAGTGTGATCGATGGGTTTCGCGGTGACCCCGGAGCCGCGCAACTGCCCGAGATGCGGGCAGTGCTTGAGCATATCTTCGACGACAGTGATCTTGGTGAGATGCAGCGGCGGGCCGTCGATCTGGCGCAAATCAAGGGTGACCGCGTGGCAGCGGAAATCGCGCAGGCGCTGACAGAGAAATGCCCGATGACACATCACGTCTATCTGCGGCTGCTTCAGGAGGCGGAGGCTATCACGACGCTGCCCGATGCGCTGGCGCTGGATTTCCAGCTTGCCATCAAAATGACGGCGCGGCCGGATTTCGCCGAGGGCGTCCGTGCGGTGCTGATCGACAGAACAAATGACGCTGACTGGCAACCCGCACGGCTGGCAGATGTCAGCCGGGCCATGGTCGATGATGTTTTTGCCACTACCGGTCTGCCGGTCTTGCGTTAAGGCGAGCCTGACCGTAGATTGGCGCAACGATATGGCGGTCACCCGTCGCCACCCTGCCGCCCTGCTGTTCAAGGGCCGGCTGTTCAAAGGAAAGAGTAATGCGCCTGAGCCAGTATTTTCTGCCCCTGCTGAAAGAAACCCCGAAGGAAGCGCAGATCGCCTCGCACCGGTTGATGCTGCGCGCCGGCATGATCCAGCAATCAAGCGCCGGCATCTATTCCTGGCTGCCGCTTGGCAAGAAAGTGCTGGACAAGATCGAGGATATCGTCCGTGAGGAACAGAACCGGGCGGGAGCGCTGGAAATTCTGATGCCGACGATCCAGCCAGCCGAGTTGTGGCAGGAATCCGGTCGCTATGATGATTACGGGGCGGAAATGCTGCGGATCCGTGACCGGCATGACCGCGACATGCTGTATGGCCCGACAAATGAGGAGCAGATCACCGATATTTTCCGCTCGCATGTGCGCAGCTACAAGGCGCTACCGCTGAACATGTATCATATCCAGTGGAAATTCCGGGATGAGGTGCGGCCCCGCTTTGGAATCATGCGTGGGCGCGAATTTCTGATGAAGGATGCCTATTCCTTCGATCTGGATGCCGACAGGGCGCGCGTCGCCTATAACAGGATGTTCGTATCCTACCTGAAAACATTCGCCCGGATGGGGCTGACGGCGATCCCGATGGAGGCTGACACTGGCCCCATTGGCGGTGATATGAGCCATGAGTTCATCATCCTTGCCGAAACCGGTGAGAGCGGTGTGTATTTCCACAAGGACTGGCTCAATACCGATCTTGTCACCGATATCGACTATCATCAGGATCTGCAGCCGGTGGTCGATCGGTTCACCTCGCTCTATGCGCGGGCGGATGAAAAGCATGATCCGGATAACTGCCCAATCGCCGCAGCGGATCTGATGACTCTGCGCGGCATTGAAATTGGCCATATTTTCTATTTCGGCGAAAAATACTCAGCCGCGATGGGGGCCACCGTGTCCGGCCCTGATGGCAAGCCGGTGCCGGTACATATGGGTTCCTATGGCATTGGCGTGTCGCGCCTCGTCGGCGGCATCATCGAGGCAAGCCATGATGACAAGGGCATTATCTGGCCGGAAACGGTGGCTCCCTTCGGCGCTGCTGTGGTCAATCTGAAACCAGGCGATGCGGTGTGTGATGCGGCGGCTGGCGATCTGTATGAAAAACTGATCACGGCCGGCCTTGATCCACTGCTCGATGACCGAGATGAACGCCCGGGCGCAAAGCTCGCCAGCATGGATTTAATTGGTATCCCGTGGCAGATTGTTGTCGGTCCGCGCGGCATGAAAAATGGCGTGGTCGAGGTAAAGCACAGAAAAAGTGGTGAGACGGTCGAAATTTCGCCTGAATCTGCACTTAGCAAGGTGCTTGGTTAACCGGCTGCCGCGACGAGTGGCGTCTGTGAAGTGATTGGAAAAATGCGGCTGTTTTTTTCACCAGTGGAACGAATGTTGGCAGCGCGCTATGTGCGTTCGCGCCGGGCTGAGGGCTTTATCTCGGTAATCGCCTGGTTCTCGCTTGCCGGCATTACCCTTGGCGTTGCCACGCTGATCATCGTGATGTCGGTGATGAATGGCTTTCGTGCCGAACTGATTGGGCGGATCCTTGGGCTGAACGGTCATGTTGCCGTCTATGCGGCGAAATCAGGCGGCATTGAGGATTTTGACAGGCTGGCACTGTCCCTGGCCGAACTGCCAACGGTGATTGCGGTGACACCGCAGATCGAGGGGCAGGCGATGGTCACTGCCAACGCGGTCAATCTTGGCGCTGTCGTGCGCGGTGTCCGCTGGTCCGATCTGGCGGTGCGAAAACCGTTGTGGAATTCGCTTGAGGAGGCGGAAATCGCCGGATTCAGGGATGCGGGCGGCGTGCTGATCGGCCAGACGATGGCTTTCAAGATGGGGTTGAAAACCGGTGACGTGATCACTTTGACCGCGGCCAAGGGCGAGGCGACGGCCTTTGGGACCCTGCCGAAACGCCGCCGGTTTGAAATCGCCGGTATTTTCGACGTCGGCATGCATGAATATGACTCGAGTTTCGTTTTCATGCCGCTTGGCGTTGCCGGGAAATTCTTTGGCCTTGGCGAGCGCGCCTCGGGGCTGGAAATCTACACCAGCGCCCCGCAGCAGATCGCCGGGCTGCGCGCTGTTATTGCCGAGGATCTGGCACCCGGGCTGCGCGCCTTTGACTGGCTGGAGCGCAACCGCTCCTTCATCAATGCGCTGCGGGTCGAGCGCAATGTCATGTTCCTGATCCTGACGCTGATCATTCTGGTTGCCGCCTTCAATATCATCTCATCAATGATCATGCTGGTCCGCTCAAAAAATGCCGATATTGCCGTGCTGCGGACGATGGGGGCAAGCGGTGGCGCGGTGATGCGGGTGTTCCTGATGACCGGGTCAAGCATTGGCCTTGTCGGGACCGCTGCCGGGACGGTTCTGGGGCTGTTGTTCTGCTGGAAAATCGGTTCGATACAGGGGTTCATCGAGGGAATTTCGGGGGCCGATCTGTTTGCGGCGGAAATCTATTTCCTGTCCACGCTACCGGCGAAGGTCGATCCGGGTGAGGTTGGGCTGGTGATTGCCATGGCGCTGGGCCTGTCATTTCTGGCAAGCCTCTATCCGGCCTGGCGTGCGGCGCGTGTCGCGCCGGCCGAGGCACTGCGCTATGAGTAGGGGGCGGTAATGGCCGAGACACGGATTTTGCTGGAAATGACTGAGGTCCAGCGTCATTACATGCAGGGCGAACAGCGTGTCGATGTTCTGCGCGGAGCCAGTTTGGCCCTACGTGCCGGCGAACTGACGGCGCTTGTCGGCCCGTCGGGGTGTGGCAAATCAACCCTGCTGAATATCGCCGGCCTTCTGGAAAAGCCGACCAGCGGTGATGTCATTGTGGATGGTGCCTCGACGGCCCGGCTTGGCCAGCGGTCCTGCGGGCGGTTGCGGCGCAGCCATATCGGATTTGTGTTCCAGTTTCATCGCCTGCTGGCAGAGTTCTCGGCGATTGAGAATGTGATAATTCCGCAGATGCTGAACGGCCTGACGCGTGCTGCGGCCCATGACCGCGCCGAACAGTTGCTGGCGATGGTCGGGCTTGGTAACCGGCATGATCACCGGCCCGGAACGCTGTCAGGTGGTGAACAGCAACGCGTTGCCGTGGCCAGAGCGGTGGCCAATGCGCCGCGCATCTTGCTGGCCGATGAACCAACCGGCAATCTCGACCCCGAAACTGCGGACGAGGTGTTTGAACATATCGCCAATATTGTCCATGCCACTGACACAGCGGCGCTGATCGTCACGCATAATCACGGCCTTGCCATCGCCATGGACCGCACGCTGACGATCCGCAATGGTGCGGTAGAGGCTGTCTAGCCGTTTTTCAGGCAAAGCCGCACCATTTTGCCGCCCGCGATATTGCCTGGGCGGGTGATTGCTGTATCGTAGGGCCTGGCCCAATTTTTCCGCCCGGAAACACCATCATGCACGCGCCCTTTGTTCATCTTCGTCTGCACTCCGCCTATTCGCTGGCCGAATCAACGCTGCGGATCAAACAGCTGGCAGCACTTGTCAGCGGCGACCGACAGCCGGCGGCGGCCATAACCGACACCAACAACATGTTTGGTGCGCTGGAGTTTTCCCAGGCCATGGTGGCGGCCGGTGTGCAGCCGATCATCGGCACGCAGATGACGCTCAGTGATGCTGCCGGCAGCGGCGAGATTGTGCTGCTGGCGATGAATGAGACCGGCTATACAAATTTATGCCGATTGCAGTCGCAGGCGCTGCTGGAGGCGGATGCCACCAGCGAACCCTCGGCAAGCATGGACATGCTCGCAGCAAATGCGGACGGGCTGCTGGTACTGTCCGGCGGTGCCATGGCCGGTTTTGTCGCGGCTCCGGTGGCAGATGGCCGGCTGGCGCTGGCAAGAAAACGCCTTGAGTCGCTGGTGGTGCTGTGTTCCGGGCGTGTTTATGTCGAGTTGCAGCGCCATGACCTGCCTGAGGAGGACCGGGCCGAGGCGGGGCTTCTGGAGCTGGCCGTCGAGTTGCAGCTGCCGCTGGTGGCGACCAATGACTGCCGCTATGACACACCGGAAATGCACCAGCCGCATGATGCGCTGATCTGTATTGGCACCGGACGCAAAATGTCCGAGGATGACCGGATTCGCTATTCCAGCCAGCATTATTTTCGCACCGCTGCGGAGATGGAGCAGCTGTTTGCCGATATTCCAGAGGCAATCAGCAACAGTCTGGTTATTGCCAGACGGTGCAGCGTGATGGCCGAGGAGCGGGCGCCAATTCTGCCCGCATTCACCCGTGATGAGGGGCGCAGCGAGTCGGAGGAGCTTGGCTTTCAGGCGCATGCGGGGCTGGTGGAGCGGCTGGAACGCCATGTCTACGGCCCGCAGATGGATGCTGACGCGCGTGAGGCAGCCAGCAAACCCTATTTTGACCGGCTGGAATTCGAGTTGCAGACCATCAATCAGATGGGATTTCCCGGCTATTTCCTGATCGTGGCGGATTTCATTCAATGGGCAAAGAAACAGAATATCCCCGTCGGGCCGGGCCGGGGTTCCGGGGCGGGATCAGTGGTGGCGTGGGCGCTGTCGATCACCGATCTTGACCCGCTGCGCTTTGGGCTGCTGTTCGAGCGCTTCCTGAACCCCGAACGTGTTTCCATGCCGGATTTCGATATTGATTTCTGTCAGGACCGGCGCGAGGAGGTGATCGGTTATGTGCAGGAAAAATATGGACAGGACCGGGTGGCGCAGATCATCACCTTTGGATCGCTGCAGGCGCGGGCAGCGCTGCGTGATGTCGGGCGTGTACTGGAAATGCCCTATCCACAGGTCGACAGGATCGCCAAGCTGATCCCCAACAACCCGGCCAATCCGACAACCATCGCAAAAGCGCTGGAGAGCGAGGATGAATTAAGACAGCAGCGCAGGAGTGATGAGCAGGTTTCCGACCTCATTGACATGTCAATGAAGATCGAGGGGCTGTACAGGCATGCCTCGACGCATGCTGCGGGGTTGGTGATTGGCGACCGCCCGCTCAGCGAGCTGGTCCCGCTCTACCGTGACCCCCGTTCCGACATGCCAGTGACCCAGTTCAATATGAAATGGGTGGAGAAGGCGGGGCTGGTCAAATTCGATTTTCTTGGACTGAAAACGCTGACAGTGTTGCAGCGCGCCGTCGAATTCATCGTCAAGCAGGGCGTCGAGATTGATCTGGCGGATATCCCACTCGATGACGCAAGGACCTTCGAGATGCTGTCACAGGGTGATACGGTTGGCGTGTTCCAGCTTGAATCGAGTGGCATGCGTGATGTGCTGCGTGGCCTCAAGCCCGACAGGTTCGAGGATATCATCGCCGTTGTCGCGCTGTATCGACCGGGCCCGATGGAAAACATCAAGGATTATGTGGCGCGCAAGCATGATCCAAACCAGATCTCCTACATGCATCCTGATCTCAAGCCGGTGCTGGCCGAGACCTATGGCATCATGATCTACCAGGAACAGGTGCAGCAGGCGGCGCGGGTGCTGGCCGGCTATACGTTGGGTGGAGCGGATATTCTGCGCCGCGCGATGGGCAAGAAAATTCAGGCCGAGATGGACCAGCAGCGGCAGATTTTTGTCAGTGGCGCAACGCAGAACGGTCTCAGCGAGCAGCTGGCCTCGGATGTGTTTGACCAGATTTCCGCCTTTGCCGGCTATGGCTTCAACAAGTCGCATGCGGCAGCCTATGCGCTGGTGTCCTATCAGACCGCCTATCTGAAGGCGAATTACCCGGTTGAATTCCTCGCCGCCTCGATGGCACTTGATGCGGGAAGTACGGAAAAGCTGGCGGTGTTCAGACAGGAATGCCAGCAAAAGGAAATTGCCATTCTGCCACCTGATCTGAACGCATCTGGGGCCAGCTTTGATGTGGAGCCGGTCGATGATAAAGGTGGATTGGCGATCCGCTATGCGCTGGGCGCGGTGAAGAATGTCGGCGCCGACGCGATGTCCCGGCTTGCTGAACTGCGTCATGCCGATGGCCATTTTACCAGTCTGCTGGATTTTCTCAAACGCATTCCGCGCGAGGTCAGCAACCGCCGGCAGATGGAAAATCTGGTGCGGGCGGGGGCTTTTGACAGGCTGCACCACAACCGGCGCGAATTGCTGCAGAACATGGATATGCTGCTGGCACATGCCGACAGTCTGCGCCGGGAGGCAGAGTCCAGTCAGGACAATCTGTTTGGTGGCGGCGGCGATGCGGCCAGCGACGAGATCAGGTTACAGCCCTGCGAAGACTGGGCGGCAATGGATCGGCTGAAAGAGGAGTTTGAGGCGCTTGGTCTGTATCTGTCGGCGCATCCGCTTGACAGCTATGCCAACCAGTTGAGCCGGCTGCGGGTGATCTCGTCAGCCGAACTGAACAGCATGATCGAGACACGGCGGGTGCAGCCGCGGGTCAATCTGGCTGGATCGGTGACAGCCAAACAGGTGCGTGTCTCACAGCGTGGCAATAAATTCGCCTTTGTCCAGTTCACCGACCAGACAGGGGTTTTCGAGCTGACCTTCTTTTCCGACATTCTGGCGGAAAGCATGGAGATGCTGGACAGTGACAAGCCCTTGCTGGTGGCGGCCAATCTGAAGCTCGAGGAAAATGGGCCGCGCCTGCTGGCGGCGCGTGTACAGCTGCTCGATGATGCGATAGCCGCCTGGCATGGCGGGGTCGGGATCTGGGTGCAGGACCAGAAACCACTGGAGCAGATCAAGGAATTGCTTGTTGCCGACGGCCCGGGCAAGGCAGAGGTCAAGCTGAACATGATGGTAAAGGACCATGCGGTATCCATAGCGCTGCCCGGAAATTACAAGCTGAGCGGCGATTTCCGGCAGAATTTGCGGCGTGTTCCGGGTGTTCTTGATGTGCGGGAACTGTGATCGGCGACAGGGATGGCCGCCGACCCTGTCGGCAGGCAGGCTGGCAAAGGCGCTGGTCCTGTTGCTTTGAGGACGGTTTTTGCGGTTTTTGGCTTGCATTTATCCGGTCGCAGGAGTACACACCGGAGCAATTCACACATGAGGGGCGGCAGCTTCTGGCAAACTCCAGAAACAATGCCATCCGGTGAGGGCTGCGGCCTTTCATTTCCCCTCATGGAGGTTTAACCGGAGAACAGGAGTTTTTGAAATGGCTCTCCCTACCTTTACCATGCGCCAGATGCTTGAAGCTGGTGTGCATTTTGGACACAACACCCGCCGCTGGAACCCCCGCATGGAGCCGTATATTTTCGGCGAGCGGAACAAAATCCACATTCTTGACCTGCAACAGACAATGCCGATGTTTCATGCGGCGCTGAAAGCGATTGGCGACGTTGCCGCCCGCGGCGGACGGGTGCTGTTCGTTGGCACGAAGCGGGCCGCATCGGAAAAGATCGCCGAGACCGCAAAGGGCTGTGGCCAGTATTATGTCAACCACCGCTGGCTTGGTGGCATGCTGACCAACTGGGCGACTGTCTCGCAGTCAATCCGCCGGTTGCGTGAACTTGAAGAGCGGATGGCAAGCGGTGAGATCAACCAGCTGACCAAGAAGGAAATCCTGCAGCTGACCCGCGAGCAGGAAAAGCTGGAACGCACCCTTGGTGGAATCAAGGAAATGGGCGGTCTTCCCGACATTCTGTTCGTTCTTGATACGAACAAGGAAGCCATTGCCGTGCAGGAAGCCAACCGGTTGAACATCCCGGTGGTTGCGATTGTGGACTCGAACGCAAATCCCGATGGCGTTGATTATCTGGTGCCGGGCAATGATGATGCGATGCGCGCCATCACCTTCTATTGCGAGCTGGCCCAGGCAGCCGTGCTTGATGGGCTGCAGACCGAACTGATCAAGAGCGGCGGTGACGCCGGCGCCGCCGTTGAGGCACCCGTTGAGGCGGCAATCGCCGAGCCGGCAGCCGAAGAGGCAGCACCCGCAGACGCGCCAGCCGAAGAGGCAGCAGCGGTCGAGGAAGCACCAGCTGTAGCGGATGCCGCCGGTGAGGGCGAGGCTGCTGACGCTGGTGAGGCCTCAGCGTAACAGCGCTGGAGAACTTTTGTAATGCCAGAGCCATCCCCGGATCGGGGGTGGTGCAGGCGCAACATCTTTTGAAACACATTTTGATGGGAACAGGAAAATGAGTGTAACTGCTGCACTGGTCAAGGAACTGCGCGAGAAATCCGGCGCAGGCATGATGGATTGTAAGAAAGCCCTTGGTGAGACCAATGGCGATATGGACGCCGCCATTGACTGGCTGCGGACAAAGGGGCTGGCAACAGCGGCGAAAAAATCCGGCCGCGTGGCCTCAGAGGGGCTTGTGGCAATCGCCGTTGACGGCACCAAGGGCGCGGTCATCGAGCTCAATGCCGAAACAGATTTCGTGGCCCGCAACACTGAATTTCAGGATTTTGCCCGGGCGCTGTCCGGTCTGGCGCTGAGCGCCGGTGACATTGATGCCCTGCGCGGCGTTGAGTTTCCGGAAACTGGCCGCAAGGTTGAGGATGAGCTGACACAGAAGATCGCAACCATCGGCGAGAACATGACACTGCGCCGGATGGAACAGGTTTCCGTCTCAAATGGTGCGGTTGTTTCCTACATACACAACGCAACTGCCGATGGGCTTGGCCGGATTGGGGTGCTGGTGGCATTGGAATCAACAGCCGATGCTGACAGCCTGATGGGGCTTGGCAAGCAGATTGCCATGCATATCGCGGCAACATCACCTGCCAGCCTGTCAATCGACGATCTGGACGCCGAGGCCGTACAGCGCGAGCGTGAAGTTCTGATCGAACAGGCCAAGGCATCCGGCAAGCCACAGGAAATAGCTGAGAAGATGGTCGAAGGCCGGATGAAGAAATATTATCAGGAAGTCGTGCTGCTTGAGCAGACATCGGTCATTGACGGCGAGACACGCATTGCCGATGTTGTTGCCAATGCTGGCAAGGACGCCGGTGCGGATATTGCGCTGACGGCATTTGTCCGGTTTAATCTGGGCGAAGGCATCGAGAAGGAAGAGACAGATTTTGCAGCCGAGGTGGCCGCACAACTGTCCTAGCACCAGGCCCCGGGGAGATAATCCATGGCAGATGGCGAAACCACAGGCACGGCGCATAAATATTCCCGTGTTCTGTTGAAAATTTCCGGTGAATCACTCATGGGCCAGCAGGCCTATGGAATTGATACCGAAATGGTCGCCAGCGTTGCCAGGGAAGTCAAAGATGTTGTTGCCGACGGTGTCGAGGTCTGTCTCGTCATCGGTGGTGGCAATATCTTCCGGGGTGTTTCGGGGGCGGCGGCCGGCATGGAACGCGCCACTGGCGATTATATGGGCATGCTGGCAACCGTGATGAATGCACTGGCGATGCAGAACGCGCTGGAACAGCTGGATGTGCCGGTGAGGGTGATGTCGGCATTGCCGATCAGCGCTGTGTGCGAACCCTATATCCGCCGCCGCGCGACGCGGCATCTGGAAAAGGGCCGGGTGGTGATTTTTGCCGCAGGAACCGGCAATCCGTTTTTTACCACGGATACGGCAGCTGCACTCAGGGCCTCGGAAATGAACTGTAATGCGCTGCTCAAGGGAACGCGGGTTGACGGCGTCTATTCGGCCGATCCGGAAAAGGACCCGACGGCAACGCGCTATGACCGGCTGTCCTATCTACAGGTGCTGTCAGATGATCTGCGGGTGATGGACGCATCGGCAATTTCGCTGGCGCGTGAGAACAACATTCCCATTCTGGTGTTTTCCATCGAGGATTCTGGTGGCTTTCAGCGCGTGCTGAACGAGGAAGGCGCCTTTACCATCGTGAATTAACGCCGGACAACAGACGCGGTTTAGCAATCACCCGGCGCCGATCCGGGGATGTAGACAGGAGCAGGGAGAGCAACATGTCAGACTATGATCTTGATGATATCAAGCGCCGGATGGAGGGCAGCGTGGCCAGCCTGAAAACCGAATTCATGGGGCTGCGGGCCGGGCGGGCGTCGACCGCGATGCTTGAGCCGATCATGGTTGACGCCTATGGCTCGAAAATGCCGATCAATCAGGTTGGCAATATCTCGGTCCCTGAGCCACGTCTGCTGACGGTGACAGTATGGGATGCGTCGATGACGGCATCTGTTGAAAAGGCCATCCGCGAGTCCGATCTGGGGCTGAACCCGATGGCCGAGGGTACCTTGATCCGGGTGCCTATCCCCGATCTTTCCGAGGAACGCCGCAAGGATATGGTGAAGGTGGCCGGACGCTATGCCGAGTCGGCACGGGTTGCCGTTCGCAATGTCCGCCGTGATGGTATCGAAGCCATCCGCAAGGCCGAGAAGGACGGGCTGCTGTCCGAGGATGAGCGGCATGCCGAAGAGGGTGAGGTCCAGAAGCTGACCGATAGTTTTGTCGCTCTGATCGACGAGACGCTGGCGAGCAAGGAGAAGGAAATCACACAGGTTTGACGCAACTTGTTTTCTGACCGAAGGTTTGCAATCGAAACTCAAGCCACAGTGATGACTCAGGTGAGACGATGCCGAGTGATGGTGGATCCTGGTTGGCAGGCCACTGAAAGGCGACAGGCAGGGGAACAGGACGAAAGATGTCAGAACAACCACATCATCTTGCCATCATCATGGATGGCAACAGGCGCTGGGCCCGGGAACGGGGGCTGAATGTGCTGCGTGGTCACAACCGCGGGGCCGATACGCTGAGGGATATCTGCAGCTATGCCTATGACTCCGGGGTCAGGTGGCTGACCGTGTTCGCCTTTTCCGCGCAGAACTGGTCGCGGCCGAAAAGTGAGGTCGACGGACTCATGATGCTGATGCGGCGGTTTCTGCAAGCGGACACCGAAGACCTGCTCAAGGAAAATGTCAAATTCAGGGTGATTGGCCGCCGCGACAGGCTGACCGATGATCTGGTCGCGCTGATTGAAGGCGTGGAGAGCAGGACCAAGGGCAATAACGGGTTGAACCTGACAATCGCCATTGATTATGGTGGGCAGCAGGAAATCGTGGGTGCGGCACGCATGCTTGCCGAGGAAGTCGCCAATGGCATCATCACGGTGGCGGAAATCAATGAGGATATTGTCAAATCGCGGATGACCTCCTCAATGCTGCCGCAGATCGATCTGTTGATCCGCACCGGCGGTGAATACAGGATTTCAAATTTCATGCTCTGGGATCTGTCCTATGCGGAGCTGCATTTCACGCCTGTCTACTGGCCGGATTTCTCGGTTGCCGATCTTGGCCGGGCGCTTGATGAGTTCGGTGCGCGCGAGCGGCGTTTTGGCGGTGATGCGCCTGGCGAGATGAACAGCATCGTCGAGCCGCCACAAAATCTGCAGTAAGGGACAGGTGCGGGTGATCCAGTTTCATACACTATCTGGAACCGCCCAGCGTTTTCTCGGCTTCCTTGTATTGCTGCCGCTGATCGCTGCTTTCTGGTATTCGGCGGATCTGGCGCAGATCATGTTTCTGGTTATCTCTGTGCTGATGTTCCGGGAGTTTGGTCATATGGTGGGCATGCGTGGTTTGCCGCTGGCCATGCTGCTGCTGCTGGCCGGGCTGATCAATGTCTGGCCGTCCGCTGCCACCAGCCATGGCTGGTCACTGCAGACGATGTTTGCCTTTGTCATTGGCCTTGCCTTTATCTGCAGGATTGGTTTTGCCCGGCGGACCGGAGATCGTCAGATTGGTGATTTCTGTTTCCTGATGGTGATCTGCGTTGCCAGTGGCAGCTTTGTTCTGGTGCTGCCGGAGGGACGTTTTCTGCTGTTGGCGCTGGCGCTGGTAATCGCCAGCTGCGACAGCGCCGCCTATTTTGTCGGCAGGGCAGTGGGCGGACCGCGGCTGGCACCCACAATCAGCCCGAACAAGACCATTTCGGGAGCGCTTGGTGGCATTCTGGCAGCGCTGCTGGCCGCGACGCTGCTGTTCGGCCCGATGGAGATGATTGATCTGGATTTTTCCATCAGCGGCGAGATGGTGATGCTATCATGGCCACAGGTCATTGCAGGTGGTCTGGTGATCGGGCTGCTGGCGCAGCTCGGTGATCTGCTTGAATCCGCGCTGAAGCGCCGTCGGGGAGTCAAGGATAGCAGCCAACTGATTCCAGGCCATGGCGGTGTTCTCGACCGGTTTGACGGCTATCTGTTGACTTTGCCAGCAATGATTCTGTTCTTTATGTTTGTCTGAGACAGCGTTATTTTTCGTTCTTGATTTTTGGAAGCCCATGTTACAGCGCCGCCTTTCCATATTTGGCTCAACCGGTTCGATTGGCACCAGCACCCTGGCGCTTGTCGATGCGGCAGCTGAGCGGTTCACAATCGAGTGTCTGGTCGCCGGTGGCAATCATGCATTGCTGGCTGAACAGGCGCTGAAATACCAGCCACGGATTGTCGGTCTGCGTGATGAGACCGGGCTGGCGCCATTGCAGGCGGCGCTTGCCGGTTCGGGCATTGAGATTGTTGCCGGACAGCGTGACTGTGACGGGCTGGCGCGCATCCCCGTCGATATCGTCATTGCCGGGATCACCGGCCTTGCCGGTCTTGGCTCGGTGATGGCGGCGGTGGAAACAGGCCAGACGCTGGCGCTGGCCAACAAGGAATCGCTGGTATCGGCAGGCCGCATCGTGATGCAGGCAGCGCACGAGAATGGAGCACGAATTCTGCCGCTTGACAGTGAACATAGCGCCATCTTTCAGTGCTGGGCCGGATGGCAGTCGCATCACCCCGAACTTCTGGTGCCGACAGGCAATGGCTTGCAGGAGATCAGCCATATCTGCCTGACCGCGTCTGGCGGGCCGTTCCGCAGCCTGCCGCTGGCCGATTTTCCGGCCATTACCCCGGCGCAGGCGGTCAGGCATCCGAACTGGAGCATGGGGCAGAAGATTTCGGTCGACAGCGCAACGATGATGAACAAGGGGCTTGAGGTGATCGAGGCGGCCTGGCTGTTCGGTCTTGCCGGTGATGCAATCGAGGTGCTGGTCCATCCGCAGGTGGCGATTCATGGACTGGTTTACTTCCGTGATGGGTCGGTCATCGGACAGCTGGGAACGGCCGATATGAAAACGCCGATTTCCTATGCGCTTGAATGGCCAAACCGGCTGGTCTGGGATCCGGAGCCACTCGATCTCGTAGCGCTTGGACGGCTTGATTTCCATGCGGTTGATGAGCGCCGCTATCCCTGTTTCGCGCTGGCAAGGCAGGTACTTGCGGCCGGTGGGGTGATGCCGGCGGTCCTGAATGCCGCCAATGAGGTCGCCGTAGAGGCGTTTCTGGCTGGCCGGATCAGCTTTACCGCTATTTCCGCGCTGGTTAATGATGTTATGCAGCGTGAGCCAGTGGGAGGCGACACCAGCCTTGACGAGGTCATGGCAGCGGATGAGGCAGCACGGGCAATCGCCCGCGAGAGAGTCGCAGCTCTTGCCGGAAAACGCGCCCAGCAGAGATGAAAAAGCAGAGATAAACCAGAAGAGATAAATCAGCAGAGATGAAAAAGCAGCAAAGGATGACATGTGATGCCTGAACTTGGAATAACCCAGCTCGTTATCGGCTTTTTGCTGTTGCTGACGCCCGTGGTGTATTTTCATGAGCTGGGGCATTACTGGATGGCGCGCAAGGCCGGTGTCATTGTTGAGGTCTTTTCCATCGGCTTTGGCCCTGAAATCTATGGCTGGACCTCGAAACAGACGGGAACGCGCTGGCGGATTGCCGCGATTCCGCTTGGTGGCTATGTCAAGATGCGCGGTGATGAAGATCTGGCAAGTACGCCGTCCGAGGCGGCGAAACAGGCGACCGGATCCTTTATGGGGGCGCCACTTGGCTGGCGCATCGGGATCGTCCTTGGCGGCCCTGTAGCCAATTTCATTCTTGGCATTCTGCTGTTCGCGCTGGTCTATATGACGGCTGGCAAACAGATTCTCCCAGCGGAAATCGGCGAGGTGATGCCGCAGACAGCGGCAGCAGAGGCCGGGCTGCAGACAGGCGATCTGGTGACCGAGATTGACGGATTTTCCATTCGCGATTTCAATGATATGCGCGGTCTGGTGATTGAGAGTCCGGGCAAGGAACTGCGGTTCACAATCGAGCGTGGAGGCCGTGAGATTGATCTGCTGGTCACGCCGATGTCGCGCTATAATGAGGCGTTGAAGATGAACATCGGGCTGTTGGGCGTGCGTTCAATACCGGGCGGAGAGCGGGAGCGTATGTTGCCCGGAAGCGCGCTTGTCGCTGCCTCATCGGATGCGTTTCACATGTCACTGCTGATCCTGCGGGGGCTGGCCCGGCTTGGCAGTGGACAGATGCAGAGTGGTGAAATTCAGGGACCGGTCGGGATTGCGAAGATTTCCGGCTCGGCGCTGCAGCAGGGGATCGTTCCCTTCATTCTACTGACGGCGATCATCTCGATCAATCTGGGGCTGATCAACCTGCTGCCGGTGCCAGCGCTTGACGGCGGGCATCTGGCCTTTTTCATCTATGAGGCAATCCGCGGCAAACCACTGCCGCTGGCGGTGCAGGCAGCGTTGATGCGGGGCGGAATTACCATCCTGATGGCGCTGATGCTGTTCCTGATTGTGTTTGACGTCAACAGACTGTTCCAATAGGCGCGGATGGCTTTATTTGCGTATTCCTGAAAAGGTTTCTTTTACAATGGGCTGCGGGTGTTTATAGTCGCGGGACGTCAATTACACGGGGACAGGGTGATGCGGTTTGCAGCGGTGTTATTAATCGTGCTGATGATGGGGGGCAGTCTGTTGTCATCATCGCCGGTCACAGCCCAGTCCACAGCAGACAATCAGCGCATTGAAGCCATTGAAATAACAGGAAACAACCGGGTTGCCGCTGGTACAGTGCTGTCCTATATGCCGTTGCGTGTCGGTGATCTGGTGACAGCGGGTTCGATGAACATTGCGATTGAACGGCTGTATGAGACCGACCTGTTCGCCGATATCAGCATCGACATGGTGGCTGGTGTTCTGACGGTCAGGATCACCGAGAACCCAATCATCAACCGCGTCAATATCGAGGGCAATGACGTCATCGCCGATGAAAAGCTGCTGGATTTCCTCGATATCCAGCCGCGCCGGGTGTACACACGCGAAATGGCGATCCAGGGTGCGCAGCGGCTGCTGCGGGTCTATCAGGCGGGCGGACGCTATGCGGCGGTTGTCGAGCCACAGATCATCGAGCTTGACGGAAACCGGGTCGATCTGGTGTTCAATGTCGATGAGGGGCCGTTGATCAAGATCAGCTCGATCACCTTTTCGGGCAACCAGCTGTTCAGTGACTCAAAATTGAAAACGGTCATCGCCAGCCGCGAAAAACGCTGGTGGGCCATTCTGTCGTCCACTGACAAATATGACGAGGGCCGGCTTGAATATGATGTCAGGCTGCTGCGCCAGTTCTATCTGGCACGTGGCTATGCCGATATCTCCGTGACCCGGGTGCGGGGCGGCCTGCTGCCGGATCGAACAGGCTTTGCCGTGACTTTTCTGCTGGAAGAGGGGCCGCGCTATCAGGTTGGTGATATCAAGGTCGCCAGCGCGATTGCCAATGTCGATCTGGAGCTGCTGCAGGCAAAGTTCGATTTTGGCGATGATGGCTGGTATGACGTTCGCGCGCTTGAGCAGGGATTGCTCGACATCACGAATGAGCTTGGCAATTACGGCTATGCCTTTGTTGACGTTGTGCCGGAAGTTTTCACCGATGCCGAGACCGGGCTGGCGACAATTCTGGTAAAGATTGGTGAGGCCCAGAAAAACTATGTCGAGCGCATCGAGATCATCAACAACACACGGACAACCGATACGGTGATCCGGCGTGAACTGGAACTGGTCGAGGGCGACGCCTTCAACTCACTGAAACTGGAGCGTTCACTGCGCAATGTCCGCAATCTTGGCTATTTTGCCGATGTCTCGGTGCGCAACATTGCTGGCAGCAGCGCCGAACAGACAATCACCGAGATCGAGGTTGAGGAGCAATCAACAGGGGAGCTGTCCTTCGGGCTTGGCTATTCATCACTGGACAAGGCGAGCTTCAACGTTGGCATCAATGAACGCAATTTTCTGGGTACGGGACGCGGGCTTGAAGCGACGATTGGTACATCCGGCAGCCGGACCGATATGCGGCTTGGCATCACCGAACCCTATCTGCTTGGCCGTAACCTGCGTGGTAACGCATCCGTGTTCAATCAGCAGATCGAGCAGAACAGCACCAATGTCGACAGGACCGGTTTTGATTTTGGCGTCGGCTTCAGTGCAGCGAACAGCATCTATCACCGGGTCGGCTACAAGCTGGCGCAGGCGCAAACAACGACAAAATCAACAACGGCAGCGTCGGTGACCGGAGAGGATGGGCAGAATTTGCTGCAGTCCGCGGTCAGTTACACCGTTGGCAGGGACACGCGGGACAGCCGGTTCGATCCGTCGAGCGGCACCCTTTTGGAACTGTTTGAGGAAGTGTCGGGACTTGGTGGTGATGTCACCTATGCCAAGACCATCGTCAGCGGTGCCTATTACAAGCCATATATGTTCAACACCGTCGTCTTTGGAGTGCGGGGTGAGCTTGGGCATGTCAATGGTCTTGGCAAGAAGGTCACGCAGTCGCAGCGCTTCTTCCTCGGCGGTTACAAGGTGCGAGGCTTCGGCAGTGGCGGCATCGGCCCGCGTGACACCGGCAGCAATGAAGCGGTTGGCGGCAACAATAGTGCCACCGGCACAATCGAAATCGTGTCAACCGCTGGTCTGAGCAAGGATCTTGGTCTGCGCTGGACCGTGTTCAGCGATGTTGGCTCGGTATGGGGGACTGATTACCCAGCCGGCGTTCAGGGTGCAGATGACAGCTCGCTGCGGACATCACTTGGCTTTGGTTTGCTTTGGGATACCGCGATCGGGCCGCTGTCCTTCTATTGGGCGGATGCAATCTCGAAAGAATCCTATGATGGGCTGAAACGCTTTCAGTTCGCCATCGGCACCAGGTTATAGCGATGACGGAGTGTGGTTTGACAACCGGTTCCCTGCGGGCATTCAGGGCGGCAGCACTGGCATTGCTTGTCGGCGCGACACTGTCCAGTGCCGCGGTGGCGCAGAGTGACAATGCTGTCAATGGCCAGAACGGAACAGGCCAGATCGGAACAGGCCAAACACAGGCAGCGCAAGGCGCAGCAGCCAGCAGCGGAACCGATCAGGGTTCGCGGATGCAGGTGACACGGATTGGTCTGGTCGATCTTGATGGCGTTTTGCGCCAATCAAGCGGCACGGCAAAGGTACGGCAGCTGCTGGATGAACAGCGGCTTACCTTCCAGGAAGAATTCACCCAGCGTGAGGCAGAATTGCAGGCCACCGAAAAAGCGTTGCAGGCAGACCGCGAATTGCTGTCGGAGGACGCTTTCAATGAACGTCTGAAGGCGTTTGAGGATGAGGTTGCCGAGGTGCAGCGGCAGATCCAGTACCGCCGACAGGCGCTTGACCGGGCGTTTCAGGAGGCGCAGCGGAATCTGCGCGGGCTCGCGCTGGATATCGTCAAGCAGATCGCCAGCGAACGCAAACTCGACCTCGTTCTCTCGCAGGAATCAGCGCTGATTTTCCTGCCGACGCTGAATATTTCCGAAGAGGTGTTGGCGCGGCTTGATGAACGGACGAGGAATGCCCGGATCGAGATCAAGGTTGGGGCGGATGAATAGGTGTCGTCACGTAGACGCGGGAGATGCCAGCGCTGCCAGCCGGGTCCTGGCAGGGGTTTGAAATGGCGATTGATCCGCGCTTTTACAGGTTTGCCAGAGGCGTGAATGCCGGTGAATTGGCGGACGTTCTGGCGGCCGGGTTGCAGGGTGTGGCAGAGGCCGAGATTGCCGATTTCAGCCAGCCGCAGCAAAGTGATGAGGGAATGCTGACCTATGTCGGTGATGCAGCGCAGCTGGACGGCACGGGGCCAGCCGGGATTGTCATTACAACAGCGGAACTGGCGCCGAGGATGACGGCCGCCACAGCCGTGCTGAGCGTTGACAATCCACGCCTTGCCTTTGCCCGGGCGGTGGGGCTGTGCCTTGCCGATGATGCCTCGCCAGACGCGGAGACCCCAGCGCAGGCGGGCTCGCAGATCGACCCGGGTGCGGTGATTGCGCCCACCGCCGTGATCGGTGCGGGTGTGGTGATCGGCGCGAACAGCGTTGTCGGCGCAAACAGCGTGATCGGCGGCGGCGTGCAGATTGGTGATAACTGCAGCATTGGCGATAACTGCACACTCAGCCATTGTGAACTTGACGATGGCTGCAGCCTGCAGGCCGGCGTCGTGCTTGGCGCGGCTGGCTTCGGCTTTGAGATCACCGGGGATGCGCCGGTGATGATCCCGCATATCGGCATTCTGCGGCTTGGCCGCGGCGTGTGTGTCGGGGCCAATTCGGCGATCGACCGTGGCAGTCTCGGCGATACGGTGATCGGCGATTTTGTGATGATCGATAATCTGGTGCATATCGCGCATAATTGCGAGATCGGTGAGCGCTGCGTGATCGCCGGCCAGGTCGGCATCGCCGGCAGCACGATTCTGGAGGCCGGGGTGATGATCGGCGGGCAGGCCGGCATTGGCGATCATCTGAGGATCGGCAAGGATGCGGTGATTCTGGCAAGAAGTGGCGTCACCAAGGATGTTCCCGCCGGCGCAAAGATGGTAGGGTTTCCAGCGATCGAGGCCGGTCAGTATTGGCGTGATCAGGCGGCGATGCGGCAGGTTCTGCGGACCCGTGCGGCGGCCAGAAAGAAGACCCCACCGAAGGTATAGACGGGATCTAGTTAACAGGGCCGGGAAGGGCAGGAAGAAGATGGCGGAGACCATAACCGAGTTGGATATCGACGGAGTCAGGGAACATATCCCGCACCGGGCGCCCATGTTGCTGATCGACAGGGTGCTCCAGATCGTTGCCGACAAAAGCGCCGTCGGAGTGAAGGCGGTGAGCAATGGCGAGCCTTTCTTTGCCGGGCATTTTCCCGATTATCCAATCATGCCCGGTGTGCTGATTGTCGAGGCGATGGCGCAGACGGCGGCCTGCGTTGCCTGTGTGACGCTTGGCGAGGAGACCAGGGGCAAGCTGGTGTTCTTTACAACCATCGAGAATGCACGGTTTCGCAAGCCGGTGCGGCCTGGCGACCTGCTCGAGCTGCATGTCGAGAAGGTGACGTCAAAGGGACCGCTGTGGAAATTCAGGGGAGTCGCCATGGTCGAGGGCAAAAAGGTTGCCGAGGCCGATTTTGGCGCAATGATCGTCGATCCGGGTAACTAGACGATGAGTGTCAACATTCACCCGACAGCCATTGTCGACCCCGGGGCAGAGCTTGGCAGCAATGTCGAGATTGGCCCGTTCAGCATCGTTGGTGGCGACGTCCAGCTTGGCGATGGCGTGCGGTTGCGCAGCCATGTGGTGATCGAGGGGCGGACAAGCGTCGGGGCGGGAAGCGATATCTATCCCTTTGCCGTATTGGGATGTCCACCCCAGCATACGCGCTATCAGGGGGAGCCGAGTACGCTGGAGATCGGCGCGAACAATGTTATCCGCGAACATGTGACGATGCATCCGGGTACCGCCATCGACGCGATGAAAACAACCGTCGGTGACAATGGGCTGTTCCTTGCGGCAACGCATGTGGCGCATGATTGTGTTGTCGGCGACAATGCCATCTTTGCCAATAATGCCGCGCTTGGAGGGCATGTGAAGATCGGCGACAATGTAATGCTTGGTGGCTTTGCCTCGGTCCAGCAATGGTGCCGTGTTGGTGATCACGCGATGGTCGGCTCGCAGACCGCGGTTGATGCCGATGTGATCCCCTTTGCCATTGCCGTTGGCAACCGCGCATTGCTGACCGGGATCAATGTCATCGGGCTGGAGCGGCGCGGCTTTGATCCGGATGATGTCGATCTGCTGCGGCGGGCGTTTCGCGATATGTTCCAGCGCGACGGGCTGTTCAGCGAGCGGCTGAGCCGGCTGCGCGATGTCTATGGCAGGAACCCACAGGTCAGCCGGATGATCGGCTTCATCGACAGTGCCGGCAGGAACGGTGTCTGCAAGGCAGCCAGCAAAACAGATAAATGAGGGTGAGCAGGTAGGCGCATGACAAAGCTGGCAGTGATAGCCGGGCAGGGCAGGATACCGGTGCAGATCGCCGAGACGGCCGTCAGCATGGGCCATGATGTCGTCGTGATGCCAATCCGCGGACAGGCGGATGCCGATTTTTCCGCCTTTGTCAGCCTGCCGATCACCCTTGGGGCCATCGGCGGAACGCTGGCGCTGATGCAGGAACAGGGCTGCACGCATCTGGTCATGGGAGGCAAGGTGGTGCGGCCATCGCTGGCAGCGCTGAAGCCCGATTT
Organism: Alphaproteobacteria bacterium; assembly: GCA_038107835.1. Taxonomy (GTDB): domain Bacteria; phylum Pseudomonadota; class Alphaproteobacteria; order Puniceispirillales; family Puniceispirillaceae; genus MED-G116. The sequence goes on from JAYNHH010000005.1 coordinate 99,209, forward strand.
AAGCGCGGTGAAACTGCTTGGCAAGGCGATGATGCGGGGGGATGACAGCCTGCTCCGGGTGATCAGTGATTTTTTCGCCACCAATGGCATCGAGACCCTGGCACCCGACCAGTTCATGCCGGACCGGCTGGCCCCGGCGGGGCTGCTCGCCGGAACCGCGCCAGATGCCACCCAGAAAGGTGATATCGCGCTGGCCCGCCAGGTGCTGGAAGCGCTTGGTGGTCTGGATGTCGGGCAGGCGGTGGTGGTACAGGCTGGCCGGGTGCTGGCCATTGAGGCGGCCGAAGGGACGAATGCGATGCTGCGCCGTGCTGCCGGTCTGGTTGATGAAAGCGAGAGTGCAGCAGTGATGGTCAAGCTCCCGAAGAGCGGACAGGACAGAAAGCTGGATATGCCGGTGATTGGCCTGGCGACGCTTGAGAGCGCGGCCGCGGCCGGGGTTGGGATCATTGCCGTACAGGCGGGTGGCGTGCTGTTTGCCGAGGCGGCCCCCGAGCTGCGCGCGGCGGCGCAGGCGCAGGGTGTGACGCTGCTCGGGCTTGAGGGTTAGCGCCGTGACGGCGCCGGTATTCATTCTGGCGGGCGAGCCATCGGGCGATCAGCTGGCGGCAAGCATCATGGATGCGGTCGAGGCGCGTTTTGGCAGCCAGACATGGTTTGGCGTTGGTGGGCCGCAGATGCGCGAACGTGGGTTTGCAAGCGAGGCGGAGATGGCGCAGCTCTCGGTGATGGGTTTTGGCGCGGCGCTCAGCGCCTATCCACGGCTGTCAGCGCTGGCAGATGGGCTGGTCGAGCGGATTATCGAGGCCCGTCCCCGCGCCGTGATCACAGTCGATGCCAAGGGATTTTCGCTGCGGCTGGCGGCCCGGCTGAAAAAGCGGATGGCGGCCACGGGCTGGTCGGCACCAGTGATCCATGTCGTCGCGCCGACAGTCTGGGCCTGGGGCGCATGGCGGGCCAAAGCGGTGGCCCGCGCTGTGGACGGGCTGTTATGTCTGTTCCCCTTTGAGGTTGATTATTTCACACCGCATGGGCTGGATGCGCGGTTTATCGGGCATCCGGAGGCGTTCAATGCCAATCTGATGCCGCGTAGCGGAGATGACAGAGATGATAGCACAGAAAAACGGCTGCTGCTGCTGCCCGGCAGCCGGCGTTCGGAGATCAGGCGGCTGCTGCCGGTGATGCGCGATGCGCATGCGCTGCTTGCGGCAGATGGTGCGGTTGCGGCGGTGCTGGTGACGGTGCCACATCTGCAGGACGAGGTTGCGGCAATTCTGGGGAATGACAGCCGGATCAAGATTGTCAGCGGGCGCGACGCTTTCCATCAGCAGCTGCATCAGGCCGATGCGATGATGGCGGCGTCGGGGACGGTGACATTGCAGACGGCGCTGGCCGGGGTGCCGGGCGTTGCCTGCTACCGCACCTCGGCGCTGTCGGCGTTGATTGGCCGGTGGCTGGTCAGGATGGACCGGGTGATCCTGCCGAATGCGCTGCTGCAGCGCGAGGCCTATCCTTTCCTGTTTCAGCAGGAGGCTACGCCAGCCGCGCTGGCTGCGCATATCGAGAGCATTTTTTCAGGTACCGACGAGCCGACGGCGCAACCGGATTCGCATGCGGTCGCCCGGCGTAACGCCAGCGAATTGCGGGCGCTGCTGCGGGGTGGCAGCGATGATTTTGAAACGCTGGTGGCAGCGGCACTGGCACCCCATTTCGAGCTGCCGGGCTGAGCCGGGTTTCTGGCGGCCCAGCAGTGA
>JAYNHH010000005.1:101062-104128 GCA_038107835.1 Alphaproteobacteria bacterium
GATGGCGGTGTAGCCGCGCAGTGTTGGTCCGGTGTAGAGCTGGCGCGGGCGGCCAATGCGCTGCGCCGGGTCCTTGATCATCTCGTTCCATTGCGCCACCCAGCCAACGGTGCGGGCAACGGCAAACAGCACGGTGAACATCGAGGTCGGGAACCCCATCGCCTTGAGGATGATGCCGGAATAGAAATCAACGTTTGGATAGAGCTTTTTATCTATAAAATACTGATCCTTGAGGGCTATTTCCTCAAGTTCCATCGCAATGTCGAGAAGTGGGTCGGTGACGCCAAGGCTGGCCAGCACCTCATGACAGGAATCGCGCATCACCTTGGCGCGGGGATCAAAATTCTTGTAGACGCGGTGGCCAAAGCCGAACAGCCGGAACGGATCATCCTTGTTACGCGCCTTGGCGACATATTCGGCGATGTTGTCCTTATGCCCGATCTCGGTGAGCATGTTGAGCACCGCCTCATTCGCGCCGCCATGTGCCGGCCCCCACAGCGAGGCGATGCCAGCAGCAATGCAGGCAAAGGGGTTGGCCCCGGATGAGCCGGCAAGACGCACGGTCGAGGTCGAGGCATTCTGTTCATGATCGGCATGCAGGATAAAGATCTTGTCCATCGCGTCGGCAAGGATCGGATTGACCTGATAATCCTCGGCCGGGACGGCAAAACACATATGCAGGAAATTTTCCGCATAGGTCAGATTGTTGCGCGGATGGTTGAAAGGCTGGCCAACCGAATATTTATAGGCCATCGCCGCCAGAGTCGGGATTTTCGCAATCAGCCGGCGCGAGGCAATCATCCGCTGCTGCGGGTCATGAATGTCGGTTGAGTCATGGTAGAAGGCCGACAGCGCGCCCACAACGCCGCACATGATCGCCATCGGATGCGCATCGCGGCGGAACCCCCGGAAAAAGATCGACAGCTGTTCATTGACCATCGTATGGCGGGTGATCGCCGTGTCGAAATCAGCTTTCTGCTGGGCGTCCGGCAGCTCACCCTGGAGCAGCAGATAGGCAAGTTCGAGAAAATCGGATTGTTCCGCCAGCTCCTCAATCGCGTAGCCGCGGTGCAGAAGCACGCCCCTGTCGCCGTCAATATAGGTCAGGCCCGACAGGCATGAGCCGGTGGCACCATAGCCGGGATCAAAGGTGAACATTCCGCTTTTGGCGTAGAGATCGCGGATGTCGATGACGTCCGGGCCAATGCTGCCCTGCAGGGTCGACAGGGCAAAGCTGTCGCCCGTTTCATCGTTGGTGACAGTGATCGTTTTTTTTGAATTCGCATCGGTTGCCATAATCGACCTCTTCAGACTGCGGTATGGTGATAACACAGCAGGATCAACGTCCATTCTGCGCCGGTATGGGGGATTTGTTTTATACCCCAAAACCCTGTTTTCTGCAAGTTTCCTCGACGCGCCGGATGGTTTCCTCGCGGCCAAGCGCGACAATCAAATCGACAATCGACGGCGATTGCCTCGTCCCGGTCACGGCAGCCCGAAGCGGCAGGCCAATATCCTTCATCCTAACATCATTGGCGCTGAGCCATTCACCAAGAAAGGCCTGAAAGCTGTCAACGCTCCAGCTGGTTGCCGGTGCCGCAGCCATCAGCGCGGCAAGGCGGGCGCAGGCGGCCCCATCGAGCAGGGCGCGGGCACCCTCATCGGGGTCTGGCGCACCATCATGCAGCAGAAACGCCGCCGCATCGACAATCTCGAGATGCGATTTTGCCCGGTCGCGCAGAAGCGGCATCAGCGTCCTGATCCGTGCCTCGGCGGCGGCGCTGGTCGGGGTGATCAGCGGCGCAATCAGCGCATAGAGGCTGGCATCATCCATGGCCCGCAGATAATGTGCGTTGAGATCGCCCAGCTTTTCCGGATCAAACCGCGCCGGCGCGCGGCCAACGGCATCAAGCGAGAACCACTCGATCGCCTGGGCGCGGCTGATCACCTCATCATCGCCATGGCCCCAGCCAAGGCGGAGCAGATAATTGACCACCGCGTCGGCAAGATAGCCCTGATCGCGGTAGGAGTCGACGCCAAGCGCGCCATGGCGTTTCGAGAGTTTGGCCCCATCAGCGCCATGAATCAGCGGGATATGGGCAAATTCGGGACTGTCCCAGCCCATGCCGCGATAGACCATCGCCTGGCGAAAGGCGTTGTTCAGATGGTCATCACCGCGGATCACATGGGTGATGCCCATATCATGATCATCGACAACAACGGCCAGCATGTAGGTGGGCGTGCCGTCGGCGCGCAGGATGACCATGTCATCGAGGATCCTGTTCTGCACGGTGACCGCGCCCTGAACCAGATCAGTGATCGTCGTGCTGCCCTCGTCGGGCATTTTCATCCGCACGACAAAAGAGTGACCGGCGGCGGGAGCGTCACGGCGGTCACGCCAGGGTGAGCGGACAGGCAGACCCGCAGATTTTGCGCTGGTGCGCAGATCCTCAAGCTCGGCCGCACTCAGATAGCAGCGATAGGCAGCACCGGCGGCGATCAGACTATTGGCAACCTCGACATGCCGGTCCGCCCGCGCCGATTGGCTGATCGCCGGCTCATCACTGGCAAGACCAAGCCAGTCCAGGCCGGCATGAATGGCAGCAACGGCAGCGTCGGTCGAGCGCTCGCGGTCGGTATCCTCGATGCGGAGCAGATAGCGGCCCCCGTGATGCCGGGCGAACAGCCAGTTGAACAGGGCGGTGCGCGCCCCGCCAATATGCAGGAACCCGGTTGGAGATGGCGCAAAACGCGTAACCACATTCATAATCTGTTAATGCCTCTCATGCTAGTTTACCCGCTGATGGACCAGTGCGGATGGCGGTCTGATCGGACAGGGCTGGCTGCGCGGCGCATCCTACATCACGCGCCCGGCCAAAGGCGAGGGAAAAGCTGTGCGATGCTGATGATTTCACCCGAACGTCGGATCCTGATCCTGCTGGCGGGAATGATTGCCGGGATCGCGCTGGTTCTGGCCGGATATGGCAGCCGGGACCTGCGCCTGGCCGGTGTCATGGCGGCGGCGGCGCTGTGGCTTGGCAGTGTGATTCGCATGCGGCGCACCGG
>JAYNHH010000006.1:0-58878 GCA_038107835.1 Alphaproteobacteria bacterium
GCTTTTTGACAATGGCCACCAGATCAATTGCCATATCCCAGGGACCGAACTTTAGGGGCCGTTGCCGGTGGCGATCACTCAGCCTCGTCCGCCGCCATCACCAGCCCTCCTGCATCACACAGAAAGGCGACAAGTTCGGCAACACCAACATTCCTGCGCATCGAACCAAAAATGAATGGCAACTCACCCCGGCCTGCCTTGGTATCGGCGCGCATCTGGTCAAGATCGACCTCGACATGCGGGGCAAGCTCGATCTTGTTGACCACCAGCATATCGGATTTGAGCAGGGCCGGTCCCTTTTTGCGGGGAATGTCCGCGCCCATGCAGACATCAATGACATAGATCGTCAAATCGACCAGCTCGGGGCTGAACGTCGCCGCCAGATTGTCGCCCCCGGACTCGATCAGGATCAGCTCCAGATCAGGAAACCGTTCTTTCAGATCCTCAACCGCCGCCAGATTGACCGACGCATCCTCGCGGATGGCGGTATGAGGGCAACCACCCGTCTCCACCCCGCGAATGCGCTCGGCCGATAGGGCCTGCGCCCGCACGAGGAAATCCGCATCCTCGCGCGTGTAGATGTCATTGGTAATCACCGCCATCGAGACATGCGGTGCCAGCGCCCGGCACAGGGCTTCGGTCATGCTCGTCTTGCCTGCGCCAACCGGGCCGCCAATGCCGACACGCAGCGGTCCATGCTTGAGAGCAGGTTTTGTGAGTGTGGGTGTGGGTGAGGGTGAGGGTGAGTGCAGGTTCATGTCCGGTAAATCCGCTGTGAGGCTGTTTCATGTTCAAGCGCGCAAAGGTCGGCGGCAAGAGCAAACCCACCGATTGAGTCTGTTCCCGTGGCGAGAACCCTGCTGACCGCCGCCTCAACCGACGGTGTCAGCGCAAGGAGGCAGCGCTGCCCCTCCAGCTGGCCAATCGGCACCGCCCGCACGGCCACTGAAATCTGCTGCATGCACACAGCCTGCAGGAACGCCGCCAGCGTTGCCTCCACCGCGATGCCGAGCGATTGTGCCGCGATGCCGATGGCCACCGGATAGCCGAGGCCAACAGACAGATCGAGGCCGTGTGTCCCACGTATCAGATTGGCAAAGGCAGCGCCAAGCTCGGTTGTTTCCTGATGCCGCTCGGCGCCAGCGCAAAGCGCAAGGCACAGATCATTCACCTCCTCACCAGAATGAGCGGCGCGAAGAAGAACCGCGTCATTAAACGCCGCGCCATGCAACAGTGAGACGCGCAACCAATCGGCAAGGCTGTCACAATCATCAACATTACCACGTACAATCGCCGTCTCTAGCCCGCCGGAATAGCTGAAGGCACCAATGGGAAAGGCTGACGAGAACCAGTTCTGCAGGATCAACAGGCTCTGTTGCCCGGAAAGTGGCGTCCTGTTTCTCATGTCAATGCTCATGACCATGTGTACGGCCATGGCCGTAGGCACCGCCTTCGGGCATGAAGGGTGCGGTGAGCTGTCTCACCGTTGCGCCAAGCTGTTCCAGCATTGCCTGCAGCACCACATCCTGGCGGATCAGAATATGGTCATCGGCAATCTGGCAGGGCGTATGGCGGTTGCCGACATGCCAGGCGATGCGCGGCAGATTTTCATGCCGCACCGCGAGCAGCGGTTCAGCCGCGGCCTGAACGACAATGACGCGCCCATCATCAAGGCGAAACCCATCGCCATGATTGACCGACCTTGTCTCGGCAAGCTCAACCAGAAACGCCTCGCCGCCATCGCTGACCAACCGCTTGCGCCGCAGGAACCGTGCCTCGTAATCAAGCGTTACCGTATCCAATGTCCCTGTGTCCGGATTGGTGCCGGCATGAATATGCGGCTCAATGTCCTGTGCCAGATGCATGCCGCACTCCCTAGAACATGAAATAGCGCTGCGCCATCGGCAGCTCTTCTGCTGGCTCACAGGTCAGCAGTTCACCATCGGCGCGCACTTCATAGGTTTCAGGATTGACCTCGATCTGGGGGCAATAGGCATTATGCACCATGTCAGCCTTGGAGATCGTGCGTGTATTTTCCACCGGCACCGTCGTCTTGGCGAGGCCAAGCTGTTCGGCAATACCATCCGCCTGCGCCGCGGCGCTGACGAAGGTCACGGCTGACGCCTCCAACGAACGGCCAAAGGCACCGAACATCGGCCGTGTATAGACAGGCTGCGGCGTCGGGATCGACGCATTGGGATCACCCATCTGCGCGCAGGCAATGCTGCCACCAATCAGCACCATTTCGGGTTTGACGCCAAAAAAGGCCGGATGCCAGAGCACCAGATCAGCACGTTTGCCAATGGCAATCGAGCCAATATGCGCAGAGATGCCATGCGCGATCGCCGGGTTAATGGTGTATTTTGCAACATAGCGTTTCACCCTGACATTGTCATTGTCACCGGTTTCGGCGGCAAGCCTGCCGCGTTGCACCTTCATCTTGTGCGCTGTCTGCCAGGTCCGGATGATCACCTCGCCAACGCGCCCCATCGCTTGGCTGTCCGAAGCGATGATCGAAAAGGCACCCATGTCGTGAAGAATATCCTCGGCGGCGATTGTCTCGCGGCGGATCCGACTTTCGGCAAAGGCAACATCCTCGGGGATTGATTTGTCGAGATGGTGGCACACCATCAGCATATCCAGATGCTCTTCCAGCGTGTTCACAGTGTAGGGACGTGTCGGGTTGGTCGAGGATGGCAGAACATGGCTCTCACCGCAGATCTTGATTATGTCGGGCGCATGTCCGCCGCCTGCGCCTTCGGTGTGAAAGGCATGGATGACCCGCTCCTTCATGGCGGCGACAGTATTCTCGACAAAGCCGCTTTCGTTCAGCGTGTCCGTGTGGATCATCACCTGAACATCCATCGCATCGGCAACCGACAGGCAATTGTCGATGGCGGCCGGTGTTGTCCCCCAATCCTCGTGAAGTTTCAGCGCGCAGGCACCACCGCGAACCTGTTCCTCCAGCGCGGCTGGCAGGGCGGCGTTGCCCTTGCCAGCAAAGGCCAGATTCATGGCGAACCCATCAGCCGACTGCAGCATCCTGCCGATATGCCACGGACCGGGCGTGCAGGTTGTCGCCAGCGTGCCATGCGCCGGGCCGGTGCCACCGCCAAGCATTGTCGTCAAGCCGGAATGCAGCGCATCGTCGATCTGCTGCGGACAGATGTAATGGATGTGGCTGTCAAAACCGCCAGCGGTGAGAATATGCCCCTCGCCAGCGATCGCCTCGGTTCCCGGGCCGATGACAATATCCACCCCAGGCTGGGTGTCCGGATTGCCCGCCTTGCCGATGCCGCAGATCACCCCATCGCGAAGACCGATATCAGCCTTGAAAATGCCCGACACATCGACCACCAGCGCATTGGTGATCACCGTGTCAACGGCGCCATCGGTGCGGCTTGCCTGCGATTGGCCCATACCATCACGAATGACCTTGCCACCGCCAAATTTCACCTCTTCACCATAGGTGGTGAAATCCTTTTCAACCTCGATGATCAGATCGGTGTCAGCAAGCCGCAGCCGGTCACCCGTCGTCGGGCCATACATGTCAGCATAGGCAGCTCGGGAAATCTGTTTCGGCATCACAGCGCTCCCATGATCTGCTGGTTGAACCCATAGACAAGCCTGGCACCGGACAGGGGCACCAGCACCACTTCGCGCTGCTGGCCAGGTTCAAACCTCACAGCGGTTCCAGCAGCGATGTCGAGGCGCATGCCTCTTGCTGATTGGCGGTCGAAATCAAGCGCCGGATTGGCTTCGGCAAAATGATAGTGGCTGCCAATCTGAACCGGCCGATCACCGGTATTGGCGACGATGAGGCTGATCTGCTCAGCCCCCGCATTCAGCGTAATCTCGCCGGCTGCCGACAGAATCTCTCCCGGGATCATGATGCGCCTCCCTTGCGGATGGGGTGATGGACGGTGACCAGCTTGGTACCGTCAGGAAAGGTGGCTTCGACCTGAACGTCATGGATCATCTCGGCGATGCCATCCATACACTGGTCGACCGTAATCACATGCGCTCCTGCCTCCATCAGCTCGGCAACCGATTTGCCGTCACGCGCTCCCTCGACAACAAAATCGGTGATCAGGGCAATCGCCTCTGGATGGTTCAGTTTGACGCCACGCTGCATCCGCGCCCGTGCCACCATGGCGGCAAGGCTGACCAGCATCTTGTCCTTTTCCCTTGGGGTCAATTTCATCATCTACCTCATGATTGCCAGACGCGCGGCACCTGCAGCCCGCGCATTGCGGTTAGAATGTGTAAAAGGTCGGTCTTGCCAGCCATGGTCCGGGACGCCAGCAAGCGCAAAACGAGCCTGTCCTGCCAGACAGACAATGCCGCCCGTACCTGTAATGTCGCCAGTTTTGATTCGATATCAGCCTTTACCTGCATGAGGCGGGGGCCGACATAGACACATGTTGCCGCCATCTGCGCGCCCGCCGCACCAGCGCTGGCACCCAGCAGGCCAGCGATATTCTCATCAAGGCGCACCGCCTCACCATGGACCAGCTTGCCGTCGCGGCGAATGCGCCAGCGATCGGTGAAATAGCAATCCGTCAGAATTTCGCCCATCGCATGTCGCCCAAAGACAAGCGATTCCAGAACCAGACACTCGCTGCCGGCATCGAGTTCGATCTCGATGGTCCGGGCCAGCCGGCTCTGGTCGAACAGGATGGTTTCCTGCGGCAGCCAATGCAGGCAAGCACCATTCCTCGCCGACAGCCGGACACCCATGCTGGCGATGTCGGCCGTGCTGCTGGCATAGGCGCGTTCGGCAGCCTGGGTCGTGACAAGGACCTTGCTGGCATCAGCGGAAATTTCATACCTATAGGCATCTCCGCCGGTTATGCCACCAGCGGTATTCACCAGGACGACTTCATGCGCGGACCCATGGCTGCGCGGCAACAACGCCTTGGCGGCACCAGACTGATACAGCTGGTCAAGCGCACCAGCGCGAAAAGCGACGTCCGCCGCGCCGCGCGATCGCTGGAGTGTGTTTGCAAAAGAACCGGTACCGTCCATCATCCTAGCATCTGATATAGCAATTTGTGGCTCACACGCCAACCGACTGTCGCAACCTCGCCTTGTCGACATCTGCGGTGCGGCTTGCATAGACAATCTCACCGCGCGTCATAGCAAAAATCTGATCGGCAAGACCGAAGGCAAAATCAAAATATTGTTCGACAAGAATGATGGCCATGCTCTGCTGTTCGCGCAGATAGCCTATCACCTCGCCAATCTGGCTGATGATGTTGGGCTGGATGCCCTCGGTCGGCTCATCAAGCAGAAGCAGCTTTGGTTTCATGATCAATGCCCGTGCGATGGCCAGCTGCTGTTGCTGGCCGCCAGACAGATCACCCCCCGCCGGTCAAGCATGGTTTTGAGCACCGGAAACAAATCATGGATCTCATCGGGCACTTTGGCGGCGCCAGCGGCCTGACAGCCAAAGCCTGTTTCCAGATTTTCGCGGACCGTGAGCATCGGGAAAATAAAGCGCCCCTGCGGCACATAACCAACCCCGGCCTTTGCCAGCTGATCAGGACGCAACCTCGTCACATCAGCGCCATCAAGCCAATATTCACCTGCGCTGCAGGCATGTGTCCCGGACAGAGTCCTGAGCAATGATGTCTTGCCGACACCGTTTGAACCCATGATACAGGTGACCTCACCAATAGCGGCTGTCACGCTGACGCCATGGAGAATCTGTGATGAGCCGTAATGCAGCGTCAGATCAGTGGCATTCAGCATGGCTATCTCCCAAGGTAAACATCTATGACCTTCTGGTTACCTGTCACAAAATCCATCGACCCCTCGGCCAACACCGATCCTTCATGCATGACCGTGACGCGGCAGTCGAGCGCGCGGATGAACTCCATGTCATGCTCGACAACGACCACAGAGCGTGTTCTGGCAAGGTCCCGCAACAGGGTGACAGTGGCCTCGCGTTCAGGCGCGGTCATGCCAGCAGCTGGTTCGTCAACCAGCAGCAACTTCGGGTCCTGCGCCAGCAACATGCCAATCTCCAGCCATTGTTTCTGGCCATGGCTGAGCTCACCGGCAAGACGGTGCAGATTGTCGTCAAGCCTGATCTGTTCGGCGATGGTCCGGATCCGTTGTTCATCTTCCTGCGAGCATTGATAGGCAAGCACAGCGAAAGGGCTTCGCCGGTTGGCCAGCGCCATGAGCAAGTTCTCATGGACGCTCTGGTCCTCAAAGGTGGTCGGTTTCTGGAATTTGCGGCCGATGCCAAGCTGGGCAATCTGTGCCTCGGATCGTTTCAGCAGTGACATGCTTGTCGCGCCCCACCTGACATCACCAGAATCGGGCCGGGTCTTGCCAGTGACAATATCCATGAAGGTTGTCTTGCCAGCGCCATTCGGCCCGATGATGGCCCGCAGCTCAGCCTCGCCAATGTCAAAGCTGAGGGCGTTGATCGCCCTGAAACCGTCAAACGACACCGAGATATTATCGACATGAAGAAGCTGGCCCATCAGTTTTTCCTCGGTGGAGCGAGTCTGTCAACCAGCCCGCCAAGCCCCTGCGGGGCATAGATGGTGACAACAACAAAACTTACCCCAAGAAGCACAAGCCACCAGTCGGTCCAGATAATGTCGGCAAAGCCAAGGGGAATGTTGGGAGCCTGCCCGCCTGTAAAATAGCTTGAGACAAGCGAGACAAACGCCGCGCCGATGACAGCGCCATAGATCCGCCCGCGCCCGCCGATCGCCACCCAGACAGCAAGGTAGATCGAGGCGATAGGAGCCAGTTCGGTTGGGTTGATGATTCCGGCCTGTGGGTAATACAGCGCACCAGCCACCGCCGCGATGATCGCCGTCAGGACAAAGACAAATAATTTATAGCTCTCGACATTATAGCCGAGAAAGCGCACCCGTGCCTCGTCATCCCGGATGCCACGGATGATGTTGCCAAACTTGCTGCCAACCACCGCCATGGCCAGAAGATAGGTGACGGCAAGAACAAGCGCGCTGACAAGAAAGAAGGTTATTGACAATGTTGCCTGCGAGACATGATCAAGACCCGGAATGTTCTGCAGGCCGGACAAGCCGTTATTGCCCCGCAGACCGCTGTCGTTCTGCAGGAGGTACAGCGACAGAGCCAGAGTCATTGCCTGTGTCAGGATCGACAGATAGACGCCATTGACGCGTGACCGGAACGCCAGCCAACCAAAGACAAGTGCCAACAGGCCCGGCACCAGAACAACAAAGGCCAGCTGCACCCAGAACAGATCAGCAAAGGCCCAGATCAGCGGAATTTCAGCACCGCCAACAATACCAAAAATCTGCGTCCCTACAGCCTCTTCGATTTCCAGTGGCGTCGGTGGAAGAATGTTGTTCCGCGCCGCCTCGATGACAATCATCTTGGTGCGGGCAAACATTATCCACATGCCGATCATATAACCACCAAAGGCAAAGAAAGCGAAATGGCCAAGTGAGAGGATTCCACAAAAGCCCCAAACCAGATCCATGGCGATGGCGATCATGCACAGACAGAGCGTCTTGCCGAGGGTTTTGACAAAACTTGTCGAGATCAGACCCACGCCAAACCCCTCGCCAAGAATGGTGACAGCAAGGCAGATTAGCGACAGGGTGGCGAGGAAAACCAGCGTTGCCGGATGGCGGAACAGATAGCGTGTCAGCACGGTTTTCTCGAGACGGTCAGGCATGGATCACGCCTCCACCGCTCGGCCGCGCTGGGCGATGATGCCGCGTGGCCGGAACTGGATGAACAGGATGATAAAAATGATCATGTAGGTCTGCGCCGCCAGCGTGTTTGACGGGTTGAACCATTCGATGCCCTTTTGCAGCGACCCGATCATCGCCGCCCCGGCAAGCGTGCCCCATATACTGCCAACGCCGCCAACGACAACGGTCATGAAACTCTGCACGATATAGTCGGTGCCAATCTCGGATGTGACCTTTGAGTAAAGGCCAATGGCGACGCCAGCGATCCCGGCAATGCCAGAGCCAAAGCCGAAGGTAAGCATGTTTATCCGGTCAGGATTGATGCCCATGCTGGCGGCCATCACCGGATTCTGCGTGACAGCCCGCGTCTCAAGGCCAAAGCGGGTGCGGCGCATGACATAGACAAGCAGACCCAGAAAGATCAGCGCAAGGCAGAAAATCGCGATCCGGATATTGCTGATGGCAAGCACATCATTGACGGCAAAGGCGCCATCCAGCCAACCTGGCGAGGTAAGCGGGCGCGCCTGTGTGCCAAAGATATTCTTGGCAAGCTGCTGCAGGGCAATGCTGATGCCAAAGGTCGCCAGCAGGGGATCAAAACGGGAAATTCAGACTACCCTCACCCAGAGCACAAGGAACCCAGCCCCAGCCCCATGAGCAACAGAAGGCCAGCCCCGTAGTGTCAGAAAAAATGGGCTGCTTTCGCCGGTAAACGGATTTGATATTTTTGACTAGCTTTTTACCTACGCTAAATTCTCATATTTCATAATGGTTTGAAAAATGATTTGAGCGGCTTCATCAGGTGATGTTTGCGTTGTGTCAATGTGGATTTCAGGGTTTTCTGGCGCTTCGTAGGGGCTGTCGATACCGGTGAAGTTTGCAAGTTGCCCTGCTCGCGCTTTGGCGTAGAGGCCTTTGACGTCCCGCTCTTCCACGGCCGAGAGTGGGGCATCAATGAAAACCTCAATAAATTCTCCATCCACCATCATGTTGCGCACCATTTCGCGTTCTGATTTGAACGGTGAGATAAAAGCGGCGATCACAATCAGGCCCGCATCCGTCATCAATCTTGCCACCTCCCCCACGCGGCGAATATTCTCAATCCGGTCCGCTTCAGTAAAGCCCAAATCCTTGTTTAAACCGTGCCGCACATTATCCCCATCAAGGATGAAGGTATGGCGATTTATTTGTGCTAATTTTAATTCCACCGCATTAGCAATTGTGGACTTTCCAGATCCAGATAGGCCCGTCATCCAGAGCACAATTGGCTTCTGATCCTTTACTTGGGCGCGATGATCACGGGTAATATCAGTTGCTTGCCAATGGATGTTCTGTGCACGGCGCAAAGCAAAATTGATCAAGCCTGCACCCACTGTGGCATTGGTCATCTTGTCAATCAGTATAAACCCTCCAAGCGTGTGGTTTTCAGCATAGGGCGTAAACGGAATAGAGCGGTCCGTGGTCAAATTGGCCACACCAATCTCGTTCAACTCCAATGTCTTTGCGGCCACATGGTCTAAACTATTTATGTTTATCTGATATTTTGGTTCGGCCACCGAGGCCGATACCATTTGAGTGCCAATCTTTAGATAATATGGGCGAACGGGGACCATTGCCTTTTCGTCCATCCAGATAAGGGTTGTCTCGAACTGATCTGCAACCTCGAGTGGTGCAGCAGCCCCAGTAATGATTTGACCACGCGAGCAATCCGTCTCTTCTTTGAGTGTGAGGGTAATGGATTGGCCCCTGCTCGCTTTATTGAGGTCTTCATCGAATGTAACAATACGAGCCACCTCACTGGTTGTGCCCGAGGGTAGAATACGCACCTCGTCCCCCGGCTTGATAGTGCCTGACGCAATTTTGCCACTAAACCCGCGAAACTCCGAATGCGGACGATTGACCCATTGCACGGGCATGCGGAAATTTTCGGTTGACCCGCAATGATGGTCCAATTCCAATGTTTCCAAATGCTCAAGGAGGGGCGGACCACTGTACCAAGCCATGCTTTCGGAATTAGCCGCGATATTATCGCCCCTGAAACCAGAAATTGGGATCGTGATGAATTCTGAGATGCCTACTCTAATCGCAAATTCTGAATACTCAGAAACAACCTGCTCGAAAACATCTTGATCATAACCAACCAAATCCATCTTGTTTACTGCAAGGACGATGTTTCTGATGCCCAAAAGATGGCATAGATAGCTGTGACGGCGTGTTTGTTCCAACACACCTTTGCGCGCATCGATAAGGATCACTGCGAGTTGTGCAGTCGACGCACCAGTCACCATGTTGCGGGTGTATTGTTCATGACCCGGCGTATCGGCAACAATGAATTTGCGCTTTTGAGTGGCAAAGAAACGATAGGCAACGTCAATGGTGATGCCCTGCTCGCGTTCAGCGGACAGTCCATCGACGAGCAAGGCAAAGTCAATGTCTTGCCCTTGTGTTCCAATCTTTTTGCTGTCTGCCTGAAGCTTAGCCAACTGGTCCTGAAAAATCATTTTGGTGTCATAGAGCAAACGCCCAATCAGTGTTGATTTCCCATCATCCACAGACCCGCAGGTGATGAACCGCAAAAGCGATTTATTTTGATGACTCTCGAGGTAAGTATCAATATTATCAGGAACTTGGGTGCTGGTTTTGTATGTCTGATCTACCATGTCATCCACCGAATCAGAAATACCCTTGTTGTTTTTTAATTTCCATCGAGGCGCCCTGATCCTTATCAATCGCTCGACCTTGCCGTTCAGAAGTAGTTGTCAGCAACATCTCCTGTATCACTTCGGTTAGCGTTGTCGCCTCAGACTCAACCGCACCCGTCAGCGGATAGCACCCCAGGGTTCGAAAGCGAATAGACCGCATTTCAGGCGTTTCCCCATGCTCAAGCGGAAAACGGTCATCATCCACCATCAGGAGCATGCCATTACGTTTCACGGTGGGGCGCGACGCGGCGAAATACAGCGGTACTATTTCGATCTGCTCAAGGTGAATGTATAGCCAAATATCTAATTCGGTCCAATCAGACAGTGGAAAAACACGTATGTTCTCACCCGCATCAATGCGGGCATTATAAAGCGACCATAACTCTGGGCGCTGCGCCTTTGGGTCCCATCGATGTTGCGCCGAACGAAAGGAAAAAATACGTTCCTTTGCCCGGGATATTTCTTCGTCCCGACGTGCACCACCAAATGCAGCATCAAACCCATGCTTATCAAGTGCCTGTTTTAATCCGTCGGTCTTCCACATGTCCGTGTGGAGCGCCCCGTGTTCAAAGGGGTTGATGCCTTTTTCCATAGCCTCAGAATTTTGATGTATGATTAACTGCATACCCGCGTCCTGAGCAGCTCTATCACGCAACCTGTACATCTCTTGGAATTTCCAGGTTGTATCGACATGCAATAGCGGAAAAGGAGGGGGAGACGGAAAAAACGCCTTTTTGGCCAAGTGCAGCATCACTGCGCTGTCCTTGCCAACAGAGTAAAGCATGACCGGGTTGCTTGCCTCAGATACAACTTCGCGCATGATCTCGATTGCGTCAGATTCTAACTTGGAAAGGTTGTTTTGTAAGGGTGTAGCCTGCATAAAGTTAACATACACCAACTGCCGACATCGATAAACCAATCCAGCGTACGGGGGCGGCTTCCGTCAAGTAAACACAAAAACTCAAACTGAGGAAATAACAGCGTAAGTTATAAACAAACTGGCCAAACTCCAATACGCATAGAAACAAACGCAAAAAAGTTAAAGTCCCCAAGGGCGGTATCCAAGATGAAATGGTGGGCGTGACAGGGATTGAACCTGTGACCCCTACGATGTCAACGTAGTGCTCTCCCGCTGAGCTACACGCCCCATTTCATTTCAGGCGGTAACGAGCCATACCATTCCGGGGTAGCTTGCATCCGCGGGCCTATATCTGCACCAACCTCCCCCGTTTCGCAAGCCTTTTTTCGCAACCTAGCGGGCTGTTTAAAGGTCGCTGCACGCATCCGGCCGGACACCCAACACCAATCGCCTGCTGATACTTATTACCGCAGGGCTGGCTTGGTGATTGTGGGGGCGAAAATAACCGTGTTACGCTCTGCCGATGATGGATTTGATCGACAAGGAAGGTGCGCCGCCATCGCAGGCAAAAACCGCGCAGATAGGCTCTGACGGGGCTCTCGACATCTGCGTTGTTCCGACCGCAACGCTGAGCAGCCCAGGCTATAGTTCGCTGACCGTCCATCAGGGCATCACCCGGGTTCTGGCGCCTGTCGTTGCCTCCTGCCCGCATGCCGGGCGAGACTATCCTGCCGCCCTGACCGAGGCGGCGACGCTGCCGGTCACACAGATGCGCGGGCTGGAGGATTTCGGCGTTGACCATCTGATCGCTGGCCTTGCGGCACATGGCATCACCACGGTAATCAACAAGATTGCGCGGGCCTATATCGATGTAAACCGGCCGGTTGGCGCCGTCGATGCGACGATGTTTGACACCCCGGTTGAGGCCGACAAGCCCTCACGGCATGTCAGCGCTGGCTATGGGTTGATTCCGCGCCTCTCGGCCATGCGCCAGCCGCTCTATGCCTGCCCGCTTCCCGCCGGCGAGGTCAAACACAGGCTTGGCTTTGCCCATCTGCCCTATCACAGCATGTTGAGCGCCCAGATTGCCGCCGCAAAGGCCGAGCATGGCCATTGCCTGCTGGTGGATTTCCATTCGATGCCCCCCAGTGACCGAACCAACCGGCAGCTGGCCGACATCATTCTGGGGGACTGTCTTGGCACAACGCTTGATCCCGAGCTTGGCGACGCGATTGCCGGCTTTTTCACCAATGAGGGGCTGAGCGTCGCTTGGAACGAGCCTTATGCCGGCGGTTTCATCACCCGCGAACATGGCCGGATCGGCACAGAGAATCAGTCTATCCAGATCGAAATCAACAGGTCACTCTATATGCGTGATGCGCGCCTGTCCGTGCGTGAACCGCATGCCGTTCCCGAACAGATCAAACATATCGCGGCATTGATCAATCGCTTTGGCGCGTTTCTGGTCAATCTGCGGCAAGGTTGAGGACGCCTTATCGTCCCTTTTTGGCATAGGGATTTTCGCTCTTGCGCATCACCATCCTGATCGGAATGCCGCGCATGCCAAAATCCTGACGCAAACCTGTCGTCAGATAGCGCAGATAGCTCTCCGGCAAATCGGCAGGCCGGCTGACAAACAGGGCAAACGTCGGAGGCCGGGTCTTGATCTGGGTCATGTAGCGGATACGCAGGCGACGCCCCTCGACAAGTGGCGGTGGGTGCGCCTCCAGCATGAGATCGAGCCAGCGGTTCAGCCGACCTGTCGAAATCCGTGTGTTCCAAAGACCATACATCTCGTCAGCCGCGGCCAGCAGCTTGCCAAGCCCACGTTTGTAGAGGCCGGACATCTGGATCACCGGTACACCGCGCAGCTGCGCCAGCGATGTCTGCAGGCGGTCGGCAATTTTGCCGGCGGCAACCTGTTTGTTGTCAACTGCGTCCCATTTGTTGGCACCAATGACAATTGCCCGGCCCTCATCGGCAATCAACCGCGCAATGGCCAGATCCTGCTTGTTCAGCTCGTCGGTGGAATCAACCAGCAGCACACATAGATGGGCAAATTGGATCGCCCGCAGCGCGTCGCCAACCATCAGTTTTTCAACCTTGTCAGCGATCCGCGCCCGGCGGCGCATCCCGGCCGTATCAACCAGTCTATAGGGCTGGCCACGCCACTCGAACGGCACCTCGATGGCATCGCGCGTGATGCCCGCCTCCGGCCCGGTCAGCAACCTGTCCTCGCCGATGAGGCTGTTGATCAGGGTGGACTTGCCCATGTTCGGACGGCCAACAATGGCGATGCGCATTGGCTCGCGCACACTGTCATCCTGCCAGACCTCAATCGGATTGCCATCCTCGTCGAAACGCTCCTCGTCGTCGATCAGTTCCTCGCTGCCCTCCTCGGCGGCAAACAGCAGATCATCCTCGCCAGTCAGAACGCCGGCAAGCCCCAGATCCTCAGCAGCAGACAGCAGGGCATCGTGCAGATCAACCATGCCCTCACCATGCGCCGCAGAGATCGGCACCGGCTCGCCAAGCCCGAGACGCCAGGCCTCGGCCAGCCCCGCTGCGCCAGCCTTACCCTCACATTTATTGGCCAGCAGAACCACCTTTGCACCCGATTTGCGAATTTCACCGGCAAAGAAACTGTCGACAGGTGTCACCCCTGCCTTGGCATCGACCACCAGCATTGTGATGTCGGCATCGCGGATGGCCAGTTCCGTCTGCCGGCGCATGCGGTCCTCGAGCGAGCCATCGCTTGCCTCCTCAAGACCGGCGGTGTCAATCACCCGGAACCGCAATGTCGCAAGGGTGGCATCGCCCTCGCGCCGGTCGCGGGTGACACCGGGCTGATCATCGACGATCGCGTGCTGGCGACCGATCAGCCTGTTGAACAGCGTGGATTTGCCAACATTTGGCCGCCCAACAATGGCGTAGGTAATAGTCATGGTTAAAACACCACTTCACGAGCTGCCATCTGGGGCCGAATGCCGCAGGACACCATCGAGGAGACCAGCGCATTTTGAAACTCAAAATCTATTCAAACGCACTCAGCGTTCCGTTGACACCGAGGACCAACAGCTTGCCAGCGGCTATCTGCGGCGGTGTCAGCACGGCCATACCGAGGGATTTCGTGCCAATCTCAGCACCATTTTCGGGGTCAAACATATGCACCTGACCGGATTTGCTGATCACCAACACCCTGTTGCCGGCGACAATGGGACCAACATAACGCGGCGGGTTCTCGGTAACGACAACATCCGGCGGTGTGGCATCAGGAAGCGCGGCAACCCAGCGAACCGCCCCGTCAGAGCGCCGCAGCGCGTAGAGACGGCCATCATGCCCCATCACAAAAAGTGTCTCGCCGGCAAGCCATGGCATTTCAATACTGCCGATACGCTGTTCCCAGACAAGCAGACCATTTCGCCCGCTAAAGGCGGCCAATCTTCCAGACTGGCTGACGACAAAGATCAAGCCGCCATCGTGAATGGGATGCGCCCTGATGTCGCCAATGCCCTCAATCGGGGTGCGTGGGTTGAAGGTTGCCACCGAATCCGTCCACAGCAATTCGCCGTCATCGGCGTTGAAATATGTCACCTCGCCGCGCGCGCCGGCAACAACCAGACCACCATTGGCATAGGCTGGCGCCGGTGCACCAAACATAACTGTCTCACTGGTAAGGCCAACACGGTCCCAGACACGCTCGCCACTCTCCAGCCTGTAAACGTAGAGATTGCCGTCAAGATCGGTGACAACCACGGCCTGATACTCGATCATCGTCGGCCCCGCACGCAGCGGCAACTCACTGGCAATGCTCCAGACGATGCTGCCGTCGCCAGCATCCAGCAAAGCCAGATTACGACCACCGGAATGCACCACAACCCCCCTTGGGGAAACCACAATGCCGCCTCCAACGCCGGGGAGCGGGTCATCTGCCAGCTCTTCAATGCTGACCGACCAGATGACAGCACCGGACTCCATATCGAACGCTGTCACAAGACCATTTGGCGCCACCGCATAGACCCTGTTCTCCGCAACCACAGGTGTTGCAAGATCGACGAGGGCGCTTCCCTTACCACCAACCGACGCGGACCAGACGCGTTTCAGCGTTCCCTCGAACTGCACATGTCCACCAGCATGTCCCGGGCCAAGTCCGACGGCAGGCGCCACCATCATATTGACCAGCGGCGGCAAACCCGCGCCCTCAGCAAGGGCTTCGGGATCACTGGCAACCACCGTGCGGCTCGGCAAAACGGAAATGCGCTCACCCTTGAGGATCAGCTCATCATCCGCGCACCCGGACAGCATGGCGGCCATCCCCACCAGTAACGCTGCCAGCAGCCAGCGCATGCGATGCGTCAGGCCATGGTGTGTGTCTGCGCTGAATTCTTGACTGGATGCTGTCATCATGGCTTCCACTTGGGCTGTAGCATATCTTGGTCAGATACCTCTATCATTCTGCTGCTGATTTAAGGATCGTCACCAGCTGGCTCGCTCGCTGGCGCAGTTCCGGCGAGAGTTCCGCAAGACCGAGAATGGACTCAAATTTTTCGAGCGCCGCAGCCGGATCATTATTCTCAAGATCGAGGGCGGCACTCTGTTCCAGCGCCAACCCCCGCCACGGACCCGGTATCGCCGTCAGAGGAGCAAGCTGGTCCTGCGATTGTTCCGGATCGGTGCCGTCAGGCGCGTTCATCACCGCCAACAACAGCGCCGCCTCCTGATATAGCGGCTTGATGGCCTTGTTTTCAGCCAGCTTCAAGTAATCGGCAACAGCCCCGTCGCTGTCCCCATCAGCTGCCTTTGCTGCCGCCACACGAAACTGGGCCAGCATTTCATAACCATCGGTCAAGTCAGCCATTGCCTGGCGGAGCGATGCAACAACATCATCAGAGTCAACGGCAAGCTGATAGGCATTGGCCGCGGTTTCAGCCTGCTTGGTTTTCCAGGCCTTAAAACCCTGGGTAGAGCCAACGGCCAGAATGACAGCTGCCACCGCTGCAATGACAAATTTGCCATAGCGCGCCCACAGCAGCTGTGCCTTGTCTTTCTTCAGCTCTTCGTCAATTTCATCAAAAATATCAGCCATGGAATTTTCTTCGGTTCAGGTCAGTCAAGGACGTTTCGCAGAGGCCTAAAGCAAATGCATGATTGACGCCAGCTCAAAGCTGCTTCAACATATACAAATAGTGAGCAAACAGCCAACTTAAAAACGCAGGTGCAGCGATCTCGTGTCCAGCATAAGCAACCCTAAAAAATTAAGACGACAATTATATTTTTCGCGGGCCGAACTTAGCGCAATGCTGTCTGCCTACAGTGCGCGGGTGGCGGCTGGTGAATGGCGGGACTATGCACTGGATCACCAAAACGGCGTCGCCATATTTTCAATTTTCCGCCACACTCATGAAACACCCCTATTCGTCATCGAAAAACGGCAGCGCCATCCCAAGGAGATGGCGCAGTTTTTTCTGCGTGACCGAAATCGTATTCTTTGCAGATCGGACCAGCTCGCCGATCTGATTAACCATTTCAGCAAGCTGCCGCGCCTCGTCAGTGGCTAGACCAAACATCCTCCTAAATATCTCCATCTCATCATGGACCTGGCAGGCCCGTTTGTGAACGTCTTGACCATTGCCTCTTATATCATCTTTTGCTAGATTAGAACAATTCATGAACAAAATGATTGAAAATTGGCAGTGGTGGTGGCATGGGCGGCTTCAAAAATCGGGATGTTGAATGCAGTGAACACAGAAATCCAACCACCCTTGGGGATCTTGCTGCTGAAAATATAGGGGTTTTCTGCTGGTGCAACCGGTGCAACCACAATGCGGAGGTGGCAACCTCATCATTGATTGGCAGTCTGGGTCCGCTGTTTTCCGTTCCCAAACTTGGCAGTCTGATGCGGTGTTCGGCATGCAACGCCCGGGATGTCGCAACGCGCCCTGCCTGGCCAAGCCATGGGGGTGGTGCGATCGCCCGCCATGATTGATCCCAAAATGACTGTGATGTGCCACCTGCCAACCGACAGCCCGGCAAAAGGACATGGACAGGTGACGCTGGATAAGATAGGTCTCTGAGGAGCAAAAGGTGCCGCCAGTAAGACCATTCGCCAGCGCGCCATCCAACAGGCAAACAAAGGAAGAGACTGGTTATGAACGCAAGCGATACTGCCAAGATCCAACGATACCTCAGGCAGCGTTTCGGCAATCACAAGCTGAGCGTTGCCCGCCGTGAGACCAAGAATGACTCGGCTGAACTGATGCTTGAGGATGAGTTCATTGGCGTTGTATTTCAGGATGATGAGGATGGCGAAACCTGCTATCACGTACAGATCTCAATCCTTGAGGAAGACCTGGAGAACGTTTGATCCCGGCCATGCGGTGTTCCACCGCGCTAGATCAATCCACCTGCCCGCAGCATTGACAGTGCGAGCGAAAACATGATGGCGGCAATGCCAGTATCCAGAATGCGCCAGGCATTTGGCCGTTCCATATAAGGGGCCAGAAATCTCGCGCCATAGACTAGCGAGAAGAAGAACACAAAGCTGGAAATCGCCGCACCAAGTCCGTAATAGATCTTGTTCATCGCCTCGAACTTTAGCGACATGGCTCCAATCAACACAACAGTATCCAGATAGACATGCGGATTGCCAAAGGTCAGCATGGCAGTGATTGCCAGCGTTGGAACAAGCCCCGTCTGCGCCACATTGTGATGCGCAATATGGCCATCGCCGCGGATCGCATCACGTAATCGCAAAGCCCCATAGACCGCAAGCCACAGACTGGCAAATCCGAACAATAGGTTTGAATAGCGGTCAGCAAATTCTGCAATGTAAAGTGAAGCACCGCCAACACCGGCGGTAATCAACAGCGCATCAGACCCCGCGCAGAACAGCGCAACGGCAAAGATATGGCTGCGCATCAGTCCCTGGCGCAGCACAAAGGCGTTCTGTGCACCAATAGCCATGATCAAAGAAAAGCCGATGGCAAAGCCCGTGCCAAAAGCGGACATCGCAGGCGTCATCAAGCCAGACATCTAGAGCCACCGCAACATACCAATGATGCCGGCAAGCGCATAGAAAAATTGCAGGAACAGAATACCCATATGTTGCCCAAGATATGCCCAAAACCCAATGGCGATAGCAGAGACCAAAAGCAGCGAAAAGCCTATAAACTCAGCACCTATATTTAAGGCAACGAGGAGCGAGTAGATAATCGCGGTGGTCACCCCTAACCATTCCAGATATTTGGAATTTACTGCCATGCACCTCTCCCCGAGCCATCTACCAAGATGCGAGCAATCAACACCCTGTTTGCAATAGAAAAGCAAGCTTTTTGTGGCAATCTAGTGCATGATTTAGGCCTTCAAACGCGAATTGAGAAGAACAAGCATGATTTAAGGCCAAAGGATTCTTTACTTTGCTTCAAGCTTTTCACCGACGTCACCACACCCTACCTCGCAAAATCATGAACGGGCTTCACGTTAAAATTTGTTTCATGTATCGTAAACAAAAGACGCCTCATCAACCGCTCGCTGTGCCACCTTTTGGAATGGGCTTCATTAACCTTTAGATGTTACGTAATTGTTTGGAATATCTCTTCCCAAGGGGCATTGATCCGCTCGTTACTACCGCCCCAAAAAATTTCCTGAGTATTTGAGAAATTCTTAGCTCAACTTATACCGTCTTAACCACACTGCCTTGCCCAGTGAGATCAAGTAGGACAAATTTGGCGGCGCGAACAGGAATATTCAGCGTTTGAGTAGAATGATGACATAGGGCCAAATACCTAAATTAGGATGGAAATCTGCACTTTATGAGCTAACCGATAAAAACCAGATGCACTACCGGGGCGATTAACCTACGTTAACACCATCGAAATGCCCTTACTCAGATGTTGCTAGATGGACTGGTCAAAAGGTGTAAATATAAAGTTTTAAATGCTGATGTTCTTGATGAATGCTTCTAGTAGTATATTTTGCAAAGAGAGTACTAACCGTGAACTTTTTATCTGATCAAGCTAAAATAAATACCAAAATGATAGACGGAATTCTTAGAACGAATGTCGTCGATAACGAAACTGTTAGAGTCGCAAACTTTTACAGGGTAGCGCCATTTCCAAATTATGAGGGCTTCGAAACAAAAGCACACCTCAACAAAGTGCTTGCCTCTAACAGTTTCTTGAAAGACTTGAAGGAGACGATTGGATTAGGAAAAAAATTCATTGAGGTAGGCAGCGGGACGAGCCAGCTGTCCTTAGCGATGGCAACGGGAACAAATAATTTGGTTGTTGCACTAGACCCCACACTAGAGTCATTAGAGTTGGGCAAGCGTTTTGCTTGCTCGCAGGAAATCGATAACGTTGTTTTTTTGCAGGCCGATATCTTCGAAGACCCTATACAATCAGACTATTTTGATTGTGTTTGGTGCAGCGGCGTCTTACATCACACACAAGATCCAAAACAGGGATTTGAAATAATCACGCGATGGGCAAAGAAAGATGGTTTAATAATTCTGGGTCTTTACAATCGCATAGGAAGGCTTAGAACTTATTTCAGAAAAATTCTTTATTTGATGTGTGGGAGATCATTTTTCGGACAAAAAGTCGTTCGTTTTTTTGACCCAAGGTTGCGAGGGAAAGGATGGCAAATTCGAGAGCGCGCATGGTTCCGAGATCAATACCAGCACCCAGTAGAAACAGCTCACTCAATTGACGAAGTTTTAAATTGGTTCAGGGAAAACGAGATCGAATTTCTTGGTGCAATACCTAGCCTTAACTTAGATGGACGACTAGAGAAAATTTCTGAAATGGATGGCAAAACTGCTAATTTTATCGATAGGATCATAGCCCAAATCTTGTTAATTTTCACTAAGTCAGGCAGCGATGGTGGGGTTTTCATAGTTGTTGGGCGAAAAAAATAGAACCACATGGTTTTAGTAGGAATGTTTGCGGTTTAGATCTTATAATTTAAGGCAAAGTTGAAATGAATAGTAGAAATGAACCATCATGGCTCAATGGCAAGAGGAAATTTGGACTTTTTTTGTTCGTCACTATAGTAGTTGCCGCTCTCTATTTTGGCAGCAGAGATGCTGCAGTTGTTTTTTGGACGCTGGCTAGTTTTGCTATACTGGTTAAGCTTCTAATATTGTCAAATTCTAACATGTTAAATTTAATTTATGCCAGCTGGATTGGCTTAGGAGTCCGTGCAGGAAAGGTTAGCAATCCTATTTTTATAGCATTTATGTTTTTATTGATTATTGTCCCAGTCGGCGTCCTAGGTAGGTTGATTGGCCGCGACGAGCTGGGCTTAAGCTCTTCCTCGCTCAAGTCCTACTGGATCAATATTGATAGCAGCGAAGAGAGTAGATGTGACTTCAAACGTCAATTTTAAAGGTAGTATAGGTGGTGTCTTTTATTGCTGAGTTACTTGTTTTTCTGCGTGTAAGAAAAAAAATGTGGATGCTACCAATAATTCTTATTCTGGTGCTATTTGGTGGTCTTTTGATCATTGCGGAAGGATCTGCGTTTGCGCCCTTCATCTATACGCTATTCTAATATGATAAAGCCTGTCTACATCCTGGGTATTTCGGCTTTCTATCACGACAGTGCCGCTTGTATATTGCGAAATGAGACAATAATCGCGGCAGCTCAAGAAGAACGCTTTACCCGTAAAAAAAACGACTCTAGGTTTCCGAAAATGGCAATAAACTATTGTCTTAAAGAAGCCGGCATAGAAGCGCACGAGATTACAAAAGTTGTGTTCTACGAGAAGCCATTTCTAAAATTTGAGCGCATATTAGAAACGTACTTCGCGTTTGCGCCAAAGGGTATTCAAAGCTTCGCTAAGTCTATGCCTGAATGGATAAAAAACAAACTCTTTCAAAAAAAAATATTGATTGATGAACTCAAAAAGCTGTCCGATAAAAAAGTTGATTGGCGAGCTCGCCTATTATTTTCTGAACATCATCTTTCACACGCCGCAAGTGCTTTTTTTCCCTCACCCTTTGACCGCGCGGCAATACTTGTTTTGGATGGTGTTGGCGAGTGGACTACCACTTCAGTTGCAGTCGGTAATGGCAATCAGCTTCGATCAATAAAGAAAATAAATTTTCCGCACTCCGTCGGACTGCTTTACTCGGCTTTCACTTATTACACCGGTTTTAAAGTAAACTCAGGTGAATACAAAATGATGGGATTAGCTCCATATGGACAGCCGATTTATGCCAATTTGATTGAGCAAAACTTGATAAAAATTGCAGAAGACGGCAGCTTTCGACTCGACATGAGCTATTTCAACTTCGCCACTGGCCTGACGATGACAAACAAAAGATTTCATTTGTTATTTGGGGGCCCTCCTCGTGAAAAAGACGAAGAAATTACCCAACGGCACATGGATATAGCGGCTTCTATTCAAACGGTTGTTGAAAAACTAATTGTTAACCTGGCAAAGCATGTGGCCTCTGAGACAAAAGAAAAAAACCTCTGTCTAGCTGGGGGAGTCGCGTTAAACTGCGTAGCCAACGGCCTGATAGTGAGAAAAAAAATATTTAACAAGGTGTGGGTGCAACCTGCATCAGGTGATGCAGGTGGCGCTTTGGGTGCGGCTTTGGCAGTTTGGCATATGCACTACGGAGAAGAGCGAAACACCGCATACGGCAATGACCGCATGGGTGGGTCTTACCTCGGCCCCAGGTTCTCGAATGAAGAAATAGAAACACAATTCAGATCATGTGGTGCAATATTTCAAAAACTTAATGAAGAAGAACTCATTTCTGTGGTTGTGGAGGCTATTATCCAGGGGCAGGTAATTGGGTGGATGCAAGGACGAATGGAGTTTGGGCCTCGTGCACTTGGCAACAGGAGCATCATCGCCGATCCACGTATTGAGGAGATGCAAGAGAAACTGAACTTAAAAATCAAGTTTAGAGAAGGCTTTAGGCCGTTTGCCCCAAGTGTCATATCCGAGCACGCAAGTGACTGGTTTGATTTGGATTGTGAGAGCCCATACATGCTTTTCGTAAGTGAGATCCACGAAGACAAAAGACTTTGTCAAGAAACGGACAACCAAAAATCAACCGGGTTTGAGTCATTGAAAATTCGCCGGTCAACAGTACCAGCAGTTACGCATATCGACTACACCGCACGTGTGCAAACCGTGTCGGAGGCATCAAACCCAAAGTTTTTCAAATTAATAACACATTTCATGAACATGACAGGGTGCCCGATGCTGATTAATACGTCTTTCAATTTGCGCGCAGAGCCAATTGTTTGCGATCCTACAGACGCGTTCAAATGTTTCTTGAAAACGGACATTGACCTGTTGGTTGTTGAAAATTTCTTGTTGAAAAAAGCTGATCAGAAGCCATTAGAAAGGTGCTGAAACACTCACCGAAGATGACCAGATTAGTACCTACCATTACAGTTTTACTGTCAATTATTTTTGGACTACTTACTGTCGAAGTAGTCTTGAGAGGCCTACATCACGTAAAAAAGAGCAAATCACCTCTCAAGGGTGACCCTGCAGCCTACCACAACGAAAACGAGTTTTACGGTTTTGTGCCCACCGTCGCTAAGCTACAATACTACAGTAAGGCAGGCTACAGACCAGTGCCTGATTGGAAAGAAGAAGGCATCCAGTCAAATGACTTTGGCGCTCGGACAGTTCTAACCAGTAACGAAATCAATGATCTCCCCGAAAAGCGTGTTGTAAGTGGCGGGTCAACTGCTTGGGGTGCTGGTGTAAAACAATCTGATTTGTTTGTTAATCGTTTTGCGGGTATTTCAGTTGGGGTTGGTGGCTATTTGCTCGCAAATGAAATATCGCTGATCCGTGAAATAGTCTCCAAGTCCATAAAAATAGATTATTGGATGAGTTTTTCGGGTTGGAACGATGTTTATGCAGCTTACCGAGGGGAGAGCTTTTACGTTTCACCTGACATGTTTAACATTGAGGGTTTGATTTATTCTTCAGACTTGCACCCACGATTTTTAAGGACAAGCAAAGCTTTTCTTCCCACCAGCACCCCCGGATATGAAAGCTACAAAATCAAAGCTCACTACATTATCGATAAAGCACTAAACGCACTGAAAAAAACAAATTCCAATTATGTTGATAAAGTCGTTTCTGACGATGTAGTTTTGAAAAAAAACGCTACGCCGATGGAATATTCACGTTTCTGGTCATTTTACCGTGATGATTTGATTAGAGCAGCAAACTGGGCGAAGCGAAATGAAATACGTTTTATTTTTTGCTTGCAGCCCGCCCTATACGATACCAACAAGACTTTGCATCCTCAAGAACGACAACTGTTGCGGGAATATACATCCAAATACCCTTCGCTGGTTTCACATTTTCAGAGCTTCTACCCAAAGCTTCGGAGAGACATAAAGGCGTTGTCAAAAACACACGGATTTTTATACATTGATGGAGATACCGCCTTATCTGTCAGAGGTGACTTGATAAAAATGTTTGTGGACTATGCACATTTTGGCAGCAAAGGAAACGAAACTATTGGAAAATTTTTAGCTGTGCAGTTTGATCAAATAAGCCGAGTTGGCAGCCCATGAAATCCGGCGGAGACTATCTGTAGGAATATTTGGCTTTGATGCGTTTTTATTAGAAACTGAGTTTTTTAAGATTATTTCAGGGAACACATTTGAACGCTATGCGGCCCGTTTATTATAAATATGCTGTTACAAAATTAATGGTTGTTGCTAAAAGGCTTTTTAGCCCTTTCGCGTTCAATCACCCCACGCGAATTTTGCGAATTTTCAAGTCAGTGCGGCTGAACGGAGAGAGAGAATGAATACGGACCACACCAAAGGTGATATGGAATTAAACTTGAAAACCCTAATTCAACGACTTTTATGGCGTAAGTTTTACATTATTGGGTTTGCAGGCTTTTCAGCAATCTTTGCCGCATTGACGCTATTTTTGTTAACAAACATTTCGCTTCTACCCATAACGTTCTACATCCAGCTAGAGGAAGTCAGTGAAAACTACCCAAGCGGTGCAAAGTTCTCACCAAGCGACCTCAAATCAAACGCTGTACGCAAGGAATTGGCTAGGAGATTCAATATTCCAAATGATCAAACGTTGAATGAGAGTTTGTCTATAACCCAAAGCAGTTTAGTTACTGATAGTATAATTCAGAAACATCACAAGCGTCTATCAGTTAGAGGTTTGACCTCTGGTCAAATAGACCAAATTAACGAGGAATTTAAGGAAGAAATATATATAGACAGCAGAAACACCCTGAAAATTTCTTTTGACTACGGAGCTATTGGCATAAGCCAACAAGAAGCAAATTTGTTTGTTGAGGCGATTCCGAGGGTTTGGTCCGAGGTTTACAGCTCTTTTTTTAGGACCCTTGAGAATTCAAATATTCTAAGTCCATCAGAACTAAATCTTGATCAAGACAGCCTTCGCTCGTTTGACATGCTAGTAGTCTTTCAAAAGATGCAAAGCCTCATTAGATCAGTTACATATTTGCGAAGTGATGAACGATTTAAATTAATTAAAACTAGTGCCGACAGATCATTGAGTGAATTCACAGACTTAATCACGAACGTTGTCGATTACGGACTTGTCCCAACCATAGGTTCTGCGCAATCAGGAACTAGAGAAACACTAAGCACTATGATGTATGTGGAAATCAACAGATTAAGCGACGAAATCAATGGTATGAATTACAATATTGAGACACTAGCGGGTATGATGAGCAGCTCAGAATCACTCGGCGAAATCCGGGGAAAATCATCTCCTTCCGTAGTTTCTGGCGATGTTTTTCAAGGAGTAATGACTTTGACTAACAAAGTAGAATTCTCCGAAACCCTGGTCAGGTTATTGGAAAAACGGCAAGTTCTCCATAACCAGCTTTCTGTTCAACAAGCAATTGCTGAAAAATTCGATTTATTAGCAAAAACATCAAGCCTCCTATCTAGGGAGGAGCTAATGAATAGCCTCAAACAAATTAGTGCTGAGTATGAGAGTGTTTTCCACAAAGTAGTTAATCTTCAAAAGGACGGAAATTCTTATTTGGGCTATCAAGTCCTTGGAGCTCCGGTAAAAACCAAAAATGCATTCCAACAAAGAGGATTAATGATCATTTTTTCTGTGTTTATGCTAGGTCTAATGCTCTCTTTCGCCTGGGCACTTTTTGCGCAGCATCCTAAGGACCAAAAATCAGATGTTCCACTCTCAGAAGCCTGATTTAAGATTCATGTGTCTTTCTGAACAGTACGTAAGTTGTAACGTTGAAAATTTTTCATTACGACCTTTCTGTTCACTGGTCATCAAAGATTTCCGTGAGGCTATTGCCGGGTGTTCCTGGCTGGAAAAATCATTTTTAATCATTTGGTTGATGGGACCCTTTTTCCTTCTGGTTGAACGCTCGCCCGGTGATGTGTGGCTCACCACCTGTTGCTTGGCCTTTATAGTCAGGTCCATTTGGCGAAAGGATTTTAAATGGTTTGAACCATTCTGGGTAAAAGCAGCTTTTGTTTTTTGGATTTGGTGTCTTTTTTCGAGCGCTGTATCGAGCATGCCCAGCTACTCGGTCATGGAAGCGATTGCGTGGTTCCGTTTTCCGCTTTTTGCGATAGCAACGGTGCACTGGTTTGCTCGAGACCCAAGAGTATTTTACGCAATGTTGGCGTCCATGGCGATTGGGCTAATTGTTATGTGCGGAATTTTAACTGCGGAATTCCTTTATTTTGGCCAAGAACGCAATCGCCTGACCTGGCCGTATGGCGACAAAGTTCCCGGGAGCTACATCGCAAAATTTGGATCACCCGTTTTTGTAGTTTTAGTTGCAGCAGCTGTGTCTTTTAAAGGACACCTGGGTAGGCTTTCTTCGCTTTTTGCTTTGCTCAATATTGTTGTCTCAGTAATTACAGGTGAGCGAATAAATTTTCTTATAAAAATATGTGGGGGGGCTCTCGCTCTTTTCGTTTGGAAACCGAAACCAGTAAGAATCGTCTCAATCATTTCTGTAACACTGTCATTGATTTCGATAACGCTATACCTTTTACCTGACCTCTTCGACAGATTTGTCTATCACTTGGCAAAAGGTGCGAGCTCTTTCACAGAAAGCGGCTGGCTACACGCAATAAATGGAGGCATTGTTGCTTGGAAAGAAAGTCCGATAATTGGTATCGGTCTGGGCAATTACAGGCATCTTGCTGAATCATTACTTCAAGGTCAAAATTACGTGTCTGTTCAACCTCATCCGCATAATTATTATGTCCAATTACTTTGCGAAACGGGCTTGATTGGACTTATTTTCGGATTTATCTTTTTTTCTGCTATCATATTAGAATGTTCAAAATATGCACGACAGAAGAAAAACATCGTAACAGCATCCGCCTGGATTGTTCCTTTGGCGATATTTTGGCCGCTGCAAACAAATGCAGATTTGTTTGGACAATGGAATAATTTATTCGCTTGGCCAGCGATAGCTGTTGCTTTAGCTGCCAAGAACTTGCACCTGTCCGTCGAGTTCTAGCCTATCAAAGATTGGAAACCTTCTGATGAATAATGTTAAGCAAATTACTACCCTGGTCATTGGGGGGGCAGGTTACATTGGTTCAATTGTATGTGAAAAGCTATTAGCAGACGGCAGAAACGTGGTTGCACTCGACATGCTTCTGTATGGTGAATCTGGCTTAGCCAAACTAAAAAAGGATGATAATTTTAGGCTTGTGCGGGCTGATTTTAGAGATATCACAACACTTTACACTTTGATGTGCGACGTTGATGAGGTTGTGCATTTGGCTGGGTTGGTTGGTGACCCAGCCTGCGCTTTCGATCAAAATGTCACGCTGGATATTAATTTAATTGCAACAAAATTAGTGTTGGATGTGGCCAAACTCTCTGGGGTTAAAACATTAGTGTTTGCAAGTAGTTGTTCCGTTTACGGCTCCTCCGACTTGGTGAGTGATGAAAACAGTGAGTTAAATCCAGTTTCACTTTATGCAGAAACCAAGATTGCGTCGGAAAATCTTTGCTTGGCTTACAAGTCAGAAACGCTCGATATCAAAATTTTACGTTTTGCTACCATTTATGGAGTATCTGACAGAATGCGTTACGATCTTGTAGCTAATGTTTTAACATTGAACGCTATAGAGACCAGTCAATTTAGCGTGTTTAACGGGCACCAATGGAGACCCTTCTTACATGTGGCGGACGCTGCAAAATCTGTTTGTGTAGCGCTAAATGGACCTAAAAACATAGATAACCCAATATTCAATGTTGGGTCAGATGACCAAAACCACACAATCAGTGAAGTTGGTGAAATGGTGGTCAAGAAAGTACCAAACGCTATTCTTAATCATGTTGAGAATGATCAAGATCCAAGGAACTACCATGTAGATTTTAGTAAGATACAAGACGTTTTTGGATTTACTTGTGATTGGAATTTAGAAATGGGTATTGAAACCTTGGTGGAGGAAGTGAAAGAACGAAGAACTGACCACTCACTTCTTGACGATACTACAAGCAATTACCTTTTTTTGAAAAATGGTGGGGTAGAAAAGTTAATCAATCTCCAATCTGGTTGGCTTAAACCCTGCATACCCTATTTGAAATAGGCTATCTGGTTCACCTTGATGTGACTATTTGGTTTGTTCCAGGCGGTGCTTGGGGGGTCAAAGGTTTGTCGCGCAGAGACATCATAACCAAGTCTTTACTAACTCCCAATGAAGCTAATAATTCTGACACCATTCTGAGAGCATTCTCTCTAGAAAATAAGGCGACCACAGTAATTATAATAATGCGGATGTCCAATATCACGCCACTGTGGTTACAGTAAACTATACCTAGCGCGCTCTTCCTTGGTCTGATCAACTGGTTATAAGCTAAATTTGGATTGGCTTTACCGCTTAATATCTCGCCTTCATCAGAAAAGACTATTGACGAAAAATCAGTAATCCCAGGTTTAAGCGACAAAAGCGTTTCTTCAGCTTTTGTATATAAGCTGGTTTCAGCAAATACGTTTGGTCGCGGCCCGACGAGTGACATATTGCCAATAACTACATTAAATAATTGTGGGAGTTCATCGAGTTTATAACGACGACAAAACGCACCAACGGACGTAACTCTTTTGTCATCCGAACTGGTTGACACCACACCGGTGAGCTCTGCATCAACAACCATTGAGCGTAGTTTAAACATTTTGAATTTTTTACCATTTACTCCAACACGCTCTGCGACGTAAATCGGACTTCTAAAATCTTGCAAAAAAATTATCAATGCTAAGATGATTATAGGTAGACAAACGAAAACCAACACAAACAGCGCAAAAAAAACATCAAAAACACGTTTCATCGTCATTTTCTATAAAAATCTATTATTGCATCGCAAACGTAATTGACGTCATCTTTGGTCACCATTGTATTTAAAGGTAACAAAAGGCATTTGCGGAAATAGTCGTCAGTTTTTGGCAGCTCTTGCTTAAAACCTAACTTTTTCAATTGATGAATTGCTTTTCCACCCCACTGAACCAATGTGCCAATTCCCCTCTCTCGCAGGTACTGTTGTAGCTCAAACCTTTTTTCAACAAGAACTTCATAGTTTTGACAAATGTCAAAAACAGTCGTGTCCTTTAATGGGTTTGGGGGAAGTTTTAATTCATGAAGATCAAATAACCTTGAATAATAAAGCGCAGCCAGAGATCTGCGATATGAAATAGCTTGATCATATCTAGATAATTTATCATTTAATATTGCCGCTTGCAGGTTGTCTAAACGGCTATTGCGCCCCCAAATTTCAATTTCGCCGGATTTTGAGCGACCGTGATCACGCATCATTTGAAAAGTCTCTAACATATCTGGATTATTAACCAAGAGTGCCCCACCATCCCCCAGGCATCCAAGTGTTTTCGCAGGATAAAAACTCACACACGAAGAGTCTCCAAACGTACCTGAGTACCTATCCTTATACCTTGCACCTAAAGACTGCGCAGCATCCTCAACCAAAACCAAACCATACTTCTCCTTGATCTCTAGTAATCGGTCCAT
Source organism: Alphaproteobacteria bacterium (assembly GCA_038107835.1). Taxonomy (GTDB): domain Bacteria; phylum Pseudomonadota; class Alphaproteobacteria; order Puniceispirillales; family Puniceispirillaceae; genus MED-G116. The sequence continues at coordinate 29,285 of JAYNHH010000006.1, forward strand.
ATCACATACACGGCCATTTAGCTGGGTGGGCATAATGCCAACCGTGTTTTTAGTGATTGCTCTTTCCGCATCATCAGGATCCATTAGCCCTTCCGGCGTAATTTCCACAGGAATTGGGATCGCTCCCGCGAATTTCACTGCGGAAGCTGTTGCGACCATCGTGTGGGATGAGATGATTATTTCATCCCCTTTTTCAAGATTATAGACTGATAGAGCCATCTCAAGAGCATCAGTAGCATTACCAACCCCAACCGCACCATTAGCATTACATAAGCCAGCAAGATTTTTTTCAAATAAAGCCAGGTCAGTTTGCATTATGAAGCCACCGGTGCTGGCCACCTGATCTATCAATTCCAATATTCTGTCCCGCTCGGCAGAAAAAAAGGTTTTGTAATCGAAAAACGGGACTTGATTTAAATCATGACTCATAGCGCTATCTCAGTAATCCTAAAACCTTACGGTATATGCTATGGCTGTCGAGTTCGTAGTATTCTCTTAAAAACACCTGATCTCCAACAACAGTACTAAATTGGTCATTCATACCTATCCTCACAAAATTTTTCACATGAAGCGAGTTATCACAACACCACTCAGCTATCCCAGACCCTAACCCGCCAACAACATTGTGCTCCTCAACAGTCACCACTATCGAGGCACCGCGCAATTTACTCGCAATCGTGTTACAATCTATAGGTTTAAGAGAGTGACAACCGTATACACCACATGAGATACCTTCTTGCTCGAGCATACTAGAAGCATTTAAGGCCTCACCTAATATGCTGCCGGTTGAAATAAAAATAACTTCATTTCCCTCTTTAAACTGACGCAATTCACCAAGAGTCAGTGGGTGTGCGTCAATGGGTTCCTCAACAGCATTCTTTTCTAGTCTTATATATTTCACCCCAGGTTGATTGGCCGCAAATTTAACTATTTCAGCCGTCTCCCCAAGGGTTGCAGGACAGAAAACTCTCACATTTGGCAAAGCACGCATTATACCGATATCTTCGGTTGCGTGATGTGACATCCCGAGTTGACCGTATGTGAATCCGCCGCCAACAGCCACAATGTTGACACAAACCTGATGATATGCAGCGTCATTTCTTATCTGTTCAAGGCAACGCATGGTTGGAAAAACACCAATGGAATACGCAAACACCTTTTTTCCTTCAAGAGCTAGCCCGGTTGCAACGCCAATCATTAATTGCTCGGCAACTCCTACATTATAAAACTGTTTAGGGAATTTTTTTTCAAAATTCTCAACTACTCCAAAGCCAAGATCAGCTGTAAGAAAATTTAAATCGGGGTCACTCTCTGCTATTGTCTCGAGCTCGTGAATAAAAACATCTCTCATCAGAAACTCAATTCATCTAGCGCCGCCTTATACTCCTCACCACGAGCAGTCCGGTAATGCCACAACACATTATTCTCCATAAAACTGACACCTTTTCCTTTTATAGTGTTAAGTATTAGAACTCTCGGGCGCTCGTTCGTCTCCAGAGAAAGAGCTTCAATCATGGCATGATGATCGTGTCCATCCACTTCGTAAACATCCCAGTTGAACGACTTTAGTTTTTCACCAAATGGCCTCAAGCTCAGAGTTTCATCGACTGTTTTAATACTCTGTAAGTTATTGAAATCAACAATTGCGATTAAATTTTTTAACTTGTGATGCCCAGCAAATAAAAAAGCCTCCCAATTAGAGCCCTCCCCACATTCACCATCGCTCATCAGGCATACCACTTTTTGGTTACCATTTGTGTTCCTCAATGCTAGCGCCATACCAACTGCAACTGGAAGACCATGGCCAAGCGAGCCAGTGGAAAACTCCACACCAGGAACGCCTTTGTGCGAAATGTGACCAGACAAAGTAGAGCCGTTACTATAGTGCGTGGCAAGCTCCTCAACATCAAAAAACCCACTATGAGCCAACGCAGCGTATACTCCTGCTCCTGCGTGACCTTTGCTCAACACAAACCTATCCCTTGCTACCGCCCTAGGGTTGTCAGGGAAAACTCGCAGAAACTTGCCGTACAGTACACCTAGAATATCCGCGATAGAAAAGACTGAGCCAATATGCGAGCTCCCCCCTTCTGACGTCATCTTCAACGCAGATATTCGAATTTTATGTGCAAGATCAGAGGTGACGTTTGATTTTTTCACAATGTTTTCCACGTGCAGAACTTATCCTAGCAATTGAAGGTGTATCTATTTCTTTCTTAAGTCTAATAAGAAGAGCAGGCTCTTTACCCCTTTATGAATTTCGAGATCAGCAACCCACTCGGCTCCCGCACTCAAATATAATCGTCGCGCAGAAATTTGAGAAGCCCCCGTCACAATCTTTACAGAGGAAAGGTTGTTCGCATGACAATGATCAATCATCTGATTCAGAAGTGTTCGGCCTATTTTCCTATTTTGATACTCAGCCTTGACGCAAAGATTTATAATTTGGTAGTCAAACACGCAGGTGCTTTTGTTTGAAGGCCTGCCCTTGGATGCGCGCAAAGTTTCTATTATTTTTGAGATTGACACAAAAGAAGTCAGCGCACCACACAAGACAAACGCAAGTCTGACGGTAAAATTTATGACGAGTGTTTTCAAAATCCCCGTTGGCAAACGACTGGAGGCGAGAAATCCAATTATCTCTTCATTGCACTGAGCGACAAAAATTTCACAATCTTTGTTCAGATTTATTGCAGAGTATAACAAATTTAAAAAGTCGTCTCCTAGCGTAGTCAGAAAACCATTGGGAATGTTATCGGCATGCAGAGATGCTAGGTCTTCAATTTGACTGGCATTCAGATTTCTTGCCAATCGAAAGGTTAAAAGACCATCAGAATTTTTTGTCATTTCCATACCTGTTTAGCAGTGTGGTTATTTTTCTGCATCTAGAGAGGGTCATTTGGTTGTCTAAGGGAATAGTTACTATTTTTTTAGAAATTTGTTCAGCTACATGGCAGTCATGCTGATAGAGAACAGACTTAAGCTGGCCACCTTTTAGCGGGTGAACAGGAGAGTCGAACCAATCTCCAGAAGGTATCTTCATTCGCCTACAATACTCTAGGAATTCTGACTTGTGTTCCACCAGTAGAGGCAACCGCAACAAATCACTATTAATTTTATCCTTCGGAACAGCGACGCTAATCCACTCGTTATCTAAATTCTCTGAGACATAATTTAGCGCTGATTTAACTATGTTTTTATTTGATTGTATCAACGCAATCGATTTTCTGACGCGCCGTTTAACGTTTGGCAGCACGTCATAATTCCACTCTTTACTATCCAATTGCATTGCGTCAGTGGCATAGTTCCCTACGGCTAATCTATATTTAACAAAAAAACGAAAAAGAGCCTTTAGTTGCCAATAAAAACTGGGTTTAAACAGCAACTTGAAAAGTTGATATTGCAGCAGCATCCTAATCTGCAACGAAATCGGAGGCTGTTGTTTTTGTGAACGTAATTGACGTAGCTTTTCTAAATCTATGGTATCTTCATCGTTAACAACTAGCGCTCCTCCCAACCCAGCCGGAATTGGCTTGCCCCACTCAAATGAGGTGAAGGCTGCGACCCCTATTTGCCCAACCAAAGAGTTTGACACTGCGGTAGGAAGGATGTGACAACAGTCTTCGATTATATTGACACAGTGTTTTTCACACAAATCCATTAGCCTCTTTAAATCTGGCCTGACTCCATAAGTATATTGGAGGATAAATGCCTTGGCGTTTAACTCAGAAAATATTTTTTGTAATGCGTCAACTGACGCTCCTAATGTAAGTGGATCAATATCTACGTACACTGGTTTACAGCCCGCGTGCAAAATTGCTTCTGGCACCGCGACACAGGTAAACGCCTGGACAACTACTATGTCTCCGTTTGAAAGTCCCATTGCAGTTAAAATGTCGGAGAGTGCATGACGTCCCCTGTAAGTATAGTATTCCGTATCAGCTAAAATTTCGGCGTTCATACAACAACCTTACGATTATGCCAGCGCAGAAATAAAAGAAGTAATAATCATTAAACGGGAAAGTAACTCCAATCAACATAAAACCAAATGCGATCAACGAAGTTAAAATAAATGGGAGTTTTAGCTTAAGAAAAGATATCACTATGACTGCTAAGACCGACACCGCAAACATCATTGCTCCAAACAAACCAAAATTTGATAGCAAGGAAAGATAGAAGCTTTCAGAAGAATTCTCTCGACCTAGCGCCTGAAAAAGAATTTCGTCGGAAATATCTCTTCGGTAACCAAAATAAAAGAAGAGTTCGAGCCTATCGTAGAAGCTTTTGTATATGATGAATCGTGGCGATGTCTCTAAATCTAGAAATTCATGAAACCTGAGCTTGTTTTTGATTATGTCTGCAAAGTAAATGCATCCAACCACAGCCAAACTGGCCAACACTGTTATGTTGCCGTAGGCAAAAATTGTCCTTTTTGATTGGTGAATCGCCTTTGCAACCATTGGAATAATGAATAACAGCATCACCGCCAAAAAGGTTCTAGCACCTGAAATAATGATTGCTGATGTTCCAAGCACCAAAAATATAACGACTAATTTTTTATCAATAGATTTGACCGATAAAACTAATAGCATTCCAACGAAGACAAGAAAGCTCATGTCCAAGGGGTTGCCATACGATGGGCGTCGCAAAACAGCATCCAAAAACACCCGATATTCATGCCCAGTTGTACCGACTAAAGAGTTAAATTCATTTCCTCTCAAAAAATACAGAACGCGCTCAACAGGGAAGAGCAACCAGTTAACAATGACGATTAAAATTAACACGCCACACATGACGACTAGAGACAGGACATAGGCGCGAACAAATATGGTTACCATATCCGTTCGCATTGAATAACCAAACCAAAACAGCTGAAGAAATAACGCCGCTTTTAAAAAAAAATAGGCGAGAGCAAATTCTCGAGCCGTCCTTATTGCATCAAAAAAGAATAACAGCACAAATAGCAGTGCTAAGAAAAAAACAACCTTTGCAATGCCAATGGGATCAGAATTTAAAAATTGCCTAGAGTGCGAAAGAGATAAAATACCAGTGGAGCATAAAAATAATAATGTCCCCCAGAATGGTTCGATCAACCAGTAAATTGGATAGCTAGCTACCAAATACAATCCTACACTCCCCAGCATATCTCTTAAGAAAAATAACTAAGAATAGGCCTTATTCTTGGGTGGATTTTTGTCGACCGCGAAGCGACCTAATTGGAGAGGATTTCAAAATCGATAGCATTATGACCAGTCCAATCGCGTAAAGAAGAGCGTTAAAACCTAAAATAAATCCCATTGAATGCTCAAACTTAACCAGAAGATAGTAGCTTATGCTGGCCATTGGTATGATGGCGATGAAACGAAGTAGGTGACTATATTTAATTGCACTTTGTCGCGACAATTCCACATTCAGGATTAAAACACCACTCCACATAAGCAGCATTATCAAAATTTGCAACGGATAAGGAGCAACGCGATTAAATCCAAAATAAACCTTGCTAACCTGGACAAAAAATTCTTGCGAAAACAGAAGAAAAGAACAGCCCATGAAATATAGTCCGATAACCACTATAAGCGATAAATAAATCTGCCCAACAGCACTATCAGTTCGGTTGAATTTATTTAAATGAGGTGTCCACTGAGTAATTAAAATTATCACTGGGAATAAAATAATCTCAAAAAGGCGGAATGCCATCAAATACTCGCTCAAGTCGTCTTCATTCATTACTCTTTTTAAAATCAGTTTATCTATCAAGATAAACATAGAGAGTGACAGTGACATAAGTAGTAGAGGCAAACCCCTGGCTATACTCAGTTTCATTTGCCTTGCAGAAACGGCGGAGAGAGAGATCGGGCAGTGATACTTGTTAACAAAGATTGAAATTGTAAAAAGTGCAAGCGGCGCAATCGTCATAATGGTGAAAAAGTCAATTTTTAGGCGGTTGAGAAAAACCAAAATAACAAGAAATGTCACTGATCCAAGGCATGAGTGAAAAAACGCCACTTCATTTTTACGTTGCGCTCTCAGTTTTAATTGGCAGTTCAAAAAGTAATTAATGCTAGTTATTGAAATCAGCACCGCAAATGTCGTCTTAAACGACTCGCCAAATAGTAATAAAAAAATACTCAGCAAGAAAGAAGAACACCAAAATATCAAATCTATCGATGTATTTAAACGAATAATCGCTTTTGTTTTCTTAAGGCGAGAGTAAAAAGCGATCTTTATATTTGCATGATTGTTTATTCCTAAATTCATCATGCCTGCAAGCGATGCGTAAATAAAAAGAAAGACCCAAAAAACAAACTCAGTATTATTAAAGTTCCGCGCGACGTAGATATCCCCAATAAACCTAACGCCCTGAAAAGCAGAAATGGCTCCACCAATTAGAATAAACTGAAAGAAAAAGCGTTGAACTTGGCTCAGAGTAGGCATTTGGCGAGCTCATCAACAAAATTTTTGGCAATTTGCCTCTGATCAAAGTTTCTGATAACGAACTCTCTACCGTTGACCCGGAGCTTTTCCCTCAACACTGAGTTATTCATCAAATGTAGAATTTGCCTTTCGATCTGCTCCGATGACTCTACATCTACGAGCAATCCGACCTTACCAAAATCGACTGCCCCTGCAACGAATGGAGTATTAGACGCGATCACTGGCAGTCCACAAAGCATTGGCTCAAGCAGTGATCTGGGATACCCACCTTCCCGGTAGTTGCTGGCTAAAATCGCTGCGTCAGCCAGATGGTAATATTCAATTACCGAAGGTTTTGTTGGTAATCTTCTAAAGTCTACAGATAACAGATCCTCAACACTAAATTTGGCATCAAGATTGCTCGTATCCTCAGGCCCAACGATCACACCCGTCACATTTACACTTTTCTTTTTGAGAGCCTTTATGGCTTCAGCAAAATATCCGATACCCTTATCTCTCATTAGTCTCGATACACAAACAACAATGAAGGTGTCTAGAGAAAGCCCGTGTTTTTTGCGTATTTGATATTTTTCAGCTGCCTTGCAGGGAAAAAATCTTTCTACATTGATGCTATTTTTTGTAACGATAATGGACTGTCGTTCGTCTAGGAAACCACGGCATTGAAGTTCCGTAAGATCACTCTGATTGGTGAGCCATACAATATTGGCTTTTTTAGTAGCGACTCGAAGTAAAAGCCTTACGTTGCTATATATAAATCTCGAGTAAAAATTTGACGGAGCCTGAAACAACCTCCCCAACCCACGAAACGCGTTTACCACAATGGGCTCATTTTTCAAAAAAATCGTAGCCAAGAAGCCGAATACCATAGGCTTCACAGTGAAATTAATCATCATCTCAATTTTATTAGTTACAAGAATATTACGAATAATAAACGAACTTCGTAAATCTATTTGGTGTATTTGAATTACATCAAAATTTTCCATCCAATCAGATTTGGTTGTCTTGTGGGGAAAACAAATGAAAATTTGATGCCCTTTGGTTGCCAATTCTTCGATAAAAGGTTTACAGATTAATTCCACTGTAATTTCAGCCGCTGCAAAAACGAGAATTCTCATTTTAAATTCAAAAACTGGGCAAGAATCGCAGCTCTCCAAACACTGGCACCACTTAGCGAGGTGGGCCGCCCATCTGAGCTTTGCCACAACTCATATGACTGACTAAAAGACGAATTGTTTATTTGCGGCAGCTGTAGATCAATAAATGCTTCTATGCTGCTTTGACACCAATCTCTCAACTCACCTCGCAGCCAAAAATCAAGCGGGATGCCAAAGCCTTTTTTTGGTAGCCGAGAAAAATTTTGCCCAAAGTATTTTGCAGCAAGCTGCCTCAAAATAAATTTTGGTGTATTGTGCCTGGTATGCATTTCATGTGGGCTTGCCAGCGCTAGCTCTACGAGTTCCCGTGACACGAATGGCGCTCTCGCCTCGATTGAATAGCTCATAGTTGCACGATCTGTTTTTCTAAACGTGTTATCGGGCAAATAATGTGAAAAATCAAGCCATCTGGTTAGTGTTGGATCGAGAAACGAAACCCTTTCCTTTAGAGCGCTGTCCCTTGACGGAACATGAGTCTCAAAATCTACAGGATAAATAGGAGAAACTAGCGCTTCATAATTTAAGTGTATACTTTTATGCTGGAGCAAAGATCTAAGTCGAGAAACTCTGTGATCTATTTGAACGCCAAAAGGCCCTAGAAATGCTCGAACTATTGGCAAGAATGCATTGGAAGAGAGAATGCTGTCAAAATTCTGGCCTCCCAGCGCATTAACGTATCTGATTATATTGAAGAGCAGACTCTTTGTATGACGTCCGTACCCAAAAAACAGTTCATCCGCACCGTCTCCAGTCAACACAACCCCTACATCAGCTGACGCATGTTTGCTCAACAAGCCTGTGGCAAAAAACGCTGGATCTCCTATTGGTTCGTCAAGACAAGATTTAGTGGACTCAAAAAAATTCAAGTATTCGCTTGGCCCGAGGATGGTCTTGTAATGATTTGCACCAATCTGCTTTGCTATTTCGGCCGCTGTGCCGCTTTCGTCATAGTCAGGTTGGTCGAAACCAATAGAATAGGTCTTTATCGAAGATTGACTGTATTCCTGCGCCTTATAAGCAACAAGTGCGGAGTCAATGCCTCCGGATAAAAATACACCTACAGGCCTCTCGCTATCCAATCTTTGGAGCACAGATTTAGATAACGCAGCCTCGACCTTCGATAAAATTTCCGACTCACTTGTCGAACTCACGGCGATTTCATTGTATTTTTTGTAAACGCTGATACCTGTCTTAATCTCGTGACTATAAAAACTAAACTCGATTAACGAGCCAGGTGACAGTTGCTTAATGTTTTTATAAATTGTGTCCGGGGTAACTGTATATCCCAGTTTCATAAAATCTATGAGGCTATCTTCATCAATCGTTAAATCAAAAACACCATCTCCAAACGCCTTAAGCTCGGATGCAAAAGCTACCTCATTGTTTTTTTGATATACAAATAATGGCTTTTCACCGATTGGGTCTCTAACTAAGGTCAGCTTCTGCTCAGCATTATCAAAAAAGGCAAATGCAAACATTCCATCAAGCTGCCGCAGGGTCGTCTCAACTCCGTGAATCTGGAGAAGCGCAAACAAAACTTCAGTATCAGATTGACCCACAAAATTATATTTGTGCGAAATCTTTTTTTTCAGTTCCCTAAAATTATAAATTTCTCCGTTAAAAATAAGAATATAGCGCCCATCAAGAGACACAAATGGTTGCTCTCCTGTTGTGCCAAGGTCGTGAATGGCTAGTCGATTCATACCAATCGATAGCGTGCCGTCTAACAGAGTAACTTTGCCGCTAGCGTCTGGCCCCCGATGTCTCAACTGACGAAGCATTTTATCTAATAATGTTGCAGAAGCCTCACCATTTTTTCTGTAGCAACCAGCTATGCCACACATCTAAGCACTTCCTCGACTGATCTGATTTTCAAAATAATTCAGCACCTCAACTTTAAGCTCTTCCTCTAACTTTCCCCTCCACAAAGCCGAAGCGTCAAAAAATGGAACGCCTAATTTGGCAAGCTTTAGTGAAATCGTTGATGGAGAAACAAATGCTAACCTGCAATCTAAATATTGTTCATAAGTAAACTTACTCGTTACCGTCAGGTCTGGAAAAATGTTTTTGTAAAGCCTTGCCTTCTCGGAAGGGTGCACTTTCACCACAACATTAGGTCGCCAACTCAACAAATGCAAAGAGTCTAACACAGCCCTTATCAGACGAAAATTCAAACTGAAGCAACTGTAGAAAGAGTTTCCAGAATAACCACAAGTAAAAACCACAATATTTTTTGACTTTTTTCCTCCGCCCTTCAACCAATCACCTGCGTTCACACTTTCATCAATCAGGTAATCATTAATTTTATAAATCTTCTTGTGGGGGTTCATCTGCTGGTAAATGGAGAAGGTCTTGTCATGCGTCAAATACCCAACGTCTGATAAGATCCTCGAGATGCCAAATGGTTCAACAATTAGTCCATGCTGACCCACGATAGTGCTAACATTTCTTTTTTTACAGATTGTCGCCCAAATCGCGGTCAAGGGCGAAACGTCCGTGTGTTGGACCAAGTGAGCAATTTTTGAATGATTTTCTGATAAAAAATTTTGAACCGCATATGAATATGCCCTCATTACAATGGCATAAAACATAAAAAAAACACCAAAATTTCTCGGTAGCTTCAAATCTAAAGCCACCATTGAACGGTGTTTAAATTGTAAAAATATGTTACCAAGAATCATGTGTGGCTTAACAGTGTCCGAAACTCTTTTGCAAGAGGTACCACTGCCACAAATTAACTTGGCCATTTTCTCTGATATTACAGAGTTGCTGCATAACACAGTACTATTCTGTATCACACTGCGGCGATTTCCTCTAAAATCTAGCAATAATTTCACCGGCAAACCGACCATATAACGTAGGCTGTTATAACGACCATTAAACGAATTTAGGTAAGAGTTGCTAATTGCCGTTATCATATTGACTTCATTCAAAGTGATTACTTGAACATTTGCGGATATTAGGCTCTCATCCATCTCATTTAACCAACGAAGTAGACGACCGCTTGTTACCAAGATAATGTTCTTATCCAGGTTTTGCTCAAGGTAGAGTTTGACCTTCACAATATTTATATATTCATAAAAAAGTATGAATTTCACTGATGCCAACAATGGGTCGTCTTTTTCAATGCCCACAATATCTCTGGCAAACAGTTCATCGCAATAATCGAACATCTCAAGATCTAGACACCCATCGTTTTTCTCCGAAAACATGGGCGCGGGAAAGATTTTATTTTTAACTAATTCGTATGCCGTAAACTCGTGAATTGCATGAATGACGGTGGAATTACTTTTCAAAAAAGTAGAAATCTGATTGAACTTAAACTCGCCGAAAATAATGGTTAGAAACACTTCTTTTTTGTTAATGAAATTTTTTTCAGTCAATTTTGTTCCTCAAACACGAAAAGATCTGACAATAGCGCAACAAGTTCTGTAATTTGCAACGAATAAACCGCCAAACCGCGATTCCCCATTCAAGCGTCTTTTTACCTGCACATCAACAGTTCTAACCCTCATTCCTATACGTACTGCTTTTAGTAGAACCTCACTCCCAATAAGGTTGTATTTGTTGATTTCGAAGACTGCCGCCATGATGGTGTCAACCCTATACCCTTTCATGCCACACATAGGATCGTTGATGCCAAATCTTAACTTGCAAACAATGGCATAAAGAAATTCTGCGAAGCAACCAAACTCGTTACGGCTCCCGTATACCAAGTCTGCACCAATCCGCAACGTTTCATTGAATTTGCAAAGTAATTGACTTGAGTGTTGTCCATCTGCATCGATTGTAATACAGAATTTATATTTATTCTTGTGAGCAAATATCAAGCCAGACTCAATTGCAGCGTCATAGCCGAGGTTTTGATTATGGCTCACCACTGTAGCTCCAAGAGCCTCAGCAATTTCAGACGTGTTATCCGCCGAACCGTCATCAACAACCAAAACATCAAAGTTATTCGGTATTGAGTCGATAACGAAAGATAAATTTTCTGCCTCATTTAATGCTGGTATCAATATAAGTGTATTCATTTATCGAGCATCGTTTTTCGACAAATGTTCCCCAGCAACGATGTCTCTTTTTGCCGTTTTGCCAATTATACAATTAAAATCACTTGCAGAGAGGGCATCTGCCGGACAAGGACGGAGACATTCAACCATGTTGACTGTTATCTGTTCGCCCTGATTTATTTTTCTTCTCGCTCGCACAGCCCGCCTCTGGATAATTACTGTCTCTTTTTCGTTTGATTCCACTCTTTTTATGCCATCACCGAGAGATAGCTCCAATTCACGTGACCTCTTTACCATTTCACTCCAGTCCATTGGATTGAGGGCAAACTTATGGTCGGGTCCAATTCTTTCATTGTCATCGGTAAAGTGTTTTTCAACTACTCTCGCTCCAAGTGCTATAGCACCTAAAACACATGTATGCCCGGGCGTGTGGTCAGACAGCCCTAGAGGCATGCCAGGATATCTAACTTGATAACTCCTAAGCACATTCAGATTTACACAAGAAAAATTTTCTTCTGAGCCAGTGTAATTGGTGTTACATTGCATAAGGCATATTTCAGCATTATGTTCTGTAACAACATCCACAGCCTTAACCACTTCTGTAATATCGGACGCTCCAGTTGCCAACAGAATTGGTTTATTTTTTTTTGCCACTTCTTCTAGAAACTTTAGATATGTGATGTCTCCAGAGCCAATCTTTATTGCGTTCACGTGATTAATTAAATCATGAACAGCGTCTATGTCATACGGAGTTGTCATGAACTCTATCCGCGCTTTTTTGCACTCTTCCAGCAAACGACCATTCCATTCCCTGCGCGTATGGTATTGTTCGTATATCTCAGGAACAGATTTTTCCCACGATGCCTGGTGCGATAGAGCTTCCTCCGACATTTGGCGAAAGCCAAAATCACTGACTATTTTGTCGGCTTTAAAATGTTGAAACTTCGCACAGTCCGCCCCTGATTCTTTTGCCAAATTGATAAGCTCGAGTGCTCTTTCCAAGTTTCCATCATGATTTGCAGCGATGTCAGCAATAAAGTAAGTTTCAGAACTTGACGATATTTTACTATCCGCGATCTCAAACGACTCTTTATATTTTTTCATATTCTTCTCTCACATTTAGATTTTCAATCACATCAGAGAGGCTGGGCAAGTCAATTGAAGTTGCTGCTATTATTTTTTCGCAATTTAGCCCACATGAAAGCGCCCTTGTTGGTTTTAGACCTTTAGCAGACACACTTTTCGATAAAATCCCCAACCCAAGTTTTTCAATTATTTTATCAATGAGTTCTTTCTTTGAATAAACCTCTGAAGCACAAATGTTATAAACGCCGGATAATCGGGTGATTTTCTTTTCTAGCAAGAAGTTGCTTAAAGTCGCGACATCAAACGCACTGGTGTAGGCATCGTGAAACCCGTGGATAACCGCATTTTGTTTCAATTGCCTAAGTATCCAGTCAACCAAGGATGTTCCATCTGCACGATAACCTAAAATACTTGTCCTCAAAATTAATGAAGATGCGCTGTGAGCCATTATCAGCAGCTCCGCCTCATATTTTTGGCGCGCATAATTGTTAAAAAGCGTCATTGACTCAGTCTCTTTATGCGCTTGTCTACCACCTGAGTCGTAAAAATGATCTGAGGAAATATGGACTAGTTTACATCCCCTAACGTCACAATACTCGGACAAAAATTTAGGCAACCAACAATTAATCACCTCTGTTGCAGATGGATCTAATTCGCATTGAGTAATATTTATATTTGCGGCGCAGTTGTAGATAAGTTTTACATCGATTTCATCAATGATTTTCCGCAATCTTTCGAAGCGTTCTAAATCGACAAGCTTTCTGTCTACTGCGAGATACGATACTCCTGTTCGCTGTGCTTCTCGACAAAGTGCCTGCCCCAACATACCGCTGGCTCCAATAATAGCGATCATCACGGCTACTCTTCAATTGAATTGTTTCAGTGTTTTCCTGATTATCTCGGCTTGTCGGTGAGCATCGCTGAGGTTCCAGTAATTCGTCTTAAATTGAAAGAGTCTTGGTTGTAGATATTCGGCTACAGGACAAGGACTATTAGAATATCTTTTCTTGTTTTCACTAGATATATATTCTTGTCTCCCCAAAAACTCCATTTTTTTGAACATCGGCTCTTCGTACGACAACTTCCAAGCAGCGTACACGCCATCATGACCATTTTTCAACAAGCTATCCCGGATGACCTCCCAGTTGTGATCATCATTTTTGTTGAATGCAACCCATGACCAATAGCTATTTTTGCAATGTTCCGGATTAGCCTGAGGCACAAACCAATCCGTGAAATCACTCGTCGCCTCAGTAAAAATATTTGCTGCCTTAACTCGAGTTTCCACCAGTTCTTCCATTCTCTCAGTTTGTGCAAGCGCAACAGCACAACAGAGTTCTGGCATTCGATAGTTCCATCCAAGAGATGCATGTCTTGAGTAACTTGGATGCTGGATATCACTTTTTGAGATTTTCGCGTTTGAGGCTGATACTCCCGCATATCCAAGTGAATTTATTTGTCTAACCTTGTTAGCCAGTTCAGCATCCATTGTTAGCACTATTCCACCCTCACCTGAAGTCAAGTGTTTGGAGCTTTGAAAACTAAAGCTTGCCGCATTACCGAGAGTTCCGACAATTTTATCCTTATAAGTTCCACCAAAACACTCTGCATTGTCCTCAAGTACAAAAATCTTTTTCCCATTGATAATCTGATAAATCTCATCAATTTCAGGAGAAAGCCCGTAGAGCGCTACTGTGATTATCGCTTTTGTTTTGTCTGTAATGCATTTTCCGATAGATTTGGGATCAATTAAAAAAGTATCAGGGCACACATCCGCGAATACTGGTGTTGCGTTAGCTTGTAAAACGGCGAAGCTTGTTGCAGACATCGTGAGCGGCGGCACTATTACTTCATCCCCAACACCCACCCCCGCGGCTTCAAGGATTGCATGCATCGTTGCAGTTCCATTGACGCAAGAAATCGCATGAGAGGCTCCAAACTTTGATGCGAAAGCAGCTTCAAATTTCTGCATAAAAGTTGCACCAGATGATGTCCTGAATCCACTTTCAAGAACTTGTAAAACATATTTCTTCTCAAGATCCGTTATCCGGTTCATTTATTCCAGCTCCTTAGCCAGACTATACAAATAGCCCTCATTTCTTTTGATAAAACCGTTGAGATCTTGCAGACTTTTATCGGTTTCTAGGTATCTAATTATTTCGAGATAGCTAAAGTTTGTTCTTGGTGAAAAGTTTGCAGCTATTTTCTTTGCAACCTCGTAGTCACACTGGTAGTCAACTGTAAGCCTATATTTGCTTAAATCTGGGCTGCTTTTTAAATCCTTCGTTTTAAATCTCTCTTTGTTACGCCAGATAAAGGGCGTCACATGTTCGCGGTCAGACACGAGTTCGGCTTCCGCGTTCGCGACACTCAAAGCTGACATACTTATAACCTCAACATCGATCCCCTCAGGGTAAGTAGGAGTCATTGTATTCGAGGCATAATCTAACCTACGATCATTTTGCATCAACTTAAGACAACTCATAACCACCGAAGGGTCTTTGAAAGGGTCATCTCCAGTAAGTCTCACAACAATTTCTGCATCATACAGTTTTGCACATTGATAGAACCGATTCAGCACATCTTTCTCTGAACCTCTAAAGACCCGAACTCCCAATGATTTAAGATGTTGCGCCAACACATCATCTGACTCTTTTGTTGTCGTGGCCACAACCAATTCACCGATGCCTTTGCATGAATACAGCCGACCAATTTGGAAGCCTATCACCGAAGTGTCTCCAAGAGGGAGAAGAGCCTTTTTCGGGAGCCGACACGAATTGGTTCTCACTTGTATGACGGTTACGACACTCATAAATTTGCCGGCCAGCGATATGGCTCGATTAAATCTAGATCGTCAGAACAAAATGAGGGTATGTTGACTTGAAACGATGAGCTGCACATCTCGACCAATTCTAGCAACTGCCTTTCGCTCTGAACACCTACAACAATTTTATCAATGTGATGGTTTTTGAGCACATCTATTAGACAAAGTTCGGCCTGACTAAGGCCCATAAATGCGGCCGTTCTATCTAAGCCATCAAAAACGTGTTTCCACCTCGAGAAGTAAGGGGGGCGTTGTTCCACACTGGTGGTTATCAAACCTTTTAGAAAGACTGAGCGGCAATGGACTTCAGTTCCGTTGTTTTTGAGAACGTTTAACCAGCCACTACACGCGAGACGATGATCCAAAATGTTGTAGGGGGACTGGAGTAGATCAGGCCAAAACTTTTCAGTGATAAAATTAAGATTTGAAGGAGAGTAGATTGAAAAACCCACTTTTTTTACTAAACCCAATTTTCTTGCTTTTTCGAGAGCCGATGCAACCACCCCGCCATCGACAGAGAGCAGAGCGTCTGAATTGTGAACCAGTAATCCGTATAGCTTGTCAATTTTAAGTTTTGCCAAGGAGTCTTCTATTTGATCTAGGAGCCAAGCCTCAAAACCTAATTTGGTGTGATCTTGATCGATAATTATTTTAGTCGTTACCTGGAAAGATCCCACACCACACTCTCCAAGAACTGTTTCACAATTTCCATAGGATTTTGCGGTATCAATATCGGTGATCTTGTGTCGATGTGCGGCGTTAAGGATGCTCAAGATCTCTTCTCTGGGCAAGGCCAGGTCGTCACTTTTGATACCGTAGTTCATCCCAAAGTTTGCTGTCCCAATTGCAATTTTCAATCAAATTCTGCCTATTGAAGTTTGGTTTAAATTAATCCAACTCTTTAATTGATTTGCAGACATCCATTCCTCATTATTTTCGCTCGAGTAAATAAAATCACTAGGAACTTTTTTACCCTCTTTGATGCGTTTTTCATCGCTACCCCAACTATGAATTGTAGGCAATATTTTATAATACCCGTCGTATTCGTATGTATGAGCCGCGTCGTTTTCACCAATCATTTGCTCATGAATTTTTTCTCCTGGCCGAACTCCAACTTTTTCATGGCCTGCGCTTGGCGAAATGACTTTTGCAATGTCCGTCACTTTCATAGACGGAATTTTTTTAACGTAAATTTCTCCACCCTCAGAGTCTCCAAAAGCTGTCCAAACCAACTCCACTGCTTGGTCAAGTGATATCATAAACCTGGTCATGCGAAAGTCGGTAATTGGAAGAACTTTTGCATCACTAATTGACATGAAAAATGGAATGACAGAGCCTCGTGACCCCATGACGTTTCCATACCGAACAAGTGCAAATTTAGTACCATGTTCCCCTGAGTAGGAGTTGCTTGCAATAAAAAGCTTGTCAGACGCAAGCTTTGTAGCTCCATATAAATTGACCGGACTACTGGCCTTGTCGGTAGACAGAGCTATCACTTTTTTAACTTTTTTATCAATACACGCGTCTATAACGTTCATCGCCCCAATTATATTGGTTTTCACGCACTCAAATGGGTTATATTCAGCAGTCGGGACAATTTTCGTGGCCGCTGCGTGAACCACATAATCCACCCCGTCAAGGGCTCTCGATAGACGATCTTTATCACGTACATCACCAATAAAAAACCTGACCCTATCGTCTTGATCATATTTTTTAGCCATATCCCACTGCTTCATTTCATCGCGAGAAAAAATGATGATTTTTTTTACTTTCGACATACTCAGCGTCATTGGGATGAATTTTTTTCCGAAAGAACCAGTACCCCCGGTTATCAAAATCGTACTATTCTCGAACATCAAGACTCCAACGGTATTCGGCGCATTATAAGCATTATGATTAAATTTAACGTCAAAACACTTACACCAAAAAAGGAACGTTTTATTTACGGGCTAGATTAATTGGTTGGCTTTTAAAGGCAAGAGACTTTCATTACTATGTAAGTACTTTGTAAGTAAATGGCTCAATCTTCAATCAACCTTTTTCCATAACTGATTACTTCATCTTCATTGTAGCCAACTGCTTTATAAAAGTTTATCGCTTCTTTGTTATCTGCTCTAATTTGAAGGTTTATTTTTGGGCAGCCTTTATCAAAAAGAATCTTTTCTCCAAATTCTAATAACTGTTTTCCATAGCCACTTTTTTGGAATTTAGGGAGAACTGCGAAGTAGTTTAACCATCCTCTGTGTCCATCATAACCAAACATCGCAGTAGCAATTATTCTGTTTGAGAGTTCAGCGACAAAAAATAAATCATTTTGTGTTTTTACTTTACGCTGAATATCTAATTTTGGGTTATTCAAACTTCTTATCAAACCGCATTCTTTCCAAATATGAATGACGTCTTCCATATCTGAATGCTGATAAGTTCTTATGTTTAATTCTGGTAGTATTTTTTCAGTCATTTCTACGTTTCGCAATTGTACCTGTAGTTTGTAGGTTTCTTTGTAATACCGAAAAAATAACCTAATTTTATCAATGACTTAACTTTTCATAATTCAGTCACTATGAATTTTTTATACAATATTTTCAATTACTTAAATTAAGTCTATCATTCCCACTCAATAGTTCCAGGTGGTTTAGAGGTGATGTCATAGGTCACCCGGTTGACTCCCCTGACCTCATTCACGATCCGCGTAGCCGTACGCGAGAGAAACTCGTGCGTGAACGGATAGCTGTCAGCCGTCATGCCATCGCTGGACGTCACAGCCCGCAGCGCACAGGCATAGTCATAGGATCTGGCGTCACCCATCACACCAACGGTTCGCACCGGCAGCAGCACGGCAAAGGCCTGCCAGATCTCATCATAGAGGCCAGCCTTGCGGATCTCATCGAGATAGACGGCATCCGCCTCGCGCAGGATATCCAGCTTGTCGCGGGTGATCGCGCCTGGAACGCGGATGGCAAGGCCCGGCCCCGGAAACGGATGGCGTGAGACCAGAATTTCAGGAAGGCCAAGCTCACGCCCGAGGGCCCGCACCTCATCCTTGAACAATTCGCGCAACGGCTCGACAAGCTCAAGCGCCATGTCGTCGGGAAGGCCACCAACATTATGATGCGACTTGATCGTCACCGCGTCACCGCCGGCGGCTGAAATGCTCTCGATCACGTCAGGATAGAGGGTACCCTGCGCCAGAAACCGCGCGCCGTCGATCTTCGCCGCCTCGGCGTCAAACACCTCGATGAAGCTGTTGCCGATGATCTTGCGTTTCTGCTCCGGATCACTGACGCCATCCAAGCGGCCAAGAAACAGCTCAGCCACGTCCTTGTGGATCAGCGGGATGTTGTAATGTCCTCCAAAAAGCCTGACCACCTCCTCGGCCTCGCCAGCCCGCAACAACCCATGATCGACAAACACACAGGTCAATTGCTCGCCAATCGCCTCATGGATCAGCACGGCGGCAACAGATGAATCAACACCGCCAGACAGGCCACAAATCACCTTGCCATCACCAACCTGCGCGCGAATGGCGGCAATCGCCCGCTGCCGATAGGCGGCCATCGACCAGCTGCCGGAACAGCCACAGATGCCAAGGGCAAAGCGCGAAAGCAAACGCTCACCTCCTTCGGTATGAACAACCTCGGGATGGAACTGAACGCCGTAATAGTGACGGGCCTCATCGGCAACAGCGGCGAAGGGCGCACCGGCAGATTTTGCCACCACGCGAAATCCATCGGGAAGCGCGGCAACGTGATCACCATGGCTCATCCAGACAGTGTGATGCGGGGTGGCATCATCCCACACCCCTTCAAACAGGGCCGATGGCTCGATGATCTGCAACTCGGCGCGGCCAAATTCGCGGCTTGTTCCCGGCTCGACGCGTCCACCGAGCTGCTGGCACATTGTCTGCTGGCCATAACAGATGCCAAGCACCGGCACCGCCAGATCAAAAACGATTTGCGGGGCGCGCGGCGTATCCGCCATCGCCACCGATGCCGGTCCACCCGATAGAATGATCCCCCGCGGCCTCGCAGTGCTGATTTTGTCTGCTGTCGTGGTGCAGGGCAAAATCTCGGTATAGACACCCGCCTCACGCAGACGCCGTGCGATCAGCTGCGTCACCTGCGAGCCAAAATCAATAATCAGAATTGAATCATTCGTCATCTTGCCTATCCAGCCTTGTTATTATGCAGGTCCCCAAAAGCCATCAGCGCAGACGCGCCTGCAATACCGCCATGAAAAACCCATCCGTGCCGTCACGTCCGGGAAGCAGCCGCAGCATCCCCCCATCCAATGGCGGACAGGCACCACCTTGCTGCGTGCCAATCGTGTCCTGCCAGATTTCACCAATATCGGCCAACTCCAGTTCCGGCGCTTCTGCCAGCAGCCGGTCAATCTGCGCCGCACCCTCACTGGCCAGAACCGAACAGGTGATATAGATGATCCGGCCGCCGGGCGTGACCATGGCACGCCCCTTGTCGAGCAATTGCGCCTGCAGGCCGGCATAGCGGGCAAGATCGTCACTGCTGCATCGCCAGCGGGCGTCAACCTGACGTCGCCATGTGCCGGACCCTGAACAGGGCGCATCAATCACCACCCGGTCAAACTTGCCACGCCAGCGCTTCGTCCCCCAACTGTCACCGACATGTTTTCGTTCAATGTTGTGGATGCCGGCGCGGCGCATCCGCTCACCGCCGCGTTCCAGCCGTTCAGCATCGGAATCAAGCGCCAGAACGCGCCCCCTGTTCTGCATCTGCGCCGCCATCACAAGCGCCTTGCCACCAGCACCGGCGCACATATCAACCACCTGCATGCCTGGCCGTGCGTCACACAGCAGCGCCGCAATCTGCGATCCCTCATCCTGATACTCAAACAGCCCCTTCTTCCATTCAGGCAAATCCTCGGTGCGGGTGCGTTTTTCCAGCCGAATGCCAATGGGCGAGAGCGTGTTGAGATGACATTTGAGACCACGGCCGGCAAATTTTTCCCGCAGCACGCGCCTGTCACCAAGTTTTACCGGGTTGATCCGGACATCGGTTGCCGCCTCGCCCTGCAACGCCAGCAATTCGGCCTCGGCCGACTCACCAAGCGCGGCAACAGCATCTGCCATCAGAAAATCAGGCCATTCAAGCGCCACATCACGAGGCATGTCAGGGTGATCCAGCTGTCGTTCGGCCAATTGCGCAACAAGCTCCAGCTCATCGGCACTCAGTGCCGCCGCATTATGCTTGCCCTCGCCGCCGAACAGTGCCGTGATTTCCGCTGGCAGCTGCCGGTCAACCAGCATCTGGGCGGCGATCGTGATGCTGCGGGCCGTGACCTCGCATCCACATTGCTGCAAATGCCAGAACAGGCGCGCCCAGGCCCGATGCACCTGCCAGAACATGGCAGAGATCGCCTGCCGGTCTCCCGAGCCTGCATAGCGCCGCCGCTGCAATCCCCTGCGCAACCCATAGCCGGCAAGATGGGTCTCCTCCATCTCGTCGATGATCTCGATTACAGCGGCAAGCCGAGCGGCTGGCGTCATGAATTCTTCCTCTTGCAGGAACCGCCAACTCAACGGTGCCAAAAACAATGTCAAAAATGATCACCGGCGTTTGGTGATCGAAACTCCAGTTGGTCCAAAGCGCCTACATTCCGGGCCTGTAGTTCGGTGCCTCGCGCGTGATTGTCACGTCATGGACATGCGACTCCGCAAGGCCAGCCCCGGTGATCCGCAGGAACTGCGCGTTCGTCTGCATGTCGGAGATCGTGGCATTGCCGGTATAGCCCATTGCAGCCCGCAGGCCACCCAGCAGCTGATGCAGGACATTTTCGGTGGCACCCTTATAGGGTACCTGCCCCTCGATGCCTTCGGGCACCAGCTTGAGAGGCTGCGAGATTTCCGCCTGGAAATAGCGATCCGCCGAGCCGCGGGCCATGGCACCGGTTGAACCCATGCCCCGATAGGCCTTGTAGGACCGTCCCTGATGCAGATAGACCTCGCCGGGCGTTTCATCGGTTCCGGCAAGCAGTGAACCAATCATTGCGACATCTCCGCCAGCAGCGATTGCTTTTGCAAGGTCACCGGAATATTTGATCCCGCCATCGGCAATGACCGGCACGCCCTCGCCATGGCATATTTCCGCTGCGTCCATGATGGCTGTCAATTGTGGCACGCCGACACCAGCCACCATCCGTGTCGTGCAGATCGACCCCGGACCAATCCCGACCTTGACCGCATCGGCCCCCGCATCGATCAACGCCTTCGCACCATCGGCGGTGGCGACATTGCCGCCAATCACCTGCACCGCATTGGCCATTTTACGAACTGCGGAGACGGCATTGAGAACGCCTTCAGAATGGCCATGCGCGGTATCGACAATGATGACGTCGACACCAGCGTCGATCAACGCCTCAGCTCGGGCAAGACCATCGCTGCCAGCGCCTGTCGCGGCCGCAACAAGCAACCGTCCCGCGCCATCCTTTGAGGCCATCGGATGATTTTTCGCCTTTTCCATATCCTTGACGGTGATCAGACCTGTACAGCGCCCCTCGGCATCGACCACGACCAGCTTTTCAATCCGGTTTTCATGCAGCAATCTCTTGGCGTCATCCTGCGTTGCCCCATCGCGAACGGTGACGACCTCGCGCGTCATCAGATCGCCAACCCGCTGATCCATGTCGCTGGCAAAGCGCACATCCCGGTTGGTCAGAATTCCGACAAGCCGGTGCGGGCCAACGCCAACGCCTTCAACCACCGGAACGCCGCTAATATGATGATCCTTCATCATCGCCAGCGCGTCACCCAATGTCCTATCTGCGGTGATCGTCAGCGGATTGACGACCATCCCGGATTCAAACCGCTTGACCTTGGCGATCTCGCCAGCCTGTTCCTCGATTGACAGATTTTTGTGAATCACACCTATGCCGCCAGCCTGTGCCATGGCGATGGCAAGGCGGTGTTCGGTTACGGTGTCCATTGCAGCTGAGATCAACGGTATGTTGAGGTCAAGCGACCGCGTCAACCGGGTTTTGACATTGGTGTCACCTGGCAGAATGGCTGAGCGTGCGGGTTGGAGAAGTACATCGTCAAACGTCAGTGCTTCGCGGATTTTCATGGGGCGCCTTTCGTCACGCAGGCCCGCCAGGGGCCTCTGTTCGGTGGCTCCGCACTATATCCAAGCATGGTTTCGAATCATAGCCCCTAAATCGGGGAAAATCCGCTTCCGTCAACCGTCTTTTCCGGCCCTGCATCACCGTCATCCGGTGCCGGATTTTCACCGTCATTGCGAAGACCGTCACCATGAAAACCTGTTGCCAATACATAGCTTTCGACTGATTCCTGCCGACTTGCAGCAGGTTTTACATGACGCACCGTGGTAAAGTTGCGCTGCATGACGTCGAGGACGCTACGCTCGGCACCACCGCGAAAACATTTCGCCAGAAAGAACCCATCCCTGTTCAGAATTTCCAGCGCAAAATCCAGCGCCGCCTCAAGCAGCGCGGTGGTTCGGAGATGGTCCGTTGGCCGGTGGCCGGTCGTGGCGGCCGCCATATCGCTCAACACCCCGTCGGCAGCCCCGCCAACAGCGTCACGGACCCGGGCCAGCATGGCATTATCCATCATGTCGCCAACAAAAATATCGGCATCGACGATGACCTCGGTTTCCAGCAGATCAATGCCAACGAGGCGGGCCGACCCCTGCCCCAGTCTGGTTCGTATTGAGGCCACCTGCATCCAGCCACCGGGCGCGCAGCCAAGATCGACAATGGCCATGCCGGGCTGGAACAGTCTGTAACGGTCATCAATCTGTTCGAGTTTCAACGCCGCGCGCGAGCGAAACCCACGGGATTTGGCCTCGGCAACGAAGGGGTCATTCAGCTGGCGGGTCAGCCAGCGCTGCGACGACACCTTGCGACCGCGCATCTTTTTTGGTTGGCGCGTGAGACCGGCCTTGCCGCGATAGCTGCGCCCTGATGGCCCCTTTTTGCCATCCGAACGGCCACCATCTTTACCACTGCCTGTCATCGCACTCGAAACCTTTCAGATGGGGTGCCGCCCGTGACGGCATATCTTTTGCTGAACAATTGAAGTAATAACAGGTTATTGGCCAAGGCGGCAAAAACATTGCATCCCGGCCATTTTATCTCTTCCCATGCCGCGCCAGACGCCGCAGTTCCGAGGCCCCAAACCCGAAATGACAACAGCATCAGAAAAGACAGGCGACAGGGAACAGCGGTCCGAGCAGGCGCTTGGCTGGGCCTATCATCACTGGCAGAATATCAGGCTGGCGATGCCAATTGTCATCGGTGCGCTGTCGGTGATCGGCATCTCGACAGCAGACATCATCGCCATGGGCTGGATCGACAGCATCAATCTGGCGGCAGGCTCGCTTGGCCAGCGTTACTATCAGCCAGTCTATTTCTTTGCACTGGGAATGACATTGCCGGTTGGCGCGCTGATCGCCCAGGCGCTGGGCGCGCATGATGATCGGCAGATCCGGCGCGCCCTGCGGCAGGGGCTGGTAATCGGCGTTGCCATCGGCATCCTGTTTGCGCCACTAGTGGTTGCCGGCCCGACAATTCTTGTCTGGCTGGGGCAGGACCCGGAGCTGTCACATATGGCGACAGATTTCCTGATCTGGTCGGCAATCGGCCTGCCCTTCAATTTCATCTTCTTTGTGCTGCGGCAATATATCGTGGCGCATCAGCAGCCACTACCGCAGGTCATTGCCACCCTGCTGGGACTTGGCTTCAACGTCATAGGCAATTATGCCTTTATTCACGGCGTTGGCCCGGTGCCGGCAATGGGGTTGGCCGGAATCGCGCTGGCAACCAGCCTGACCTGGCTGCTGGTCAGCATCGGCCTGATGATCTATATCGCCACCTCCGAGCCCTATAAATCGTCCAAACCCTTTCAGCGACTCTGGGTCATGGACTGGCAGATCACCCGCCGGATCGCGACATTGGGCTTTCCCATCGGACTGACAATCGTTGCCGAAAGCGGGATGTTCATCGCCATTGGCCTGATCATCGGCCTGTTTGGTACCGCCGGGCTGGCGGCCAGTGCGATTGCCAACCAGATTGCCGCGGTGGCTTTCATGGTGCCAATCGCATTGGGGCAGGCCGGAACGATCCGCGTCGCCCACTATGCCGGCAGGCAGGACAGGCAGAATCTGGGACGAAGCGCACATTCGGTGATGCTGGTTGGCATTCTTGTGACCTCGGTCACCATGGCGATTCTGCTGATCTGGCCAGAGGCGCTTGTTGAAATCTATCTCAATCAGGACGACCCGCTGCTTGACGAGGTCGTAACGCTGGCCCTGCCAATGGTGTTGATTGCCGCCCTGTTTCAGATCCCCGACGGGTTGCAGGGCATCGCCAATTCGGTTCTGCGTGGGTTGAACGACACCCGCATCCCGGCCCTGCTGGCCATCGGCAGTTTCTGGCTTTTCGGCGTTGGTGGCGGAACCTTGATGGGCTTTACCTTTGGATTGGGGCCCGTTGGCGTCTGGGCCGGCCTGTTGGTTGGCCTTGCCGCCTCGGCGCTGACGCTGACATGGCGGATGCAGCGTGGCCTTGACAGAATGAAGGCCGGAGGGCGGATCCTGTCGGGATGATCTGGTTGGCCGGATGATCTGGTTGTATGTCTGCCGAGCTTCGCTATGCTCGTTTGATGACCAGTGATCCAGCCCTCATCGAAGTCACCCAGCTGTGCCTCGGTCTGCCTGTCATCTCGGCAGATCTGCAACCGGTCTATGCCGATCTTGTGTCCTGGGCAGACACTGTTCTGGGTGAGGCCGACTCCGGCGTTTCGGCGGACGCGCTTGCAGCCATGCTGGTGCATTCCCGCCATCTCCAGACACTGGCACGGCGGCATCAGGACGCCATCGTGCCAATCCTGCGGGAACAGGGAGCCGCAATCGTCACCGCCGCCTGTGATGAGCTGAGAGCGACAACGCCGACAATCAAGGATGATGCCGCCATGATGCGGGCCATTCGCCAGCTTCGCCAGCGCAGTGCGCTCGCCGTTGCGCTGTCTGATCTTGCCACAAAGGCAGATGTTGCGACGCAGATGCAATGGCTCAGCAGCGCCGCCGAGACCGCGGTTCGCGCGACGGTCCGTTACCTGTTTGACCGGGCGGCGGGGCGTGGCCAATGCCCTCCACCCGCCGAGGATATGGCAGATTGTGGCTGGATCATCCTCGCGCTTGGCAAATTGGGGGCGTCGGAACTGAATTACTCATCCGACATTGACCTGATCATTCTTCACGATCCTGACACCACGCCGCTGTTTGCCGCCGATAAGGCCCAGCAATTCTATGTTGAGCAGACACGCGCCCTGGTTCGACTGCTATCGCAGAGTACGGGGGATGGTATTGGCTGGCGGGTTGATCTGCGCCTGCGTCCGGACCCGGGAGCGACAGCTGTCAGCATCCAGATCGGCGCGGCACTTGGCTATTATGAATCAATTGCCCGCACCTGGGAGAGAGCGGCCTTCATCCGGGCCAGGCCAATCGCCGGCGATCTCGCACTTGGCAGCGCCTTTCTCGCCGACATTCAGCCTTTCATCTGGCGACGGACGCTGGATTACACGGTGATGCATGATATGAATTCGATGCTGCGCCGGCCGGTGCAGACATCCGGCTGGCATGGCTATAATCTGAAAACCGGCAAGAATGGCATTCGCCAGATCGAATTCTTTACCCATGTCCTGCAACTGGTCACAGGGGGCCGTGTTCCCGCCATCCGTCAGGCCCGCACACTGCCTGCCCTTCAGGCGCTGGCTAATGAAGACTGGATCAGCCCGGACCAGGCGCGCAATCTGGCGGATCTCTATCACACCATTCGCCGCGTCGAACACCGCCTGCAGATGCTCAGCGACGCCCAGACACATTCATTGCCACGCAGCGAGGCCGAACTGATGCAATTCGTCCAGTTCCTCGGCCATGAAAACAGCGCGAGCTTCCTTGCCGTGCTTGCCAGCGTAATGCAGGCCATCGGCACGAACACCACGCACAACCTTCTCGAGGACGCCGAGCAGACCAGCATCGCCAGCGAGGGCGACGGTGAAAACCTGCTGCTTGATGACACCGAGCAGCTCATGCAATGGCTTGCTGCGCATGGATTCCAGCGACCGGGTGATGTCTGTGCCACGCTGGATGGCTGGATGGCTGGCCGGATTGCCACTACAAGGGGGGAGAGAGCGCGATCCCTGCTGAACCGGCTGATGCCAACCATTCTTGGCCATCTGGCAGGTGGCACCTCGCCAGATGACCAATTCGCCGCCTTTGCCCAATTCACCGAGGCGCTGCCAGCAAGCGTTCAGATCTTCTCACTTCTCGACCATAACCGGCAATTGACGAAATTGCTTTGTGACATGCTGGTTCTCTCGCCACGGATGGCATCCTATCTGCGCCGCAACCCAGCCCTGTTTGACCTTGTCCTGTTTGACGATTTCTTCGATCCTCTGCCCGATGCCGTCATTTTGGCAGAGCAGATGCAGGCCACCATCGCCGATTTGTCAGTCGAGGAAGCGCTTGACGCAATAAAGCGACGGGCACGCGAATGGCGTTTCCAATGCGAGGTTCAGGCACTGAGCCACATTCTGCATCCAGCCGATCTCGGCCACGCATTGAGCATGATCGCCGATGCTGTCGTTCGTGCCGTGCATCAACTGGCCATTCAGGACATGCAGCGCCGACATGGCAGCATTGATGGTCATAGCGCAATTCTGGCGCTTGGCCGGCTTGGCACCGGAGCCTTGACCGCGCATTCAGATCTGGATCTTGTGGTCGTCTTTCAGGCCGGAGCAAACGCCCAGTCAACGGGTGATCGTGCGCTGGGGTCTCAGGCCTATTTCACCCGCCTGACCCAGACCTTTGTCAACTGGCTGAGCCGACCAACCGCCGAGGGAAGCCTGTATGAGGTGGACATGCGCCTGCGTCCCGATGGTGACAGGGGAGCCGTCGCCGTCGGTCTTGAGAGACTCACCGAGTATTACAGAAAAGACGCCTGGGTGTGGGAAAAGCTGGCGCTTGCCAAGGCGCGGATCATCACGGACCCGGCGCAGGCACCGGCCGTGGTGACAGCACTCACCGAGGCCATCGACGAAACAACGCAGCATCAAATCGACCTGCCAATTGTCGGCAATGCGGTTCTTGATATGCGGCGACGCCTGCGAGACGCCTATGGGAGCGCACCGGCGCTGCAGCTGCGCAAACTGCCGGGTGGGATGGCCGAACTCGATCTTCTGGTGCAGGGATTGCGCCTTGTCCATGCCGACCTTTTTACAGGTACAGGTCAGGACCAGATCGAAATCATCTCCACGCTGGCGCGCCATGAGCGCATCAGCCAGACCGATGCTGCCAATCTGGAAAGCGCAAGCCAGCTGTTCAGCAATGTCTATGCCAGCCTGCGCCTGTGTGTTGGCGCGGTTGGGCAGAATGCCGATGATTTTAACGCTGCCGTTGTCCGGTTCATTGCCCAGAACAATGACGCCGCCGACGAGCCGCAGCTGGTCGCCATGCTGGACGGCGAACGCGAGACGGTCGTGGCTATTTTTGAGGCGACTTTCCCACTGCAGAACGGTTCAGATGGGCCCTCTGGCAACCCGTGATCCAGAAAAATTTACTTTGTCTTCAAAACGACTGAATTTTGTTGAATGCAAGACAGACGGCAGGCTTTGCCAAGCCGTATCGAAGCGTATCTTTTCCGTTTTTACAGGACACCCGATAATCCGGTTATCACCCTGGTCGTGAACACCGCTTTTTTGGGTTTTTTGGAGTTGGATATCGGCCATGCTGAGATCTGCCGCTGCCTCATGGACCCTGTTTTTCGGCCTGTTGCTGATCATGGCGGGAAATGGCCTGCAAATGGTCCTGCTCGGCATTCGCTCATCCGATGCCGGCTTCAGCAATGTCGCAACGGGTCTGATCATGGCCGGCTATTATCTGGGCCTTTTTCTGGGGTCTCTGGGCGTCCCACATATTCTCAACAATGTTGGCCATGTGCGTGTGTTTGGCGCAATGTCGGCCATTGCCTCTGCCGCGGTTCTGGTGCATGCGGCGATCGTTGATCCCTATGTCTGGGCATTCATGCGAATTCTGACAGGGTTCAGCTTTGCCGGCATGTATATCGTCTGCGAAAGCTGGCTAAATGATCAATCAACCAATGAGACACGGGGGCAGATGCTATCCCTCTACATGATCGTGACAATGGCAGGCATCGCCGGTGGCCAGCTGATGATTTCGCTGGGCAGCGAAACCGGGGTTGAGCTGTTCCTGCTGGCATCTGTTCTGGTCTCGCTGGCCGTCGTGCCGATCCTGGTCAGCGTCGGCAAGGCACCGGAATTTTCGGCACCCGAACGCATCAGCCTGCGGCGGATCTTCCAGATTTCGCCACTTGCTGTTATCGGCCTTGCACTGAACGGCATGTCGATCGCGATGGTCTTCGGCATGGGCGCGGTCTATGGCAAGTCGATTGGCATGAGCAGCAGCGAGATCGGTTATTTCATGACAGCCCCGGTGATCGGCGCGATGCTGCTGCAATATCCGGTGGGCCGGCTGTCGGACCGGTTTGACAGGCGCGTCGTCATCCTTGGCGTTTCGGCGATGGCTGCCGCCACATTGCTCCTTGCGTGGCAACTCGAGCTTGGTCAATTTGCTCTCCTGCTTGTCTGCATGGTTGTTTTCGGTGGGTTTCTGTTTCCCATGTATTCACTTTGCATCGCCCATGCGAACGATTTTCTGACGCCCTCCCAGATGGTTGCCGTCGCCTCTGGATTGGTGATGATGAGTGGCGCCGGTGCGGTTATCGGCTCACCACTTGCGGCGCTGTCGCTCGAATATCTGGGCGTCGGCAGTTTCTTTCCGCTTCTGGCATCAACGCAGATTGCCACCGCGATATTCGTCATCATCCGCATGACACGGCGGCGCGCAGTTCCAACCGCAGCGCAGGGCCCCTTTGTCGCCATTCCCGAGGCCTCAAGTGCCGTGGCCGCCAGCTTGAACCCTGAGGCCGAATGGGTGATGTCGGACGAGGAGGCAGGCGATGCCGAAGATCCTTTCAAGGACAACCCCTACGTCAATTAGCGCGCATCCCCTG
>JAYNHH010000006.1:58978-104098 GCA_038107835.1 Alphaproteobacteria bacterium
AAAGCCACCTTTCGCATCATCCAAAAGGTCGTTGCCAACCGATGACCACACCAAACATGGGGGATAGCGCCTTGTTATCAATTGAATTAGATTTTTCTAATGTACTGGAAACTCAGACTGCTTCTGCTGTTCAGTCTCGCCCTTGCAATGCCGCATGGCACACAGGCGACGGAGACGACAATCGCCCCGTTTGCCCTGTCCGGGCAGGTCGGGGTGACACGGGTGTCTGATGGTGATTCCCTGCGCAGCGGCAGGCTGAAAATTCGTCTGTTCGGAATCGATGCCCCGGAACTCAAACAGCAGTGCGAGACTGATGATGGCTCATCCTGGTCCTGTGGGCTTGCCGCGCGCGATGCGATGCGTGACCTTACCGGCTCAGCCCCACAGCTCAGCTGTCATCTGCGTGATGTTGACCGGTATGGGCGGCTTGTCATGCAGTGTTTTGCCAATGGCCACGATATTGCGGGTGCGCTGGTGGACCAGGGTCTGGCTCTTGCCTACCGTGACTTTTCATCCGCCTATGTGGAGAATGAAACACGCGCCGCAGCAGCGAAGCGCGGCATGTGGCAGGGGCGCTTCAGCCCGCCATGGGAATGGCGCAGGAAATGACCCCGGCCAGAGGATGAAATCAGCAATATTTGCCAAAAGGCCGGAAAACCGCCTGACAAAGTCCAAGCGATTTGGCATATTGCACACAGCAAATCCAGACAGAACGGAGCCACATCATGGCTGACGAAGATCGCATTACCATTATCGCCGAGAGTTTTGAGGCGGCAGCGCTTGAGTTTCACCGGCGCAATCTGGCGTCCGAGGGCTATCGCATGGCAGGACCGATCTCCATGCAACGCTTCGAGTTGATGAATGGCCCGAAACGCGAGCATCTGTTCGATGGCAACCCGATGTTTGCAGTGACCTTCGCCAAGGACGGATCATAAACTAAAGGCAGCGGCTCCGCATCTTTGCCAGCAGGTCCAGTCGATCAGGGTAGAGGGTCGCAGGATTGCGAAGGGCTGTCATATGCGGCTAGAGCAGGCCAAGCTCGCGCAGTTCCGCTGCCATCTCGGCCGGCATCGCCTCGCCAGTATCGGCGCTGACAGGGCTGTCGGCTGGCGCGTCCTTTGCCTCAAGATATCGCCAGCCCTGAAAAATCCGCACCCGCAGCGGTTCAACCGCAATCAAGTCCGCGGCAAGTACAATGCCGCAGGCAGGACGCCCATCGGCGCGCTGCATCGCACGCAGCTCGGTGATTGGCTGGCGGGCGCACATCAAGCCCTTGATCACCCAGAAAATGGAACCACCGTCAAGCACCTCCTGCCCACGGCGCGGCGTATTGCGCGTCACATGGATCAGTTCCATGCCCGCGGCAAGGCGCGCTGCCTGCCATTCCCGCAGATTGGCGAGCGAGGCCGAACCAACAGAGAGTTTTTTCAGGTGAACAGTCATGGATCTCACCATTGCGTCATCATCAGCAGATGGGCAGCTGATCGGGTCAAAAAAAGGGGAGGCAAAAAATATTCAGCCACACCATCGCGCAAGGCCAGGTCAGAATGCTAGATCAGATAGAGTGCCGCCAGCCCCAAAAAGACAAAGAACCCGACGACATCGGTAATGGTGGTGATAAAGACGCTTGACGCCACCGCAGGATCAACACCAAGACGCACCAGCCCGAGCGGCACCAGCGTTCCACTGAGCCCGGCAATCATCATATTGGCGAACATCGCGACGGCCATCACCGCCGCGATATCGGCATTGTTGAACCACAGAAACGCCATTGTCGCCGAGAGCATCGCAAAAACCACACCGTTGAGCGCGGCAACCAGCAGTTCGCGCCACACAAAGGCCATCGCGGCATCGCGGTCCAACTGGCGAAGGGCAATGGCCCGCACCGCAACAGTCACGGTCTGGGTTCCGGCATTGCCCCCCATCGAGGCAACGATCGGCATCAGAATGGCAAGCGCCACGAGCTGTTCAATGGTCGCGTCGAACAGACCAATCACCGCCGAGGCGATAATCGCCGTAAACAGATTGATCAACAGCCATGAGGACCGGCCCTGCAGCGTGTCCCAGAGGCTTGAGCGGACATTCGCCTCGCCGACACCAGCCAGCGCCATCAAATCCTCCGCCGCCTCCTCGTCGATCACATCAATGATGTCGTCAATGGTGATCATGCCGACCAGACGGCCATAATCATCAACCACACCGGCGCAGACCATGCCGTAGCGGCGGAACAGGATCGAGACCTCCTCCTGATCCATGGTCACCGGAATCTTCCGGAAATCGGTTTCCATGATCTCCGAAATGCGCCGCGGACGCTGCGCGCGCAACAGTTTGCTCAGACGCACCTCACCCACCATGTTGCGTGCCGCATCGACAACAAAGATCAGGTAGAATTCCTCGATGTCGAGATCCGAGGCCCGCAGAAAATCGATCGTCTGGCCGACGGTCCAGAAGGTTGGCACCGTGACAATCTCACGCTCCATCATCCGTCCGGCGGAATCCTCCGGGAACGACAGCCCCTCCTCAACCAGAACCCTGTCCTCGGCAGGTAGTGCTGCCAGCACATCATCAATCTCGTCCTGTTCCAGCTCCTCGACAATGTTGATCGCATCATCTGTCGGCAGATCAGGCAGCTGGCGCGCCAGTGCCGCCACACCCATGACGTCCACAATTTCCTCGCGCGTTGCCTCGTCGAGATAGGACAGCATTTCGGCATCGAGATCATCGCCGAGCATCCGCACCAAATCCTCGGCCTTGCGCGTTGGAAGCCGTTCAAGAAGATCAGCCTGGTCGGCAGGGTGCAGCGGCGCGACCAGCGCCCGTGCGCGGCTTTCCAACTGCCTGTCCACAGCAGCCACAATCGCTCCCTCGACCTTTGGCGTCAGGCCATAAAGCGACGCCAGCCGGTCTCCCGCCTCATCCTTGCGTTCACCGCGATCATTATGGTCTGCAGCGCCTGCCATGATCCGCTCCTCTGGGGCCGTCCGGACGTCGAAAGCCAGCCCGGACAACGCCTCTATCCTAGCAGAGTAAACAGGTGAAGAAAACCGAACCGCCGGTGGCGGAACCCAAGTGTAATTTTATTACCCAAGCCAGCAGCGCAATGGAAATGAAATATTATTTCATGGAAATCCCAGCCGGCCGCCAATTCTTTGACAGGCCGGCACAGCGATCATTGTCTCAATCCAAGGTCATACAGGCCGATCCGCCGCATTGGCCCATCGAACCTCACATCATGACCAACCGGTGGGTGCGCCCGCTGTGTGCATTCCATGCGCTCACAGACGGCACAGCCAATACCGATGGGATCAAGGGCCGATCCCTTCACCTGGGCCAGCTGGTCGGCATATACAATATCGCGTGCATGGTGCATCTCACAGCCAAGCGCCACGGCAAACTCCGGTGCCGGCTCATCTGGCCGCGACCAGATACGTGGCACAGTGCGGGCGATGGTGAAGAATTTCTGGCCATTCGGCAATTCGGCTGCCTGAAAGAGCAACTGCTCGGGCGTGCGAAAAGCCTTGTGTATATTCCATTTCGGGCAGGTACCGCCATGTTTGGCAAACTGCATTCCGCCAGCGGCAAGCCGTTTCGAGATATTGCCCGCATCATCAACCCTGACAAAGAAGAAGGGAATGCCCCGCGCCGTCGGCGCATTCAGACTGGTCAGGCGGTGACAGACCTGCTCAAAACTGGCACCAAACCGGCGTCCAAGCAGATCAAGGTCATAGCGCAGTTCCTTTGCCGCCTCGAGAAAAGCGTCATAGGGCATCATCACGGCCGCGGCAAAATAACCAGCCAATGTCATCCGTAACAGCGAACGACAGGCCGCGTCCTCAATGTCATGCTGGGCGCATTCAGCGTCAAGCTGCTCGGCCTGGCTTACAAGCGCCAGCTGGACAAGCAGATGGAACTGCCGCTGCGGCCGGCGCAGCGCTTCACTGAGCAGAATTTCCCGGCGGTGCTGATCATAGCGGCGCAGCTGCGACCCCATCACCGCAACGGGGATGATCCGGACACGCAGGCCCAGCATCTCATCGGCATAGCCGACAAGACTCTCCATCAGCGCGTCAGCATGCCCTGCGCCCCCAACCGTCGTATTCGCGCGAAAGACGTCCGCCGCTTCCTCGATGATCGCAAAATAATTGTTCGCCTGCTGCAACACATCACGGATCCGCTCAACAGGGTTGTTCGTCTCGACACCGCCGCGCCCGTCACCGGCGGCGACCTCAAGCTCGGCACGCACCTTGCGATAGGCCTCAAACAGATTGATCACCCCGCGCGCCGCGCCCGGTGCCGCCGTGATCATATCCTGCAATTCACGCCGCGAAATGCGCTCGCCTGCCAGGACCGGGTCGGCAAAGACTTCGGTCAGTTCGGTCGACAGCGCCGCGCTGTCATCCTCGGCAAATTCCTTCAGGTCAATGTCGAAGGCGCTGCCAAGGCGCAACAGCAGGCTGACAGTCAAGGGCCGTTGATTATGTTCAAGCAGGTTCAGATAAGATGGGCTGATGTCGAGGGTTTCCGCCATCGCCGTCTGTGACAGATCGATCGATTGACGAAAGCGGCGCAATTTATGCCCGACAAGAATTTTTTCCTGCATATCCCTTCTCCTCAACCGCGGCGATCTGGCGCGTAAGCCGACACAATGCAAATCTGTCCGGAATGCAAATCTGTACGGTTTGTAAAAACACCATGAATGTAAAATTGAAAATTGAAAATGTAAAGTTTTTACTATTTTCATATTTGCACTTTTTTCCTCGTCTGCAACGTCAGGCTGGGCTACCAAGGGGTTGGTATTTCGGCGCGCCGGGGCGCGTCTATTGATGACTCTCTGCATGAAGGAACAGGGCCATGACAAACAGACCAGATGAGAGAAGAGCTTTCGAGGAACATACAGGTGCAAAGGCCGGACGTTTCGACGGTGTCGCACGCGACTATTCCATGGAAGATGTCAAAAAGCTGTCTGGGTCAGTACCGATCGAACACTCCCTGGCCCGGCATGGTGCAAATAAGCTGTGGGACCTCCTGCACACCGAGGATTACGTGCACTCACTTGGCGCCATGTCGGGAAACCAGGCGATGCAGATGGTGCGGGCAGGCCTGAAGGCGATCTATCTGTCAGGCTGGCAGGTTGCCGCCGACGCCAACACCGCCGGTGCCATGTATCCCGACCAGTCACTCTATCCGGCCAATTCCGGGCCGGAACTGGCACGCAAGATCAACCGCACCCTGCAGCGCGCCGATCAGATCCAGACGCTTGAGGGAACAGGCGACATCGATTGGTTTGCGCCGATTGTGGCAGACGCCGAGGCCGGTTTTGGCGGCGCGCTGAATGCGTTTGAGCTGACCCGCAGCTATATCGAGGCGGGCGCTGCCGGCGTGCATTTCGAGGACCAGCTGGCTTCTGAAAAGAAATGCGGCCATATGGGTGGCAAGGTTCTGATCCCCGTGCAGCAGCATGTCGCCAATCTCAATGCGGCGCGTCTGGCCGCCGACACGGCTGGCGTGCCGACAATGGTCGTCGCCCGGACCGACGCGGAGAGCGCAAAGCTGATCACATCCGACATCGATGAGCGTGATCACCGCTTCCTGACCGGGGAGCGGACCGAGGAAGGCTTCTTCCGCCTCGACCCGAAGGATGCGTTCGAGCGCTGTGTCGTCCGTGGCAACGCCTTTGCCGAATATGCCGATCTTCTGTGGATGGAAACATCAACTCCCGATCTCGATCAGGCAAAACGCTTTGCCGAAGCGATCCACAGGGAACATCCGAACCAGATGCTGGCCTATAACTGCTCACCAAGTTTCAACTGGTCGGCCAACCTGTCACAGGATGATATCGCCCGCTTCCAGCGTGAAATTGGCGCAATGGGGTATAAATACCAGTTCATCACACTCGCCGGCTTCCACTCAATGAACTACTCAATGTTCGAGCTCGCCTCCGGCTATCGTGACCGGGGCATGGCCGCCTATTGCGAATTGCAGAATGCCGAGTTTGACGCCGAGGATCGCGGCTACACCGCAACCCGCCACCAGCGCGAGGTTGGTGCCGGCTGGTTTGATGCCATCTCGGTCGCCGTCAAAGGCGGGCAATCCGCAACAACGGCGATGGATGATTCAACTGAGGAGGCACAGTTCCAGGCCGAGGAAAAGCCTGTAGCAGCCGAATAGGAAAGAAGAGTTCAGTTCCTGTTCAGACACAAGGATGATGCCGTGAGGCCTGGGGGGGTCGCCCGGCATCGTCACTGAACGGGCCTCGAGAACCGGAAGGGGTTTTTTGCTTTTCCCCTTCCGGTTTTTCACGTCGGGGCGGTTTTTTCATGCCGGGGCGGTTTTTTCATGGCAGGGCGATGACAATCGCCAGATCACCCAAATTTGTTCCCGTCGGCGGCACTTTCAAAAGCTGGTCATGCGCTGCAAGGTAGTGATAGCTGTCATGGTCTGCCAATGCCCGTATCGCGGCCAGCTGATCAAAAGATGAGCCGGATGCAATGATGGCACCGGCTGCGTCCGTCGGACCATCGCGCCCATCAGTTCCACCAGCCAGAATCAGCCATCGCGCCGGCGGCTTTGCCATGGTGGCCATTTCATCGGCAAAGGCAAGCGCCAGCTCCTGTGACCGGCCACCCTTGCCGCCCGGCACACTGCCAAGCGAAACTGTCGTCTCACCGCCGGTAACACCATAGACCATCTGCCTGTGATGGCGCATACGGGCGGTGATGCGGCGGGCCAGTTCGCGGCCACACTCAGCCGCCTCACCGGCGAGCGGACCCATGGCCTCACCAGCACTGTCAAAGGCCGTCGCCAGACTTCTGGCGGCAGCATCCTGACACAGCGCGTTGCTGGCCAGGATCCGGCTTGTCACATGGGCGATATCAGCCTCACCGGGCCGGACCGGCTGGTCAGCCGCCCCCCCACACAGCGCCTCGACATGGCGCGCGACGAAATCCAGCCTGTCAAGCCCGGCATCGGTAATCAGTGAGACCGCCACCTCAAGCGGCACCGGATCGCCAACCGCCGGACCGCTTGCAATGGATTCCAGCCTGTCTTCCGGCACATCCGAGAGCAGCAACTGGGTGATTTTTGCCGGATGCGCGAGCCTGGCAAGACGCCCACCCTTCAGGGTGGAGAACAGCCGCCTGATCGCATTCATCTGGTGGATATCCATCCCACTGGCAAGCAGCGCCTCATTGAGCTGTTGCTTTTCCGCCAGCGAAACGCCCGGCACCGGGGCCGGCAACAGGGCTGAGCCACCACCGCTGATCAGCAGCAGCAGATGGTCATCGCCTGTCAGGCCTCTAGCCATTTGCGTCACGGCCGAGGCCGCCGCCAGCCCCCGTTCATCGGGAACCGGATGGGCGCTTGCGTGACAATCCATGCCATCGACAACCACGAAATTCTCATCATTTGTGACAATGATGCCCGGAACATCCGGACCGATTGCACCAGAACCGCGCGCGGCAATCGCCATCGCCGCCGCCGCCTTGCCGATGGCAATGATCGCTGTCACCGGGGTGGTGATTTTGGCCACCGCACCGCCAGTCAGGCTGGCTGGATGCCCGGCATCAAGCGCAGCGGTAAAGGCAGCACGGGCTGCCTGCTGCCAGCCCTGCAGATTGTCAGCCTTTCCCGACATCATGTCACCGGGTCAATCAGATCCTGTCCGGCGGCAAAGGCGCGGGCATTTTCCACCACCTTCAGCCCCATCGCCGTGCGGCTCTCGACAGTTGCCGACCCCAGATGCGGCAAAAGGACAGTGTTACGGGCGGCAAGAATGGCTGGATTGATCTCGGGCTCACCCTGATAGACATCCAATCCAGCACCGCCAATGGCCCCTGCATTCAGGGCTGCGACAAGCGCCGCCTCATCAACAACGTCACCACGGGCGGTGTTGATGACATAGGCGCCCTCATGCAGTGCCGCGAGCGCTTCAGCACCCAGAATCTGAGAGGTATCAGGGCTGGCGGCACAATGTAGGCTGACAAAATCACTGGCGGCACACACTTCGGCAACACTGCCCATCTGCACCGCCTTCATATCATCGACATCCCCGACAGGCGAGCGGTTGTAAAAACATATCTGCATGCCAAAGCCGAAATGCGCCCGGCGGGCAACCGCCTTGCCAATCCGGCCCATCCCGATAATGCCAAGCTGTTTGCCGGTCATCGCCCTGCCGACCAGATGGGTCGGCCGCCAGCCACCCCACTCACCGGCGCGAAGCTCACGCTCACCCTCACCGGCACGGCGGCAGAGCATCAGCATCAGCGTCAGGGTCAAATCCGCCGTTGCATCCGTCAGCACACCAGGCGTGTTGCTGACCGGGATTGTCTGCGCCGCGGCCGCGGCCAGATCAATATGGTTGACCCCGACACCATAATTGGCAATCAGCCGGCAACGCCCCCTGGCACCGGCAGCGATGATATCGGCGTCGATTCTGTCAGACACAGTCGGTGCGGCGATATCATGGCTGGCAAACCCCTCGATCAAAGCCGCCTTGTCAAGCGGCGTATCCGATTTATTGAAGGTTGGTTCAAAATGGGCGCGCAGTGCGTCTTCGGCGGCTTCCGGCCAGCGGCGCGTCACAAAAATTTTCGGTTTCTCATCGCTCATCAGATATCAATCCCAAATTTTCAACATCAGGTTCGGCTCCAGGCATAACCCAGACAAGCAAGGAGCCAGACAGACAAAGGGGGCACCGCCGGAAACGATGCCCCCCTTTTGTTTACATGGCAATATATCAGCCCGGAATTTTTCCGTTCACACCCTCGACATAATAGTTCATGTCGTTCCAGAGATTACCATCATGATAGGCCTCGCCGGCCTTGAGGATGACATTGCCCTGATTGTCGCTGTAGGGACCGGTGAAGATATTGTAGCCGCCCTTGATCTTGGCTTCCGCTGCCTCGGCAGCCGCCTTGACATCAGCCGGCATGTTCTCGAAATCGGTGAGAACCAGATAGTCATCAGCCATGCCAAGCCAGGTGTTGCCAGCCCAGTGGTCCGGACCTTCGCCTGTTGACCATGAACCATCCATCATCTGCTCAATCTTGGAGATGTAATAGGGCGACCAGTTGTTGACCGAGCTGAACAGCTGTGCCTTTGGCGCAAACGCCTTCATGTCGCTTGACTGACCAAACCCGTGCACGCCCGCCTTCTCGGCTGTCTGCAGCATGGCAGGGCTGTCGGTGTGCTGGGCCAGAATGTCCGCCCCCTCGGCAATATGCACCTTCGCAGCATCGGCTTCCTTGACAGGGTCATACCAGCTGTTCACCCAGATGATTGACATTTCGGCATCGGGATTGACCGAACGCATGCCAAGTGCAAAGGCGTTGATGCCCTGAATAACTTCAGGAATCGGGAAAGACGCAAGATAACCAATCTTGTTGCTCTTCGTCATCATCCCGGCAACAACACCCTGAACATACCGGCCCTCATAGAACCGGATGTTGCCAGTTGCCATATTGCCAGACCGCTTGTAGCCGGTGATGTGCTCAAATTTCACATCAGGAAACTCTTTCGACACCTTGAGCGTTGGGTCCATGTAACCGAATGAGGTTGTGAAGATGATCTTGTTCCCCTGGCGCGCCAGTTCACGGATCACGCGCGCGGCGTCTGGGCCTTCGGGAACATTTTCGACATAGGAGGTCTCGACCTTGTCACCGAAATGCTCGTTGACTTCCAGACGGGCCACCTCATGGGCATAGGTCCAGCCATGGTCGCCGGGATTCGTCAGATATACAAAACCAACCTTGACTGGATCGGCGACAGCAGCGCTGATGCCGCCGACTACGGCAAAAGCACCTGCCACCAATGTGGTAAGAAACTTCTTCATGTGATTATCCTCTCCTTTATCTAGTCACAAAAATACGCTCATTTTCCGGCATGAAAAATCCGTCCCAAGCATGCTGGCGAATTGGCCAGTGCAAATTCCCTGTTCCGCGAGATCAACACCAGAACGATGATCGTCGCGAGATAAGGCAGCATCGACAGGAACTGCGATGGAATTGTCCATCCCCGCGCCTGTCCGGCAAGCTGCATGATGGTGATGCCGCCAAAGACAAGGGCACCACCCAAAACCCTCCAGGGCCGCCACGACGCAAAGACAACAAGTGCCAGCGCAATCCAGCCACGGCCAGCGGTCATTCCCTCCGCCCAGTGCGGTGTCAGCACCAGCGGCAGATACGCACCGCCAAGGCCAGCCATCATGCCACCAAACATGACCGCCAGCAAGCGGACACCAAGAACCGAATAGCCAAGAGCATGCGCGCTGTCGTGATTGTCACCAACGGCCCGAATGATCAGGCCGACGCGGGTGGCGTTCAGCACCCATGCGCACAGACCGACCATGATCACAGCCAGATAAACCATGATGTCATGCTGGAACAGCAGCATCCCCAAAAAGGGAATGTCGGCAAGCAGCGGTATATGAATCTGCGGCAACCCGTCAATGGCATGCCCCACCAATGGCGCCCCAATAAGACCGGACAGCCCTGTTCCAAAGATTGTCAGGGCAAGCCCCGTTGCCACCTGATTGGTCGCCAGACCCAGAGCAAAAAAGGCAAAAATGCCAGCCGTTATCGCCCCAGCAAATGCCCCGGCAAACATTCC
Source organism: Alphaproteobacteria bacterium (assembly GCA_038107835.1). Lineage (GTDB taxonomy): Bacteria > Pseudomonadota > Alphaproteobacteria > Puniceispirillales > Puniceispirillaceae > MED-G116. The sequence goes on from JAYNHH010000006.1 coordinate 69,584, forward strand.
CAGAAGCGGACTGCCAGTTCCCATGGCAACGGCAAAGGCGGATACGGCACCCATCAGCATCATGCCCTCGACACCGAGGTTGAGAACCCCGCTGCGCTCGGCGATCAACTCACCGGATGCGGCAAAGATCAACGGCACCGAGGTCAGGATCACGGTCAGAATCAGCTGTTCCATCAATTCTGCCCTCCCGTCGGTTTTACCGCCGCAGACCGTGGCAGCCTGATCTCGACATGAAAACGGTTGAAGGTCTCGCCCGCCAGCAGCATGAACAGCAGGATGCCCTTGAAAACACCTGTCACAACTTTGGGCATGCCAAGCGCAATCTGCGCCGAGTCACCACCAAGCTCGGCCAGCGCGACAACAAGGCCAGCGCCAATCACCGCCAATGGATTGAGCCGCGCCAGAAAGGCCACAATGATCGCAGTGAATCCATAGCCAAAGGAGATGTCGGGCTGCAGCTGGCCGATATTCGCCGAGACCTCAACCATGCCAGCGACACCCGCCGCCGCACCCGAAATGCCAAGCACCATGACCGTCACGAAAGCGGGGCTGAAACCGGCAAAACGACCCGCGCGCGGCGCAGCTCCCATCACCTTGACCTGAAAACCGACCAGCATGCGGGCAAGCACAAACCACGCGCACACGGCCAGCAGCAAAGCGCCCACAACCCCCCAATGCAACTGGCCAAGATAGCCAATTACGGGAAGCTCTATCCGGGAGATCAGCGCCGCGTCCTCGTACATTTTTGTCAGCGGAAAGCCAAAGGACATCGGATCACGCCATGGACCACGGACAATCCAGTCTATGAACAATGCGGCGACATAGGTCAGCATCAGGGAGACAAGAATTTCATTGGTGTTGAAGCGCGTCTTCAGCAGCGCTGGAATCATTGCCCATAACAGCCCACCAAGCATACCGGCAATGACCATCAGCGGCATCATCGCCCACCCGGGCAGGCCGGGAAAGGTGAGCGCCACATAGCCGGAGAACACCGCACCCAGAATGAGCTGGCCCTCGGCCCCGATATTCCAGACATTCGCCCGATAACAGAAAACCAGACCGCTAGCGATGATGATCAGCGGGCAGGCCTTGACGAACAGATCGGCGACCTGATCAGGCCGCGATACCGGCGCAACGAAGAACTGATATAGCGCCTGCAGCGGATCATAACCCAGAGTGGCAAAGATGATCGCACCAACAACAAGGGTCAGCGCAATCGCAATGACCGGTGTCATCACCGTCAGCGCCAGCGAGATTTCCTTGCGGGGGACAAGAGAGATCATGCGTCCGCCCCCTCGTCTGCGGCACTGCCACCCATGAGCAGACCAACCTTTTCCGCTGTCAGGCCGGTTGAATCCATGGCCGCAGACAGATGCCCGTCATACAGCACGGCAATCCGATGCGCGATCATGAAAACCTCCTCAAGATCCTGCGAAATCATCACCACCGCCGATCCCTTTGCGGCAAGCTCCAGCATCGCCGCACGGATGAACATCGCCGCGCCAACATCAACGCCCCAGGTGGGCTGCGAGACGATCAGAACCTGTGGAGATTTGGCAATTTCCCTGCCAACGACAAATTTCTGCAGATTGCCCCCGGACAGCGCTGAGGCCAGCGGATTCTCACTTGGCAGCCGAACGTCAAAGGCCGTCGCCACATCAGCCGCCGCCCGGCGCATTGCATCCTCGTCGATGACGCCCTTTTTCACCGCGCCAGCAAGCGAATGACTGGTCAGCAAATTGTTGTCGGCAAGCGACATTGCCGGCACCGCGGCGTGGCCATTGCGTTCTTCCGGGACAAAACCGATGCCGGCATTGCGGCGTGCCGCCGGCCCGGCATGGGTAATGTCCTGCCCTTCGAGAAACATGACGCCATTGCTCTCGCCGCGCCATTCACCAATCAGCGCTTCCATCAACTCATCCTGACCATTGCCGGCAATACCCGCTATCCCCAGAATTTCGCCTCGCCTCGCCTGCAGGGAAATGCCCCGGAGCGGCGTTGCAAACTGCGTTGGGCGGGGACGTGACAGATTGCTGACCTCCAGCAGGATGTCACCATCGGCAGGTGCAGTCTCGCGGGCGACATCGCCAACCGTCTCGCCAACCATCATTTCGGCCAGCTGCCGCGCCGACCGTGTATCGGTATCGACCGTGCCAACATTGATACCGCGCCGCAGAACCGTTGCCCGCGACGTCAGGGCGCGGATTTCATCCAGCTTGTGCGAGATGAACAGAATGGCCACACCCGAATCTGAAAAACGCCGCAGAACGTCGAAAAGCTGGTCTGTCTCCTGCGGGGTGAGCACCGATGTCGGCTCATCCATGATCAGCAGTGATGGGTTCTGCAACAAGCAGCGCATGATTTCGACACGCTGCTGCTGGCCAACAGACAGATTATGCACCCGCGCATCCGGATCAACGCCGATGCCATATTCGGCAGACATTCTGCGCACACGGTCAGACAGGCCGGACAGTGACTCGCCTGCGGGCAGCGCCAGCTGGATATTCTCGGCAACGGTCAAGGCCTGAAACAGTGAGAAATGCTGGAACACCATGCCGATGCCCATGTCACGCGCATGTTGGGGGCCGGTGATCGTGACAGGCTTGCCCCGCCATTCAAAAACACCAGCGTCTGGCTGCATCAAACCATAGACCATCTTCACAAAGGTTGATTTTCCCGCGCCGTTTTCGCCAAGCAGGGCGTGTATTTCCCCTTCATAAATGGAAAAGGAGACATCATCATTGGCGGTAAAATCACCAAAGCGCTTGATGATCCCCGAGGCGTTCAACAGCGGCGTCTGATGTGCCGATGGTGCGGCACCTGTCTTTCTGGCGCTATCTTTCGATGTCTTTGCGCGCGGTCTGGCTGTCATAAACGCCTCTAATGGGTGGGGAGCGACTAGCGGCCACCGTCTGCAATTGTTCGGCAAAGGATAAGGGCATAGTTGCGGCGATGTAAAGCAAATGACGCAGCTCATATGCAATATGGAAAGGGCGATGAGGATCGCAGAAGGCCACGCCGAACCAACCGTGAACCGTCACCGAAAAAGGCCGGCATCCTGATAATGCCGGCCTCGTTGTTTGCGTCTATGGACATAGCGGTCCGACCGGTTAGACCTGCTTGGAGAACTCCGGATAGGACTCCATGCCAAGCTCGGCCTTGTCGAGACCTTCAAGCTCATCTTCCTCGGTGACACGGATGCCCATGACGAGATTGATGATGGTCCAGACAACCCAGGATACCACGAAAGTAAAGGCACCAACGATAAGGATACTGGTGATCTGCGTGCCGAAGGAGGCGTCGCCATTGGTCAGCGGCACAGCAAGCGTACCCCAGATGCCTGCGATCAGGTGAACCGGGATGGCACCAACCACGTCGTCGATTTTCAGCTTGTCCAGCATTGGTACGGCGAAGACGACAATCACACCACCAACACCACCGATCAGCGTCGCCGCACCGAGGCTTGGCGTGAGCGGTTCTGCCGTGATCGACACCAGGCCGGCAAGAGCGCCGTTGAGAACCATCGTCAGGTCAGCTTTCTTGTACATCAGCTGTGTCAGGACCAGCGCGACCAGCGAGCCACCTGCGGCTGCCGCATTCGTATTGGCAAAGATCCGTGATACATCAGCGACGTCGCTGACGGTACCCATGGCAAGCTGTGAGCCACCATTGAAGCCGAACCAGCCAAGCCACAGGATGAACGTGCCCAATGTCGCGAGCGGCAGATTGGCACCAGGCATTGGAACGACGCGGCCGTCTTTGTACTTCCCGGCCCGTGCGCCAAGAACCAAAGCGCCAGCCAGCGCCGCCCAACCACCTACCGAGTGAACAACGGTCGACCCGGCAAAATCAAGAAAGCCCATCTCGTCAAGGAAGCCACCGCCCCATTTCCAGCTGGCCTGCAGCGGGTAGATGAACGCTGTCAGAATCAGTGTGAATAACAGGAAAGGCCACAGCTTGATGCGCTCAGCAAGCGCGCCAGAGACGATCGACGCCGTCGCCGCACAGAACATCAGCTGGAAGAAATAATCGGATGCTGTCGAGGCATAGCCAAGATCATCAGCTGCCTCAGGCGCAACACCAACGGCCTCCATCACGGCAACCGCCGGGAACAATGCGGAGAACACACCATCGATCGACCAGTCGCCAAGCGGATACATCAGATTGTAGCCGATCAGATAGTAGCCGATGGCAGCGATCGAGAACAGCGCCATGTTCTTGGTCAGCTGCATGGTTGTGTTTTTCGCACGCACCAGACCAGCCTCGAGCATGCAAAAGCCCGCAGCCATGAACATGACAAGGAAACCGCCCATGAGGAACAGGACAGAATTGAGGATGAACACACCATGTTCAGGAACCTCCTGCGCAACGGCAGGAGTCGCAGCAAAAGCTGCTATAGCAGCAGCAGCACCTGCGAGTGATAGCTTTGAATAGAAACTCTTTAACATTGTGAATAACTCCGTGTCGTCTTACAGCGCGTCTGCGCCTGTTTCGCCCGTGCGAATGCGGGTTGCAGCCTCAAGATCGAGGGTGAAAATCTTGCCGTCACCAATTTTGCCGGACTCGCTGGCAGCCTTGATGGTTTCGACAACCTTGTCGGCCATTTTCGCATCAACTGCGATTTCGATTTTGACCTTGGGCAGAAAATGCACCGTGTATTCGGCACCACGATACATCTCGCTTTTGCCCTTCTGGCGCCCGTAACCCTGCACTTCCGACGTGGTCAGGCCTTCGATACCAATGCCCGCCAGCGCCTCATGCACCGCGGTCAATCGCCCCGGTTGAATGATTGCGACTATATATTTCATGGTTATTCCTTTCTTACCGACCCCGCCTGCGCCCGTGCCTGTGGGCAAACTCAAAAAACACAGGTGGGCTTTCGACAGAAGCCGTGGCGCCACCAGACCTGACTTTTGGGGTCGACGCATATTTAACAACTTGCCGTGAATTGAAATTCTGCTAAATTTGCATTCATGCGATGCAATTTTTGCACATCGTTTTCTGTAATCATTATCCTGCTTCAAAAAGGCCTGTTTTCATGCGCTTCATGGCCAATCTAAAGTTCATCGACACTGTTTCGCGCGAAGGATCAATTCGCAAAGCTGCGGACAAACTTGCCATCACCTCCACGGCATTGAACCGACGGATTCTCCAGGTCGAGGATGAAATCGGGCAACCCCTGTTCGAGCGCCTGCCTTCCGGCGTCCGCCTGAACACCGCTGGCGAGATTTTTGTGCAGCACATCAGGTCACAGATGGCCGATCTTGCGCGCGTTCAATCGCAGATCGCTGATCTCAGCGGGATCAGGCGTGGTCATGTCCGGGTCGCCAGTGGTGCGGATGCGCTGCGCCATTTTTTGCCCGAAGCCGTCGCCGGTTATCGGCGGGACCACCCCGCAGTTACCTTTGAGATGACGCGCTGCCATAGCGACGCAGCCGAAGCATCGCTGCTGTCACTCGACACCGATATCGCCATGAGCTTTGCGCCGGTGCGGGCCGCACATTTTCATGTCGCCACCGCCGTTCGCCAGCAGATTTACTGTCTGATGAATGAAGCACATCCGCTGGCCAGCCGCGATGTCATTCGGCTGCGCGACTGTGTCGGCCATCCTGCCATTCTGCCAAATGCCCTGAGCGGCATTCGCCAGCTCCTCGACACCGCCCTGATCAGACGCAATCTGGAGCTGAACATGATTCTGGAATCAGACAGTTTTGAGTTCATGCAGAATTACCTTTTGCATGATGAGGCATTGTCGTTCCAGATTCCGATCGGCCTTGCCGGCAGTGTCAAAACCGTCGTTGATTCCGGTATCGCCGGCATTGTGGCGCGCCCGGTTGATACAGCCGACGTTCCATCCGGCGTCATCCATATCGGCTATCTGAAGGGGCGCGTTCTGCCGGTGGCGGCGGCGAAATTCCTCGATGACATCATCCATCAACTGCAACAGCGCTTTCCTGACGAAACCGGCCTCTGATCAAAAACTGGCAATTTTTGTCGACAGGGCGTTCTTCCCCCTCTGGATTTACGGCCGGCCGCAGGCTATAGTCGAGGCTCACCGCCAAAGAGGAAAAAATGACGTCCAACGCCCCGCTCCCTGCCTATCTTGTACAGCGTTACAAGGGCTGGAAGGCCACCAAATATGTTGAGAACAAGGTCTGGTACAGGCATCTCGCCGAGGATGGCCAGCATCCCCGGGCGATGGTTATATCCTGCTGTGACAGCCGCGTTCACGTGACCGCTATTTTCGGCTCTGACACGGGCGAGTTCTTCATTCACCGCAACATCGCCAATCTGGTGCCACCCTTCAGCCCCTCGGGGGATTACCACGGCACGTCGGCAGCGGTCGAATATGCCGTCACAACATTGAAGGTCGCGCATATCATTATTCTTGGACATTCGCACTGTGGTGGTGTCAATGGCTGCCACAAAATGTGTTCGGGCGCCGCGCCAGAACTTGAACAGGATTCGAGCTTTGTCGGCCGATGGATGGACATCCTGCGTCCGGGCTATGAGAGGGTCCGGCACCTTGAGGGTGAGGACGAACAGCTGCGCGCCCTTGAACGCCAGGGTGTCGTGGTGTCAATGGAAAATCTGATGACTTTCCCCTTTGTCCGGGACGCGGTGGAAAATGAAACCCTGTCGATCCACGGGCTGTGGAATGACATCGGCGAGGGCGATCTGTTCTATTGCGATGGCGAGGGGTTCACGCCGGTTGGCTGAGACCATCGATCGAAAGCTGCTAGAACTGCCGCTTCACTGACAATGTGGTGTATCCGTTCTTTGTTACCTTCTTGAAGGGGTTGATATTCGCCGTGTCCTCCGGGGCATTTTTCTGCTGGGCGACGATCACCGACCAGCCATTGCTGTGATCGAAAGAGAGCGTGTGTTCATGCGAGATGCCCCAACCATCCTCATCAAGGTTGGTGGCCAGCTTATCCTCATAGGAAATTGACCAGTCCCGTGGTTGCAGCGACGGGCTGATCCACCCGACAATATTGTTGAGGTTGGCCCGCAGATAGAGGCCGGCCTCCCGCTGTTCATCCCTGTTGCGTCCTGTTTCCTTCTCGGCGTTCCATGAACCCTCGCTGATGAAATCATATTCAATATGGGCGCGAACCGAGAATGTTCTGCCTGAAAAGATATAGATGTAGGGCATGAAGCGGTAGGATTCGCCGCTGACCTCGCCAAAGTCACGATGGGTCAGCGTCAGGAGCGCGCCCACCTCATGCTGGCCACCCTTGCCAAACCGGTAGCGAAGCCGCGGGCCGATTGCCGAAATATGATCGCTGTCCTTTGGCTTCTCCGGGGCCATTCCCTCAACCGTCTTGGCCGTCAGACTGGCATACTGGGCGCGTGAATAGAGGGTGACATGTGGATGCAGGTCATATTCACCGTAAAGTGCGTAGGATTTCTGGTCCTGCTCATCAGTCTTGTTGAACAGATACTCGCCAACAATGTAGCCTCCGGTAAATTTCGGATCCCGATATTCATCCATTACATCCGCAAGGCAGGGGTAAATCGATCCCATAATTCCAGCAAGGCACACAGCACTCATCCGCCACATCGCGTCATCCTCTCATGTGAAGTGATGGCGCATTGTTTGGCGCGTTAACCATTTAGATGAATAGTAATTTAGAAATTACTTATACAACGCTGCCAGCGACGAAACCGGAGGACCAGGCCCATTGAAAATTATAGCCACCCAGATAGCCGGTGACGTCAACCACCTCGCCAATGAAAAACAGGCCAGGCACGGTCTTTGCCTGCATCGTCTTTGACGACAGATCATCAGTATCAACCCCACCAAGGGTCACTTCCGCCGTGCGGTACCCTTCTGTTCCAGCTGGAAAAACCTGCCAGTTATTCACCGCTTTTCCAAGACGCACCAGCGTGGCATCGGGCAAATCGGCAAGCCGACCACCGCCATTGACCGCAGCAATGTCCTGCGCAAGACGGCGCGGCAGATGGCCGGCGAGCGCGGTTGCCGCATCCTGTTTTGGTGCCGCGCGTTTTCGTTCCTTGAGCAATGTTGCCATATCGGCATCTGGCGCAAGGTCAACATTGATCCTGTCGCCCGGACGCCAATAGGAAGATATCTGGAGAATCGAGGGGCCACTCAGCCCGCGATGCGTGAATAACAGCCCCTCGGCAAACCGGGTTCTGTCATGCGCCACCTCGGCCTCGACGGACAGGCCAGAAAGCGCCTTGCACCGCGCCAGCAACGCATCATCAAAAATCAGTGGCACGAGGCCGGCGCGCTGCTCAACCAGCCGCAACCCGAATTGCCGCGCAATGTCATAACCAAATCCAGTCGCGCCAATCTTGGGGATCGACAACCCGCCAGTGGCGATGACCAGGGACTCTGCCTCAATCTGCCCACGCGATGTTTTCATGCCAAAGCCACCATCATCGAGCCGATGGACGCTCTCGACGGTGACATTGCCAGCGACCTCGGCAGCCACATCGGCGCATTCGGCCAGCAGCATGTCGATCACGTCCTGCGCATTGTTATCGCAGAACAGCTGTCCCAGCTTCTTTTCGTGATAGGCGATGCCGTGCTTTTCAACCAGTGCAATGAAATCATGCTGGCTGTACTGCCGCAATGCTGATTTGCAGAAATGGGGGTTGTTCGAGAGAAACTGAGCCGGGCTGGCATGGATATTGGTGAAATTGCAGCGACCACCGCCCGAGATCCTGATTTTCTCGGCAATCCGCCTGGAATGATCAAGCACCAGCACATCACGGTGGCGCGCCCCAGCCGTCAACGCGCACATCAGTCCCGCGGCCCCTGCCCCGATCACCACAACATCTCTTTTCTCAGCAGGCATCACCACTATCCAACGGCCGCATATCTGGCGTAGGCTATACGGCATTGGGGCATAAAGGGCAAAGCCATAAGATGCGATGGGTGGTCTATATCCTCGAATGCGGGGACAACAGCCTGTATACGGGCATCACCACCGATCTGCCAGCCCGCCTTGCCGCGCATCGGGCCGGCACCGGTGCCAAATACACAAGGGGGCGCGGCCCACTTCATCTGGTGTTTCAGGAACAGGCACCGGACCGCAGCGCAGCAACACGGCGCGAGGGCGAGATCAAGGCGCTTGACGTGCGCGCCAAAAGGCGCCTGATCGCGAGCCAATAAGGCTTGAGATAGCGGTGAAAAGCAGCAACACTGTTGCTGTACCAGGAGGGGGCGAAAATGGATACGGTATTGTGGGGTGGTCTGGTTTTTCTGCTGGCGGTCGGTGGAATGTTTCTTGCTATGAGGAGGATTGACCACTCGAGCATGCCGGACCGCAGGAAACGTCTACTCAATTATGCCTTGCTTGCCGGCATTGCCATCCTTGCCATCGTCATTTTCCGCTGGCACAGCGCCACCTACATGGCCGCCAGTCTGTAGATCCGGCCCGCCCTTCGGCAGATCCTAACAGGGTGTGCCGTCCCTGCGAACAAAGCGGTATTTACCGGCCCGCTTTTCGGCGCGAAGGTCAACATCGGGATAATGGGCGGTCTCGTCCTCGCTATGGGTGCCGATTTCAAACAGCACAGCGGGCTCGGTGCTTCGGTTCTGGAAACAATGCCCGTTTGCGACACCGGCCTTGAAACCGGCGCAGTCACCGGCCCGCAGAATCATCTCGGCATCCTCCTCAATCAGCACCACCTCACCTGACAGGACAATCACAAACTCATCCTGAACCTCATGCCAGTGGCGCAGCGCCGTATGCGCATCAGGCGCAAGCACCACGCGGTTCACGCCGAACTGCGTCAGCCCCGCCGCATCACCGACGCGCCGCTGTTCATAGCCCTTGGTCACCGAGCGATGCGGCTCGGGATAGACCAGACGGTCACGCAGTGTCGCCGCATCGATGTCAATTTTTGGCATGTGTCATCTGTTCCGCTCGTTGTCCGGCCCGATCAGGCAGGGATCACACGGTCCAGCGCCGCCTGAAAATTTGCCACACTGCGCGCGCAATCATGCAGCTTGTCGAGGCCGAACAGACCAATACGGAAGGTCTTGAATTCTGGCCCCTCACCGCATTCCAGCGGCACGCCAGCAGCGATCTGCACGCCCTCTGCGGCGAATTTGCTGCCATTCCTGATGTCATCATCATCGGTGTAGCTGACAACAACACTTGGCGCCTTGAAACCGTCAGCAGCGACAGATTTCACCCCACGCGCCTCAAGCAGTTCGCGGATCGCCGTGCCAAGGGCGATCTGCTCATCGCGCACCCTGTCAAACCCATAGGCCTCGGTTTCCAGCAGCGCATCGCGGAACGTCGCAAGCGCGTCGGTCGGCATGGTGGCGTGGTAGGCATGCCCACCCTTTTCATAGGTTTCCATGATGGTAAGCCATTTTTTCAGGTCGCAGACATAGCTGGCGGCATTGGTCTGATCAATGCGCGCCCGTGCGCGTTCCGAGAGCATCACAAGACCGCTGCAGGGCGAGGCGCTCCAGCCCTTCTGCGGGGCGCTGAGCAACACGTCGACACCAAGCGCCTGCATATCGACCCACATGGCGCCTGACGCCACACAATCGAGAACGAAAATGCCGCCCACGGCATGCACCGCATCAGCGACCGCGCGGATGTAATCATCGGGCAACATCATGCCGGCCGATGTTTCAACATGCGGCGCGCAGACAAGTCCGGGCCTGTCTGCATGAATGCGGGCAACAACATCGGCGATCGGCATGGGCGCAAAAGGTGACTGGCGGTTGGCACCACCATCAATCTGGCTTGCGGCAAGCACTGTCGTGCTGGCGGCAATCCTGCCCTTTTCCATAATCTCCGACCAGCGAAAGCTGAACCAGCCATTGCGGATGATCATCACATGTTCATCGTCACCAAACTGCCGGGCGATGGCCTCCATGCCGAATGTTCCACCACCCGGAATGACAATCACCGAATGCGCCCTGTAGGCCCGTTTGAGCGCGGCCGAAATGTCATTCATGACCCCCTGAAACCTGCGCGACATCGAATTGAGTGATCGGTCAGTGAAAACAACCGAATATTCCAGCAATCCATCCGGATCAAGATCTTGCAGCAAAGATGGCATGACACACTCCCAAATAATCCGCATGCGCGGCGACACCATGTTCCTCAGGATATGGGAGTTTTTCCGGGCAATGCAATTGTCAATTTGCCACGGACCACGGGACGTTTCATGCCGACGGTCAGGGGGCATCACAAAAACAGAGAATTATGCTGATGGGTTCTCCAAAATTTCAGGTGCTGTTAACGGAAAATAAAGGAAACTTGTCGCATACTCGTGATGGATAATCCGCTTTTCAGGAGTTCCAATCATGCGTCAACCACTCTATTCCCTGCCCTTGCTACCCCTGCTGACATTCCTGCCAGTGCGCTTGTTGGTGAGCAGCGCATTGCTCAGTTTGCCGCCCTTGCGCCGGCAGCAGCGTCCGACGCCATCAACTTCAACCTCGTCTGTGAATTTACTAAATACAAGAACACCGGATATAGCGAACAATTTGCCAAAGGCTGGATTCCAGCACATCAGACGCACAAGGTTCGGGGCCAAGTTGTGAAATATGCGTCGCATGGAAAAACACCTTCGACGACCATCAGAAAACGCACCGAGGAGCGCCTTGAATGGACCTATAAGGTCATTCAATACAGCGTGAATGGCAAAAGGTATGATGACGATTTGGTCTACACCTATTTCTTCACCAACAACAAAATAGCGAAGAAAGTCAGGACCACTGGCTACCGTGACATCGAGTATGTCTGGGGTACCTGCGAGCAACGTCCGGTGGCGAGGAAAAAGGCAAAACCCGCATCTGGCAACCCGGCCCGTGACAACTCGCTTGCCACCTCTTCCAGCGGCAAGGTCCGCTATTGGCAGAGCCACCAGCCAGCCAGTGTCAAAATCATCCCCGTGGACAAGAGTGACTGGGTCGAGCTTCAGCACGGCGCAGAGACCAGACTGTTCATCCAGCGCCACATCAATGCAGTGATCATCGAATCACGAACTCCGGAATTCGCCCGGCTTCATGATCGCATCATCAATGGTGAGGTAACCTCGCTCGGGGTTGCAACGCGGGCAACGGAGGATCACCAGGACCTGCAGAAATCAAAATATCGTCATGGACGGATTGGCTATTTCGGCGCGTCGCATGAGGGCGACATCCGCCGCATCTTCCTGATGGGCCAGCAGATTGACAATCTGCGGTATCAGAATGAGAGGTTTCTGGAATTGTCACTGAGCGATCTTGACTCGGATGTCTGGTGGGTGGATCGGCTCAGCCAGTGATGGCGTCACCGACCGCGCCTTTCGAGCCGCCATCCACCCCAACACCAAAAATCCATCCCTCGCTGCGGGCGGCCTGTTCGGCTGCGGCAGGTACCGACCAGCAACCTGCATTTCGGGCAAAATGGCGCATCGCAGCAGCTGATATCATCGCATCAGCCTCGTCGGCATCACTGCCGAGAGGATGAAAATCCTGTGGCACACCGTGGCTGTCATAGGCGGCAAGCGCCTTTGACATGAACATCGGATCAGCCGCCGCATTTCTGGCCGGGTTGAGGCCGGCGGCATGAAAATAGAGGCTTGGAAAAATCTCCACAATGATCAGCGCCGCCCCTTTTTCAGCTGCGGACACGGGATCAAAGGGCCAGACGACCAGATCACCGGCAAGCGCCGTTTTCAGCCGGTGCAGCAGGCGCATCCCGGCCATCGACCCAGTGGCAACATTATCGGCACCGATTGCCTTGAAGGTCGGTGACGGGCTGCGGCCATCACCGCGCGAGGCGTGTTCGGTCACCCTGCGGCGGCTGGCGAACCGCGGCGCTCCATGATTATGCGGTGACAGATAGTAATCAGCCCAGGGCGGGGTAGCGAACACCCGCCCCCCATATAAATGCGGGTCTGGAGAACATATCTGGTCAATCATCTGCCACAGAGCCGAGGGGGTGCGAGGTTGCGCCGTTGGCGGCAGACCGGGATAATAGACACCCTGATCGACGAAAGGATGGGCAAAGGCAAAATCAATCCCGACAAGAACCGGGCCGTCAGAGCGCTGGCGGCGGCTGGCGGGCGGCAGCACCGCACTGCCACGGGCCAGCGCCAGCAACCAGTCAAACACCGCCTCGCGGCCCCATTTTTCTGCCGATGGGCAGTCAATCCGCTGTGGTGCCGCATTGCCCGGCATTGCACAGGCAAGCTGAATGCCATGCTGGCGCGGCCCCTTTGCCCCCGACCAGTCGATTCCAACAAAAGCTGTGGGGGATGGGGTCATCCGGCGTCCGGCGTATTGGTCATGATTTCGGCAAGCAAATCAGCCGCCGTCGCGCTCAGATCATCGGCCGGGCTCTCACCGGCGAGCACTGCGGAGAATTGCAGCGCCATGACCTTGCCAAGTTCCACGCCCCACTGGTCAAAACTGTTCACATCCCAGATGAAGCCGCTGACAACCGTTACATGCTCATAGAGCGCAAGCAGCTGGCCAAGAACATGCGGGGTTGTCGAGGGCCAGCTGATCAGGCTGGACGGCCTGCCACCGGCGAAATGCCGGTGTGGCTCCTCGCTGTTCGGGCTGCCAATGGCCAGGGCTTCCGCCTGTGCCAGCGCATTTGCCACCAGAATTTTATGGCTCTGCGCCCAGTCGCCAGCAAGACTGATGCCGGCGGGTGCGAGTGGGACCATGATGTCGAGCGGCACGATATCGCTGCTCTGATGCAGTGCCTGGAAAAAGGAGTGCTGGCAGCCAGTGCCGGCAGCGCCCCAGATCACAGGTGTCGTCGCAATGTCCAGAGGGCTGCCATCACGGCTCACGGATTTGCCGTTTGACTCCATCTCCAGCTGCTGCGCCCAGGCTGGCACCAAGGCAAGGCGCTGGTCATAGGGCATGATGCCATGCGTCGCATAGCCGAGAAAATTGCGGTTCCAGACCCGAAGCAACCCCATGATCACCGGCAGATTCTGCGCCAGCGGTGCGGTCCGGAAATGTTCATCCATGAGGGCGGCACCGGCCAGCATGGCGGCAAATTTTTCCGGCCCGACATCAATCATCACCGGCAGACCAACCGCAGACCAGAGCGAATAGCGGCCACCAACACCCTCGTCAAAATCAAATATCTGTGCCGGGGCGATTCCCCATTCAGCCGCTTTTTCGGGCACGGCTGTCACGCCGGCAAGGGACTCCTGCTGTCTGCCGGCAGAGGCAAGCCAATCACGCGCCAACCCGGCATTGCGCATGGTCTCCGCGGTGGTGAAGGTTTTTGACGTCACGATCACCAGCGTGGTGGCTGGATCGCATTGCAGCAGAACATCATGCAGATGGCTTGGATCAACATTCGACACATAATGCAGCTTCGGCCCGTCACCATGATTTGCCAGCGCCGCGCTGACCATCGCCGGGCCGAGATCGGAGCCACCAATCCCGATATTGATGACGGCGGTGACCGGTGATGAGCGCACCTGGTCGGCAAAGCCTGCAAGGCGGGCAAAATCGGGGTCACTCAGCGTGTCTGCCGAACGCTGCATCATATGGAGAACCGGCCTGTCTTCGCTGATATTAACGCGCTCACCGGCAAACAGAGCGGCAATTTTCTGCGGGAGATGTGCCTGCCCGGCCAGCGCAACAAGCTGTGCCATCACTGCATGATCGACACGCTGTCGCGAGGCATCCAGCGTCAATTCACCTGCCCGGAAAACCAGCCGGCGTGACCGGTCGGCATCTGCAAGCAGAGCGGCCAGGCTGGCCCGTTCAAGCGATCTGGCCGCAGACATCAGTTCGGCATAGGCTGGCAATGCGGTGAGCATCGGAGAATCTCCATCGCGATAAATTGGCAAAAGATCGGGCAGATGGGCTGGTAACACCCCATCGCGCCCACAATATAAACCCGGTCGATCGGCTCCGGCTAGGCAGGAGCTGAAAAAAACTGAATCAGGACCGAGTTCAGCATGTCACCCAATCCTTCTGTTGTTGAATATGATCTTGTGATTGTCGGATCTGGCATTGCCGGCCTTGCCGCGGCGCGGGCGGCGACGGCATTGGGACTTGCGGTCAAAATCTTTGACAAGGGACGGCGCATCGGTGGCCGCGCGACAACCCGGCGCGCCGATGGCTTTACCTTCACCCATGGCGCACAATTCCTGACTGCGCGCTCAGATGAGTTTCGTGATGTCTGTGAGGCGGCGCTTGCGGGTGGCGCCCTGACCAGTTGGCAGATTGACAACAAAGCCGCCTTTATCGGCCGCCCGACAATGCGTGATTTTGCGGCATTTCTGGGCCGTGACCTCGCTATCAGCCAAGCGGTTGAGATCACCGGCATTGAGGCGGCAGACAATCATCTGCATTTTTACAGCGCCGACGGCATGGTCGCCAGCGGTCAGCGTGCCATTGTGACGCCGCCTGCCCCACAGACCGCCGCGCTGCTGCGGCAGCTCGCACCAGCGCTCGCACGCGCCGCCGATGGCGCGGTCTATGCGCCCTGCTGGACAGCAATGTTCGGCTTTGACGAAGCCCCGCCCCTGCCGGCGACGCCTGAGCCATTGCAGTTTGATGACGGTGCCATCGCGCTCGCCAATTGCGAGGCAAACCGTCCGGGAAGTGACAGCTCGAATTTTGCCCTGACCATTCAGGCATCAGGCGAGTGGAGCGCCCGACACCTGGAGGATGCAGGCGAGGAAACCGGGCAGACGCTGCTGACCGAACTATCGCACCTGCTTGGTGTGAAGATGCCAAAGCCCATCTATGAGGGTTGCCATCGCTGGCGTTATGCCAAAGTAACAAAACCCGCCGCCACCGACAGGTTGACGTCCGAATGTCGCCGCATTGCCATTGCTGGTGATTGGGTGATCGGCCCACGAATCGAGGCCGCCTTCCTTTCCGGCCTGGAGGCGTTTGCGCAGCTGAGTGAGGCCGCGGATCTTGAATGATGTTCTGAAAATTCTTACCTCGGATTACAGGGATATATTTCAGCAATGGCGGAACAGATGAAGACAGCACTCAGAACGGCAGCGATCGCCGCGATGCTCGTGATTACCGGAATGGCAGGCGCCCCGCATATCGCGGCCCACGCCAACGCCACCGGCATCGTGAAAGAGCGGATGGATAATTTCAAGGCAACACAGGGGCATCTCAAAGCGATATCACGCCTTCTTGGTTCCGCCGAATTCGATGAAATCGCCAGCCGTGCGTCGGCGATGCGCGATTGGGGTACGGCGATGCCAGCTGCCTTTCCCGAGGGAAGCGGCGGCGCACCATCGGATGCAGCGCCAGCGATCTGGAGTGACAATGCCGGTTTCGTGGCTGCTGCCAGCGACCATGTCAGCGCCCTTGATGAACTGATCGCCGCCGCCGAGGCAGGTGATGCGGGCGCTGTTGGGGCTGCCTTCAAGGCTGTTGCCGGCACCTGCAAGGCCTGCCACATGAAATACCGGCAGTTCTAGCGCCGCCACCCGGGACCAGGAAAAATCTCGGTTGCGTTCGGGCCAAACTGTAACCTAGAGTTCTGACGATTCAGGGCCTTGATGGCCGTGAGGCCTCACCGTTTTTGCCTGTCCTGCGCAGGTCTTGGATGTTCATATTTGATGGCGACAGTCCTTTCCATTTCGGTTCCCTTTTTCACCATCATTTTTCTTGGCATGTTCACGCGGGCCATTGGTTTTTTTCAACGTGCCGACGCCCGTACGCTCTCGAAATTTGCCTTCTATGTGACTGTGCCGCCGATGCTGTTCGTCAATCTGGCGGACAAGGATCCGGCGCAGATGCTGAATTGGGGCTTTATCTGGCGGTTTGAGCTTGCCACGCTTGTTGTGTTGCTGAGCAGCGCGATGATCGCCAGCCGGCTGTTCCGGCTTTCACGCAGCGAAAGTGGGATATATGGGTTAAGCGCTGCCTATCCAAATTATGGCTATATGGGCATTCCACTCGGCATTCTGACATTTGGCGATGCGGCGGCTGTGCCACTCGCCGTGATCCTGTTTGTTGACAGTATTCTGCTGTTTGGCTTTGCCGCCATTGCCGTTTCGGGCAGAGGCACGGGCTGGATCGGCACAAGTGCCAGCGTTCTGCGAACAATGGCAAAGAATCCATTCCTGATCGCCATCACCGCCAGCCTTGTTTTCTCCGCATCGGGGATTGAGATGCCGCTTTTCGTCGACAGGGTGCTATCACTGCTGGCCGGTGCGGCAACGCCTGTTGCGCTTTTTGCGCTTGGAGTCACGGTTTTCGGGCAATCGCTGCAATCCTCGGTGGGCGAGCTTCTGGGCATCAGCCTGTTTCGCCTGATCCTTCATCCTCTGTTGGTTGCCCTGCTGTTTCTTGGCCTGCCCGGCGTCGATCCATTATGGATCAAAATTGCCATTATGTCGGCCTGCCTGCCCGTGGCGGCAAATGTCTTTGTGGTGGCGGACAATTATGGTGCCTATGGCGTGCAATCGGCCTCGGCGACACTCGTGACGACGATCGCTGCGAGCCTTACCGTGCCGCTCTATCTCTATTGGGCTCTCAGCCTCTGAGGCCCAGCCGTCAGTGCCGGCATCACTGTGCCGGTGCCTTGCGCGAATCGACCGGCATCGTCTCGTCATAACCAGCGACCGAGGCGGCAAATCCTGCCTGCCAGTCGGCAAGTGCCGGCGCATGGTCACGCCAGGACAGCGGCTTGCGGAAATCCAGATAATCCAGCGCACAGGCAAGACCAATATCGGCGACATCCGGCACCGCACCGCCGGCATAGGGGGCCGGTTCAATGCTCTGCAAGGCACGGATGATCTTGTCACGCTGCCAGTCGACAAACCTGTCGACCCGCATCTCTGCCGGACGGAAGCGCCCCTCATAGACCATCAGCAATGCCGCGTCGATGATGCCGTCCATTTTTGCCGCTGCAGTCAGACAGGCATAGCGGTCAATGCCGGCCGCCGGGATGAGCCGGCCACCACCAACACGACTGTCCAGATATTCCATGATCACCCGGCTGTCATAAAACGCCGTTCCCCCCACAAGCAGTGACGGAATTTTACCAAGTGGGTTGATCGTGCGGATTTCATCCTCGGGATTCATCGTGTCGGTTGGTCTGACGCTGATTTCACCAATCAGTCCCAGAACATGGGCCGCCAGTTTGATTTTCCGGCCGAAGGGCGAGGCTGTGCTTGAATAGAGGATCATCATGCCACTCCTGAAAAAATGGATGGTACCAGACTAGGAGTGAAAGCCGGGTACCACAACACACAAATGGGTGAAGCTCTGGGTGGAGCCTGTTATGGATGCACTCAGATCAGGTCAAGTGCCGCCCGGAGGCTGGACACCACATGCGCCGGCCTCGCCGGCAGGTCATCCCACACCCTGCCTGCACGATTGACCCAGATGGTGGTAAAGCCAAAGGCACCGGCGCCGGAGATATCCCAGTTGTTCGATGAAAAGAAAATGATATCGGCGGGGGCGCAGCCATAGACGTCTGTTGCCATTTGATAGACAAGTGGATCGGGCTTGTAGCGTTTCAGCGCGTCCACGCTCAGCACCCTGTCAAAGCGGGAGGCAATTCCAGCAGCGCCAAGCGCCGTTTCCAGCATCTTCGGCGAACCGTTGGACAGAACCGCCATGCCCTGATCATCCTTCGCCATTCTGGTTAAAACCGCCGGCACCTCATCATAGGCTGACAAAGTGGTATAGAGGGAGAGCAGACGTGCGCGCAACGCGGCATTGCCATCAAGACCCATCTCGGCAAGCGTGACATCGAGTGCGCCCTCAGTCACGGCCCAGAAATCAGTATAGCGCTGCATCGTCGTCCGCAGCCATGTATAGGATAGCTGGCGCGCCCGCCATGCTGCGGCAAGCTCTGGCCAGTTTGCGGCAAGAACCTCCATCCCGGTTTCGCTGGCAGCTTCACGGGCCGCTGCATCTACGTCGAGCAATGTTCCATATACATCAAAAACATATGGCATCGGGCTGTTTCCACCTCGCTGTTCGGCAGCCCATTTCATGGCGGACTGTCCCCCAACAATGCCTGATAACATCGGTGACGGCAAAATCTTTGCTGGCGGCCTGCCGGACAGCGCCATGACCAGGCTGTTTAGCAGTTGCACCGCAGGGCAAGCCCTGCCAATCTTGGGATCACGCCGACGGCAAGCCATATTGACAATCTAAAGACTCTGGAGACGCTGAAATCATGAAGAAAGCCTATTGGATCGCGTTTTACCGCAGTATCTCAGACAATGAAAAACTCGCAGCCTATGCGGCGCTGGCGCTTCCAGCCATTCAGGCAGCGGGCGGCCGGTTTCTGGCGCGCGGCATGCCGGATACCGTTCAGGAAGCCGGCGAGAACAACCGCACCGTTCTGGTTCAGTTTGACAGCCTTGAGGATGCCCGTGCCGCCTATGCCAGCCCCGCCTATCAGGAAGCGCTGGCCGCCCTTGGCGATGGCGCGGTGCGTGATCTGCGCATTATCGAGGCTGCCTAGCCACTGGTGAACAGCATCATGCGACTGACCGATGAAGAAAAGGCAATGCTCGCTGGTGACATGGGATCCCATGTGCAATGGGCCATTGATCACCAGATCAAAATAGGCAATTTTTTCGATGCCGCCGACATGGTGCCAGTCAGCCAGGCGCATATGATGGCTGACCCAGAGTCGTTTGGCGATGCGGGCGCAGCGTTCATGGAGGCAATCGCCAAAGACGGCAGCAAGGTGGTCATTCCGATGATCACCGATCCGCGTGGTGTTGATCTGTCGCATTACCGTCCGCTTGGCCAGACCGAGGAGATGGCCAGCCTCGAGCGTCGTTTTATCGCTGCCTGCGAGGCGATTGGCATCATGATGACCAATACCTGCATCAACTATCAGACAATCATGCCACCGGTTTTCGGTGATCATGTCGCCTATGGCGATACCGGCGTGGTGATCTACACGAACAGCGTATGCGGTGCCAGATCAAATTTTGAGGGTGGGCCATCGGCGCTTGCCGCTGGCCTGACCGGGCGAACGCCGCGCTATGGATTGCATCTTGATCAGAACCGCAAGGCCACACGCCGCTATCGGGTCAGCACCCAACCGCAGGAATTGACCGATTGGGGTGTCCTTGGCGCGGTGATCGGCAGGAAGGCCGGTTCATACTGGGAAGTTCCGGTGATTGAGGGACTCGAGCACGCACCAACATCTGATGAGATCAAACATTTCGGCGCGGCAATGGCCAGCTATGGATCTACGCCGCTCTTCCATATTGTCGGCATCACACCAGAAGCCCCAACAATTGAGGCGGTTGACGGTGCCAGCCTGCCGGAGGAACAAATCACCAAAGACGATATTTCAGCCCTGCGCGACGCCTTCGCCGGGCATGGCGATCAGCTGGATGTCGTCGTTCTGGCCGCGCCTCAATTGTCACTCGTCGAGATGCGCCAGGTGGCGGCGCATTGCTCAGGAAAGCGTGTGAAAAAACCCCTGATTGTCTGCACCTCGCCGCAGGTCTATGGCGATGCCACCCGCATGGGCTTTGTCGGCACGATCGAGGATGCCGGTGGAACCGTGCTGCAGGGCACCTGTTTCTACAATCAATATGCCCGTGAGATTGGCGAGGCGAATGGCTGGGTCAATCTGCTCAGCAATTCGGCGAAAATAGTCAATATTCTGGGCGGTTATGGTTATCGGCCAGCACTTGCCAGCATGCAGGATTGCATTGAGGCGGCAATCGACGGGGCAATGGCATGACCCGGATATTTGCCTGCCATACCGGCATCGGCCCGATCGTCAGTGGCGAGGCACTTGTCGCGGCTGACAATTTCTCAGCGCGCTACGACCTTGATCGCATCAAGGGTGTGTTTTCGCGCCCGCAGCACCTGCTCTTCGGCCAGTCCTACAGGGATAAGATCCTTGTGCTGAACACGGCGAAGGGAGGCGTCGCCACTGCCTGGATGCTGCATGAGATGGTCGCGCGTGGCGTCGCGCCAAAGGCGCTGGTTCTGAACAGCGCCAATACGATATTGGCGCAGGGAGCCGCCATGGCCAATATGACGCTGGTTGATCGGTTTGCCGATGGTGACATCACCCAATTGATCAAAACCGGCCAGATGATTACGGTCAATCCGCAAGCCGGTCACATTCACCTCACCGCCGGTTGAGCAGCAGTTGGCGGATGATTGGTAATCTGGCCCGCTTTTTGCAACGCATTTCGGGTAACTTCCAATATTGACGCAGAATGACACGAAATTGTAACGTCTGCGCTGTGTTTAATGGCTCGTTTTTTGAAGGCTGGAGTCGGCAATGAATGAAGAATTAGAGGTTGAAGGTCACCTCATTGAGATTATTGAGGAAGATTCCTACGCTGAGGCCGCGTCACACCGGATCAGTGACAAAATCACTGCGTATATTCCTCAGCTTTTAGACATTGGCTCGATCAAACAGTTCAAGAACTTGTTCTATGGTGAGAGAACCAAAGTAGACGAAACAATTCGGGTGATTTCTGATTTTGCCCAAATTGAAATAGAGATTATTGGAGAGACGAAATGGATTGTTGTTGACGTTTACATCCCTGAAATTCTGGAGCGCGTTCAAGAAATATTGGTTGAGGCAGAACTTGAGATGCGTCAGACAGGTGAAGATCCAATTAAATTGCGAGGTCAAATACCTGCCCCAAATGACACTGAACTTACGGTGATGCTTGATGGTCTCGACACCACAGCCTCCCGAACGCTAAGTGCAATCAACGCTGTCAAGGGTGATGCCCTGTCAAGACTTAGATCAGCCATGGACAAGGAGTTCATCGAACCACTTGATGCCAAAGAAGCTGGAGTTGGGATAACACGTGTTCATGCCGAGGCAACCGAGGTGGTAAAAGTGCTACGGCTAAAGAAACGAATGGAATTGTTGGGACGGCGTTTTCAAATTTCCAGCGACGAAGAAAAAGCCCTAATGCCAAAACTTGAGCAAGAAAAATATATTGAAATCGCAGTCACTGAGAGCCTCGAGACCGTTAAGAAAGAACAAGCCGCAGCGCAGGCTGAGGCTGAACCAGAAGACGCATAGGCTGCCAGGCTTCTATTGCCTGTAAGAAACGCCCGTGACCTCGCATTTTTGGGCAACCATAAACTGCTGTTTCTGATCCTCGATCATTTTTACCCAAATATCATAACCAACTTTCTGCGCCATTTTGCCTGTGATGATCTGCAGCGTTTTCTGGCATTGCCCGGTATCGCCAGCGCGCAGGCCACCTGTCTCAATATTGCATTTTGCATCCGAGTTGTTGACCACGGTGCCCGATCTATCCTGAACCAGCACCGAAACCCCCTCAACATCCCGTAGGCTATTGTTCTTGTGCTGTAATTTAAGGATGAAGGCGGTAAACACCCCATGGTCATCATCACCGAACACAACATCAACTGAGCAGGGTGTCGTATCCCGTTCATGGGCGTGGCTGTCCAAAGCGCCGATAGTCGTCCCGAGGACAATAAAACAAGACAGACAGATAAGCTGTTTGATGGTTTGCATGCGACCGTCCCCGTAAAAGATGATGATAACGTTTTGCAACAATGCAATGCGGTCTATACTAGACCTTATCTTTTGAGGATGAAAAGCAGGATTTGTTGGATAAAATTGACGGTTTGGGGAACAAAAACCACTATTTTTCGTGCCCATGGTAACATCCAGGTCCTTTATGGCGTTTGTTTGGTTAAAGGGTATAGATTAGGCGGCGGAAACCAGAGTCTGAGATTGCAGACAGGCCTCCCGGCAGGGAACTCGTTCTGGTAATCTGCCGGGACTGTGCTGTGACGGGAACATGTGAGGGTATGACGGCTGACGATCACTCCGGATCGAGCCTTCCAGATACCCGCTGAAGAGTAAGCAAATGCAAGAACCATTCGATCAGACAACATGGGCCAAAAAGCTGGAGACCGGCTTGGAAGCCATCACCTTTCTCGAAATCAATGATCCAACCAACGTGATCAATGAGGCCGTCGACAGCCTTTTTGCGAATATGGCGGAGAACGAGAGCGCCTGTAAGGCGGCCATCGAAAATATCAGCAGTGATGCCTATCGGAATGTTGCGCTGGCGCGGCTGCGCTACAAGAAGGTTGAACGCTTCGCGGCGGTCTTACCGCATGAGTTCATGTATCCCCGGGACGATGGGGATGAGATCACCTCAACTGAGGAGTTTGACAGCAGGGTGTTTCAACTCTGGTCGAATGTGAACACAAGCCTGCTCGGACTGGAAGAGGCCATGACCTGCCTGCGCGATGACATTGCCACCGCGATCAGGCAGCGTGTTGAGATGCCCGAGTTTGCCGATGAGTTCCAGGAATGGATGGACAGGACAAATGAGGAGCTTCGTGCCAGAGCGGATGAGGACAGGAAGCGTGTCGACATCGACGATACGATTTCCAACGCCGTTCAGAGCGGCGCTGCCAGCTCGATTATCTTTCTGCTTGTCGTCGCCGCGCTGTTGGCACCGCTGGTCAGCATGTGTACACAGAACTGACCACCCCTTGGTAAGACGGCAGTGATGACAGATAATCAAACGCTCAATGTCTATGACAACAATGTGGAGACCTACCGAAGACTGGTTGACAAACTGCCAGAGCTGGAGTCAATCAGCCAATTCACCGATCGGCTGTCTCCGGGCGCGCTGATCCTCGATCTTGGTTGCGGTATCGGCAACGCTGCGGCGCAGATGCGTGACCAGGGGTTTCAGCTTGTTTGTGTCGACGGCTCACCTGAAATGGTCAAGGCAGCAAATGACGCCTTCTCGCTGAATGCCACAACAGCGCTTTTCAGCGATCTGGATGCCATCGCCCTTTATGACGGAATCTGGGCCAATTTCAGCCTGCTGCATGCTGCCAAGGCAGATTTTCCAACATATCTGAAAGCAATCCATACGGCCCTCAAACCCGGTGGTCTGTTCTTTATCTCGCTGAAAAGCGGAAAGGGCGAAAAGCGCGACCAGCTCGGCAGATTCTATGCTTATTATCAGGAAGATGAGCTGGAAAACCTATTACTGCAGACCGGCTTCACGCCAGAACACACACGCCGCGGTGCATTGCGTGGCATGGCTGGCGATGTCGAGGATTGGTTTGGTGTCCTGAGCTGGAAAGAGAGATAAGTGATGGCCAAGGTTCTCTGGATTTCCAGCTATTCGCGTATCTCACATCCGGACAGGCTGGCCGCCTATGCGGCGCTGGCGCTGCCGGCGATCAAGGCTGCGGGCGGACGGGTGCTGGCGCGCGGCCTGCCTTTACAGACTTATGAGCAGGGGCAGGCGGAACGTGTTGTTGTCATCGAATTTGACAGCATCGAATCTGCCCGCAAAATGCATGATGGCGCGGATTATCAGGCGGCATTGGCAGCGCTGGCAGGTGGTGCAGAGCGTGATATCCGGATCATCGAAACTGTCTGATGGAATGGGTGCCAGATTGCCTGTATAAACCGGTATAAAGTATAAACCTGTATAAACATGTGCGGGTTTTGCCTGCTTTCAGCCGGCCGCAGCCGGCCATCACAAAACCACATCGAGGGGCCACCCCATGAAGTCAATTCTGATTACCGGTTGTTCAAGTGGCATCGGCCTCGACGCCGCGCTTGCCTTTCGCGATGCGGGCTGGCTGGTGATCGCCAGCTGCCGCAAGGAAGCCGACTGTGAGACAATGCGCGGCACCCACGGCATGCAGAGTGTCCGGATCGACTATGAGGATGAGGCAAGCATCCCCAGCGGCTTTGCCGCGACGCTGGAGATCACGGGCGGACAGCTTGACGTGCTGTTCAACAATGGTGCCTATGCCGTCCCTGCCCTTGTTGAGGATTTGCCGACCGAGGCGCTGCGGGCCATTTTCGAGGCAAATTTCTTTGGCTGGCACACGCTGACACGGCTTGCCATCTCGCAAATGCGGCAGCAGAAAGAGGGCCGCATCATCCAGAATTCCTCGGTGCTTGGCTTCGCCCCGCTGAAATTCAGGGGCGCGTATAATGCCACCAAATTCGCGCTTGAGGGATTGACCGACACGATGCGGCTGGAACTGCACCGAACGAACATTCACCTGATCCTCGTCGAACCCGGCCCCATCCGCACAAGGATCAGGGAAAATGCCTATGCGCAATTCAGACGCTGGATCAACTGGCAGGAAACAGCAAGCAAATCCTGGTACGAGACTGTCGTGATCCCTCGTCTGTCTGCCATTGATCCGGCGCCTGAACCTTTCGAATTGATGCCGGATGCGGTCACCAAGGCGGTGATGCACGCCGCCACCGCGTCACGCCCCAAACTGCGGTACCGGGTGACCACCGGCACCACCTTGATGATGATCTTCCGGCGTGTCCTCAGCTCGCGCGCCTATGACAGGCTGGCCCGCAGGCTCTGACCGCGACGAGCCGCAGGCAGTGCCTGACCAACGCTTCAACCCCAAGCTGGTTGCCTTTGTTGCCATGTCTGCGACATGATGCGGTGTGGATTACGAACTCATCACCCTTCTGGCGCTGACCTTCTTCCTGGCAGGAACGATCAAGGGCATTGCCGGCCTCGGGCTGCCAACGGTCAGTCTTGGCATCCTGTCACTTGTTCTCGATCTGGACACGGCGATGGCGCTTCTGCTGGTTCCCTCATTTGCCACCAATCTCTGGCAAGCGCTTTCCGGCGGCAATATCGGGATGCTGCTGCGTCGACTCTGGCCGTTCCTGTTGCCGGCCACCGTTACCGTCTTGCTGGGGGCAGCCCTGTTCGCGCAGTTGCAGCAACATTGGCTGGAGGCGATGCTCGGGCTTTTACTGCTGCTCTATGCCATTGCCGGCCTGAGTGGTTTCCGACCTCCGCTGCAAAATGCGCATGAACGGCCCGTCGGCGTGCTTTGCGGGGTGGTGAATGGCGCCCTGACCGGACTGACAGGCTCGTTTGTGTTTCCGGGCGTGATGTTCTTGCACGCGCTCCGCCTTGATCGGCACCAGTTTGTTCAGGCCATGGGAATTCTGTTCACCCTGTCAACGCTGGCGCTGGCGCTGGCGCTGCAGGGCCATGGCAGGCTAACACCCTCACTCGGCCTGTCATCGGCGCTTGGGCTGCTCCCCGCACTGATCGGCATGGTCATCGGCAGCCATATCCGGCATCTGCTGACAGAGACACAGTTTCGCCGGGTCTTTTTCGCCTGCGTTCTGGGCCTTGGACTTGCCATTGTGAACAGTGCAATCTGGTAGCCAGCCACCCCACGCGTCTGACGCCTGTTCAGGCGCTGCATTTTTTGCACATCATTATGCAAAATTAAGCACTGGCATGCAGCGGATGGTTGCTTATTGTGTCAATGGTGGTGATCGGCCAAAGCAGAGCAAAGCGATGATCAAGCGTTATTACAAAAAGGGCGAGTCGGTCTTTCGCGTGGGTGAGCCATCCAGCGCTGTGTTCCTGTTGATTTCCGGCGAGGTTGGTCTGTTTTTTCCGACAGACCTGTCAGAACCCTATATGCATATCAGGGAATGTGAGACCTTCGGCGAAATGGGGTTGATCGAGAATGAGCTCAGAAACGCGCGCGCATCTTGCCTTACAGACTGTCTAATTGTCCATATCGAGCGGGTGGATTTCGAGGCCAAATATGAGGATGCTGATCCCCTGATCAGGGCATTGGTGCGCTCGCTGAGCAGCCGTCTGCGCGATGCCAACAGAAAGCTCAGCACCCAGCAAGCCGTCGCCATCGCCTGATGAAACATCGCCACATGGCAGCTAGCGATCCCCCGGCCAGATGCCATGCCCCAGATCATGAAGCGCGCTGATGATACGGGTAAAACTCTGCGCGGCCCGCGGCACCGAGTGACGCGCCCGCAAATAGCCATGCACCAACCCCGGTTCATTGATCCAGTGCGCCCTGCCATCCGCGGCGGCAATCCGCTCACAATAGTCCCGGCCATCATCGCTCAACGGGTCACATTCGGCCGAGATCACGACCGTTGGCGGTAACCCGGCAAACTCCCGATCCATCAGCGGCGCATAGGTTGGATCATCGCATGGTGGTTGACCCTCCACCCTGATTGTCTCGTAGAAAATGACGTCATCACGTGACAGCATGGGTGCGGCGGCGTGCTGGACATAGCTGCCGCTGGCAAGATCGCCACCAAGCGCCGGATAGATCAACAGCTGGCCTGCTATCCGCTCTGTAACGCCTCGCAGCGCATGCGCCACCGCCGCCGCCAGATTGCCTCCGGCGCTGTCACCACATAACAGGAGTGGCAGGCTGTTCATCGCCAGCACATGCCGGGTGGCAGCCAGTGCGTCATCGAACATGGCTGGATGCCGATGTTCCGGTGCCAGCCGATAATCAACCGCGATCACATCATAACCCGTTGCCGCGCAAATCTCGGCGCAAACATCATCATGGCTGTCCAACCCACCCATGACAAAGCCACCACCATGAAAATAAACAATACACGCATCGCCACCGCCAGCGCTGTAATGGCGCAGACCAACGGCGCCGGCCTTGCCGTCAACAACCCTTAGATGGCAAGGCCGTTCGACGGCGAAGGCGTGGCACATCGAATCGTAAACACGCCGCTGCTCGGCAATCGACAGCTGCGCGGCATCATCCGGGAAATGACGGGCCGTATCAC
This sequence comes from Alphaproteobacteria bacterium, assembly GCA_038107835.1. Taxonomy (GTDB): domain Bacteria; phylum Pseudomonadota; class Alphaproteobacteria; order Puniceispirillales; family Puniceispirillaceae; genus MED-G116. The sequence continues at coordinate 97,114 of JAYNHH010000006.1, forward strand.
GGATGAACTGCCATATATGCTCGTCAAGATAGGTCTGATAATTCATCTGCCTGTCGCGGATAATTGAAACCTCTTCCAACGGTAATCCGTTGAAACGGTACGTCAAGCCATGGGAAATTCCAAAATCCCCACCCACCACATTTTTGCCCAGCAGGCACTGCAGGGGCTGATCCGCCAATTTGAAGATTCCGCGCTTTATCAAAATCATGGCCAGGGCACGCCCGATGCAAAACCAGTCATCCCAGACGATCAATCACCCATCATCAATGTGCGGGAAAGATTTTGACCTTTGACACGGCCTGTGGCCAGCCTTTAACTGGTGCGCGAGGAGTTTCAGAACGGCAAGCGCTTTCTGGAATACAGAACGCTGGGAAATGGTGATGCAATGTTGAGCAATCTCTCATCCGCTGGTCGTGGGGCGGTCCTGCTTGTTACCGGAATCTCAATTTTCGGTTTTTCCGACAATCTTACCCTGCTGGTCTCCGATCAGGTGGGCGTTGGCCAGTTTCACTTCAGCCGCTCGCTGTTTGCAATTGGCATAGTCGCGCTATTGGGCAGATTATGGGGATTGTCTGTCGTTCCGCGCTATTGGAAGCCAGTGCTGGCAAGGACGGCCTTCATGGTCACATCAATGCTGCTTTACTTTGGCGTCATGCCGATGATGCCGATCGCCGAGGCAGGGGCTGGTCTCTTCACCTCGCCCATTTTTGTGCTGCTGTTCTCGATTATCTTCTTCAAGGAGCGCATTGGCTGGCGGCGGATTTTTGCGGTGATGATTGGCAGCGGTGGTGTTCTGCTGGTGTTACGCCCCGGTAGCGCGGGGTTTACCATCTATCATATGCTGCCCGTGCTGGCCGGGGCATCCTATGCCATGGGGTCCATCATCACCTACCGCCATCTTCGCGAGGAGAGTTCTCTGGCGATCCTGATGAGCTTTATTGTCAGCATCGGGATAGTTGGCGCATTTGCCACAACGGGCCTGACACTCTTTCCCGTGTCTGCTGGACTGCGGGTACAGGCACCATTCCTGTTCTCAGGCTGGCAGGGCGTTGATGGGATGTTCTGGGTCTGGGTCGCGGCAATCGCAGCCGGTGCGTCTGTTGCGCTGTCGCTGATGACCAGAGCCTATCAGCTGACAAAAACGAGTTACGCTGCCATCTATGAATATGCCTATCTGCTTTCAGTGGGATTTTTTGGATGGCTATTCTGGGACGTGATCCCGGACATGATCAGCATTGCTGGGATTGGCCTTATCATCATGGCTGGAATCGTTATCGTGCTGGCGCAACAACGTCAAAGTGACCATGCGGACTGAACGGTGGTTTATAAACCACCGGCGGCGCATGGCATCCATTTCAGGGGAACAAATCACTGAATGGATGCGGGTTGCTTCCAATTGGTTGCCGTGGCAACTGCCCCCGGATCAGCTATCTCTCAACCCCACCTGCCTGCTGCTTTCCCGTAAAAAACCGAAACAGCAGCAGCAAGACAAACATGCCAAAGACCAGCCCGACGGTATCACCAATCAGATATCTGCAAATAATGTCAAAGACATCACCCGTCGGCATCATCGATGTCTTGATCAGCGCACCAGTTATTGAATTGAAAACCGATGCCAAAATCCCGGCAAAAACAACACCCCGCCAATTTGGCACCTGGTCAGCACGAGGGTAGACATTGATTTTCATGATTTTCATGAACTCAAAAGCAACCACTGCGGTCGATGCAGCGACTGTTGCACTCACGACATCCATCAGCGGCGACACCGACCCCAGAAACCCCTCCGTTACCACATAAGCGACGAAGATCTCAGCTGGCACGAGGGCAAGCAGGGCTTTCGGACCCAACAGCCAGGAGGCAAGAACTCTGGAGGCATGGGGAAGAAAAAAAACGCTGGCATAGGCAGCCAACGGGCCAAGCAGTTGGGTCTCAATCGGCCACAGCAGCAGAATTTGAGTGAAAAGCAGGGAAATATGGATCAGGGCAACCACGCCCACCCAATGGGATGCCAGACTTTTCAAATAAACAAACACTCAACACCATTCTTGGCAGAAGCATAACCAATCAAATCCAAGACTTGGAATATATTGCAATAATGCAGTTTACACAAAAAGATTTGGTGATAATACTGCATTATTGCAGTTAATGCTCTGTAGTCAGTAACCTGAAAAAAATCATCGCCGGTAATCATGGAAGCAGATCACAAGAAAAAAGTCAGTGATTGGATGCGCCTTGTCATGGACCGCATGGATATGACGGCAAATCAGTGGGCAAAGGCTGCCAATACCTCACCCACGAACATAACCCGGTTCCTCAAACCGGGGTCAAAATTCATTCCAAGTACCAGAACCCTTGCAAAGCTGTCCGTCGTGGCTGGCACTTCGCCACCATTCCATGGAACCAGTGAACAAACCGCGTCCTTCATTGCAATCAGGGACAGAGATGGAGAAACGGACAAGGTTTTTCTATCCGATCGCTGCGATGTGCAGGTTTTCCGTCTGGGTTACTGGACCGGCATGGGAGCACGCGGCATAAATTCTCAATGCCTGGTGGTCGTTGAACCAAGGAACCGGATCTCCGATTGCCGGGATGGAGACATCATCCTTTACCGCAGCCGCTCTGTTGGCCTGATGTGTGCTGAATACCGCAATGGCATGCTGGTATGCTATCCGACAGATGCCACGGTGATGCCCGAGGAATTCAATGAACTTGGGAGTGGTTTCTGGGCGCCACTCGATGCGGGAGTGATTGGCGAAAAACGCCTGATCGGAAAGGTCACCAGATCAGTTTTGCAATTTTCCTGATCAGGTTAGACGCAGATATGTGGCACCTTGTTTTGGCTTGTTTTAGGTTGCATTGGCGAGATCCAGCCAGTCCTGCAGATTCAGCGATTGGCACATGTCCGAAGGATGAAATCACTGAGCAGCCCTATTTCCAAATCAGACAAGACGAAGGATGCCAATCCACAAACATACCTATGAAGCATCACCCCAGAAGGGAGGATTCAATGCAACCCCATGCCCTGATGGGCAAGGCAGGCCGCAGCCTGAATCGACTGGCCATGGCGAAAATGTGCGTGGTTGACAGGCATTCCGTCTGACCGGATGCCAGCTCACCGCCTGTCCCTGCATGTTGCGCCGCGCTGCCGTAAGTGGCGATGAAGCACGTCAACCGCATTGACAGCACCCAAGCGGAACCTAAACTGAGATCGTTACTGGGGTTCAGTTCAGTCACGGTGTGTCATTCCGGCAGATCAATGCCGTTGGCGGCACCGGCAGCCCATTCAAACATCTGAACTGCAGGCGTGAATTGTGCAACAAATCAGGTGTGAAGAATAAAATGACCCAAAGCAATGACACTGTTTTCTTGAACAGCCTTTTCATGGATTTCATGAGCGAGCCTGAATTGGAACTGTTCCTGAAATCAATTGATGAGGTGTGGACTGAGAATCTGTATGAGCGTCTGGCCGCCGCTGGTCTCATCAGGCATGTGGTTTCCAAGGTCTGGAACAAGGACCAGCACAGGGTTTCAATGGTTTTTGAATATGACAGCAAAGAGGGATATGAGACCTGCGAGAAAATCCTGGCCAAGGAATTTGGTGAGACACGACGCGAGGAATTGAGCAAATTCGTCTTCAAGGTCTTGAATAACCGGGGCATCGTCCTGTCAGAGTTTACCCGCTAGCGACCTCGCCAGCTGGCGCATCACCGCTTATCTGGGCTGGCGGGAAATCAGCTGACTGCCGGAGTCAGCACTCTATCGAGCGTTTCGCCAACCCGTCGATGATCGGGCAGTTCGGGCGATCATCGCCATCACATGCGTTGGCCAGGGCTTCAAGCTCCTGCTTTAGCTCCTGCAGCTCAATCAGCCTTGTATCGATATCGTCCAGCTTGTTCAGTGCGATCTTTTTGACCTCCCGGCTCGGTCGGTTTTTATCTTCATAGAGTCCGAGCAATTCCCGGCATTCCTCTATAGAAAAATTGAACCGCCGGGCGGTACCCACAAATTTCAGTTTCGCAACATCCGTCTCCAGATAGTTACGGTACCCCGTCCCCGCAGAAATCTGCGGGGTGACGAGTCCGATATTGGCATAATAGCGCACTGTTTTTACGGTAAGACCGGCAGCTGACGCAGCATCACCTATCTTCATCTCAGGATTCCACCTTCTATTGACTCTCCCCCAGGGGGAAGACCTACCTTTGTCATATATGAGGTGAAAATGGCCATTGCAATAAAGACCCTGAATATCAACTGGCAGTGTTCCAGCACATGGAAAAAGGCAAGCTACAACACCAGCTGGTGTCTGCTGGGCTGTGCCATCGGCGATATGGGCACAATCCTGTATTTTCAGGTGACTGGCATCGACTGGCCGGTCATCTGGATCATGTCTCTGGCAATCCTCAATGGGCTTTTGACGTCCATCATGTTGGAAACAATCATCCTGTGCCGGCAAATGCGGCCTGCACTCGCATTCAAAACCGCGATCGGAATGTCACTCGTTTCAATGGTTGCGATGGAACTGGCGATGAATGTGACGGATGTGTTTCTGACGGGCGGCGCAATGCTCACCTGGTGGGTCGTTCCGATCATGCTGGTTGCGGGGTTCATCACCCCACTCCCCTATAATTACTGGCGGCTAAAAGCGCTTGGCAAGGCCTGTCACTAGCGGGGAGAACCATGAATTCACGTCGAGATTTTCTTCATCAATCCATGGCCGGCCTTGCGCTTTCAGTGATGCCGACAGGCGTCATGGCCAGGCAAGGGGTACGTCATTATCAGCTGACAGCTGAACCTGCCCCGCATTTCTTTGACGACAGGCCGCTGGCAACCAATCTATGGCTGTATAACCGTCAGAGTCCGGGACCACTTATCTCCGCCAGAAAGGGTGATATTCTCGACGTTGAGTTTGTCAATAATCTGGACCAGCCCACAACAATTCACTGGCACGGTGTCCGTAACATCAATGAGATGGATGGCGTTCCGGATTTGACGCAGGCCGCCGTCGAGCCGGGCGAGCGATATCGGTACCGCTTCCCCCTCAATGATGCAGGAACGTTCTGGTATCACGCGCACAACAGGGCGTGGGAGCAGGTCGCACGTGGACTCTATGGTCCACTCATTGTGCGGGATTTGACTGAAAACCCGGGGGAGCATGATGTGCTGATCGTCGCCGACGACTGGCTCATCAATGAGAATGAGCAAATCGATGCGACCAGTTTTGGCAGCCTTGGCCATTGGTCACATGGCGGTAGATTGGGCAATGCCCTCTCCATCAACGGACAATTTGGCCCCTCAATACCAATACCGTCCGCCGGTTTGGTGAGATTGAGGCTTATCAACACGGCAAATGCCCGCATTCTCACCTTTGCACTATCTGGTGCACAATCTGATTTACCGTCGGGCGCATCATCGCACGAACTGCCAATGCGGGTGATCTGCGTTGACGGCTCTCCCTGTGAGCCTTTCAGCACGGACAGGATCACGCTTGGACCCGCGCAGCGTGTGGACGTAGAGATCAGCGACGCCTCGCAGCTGCAAACGCTACTGGAGACAAGTACGGGCCAGAGCCTCGAGGCCGCCAGTTTCAAACCGGTTGCCACCTCCCGGAATGAACACCGTCCCCTCACAGATCCACGCCCATATTATGCCCGGCCGGATACGGCCAACGCCAGGCTGGTGGACATACATATGCAAGGAGGGGCTATGGGAAATCTGTCCAGCGCCATCTTCGAGGGCGAAATGCGCAGCCTGCGCGACCTGGCCATGAATGAGTCAAAATTATGGGCGTTCAATGGAAATGTCGGTGGCTATGATCTCACTCTCGCTGAAATCGATCTTGGCAGGGTCGTTGTGCTGAGGGTCTGGAATGACACCGCCTGGTCCCACACCATGCATCTGCATGGCCAGCATTTCTGGGTGCAGTCCCGGGAGTTTGGCAAGAACCACCATCACCTCCTCAGAGACACCTATTTGATGCAACCGGGGGAAAAGGCTGATCTGATCTTTGTTGCAGACAATCCCGGCCTATGGTTGTTTCACTGTCACATGCTGGAGCATCACGCCGCAGGCATGGGCGGTGTGATAGCCGTGTCATAGGTCCACACATATCGCCGTCGCCAGAAGAATCAGCCATGCCGGATGGAAAGGGTATCGTCATGAGACTCGAAACAGACCGCCTGATCATTGATCATTTCACTGGGAGCGATGTTTCGATGTGGGCAGAGATCGAGGCTGACCCCGATGTGCGGCGTTTTGTAGACGGGCAATGTTTGAGCCGCGAGCAAGCAAGCCAGTATGTGCAGATGAATATGGACAGTTATGTGGAAAACGGCTTCGGGCGCTTCGCAGTACGGTCCAGAGCATCAGGCAGCCTGCTTGGCATGTGTGGATTCCTGCCTGAGGAAGAGGACATAGATTCTGGCTACTGCTATTCTGTTGAGACATGGGGCAAGGGCATAGGCTACGAAGCGGCTGAAAAAGTGCTGCACCATGGCCGGGAACATCTCAGGCTGGCACCACTCTGTGCTGTTGTGGCACTGGAGAACATCGGATCGGTCAGAATACTCGAAAAACTGGGTTTCAAATTTGAGAAGAGTTTTCTTGTTGGTGAGATCAAGGCAGCCAGATATGTGATCTGAGGACATTGAGTGCCAATTGAACACGACAGAAAAATGCACGATATTCCAAGGATATGGGGTCGGAAGGAAAATGATGCGGCCGGGAGGGCCCCAGACCCTGCACCGCTGCGTTTCATCCGCTGTGTGAATGGCAAGTGCTGCAGAGGTAAACAGTATCGGCAACCTGTTCCCAGCAGAACAACAATAACAGCAAAACCTACTTTAAACGCTGAACCGTCTGATCAATAGTTGCGCAGTATTTCTCCGCGCCCCACTCGTAATTCACCAGGTGCAAGAGCAATTTCCGATGCGACTTCAGGGTGTCATCTGACACCCCAAGTTTTGCAAGATGTCGCTTCGTTCGAGAG
>JAYNHH010000007.1:0-63568 GCA_038107835.1 Alphaproteobacteria bacterium
CTGCCCTTGATGGCGAGGTTGAGGGCAAGAGCATCGCGATTTTGGGCCTTGCCTTCAAACCGGAGACGGATGACATGCGGGACAGCCCCTCGCTGGATATCATTCCGCACCTGTTGGCGGCGGGCGCAGACATCAGCGCTTATGATCCAAAAGCCATGGATGAGGCAAGGCATCTCTTGCCGGGTTCGGTTCATTTTGCGGACAGTGCCGAAGACTGTATCGCTGGTGCAGATGCTGTTGTTCTGGTGACCGAATGGAACGAATTCCGCGCCCTGGCCCCGGCGCATTACCTTGCCGCGATGAAGGGCAGGGTCATGGTCGACCTGCGCAATATCTATGCGCCGGATGAAATGGCAGAGGCTGGGCTGAGCTACAGTTCAATTGGCCGTTAGGGACAGGTGAAAACGTCCCATTTGAGCCGTTCACCACGCAGCGCCTTGCAGGAATCCTCGGATTCCAGACCCTTATCCTGTCTTGTGATTGATTTGAATTTGGACGTCTGCTGGATGAAATGGAAATGCCAGCTTTGGTCGACCTCGGCGCAATTGCACTGATCCTTTTCAGGGTGATGGCTCAACAGATGCGCTTCGGCCAGTGAAGACATCGCGGACAAACACAGTGCCGTTGTTATGATTACAGGTTTCACGGTGGTGCGCCCCACTGTCTTTCCTCTGGCTGTTCCGGTCGCGGAGACGAGATTGGTCTGCTGATGCAACCCGTCGACGTTATCACAGCATTGGATCAAACGACATAAGGCTCAACCACAATCTGCGTGCCAACAGACAACGTCAGATCGGCGCATATTGTTAGGCCTGCATGGAATTTTTGACGAAACTGGTTCTCTGGCCCGTTGATTTCCCCGGGAATCAGTCGCAGGTGACCGATTGGCACCGTGAAGGTTTTGACATTTGTGAGATATGGAGCGGGTGAAGGGATTCGAACCCTCGACCCCAACCTTGGCAAGGTTGTGCTCTACCACTGAGCTACACCCGCGTCGCACCGAGGTGCTTAAGTATCTGTTTTTATGAACAAAATTTATCTCAAGTCTAACCAAAATGCCGCTTTTTGGGGTCAGAAAATCCCCAGTGACCGGCGGGAAAGGTGAGATAAACATGCCTGAAACCAGAGTGATTTCAAAACAGACACATTCAAATCGCGAACCGCTGGGCGATGGTATAATCCAGGACCAGCGCCCTTGCAAGAGGCAAATTACGCGATCAGCCGAGGATATCCGCGGTTTTTATAGTCATGAGCCGCCAAGGCAAGCTGGATGTTCAAAGAAGCGACGGGTTTTTGGCGTTGCGTTCCAGCATAGGGGGCGGCGTTTCAGCAAATCCATTGGCCATGACGGTGAAATGAGCGTAGCCGAAGCACGCGCGCCGGAGACAGGGCTGCCCTCGTTAACATTATGGGTCGCCCGGCTCAGACTAACGCCGGTTGGCTTGGCGTTCGCAGCCGGTGGGAGGCCGGTGTTGATTCTGTTGGATCAACCGGCGCCTCTTCCAGATCTGGTTCAGATTGTTCTGGTGCCTCCTCTGATGTGCCGAATACCCGCTTTATCAATCTATCGAGCTGTTTGGTTATTTCAGCATACCGCTCTTCCAGAGAGCCTACCTTCGCCTCGAGGCTTCTGACCGTTGAGGTGAAGGTTTTGACAAACTGTTTGATTCTTTCGACGTCAGCGGTGGTGACGCCGGCGGGGACGCCCCCTTCTATCCAAACATTATGTTTGAAAGGGTCATAACCATCAGGAGATTGGTTTTTCAGACTCTCCTCGGTGGCATAACCCTGCACAACTGAATGTGACAGGACCGAAATAACCGGGGCATTGGCGTTGGCTTTCAGAACCTCTGGGAGGTCGCCGGCATCCGTGCCGTCAGGGTTTTTATGCACAACGCCCGCGGCACTGGTATGCGCTATTCGGATATTGTTCTTCAGGCTGACGGGAACAGAGCCGTTGTACCGCCCTTGCGCATCGGTGCGGCCAATCAGATAATCCTCACCTTGCTCCCAGACGCCATCGCCATCATCCGGGTTCAGTTCACCATCACCATTGGCATCGACATAGACAGGCGCGCTCTGCACCGGCGGGTCCCACACCGAACCACCTATTTGGCTGAAACCCTCTTCGGGTTTCCCGTCTGCTGGCGCTGGCGTTTCTCCCGTTCCCGAGGTTGCTGGACCACCACCGCCACCACCTCCTCCTCCACAGGCGACGAGGATCAGCGCCCAGAACGACATGCCAAAGGGCGTCAGGCTGGTCGTTGGAAGGTTTGTCATCCTTGGGCCGGTCTTCAACGATGTGGTCTTCAACGGGGTAGTCCCTGCCAGCACATTGTGGATGAGGCGCGTTGGCGAGCCCGGCCCCGGCCCGTTTTCGGGCCATACCCCTCCATGACTGAAAGCATCTCTTTCAGTCGGTTGTGCGGGTCGCTGCTGATCTGTTTCAGCGGCCTTGCGACGATGTGGTTCTGCTACGTTTTGCATGGCATATACGGCATCGGCGGCGTTCATGTCGCGCCGATGCGCCCTCAACCATAGAGGCAGACAGTTAACTTAAAGTTAATTTTGACCAAGAAATTACTGTCAAAACAGAAAACAACATGTCGCCACCGCGAATCCGACCTGTTAAAGGTCGTCTTTCGCCAGCCTCACCCACCTCCGGTTCGTCCCGACGGCGTCCCGTCCGGCAGTGTGCGGTTTGTATGCGGGCACCCTAAGTCGTGATGATGGGTCCTGCTTCTTATATGAAAATGATATAGACAATGGTCATCGTGATTGCCTTTGATCTGCAGGTGATACATGTCTGGAGCCGGTTTCGCCTGTCAGATAAATTTCGCATACAAATTATGCGCATTTCCCTAAGCCCGCTTTTATGGCGTCAAAAGCAGCTGCAAAACCGCCCGCCATTATGTCACGCAAATGTGATTGGAAATTAGGTTCAACCAGCTGTATTTATGAAGATATTCGCTTGGGATAAAAATCCGTTATGCGGGTTATGCAGATTTATGACTGAGGCATTGTCTTTGTTACACCCGCGTCGCATCCACCTCTTGGGACGGGATGCGGTCATCGCGAACCGCAGGACGATAGCACAATCCAAGCGCCAACACCGTGCAAGCGACAAATGAACTTGCCGTACAGCGATGTGCCAAAACCCAGTCGCGCCCTCCCTGCAGGTGACATCGAGCTGTCAAGCCTGGCCCGATCCGTCTTTTGCCTGTCTGTCATGTCCGGTTGCCCTGCGCCCTGAATGCCCGTTATGTCACTCATCTGCACTTAACCTAGAACCCCACAGGGTGGTTACAGGGAAAGCGGTTTTATCCCGCGCTCTGGAGGGCGCCCTTCAAGGCGGCGACGATTACATCCTGTGTGTCCGCATCCATATAGGGGTGCATCGGCAATGACATGACGCATCTGCTGAGTCTGTCAGTGGTCTGCAGCGCCCCGCCAGCAACCGGAAAATGACTGTAGGGCGGCTGGCAATGCATCGGCACGGGGTAATAGATGGCGGTCGGCACGCCGGCAGCCTGCATTCTGCTGCAGACAGTATCACGGTCAACACCATCTGGCAGCTTGATTGTATATTGCGCCCAGCTGGATGATGCGCCGCCGGCGAGGCGGGGCGTTTCAACGCTGTTGCCAATTCTGTCCTGATATCTGTCAGCGACCTGCTGGCGCAACGCCAGCTCCTCGGCAAAAATATCCAGCTTGGCGTCAAGCACCACAGCCTGCATCGTATCGAGCCTGCCGGTCATGCCGATACGAACATTCTGGTATTTGTCCCTGCCCATGCCGTGAACTCGGCAGGACCGGATGATTTCGGCGATGCCATCATCGTCGGTGAAGACAGCCCCGCCATCGCCGTAGCAGCCAAGCGGTTTTGCCGGGAAAAAGCTGGTGCAGGTCACATGCGCCAATGTACCAACCTTGCGGCGGTTCAGGCTGGCGCCAAAACTCTGCGCGGCATCATCAATGAGCCATAGATTATTTGCCTCCGCATATTGCATCAAGGCCTGGTAATTGGCGGGCTGGCCAAACAGGCCGACGCCGATGATACCGACAATTTCAACATTAGCATCTCTTGCCGCTGCACAGGCACCATCGAGTTGGCTGGGGTCGATGTTGAAGGTTACCGGGTCAACATCGGCGAAAACCGGAATGGCTCCCATGACGGGCATGACCTCGGCGCTTGCGGCGAAGGTAAAGGAGGGCACGATGACACCCTGGCCAGGTTTCAGGCCGAGCCCCTGCAACGCAAGCAGCAGCGCATCCGTTCCCGAGGAACAGGAAATATTGTGTTTGGCTCCAGACCATTCGGCAAGCCTTTCCTCAAGTGCCGTAATTTCCGGCCCCATGATATAGGCGCCATGGTCCAACACAGCAGCAAGGCCAACGTCAATCTTGTCACGAATACGGGCCTGCTGTGATTTCAGATCAATAAAGGGAATGCTCATTCAACCGGTCCTGTCGGGGCGTAAGGGTGTTTCGGTTTTGCCCATGTCAAGCAAGGCTGCCTGCATGGTCTCCAAGGTGCGCTGCACTGCCAACGCCTCGTCGATATTGCTGGGAACCGGTTTGCCGGTCAGACAGCTGTCGATGAAAGTGCGCATCTCATCCTTCAGCGGTTCGCCCTCGGCAACCGGAAGCGCTACCGGGCTGGCGCGCTCGATAATGAAGCTCTCATTGTCGGGGCGGATGTGATCCTGAAACAGCACCAGCTTTTCCGGCCACGCTTTGGTGTCGTCAAAAACGAGTGATCCGGCCGTGCCGCTGACGGTGAGACGATGTTCTTTGTAGGGCGAAATCCAGCAGGTCTGCAGGGTCGCCGAGACACCGCCCGCAAAACCAAGCATTGTTGCCAGCGTATCAACGACACCAGGGGTGACATGGCTGGCACCGGCACAACTGACCTTTGTCGGTTCGGAGCCGGTCAGCGCCTGAATGAGCGAGAGGTCATGGGGACATAGATCAAAAAGGACGGATTCGGTGTTGCGGATCCGCCCCATGGCCAGCCTGTTTGCCTGGATATGTCGCAATGTTCCAATGGCACCTGCACGAACCTGTGCCTGCAGTTCGATGAAGGCGGCATGATAGCGGATCAGGTGACCGACCATTACCTGCCGACTGTTCCTTTCGGCGGCAGCGGCAATTTTCTGCGCACCGGCAAGATCCAGTGCCAATGGCTTTTCAACATAGACATGTTTGCCAGAATCGAGAGTGCGCGTTGCAAGATCCACATGGCTTGGCGCTGAGGTGGCAAGGACGATGCCGATGATGTCTGCATCCCCGAGCAATGCGTCAATGGATTTGGCGGTGACGTCGAATTGGGTGGCGAATTCCTCGGCGCTGGTCTGCGCCCTGTCCGCAACGCCGGCCAACACCCCCAGCTGCGCCAGATTGCGTGCCAGATTGCGACCCCACATGCCGCAGCCAATTAATCCTATATTTGCCATGTCAAACCGAGTTGTTGCATGCTGAGACGGGTTTACGGCGGCACCAGATTCGCGTCAATAGTTGCATTTTGTAACATTCTGTTGAGGATGGGAGACGGCTTTAACAGGCCGCTGCCTTCTGCATCCGGTAAAATCAAGGGACCAAAAGATGGACGCCTCATCCGCCTTCAAAGATAGCCTGCCAACAACACCTGAGTCGCTGATCGGCAAACTTGAATCCCTCAATGTTGTATTTACCTCGCACCATCATCCGCCGCTGCGAACCGTCGAGGACTCGAAAGGGTATCGTGATAACATGCCGGGCATGCATGTGAAGAATCTCTACCTGCGTGACAAGAAGAAGCGCAATTATCTGATTGTTGCCGAGGAGGATCGTGTGATTGATCTGAAATCGCTGCATGCCATCATCGGCTCAGACCGACTGTCCTTCGGCAGTGCTGACCGGCTCTTTGAGATGCTTGGCGTCCGCCCGGGCGCGGTGAGTCCGTTTACCCTGATCAATGATCCGGAACATCAGGTCAGCCTTTCGATCGATGCAGAGTTGATGATGGCGGAAAGGCTTTATTTTCATCCGCTGGTCAATGACATGACCTTGGGCGTGACACCCGAGGGGCTGTCGCGCTTCCTCGCGGCTACCGGACACCAGCCACAGCTGATCAATTTCTGAACGCCACCTTGTGGTGGATGAAATCTGTGCCTGAAACAGATATTCCCCGGATATCTGCCAGACCGGTCTTTGTCGTTCCACAACCCTTGTTTCATCGTTGTGGACACCTAAATTGAGGGCATGGTATCTGCAGGCGGCCTGCCCGTTTCCAGCTTTTGACGGGTTACACCAGAAGAGCGGGAAACAGACATTCGCCGACATTCAGATTTTGAGGGGAAAATGGAACAGTTACTCTCGGGCGCAAGCACAACGCCCATCGATGTGGACATGAATAATTTCATGGCTGAGGTGATTGAGGGATCGTCCAGCTCGCCGGTCGTCGTCCAGTTCTGGGCACCGTGGTGTGGTCCCTGCAAACAGCTGGGGCCTGTTCTTGAAAAGGTGGTTGCGGGCAAGGGGGGCAAGGTCAAGCTCGTCCGCATCAATATTGATGACAACCAGCAGATTGCCCAACAGATGCGGGTACAGTCAGTTCCCACCGTCTATGGGTTTGTCGACGGACAGCCGGTTGATGGCTTTTCAGGTGCACAGCCTGAATCAGCGGTTACACAATTCGTTGAAAAGCTGGCATCAATGGGTGGTGCCGGGGCTGATGTGGCAGAAATGCTGAGCGCAGGAGAAACCGCGCTGGCGACGCAGGATTATGATGCTGCCATGGGACATTTCCAACAGGTTATGGGCCTCGAGCCAGAATCGGTTGCGGCGCTTGCGGGCGTTGTTCGATGCCTAACCGGAATGGGTGATGTGGCTGGCGCGCGCGAGGTCATCGACCAGCTCAATGATGAGTTTCGCGAACATGAGGCGATGCAGGTGGCAATTGCCGCCCTTGATCTCATCGAAAAGGCATCGGCGTCGGCGGATGGGCTGGATGCCGCACAGGCGGCGGTCGCGGCTGATGGCAATGATCTGGAGGCGCGGCAGACATTGGCGATGGCACTTTATGCCAGTGGCCAGCATGCCGAAGCCATGGACCAGCTGCTTGAATCGATCAGGGCCGACCGTGCCTGGAACGATGAGGCTGCGCGCAAGCAGCTTCTGGAATTTTTCACGTCTCTGGGAGCTGCCAACCCCGATGTGATGAAAGCGCGCCGCAGGCTATCAACGGTTCTGTTTGCCTGAGGTCCTGTGGGGTCAATTGGTTACAATGAGGTTTTTTCATGAATCCACTGACATTTGAACTTCGCGACCTGCCGCCAACCCTGCCGTTGTTTCCGCTGCCGAGTGCCTTGCTGTTGCCGGGATCACAGCTGCCACTGAATATTTTTGAACCACGTTATCTGGCAATGATTGAGGATGCGCTGCAGACGCCTGAACGGATGATTGGCATGGTGCAGCCGCTTAATGATGAGGGTACCCTGTTTGATGTCGGCTGTGCTGGACGGATCAGCTATTTTCAGGAAAGTGGAGACGGACGGTACATGATTGCCCTGACTGGCATCTGCCGGTTCACCCTGCAGGCGGAACAACTGACCGATCGTGGCTATCGCCGTGCGACGATTGACTGGGGTGGCTTTGCTGATGATCTGAAATCGACGGATGACAGGATCGCCGACCGGGAAAAGCTGTTGAATGTGATGAAACAGTATTTCGGTGTCATGGGTTTTGAGGCGGACTGGACGCAGATTGAACAATCTGGCAATGAGCAGATTATGAACACGCTGGCTGCCGTCTGTCCATTCGACGTTGCCGAAAAACAGGCGTTGCTGGAGGCGCAGGGACTGGCCAAACGGGCTGATCTTTTGATCGCCATCATGGAAATGGCGCTGCATGAAGAGGAAAGTGGCAATGACGCACGGCATTGATGACAGAAATGCCAAGGATGAGCCGGCGCAGCCCGTTGACAGCCGTCTGCTTGCCGTTCTCGTCTGTCCGGTTACCAAGGGGCCGCTTGAGTATGACGCGCCGAACAATGAGTTGATCAGCCGCCAGCTTGGCAAGGCTTTTCCCATTCGCGCCGGTGTGCCAATCATGCTGGTTGATGAGGCGCGGGATCTCGATTCGGAAGGGAGTCAGTCAGGTGCGTGACCGGACAGGCCAGTCCGCCAGCCAGCGCTGGCCGACCGAAATCCGCCTGAGCAGCGATAAACGCCGCCTGAATGTCAGTTTTGATGATGGAACAGTGACATCAATAACGGCCGAGCTGCTGCGGGTCGAGTCGCCCTCGGCAGAGGTTCAGGGACATGGCGCCGGACAGAAGACAACGCCAGCTGGAAAGCGAAACGTAACGATCAACCGCATTGATCCGGTTGGCAATTACGCCATCCGCCTTGCCTTCAGCGACGGCCATGACACGGGCCTGTTTACCTGGGACATTCTGCATGACTACGGCCATCGCCATGACAGTCTAATGGCCGATTATGAAAAGCGCCTCAATGAAATGGGCCAGAATCGCGGCTAGACCTTACCGCCGCCGCTCATCCTTTTGTGGCAATTTACCGGCAAGAAGGCTGGCTGGGGCTAGGGTTCCACCGCGCGCAACTGTTGAAAAAACAGATTTTGCTGGCAATCGGTTGAGCAGATTCATCCCCAGCCCAGCGATCCTCGCTATGCCTGGTGGCATTGTGCTGAACAACGCGTTCAAGCCTGTTGTCGCAAGGCTCATTGCCCCCACCTCAAGCCGGCGTTTGTGCCGATAATCGGTAAGCACCGAAAGATGGCCTGCCGGCAGACCCCGTGCACTGGCGGCGCACAGAATATCAAGCAGCACCGCCGCATCGCCCAGCGCCAGATTATATCCCTGGCCAGCGAGCGGATGAATGACATGTGCCGCGTCACCTGCAAGGATCAGATTGTCGGCTGTCGGATTGGCAATAAAGGCTGGCTGTAGTGGCCAGACGAGGCGGTCTGATTGCAGGGTGAGGAACCCCAGCTCGTCGCCAATCGCCATGGTGACTGCCTGATTGAATTCATCGACATCACACGCCTGATATCGTGTGGCTTCCTGTTTCGGCAGGGTCCAGACAAGCGACATCAGATTGTCAGCCAGCGGCATCAGGGCAATCGGGCCGGAGGCCAGAAACCGTTGAAACGCCGCGTTCCTGTGGGGGCGTTCGGCGGCTACGAGCGCAACCACCGCTGTTTGGCCGTGGGGCAGCGTACGCTGCCTGACTCCGGCGGATTCGCGCAGTGTGCTGTTGCGGCCATCGCATCCCACGACAAGGTCACATATCACCTCGTCAGTCACTCCCCTGTCATTGACAAGTGTCAGATGTGCCTGCTTGTTGACGGTGGTGAAACCAGCCACCATCCTGTCGGTCAGGCGCTCGACATCCGCATCCCGCATTTGACGCTCGAGCGCTGTCAGCAGAGTGCCGTTCGGCACGACGAAGGCCATCGGCTCATCCCGGTCCTGCCATTCAAGGTCAAAGGCCTTGCCGCGGCGCGCCTTTATCCCAGTTGACGGCTCGCCATCGGCAACTTTCAACGCCTCGATGGGTGTTGGTGCTGCGGTAAGGTGCTGCCAGACACCAAGCGTCTCCAGCATGCGCCTGCCGGCGGCACTGATCGTCGTCGTGCGGATTGTCTCGCCGTCACCATCCCCCTGTTGGCGCTGGATATGCGCTATCTGATAGGGGCTGTGTGAAAGTGTCAGGGCTGTCATCAGGCCTGTCAGCCCCCCCCCAACAACAACGATGTCTGGCATCAGGAACGCTCCATCGACAAATGGGGGAAATGCTGGTTCATAACATGTTTCGCAAGCTCATGCAGGTCCGATCCGTCGAACAGATAGGCATGGCAGCCAGCCGCCCTGCCGGCGGCAACATCGCTGTCACGGTCGCCAATCATTACCGATGCTGCAAGATCAAGCGACCATTTCTCTGCCAGATCGGAAATCATCTGGTGTCCGGGCTTACGGTATGGGCAGGGCGTCAGGAGAGTGCTGATGGCAGCTTTTGGGTGATGGGGACAGAATGCAACATCCTTTATGTGACCCCCCTGCGCTGCTGCTTCGGCAATCAGATGGTCGTTGAAGCGGTGCATGTCATTTTCGGTAAAAAGGCCGCGACCAATACCGCCCTGATTGGTGACGATAAAGACATCCAGCCCGGCCTCGGAGAACAGCCGCAATGCTTCAGGTGCGCCCCGTACCCATCGGAAATCGGCCAGTTTATGGGTATATTCCACATCGACGTTCAATGTGTCGTCCCGATCGAGAAATATCGCTGGTTGTTTTTTCATCTTGTCTCTGTGTAAAAGCCTGACGCATCACCTGGGTGACTATGCCGGTCACCGATATGGCCGATCAATGGTTTCATTTTCTCAGCCGCATTGCTCCGATTCTACAGATGCGGTAACACTTGTCACAGTCACTTTCTTGCCGCATTGGTAAATTATTCGATCATCATGGTACACTTTGTCTGTCCGCGCCACGCATGGGGTTTAACTCAATGAAACTTAACCCTGAATATCGCATGTTTGACGCCAACATGTTCATGCAGCTTCGGGCCGCGCTTGAGGGCATCTCTGCGCCGGCTGGCATGGAAATGCTTGATCTGTCGATCGGTGAGCCACAGCTCTCGGGCGGACCCCTGTTGACTGACAGCGTTGCCGCCCACAATGGCAATTGGCAGTTCTATCCCAAAGTGCCGGGAACGCCGGCCTTCATCGACGCTGTCTGCGGTTATATTGGGCGGCGCTGGCCTGCCGCAGCAGGTCTTGCCAGATTGCGCACACAGATTTTACCGGTGCCCGGCACACGCGAACCGCTTGCCCTGCTCGGCGGTCTGGTTCGCAACACAAAGCCAGATGCTGTGGCGCTGGTGACAAATCCGTTCTACCACGCCTGGCGCGCGGGGGCGCTGGCAAGCGGGGCAGAGATAACCTTCATCGACAGTCATAAGACCAATGATTTCATCCCTGATCTCTCGGCCATAGCGCCTGACATACTGGACCGGGCAACATTGATGTATCTGTGCAGCCCGACAAACCCGCAGGGACGTGTCATGGATCTGGAGTATCTGCGCCACGCGCTTGGCTTGGCACGGCGGCATGATTTTCTGCTGGTCATGGATGAATGCTACGCGGATATCTGGCGTGCGGATAGAGCGCCGACTGGCATGCTCGAGGCGGCCGCAAGCCTTGCAGAGGGCGATGGGGATCCGCTGCGAAATCTGGTTGTGGTGAACTCGCTCTCCAAGCGGTCAAGCGCGGCTGGATTGCGGGCTGGTTTCATCATCGGTGACGCCAGCGTGATCACCCAATATGGCAAAATTGTCGCAAATGGGGGCTCGCTTGTTCCCACACCGCTGTTGGCGGTTGCGGCGGACCTCTATGCAGATGACCGTCATGTCGAGGAGATCCGGGCGCATTATGATGAATCCTTTGCCATTGCAAGGCGCCATCTCGGCATTGATCCACCGCCGGGTGGGTTTTTCCTGTGGCTTGAGGTTGGTGACGACGTTGCCTTTGTTCGCCAATTGATGGCTGAACAGGGCGTTCGGGCATTGCCGGGCCAGTTCATGGGGGCGCCCGGTGCCGGGTCCAACCCGGCCGCCGGCTTTGTGCGGTTGGCGCTTGTTCATGATCACCCGAAGATTGAGGATGCCATGTCCCGGGTTGCGCGACTCTGGCGACAAGATGAGCGGAAGATGGTCTGACGGCGGCATGGTTGATCCTGAAATCAAAAAACCGATCCTGTCGCCGATGCTCTCGCAATTTCTGCGCCGGCGGTTCATGGAACTCCTTGGTGTCCTGCTACTGCTGCTTGGCGCCGGTCTGCTCATTTCGCTTGTGTCGGCCAGTCCGGGCGATCCCTCGATCGGTGTCGCGTCGACGAATGAAACCGTCAATCTGCTGGGCGTTACTGGTGCCAATATCGCCAATGTTCTCGAGCAGGTGCTGGGCCATGCCGCCTATGGAATCGCTCTCTTCCCGGTCTGCTGGGGGTACAGGCTGATTCGCAAACAGAAAATCGGTCAAAAGCGTGTCCGGCTGATTGCCGCGCCAATTGCCATGGCGCTTCTGGCCACTGGTTTTTATGGCATAGCTGGCGGTGACGCCGGAATTGAGGGCGGCGGCGTGACCACGGATGGTGGCGCCCTTGGCAAGATTTTCTTTGATTTCGTTGCATCCCTTATTCCTGAGCTTCCTGAGGTTGTGGGGCTGACGACGACGCATTACATCGGTATCGGTTTCGGACTGTTGGGACTCATCATCTGGGCCTGGTCGGCGGCGCTGTCACGCGCGCAATTCATTCTTGTCGCCGCGCTGGCAGGTTGGTTGTTCGCCGGAGCGAGAAAGCTCGTGACATTGCTGCTCCCCCTTGCCGCCGGACCGAGTGAGGCCACCGACCAGCAACCATCAGCAAAACCAAAGCGCAAGCGCATGACGGCTGGCCGCAAGAAGCAGCGTCAGGAACCGGTTCTTGTCGCTGGTGCAACGCCGCTTGAAAGCGATGCAGCCAAGCCGCGAAAACGCTCAGCCAGCAAGCAGGAGAGTCTGGATTTTGGATCGGGCACAGCTTTCAAGCTGCCGGCAAAAAATCTTTTGAAGACACCGGGAAAGGCAGCAGCCGGGCCATCAAGGCAGGAGCTTGCCGAACGGGCCGCTGATCTGGAAAATGTACTCTCTGATTTCTCCGTCAATGGCAGCATTGGCGACTCGCGCTACGGCCCAGTTGTGACACGCTATGACCTCAATCCGGCACCAGGCACAAAATCGCAGCGCGTCATCGCGCTTGCCGATGACATTGCGCGCTCGATGAGTGCCGTATCAGTTCGCGTGGCCGTTGTCCCCGGGCAGAATGTCATCGGCATTGAACTGCCGAATGAGAACCGGCAGACGGTCCTACTCCGCGAAATTCTTGACCATGGCATTTGGCAGGAGGACGAGAGCGACCTGCCAATGGCACTTGGCAAGGACATTGCCGGCACGCCGGTAGTGGTTGATCTGGCGCGGATGCCGCATTTGCTTGTCGCAGGAACCACCGGGTCGGGCAAATCGGTTGGCATCAATGCGATGATCATCTCGCTGCTCTATCGTCACACGCCCGAGACCTGCCGGATGATCATGATTGATCCGAAAATGCTTGAACTGTCAGTCTATGATGGCATCCCACATCTGTTGAGTCCGGTAGTTACCGATCCCTCCAAGGCGGTGACGGCGCTGAAATGGGCGGTTCGGGAAATGGAAAGCCGGTATCGCAACATGGCCAAGATGGGAGTCAGGAACATCACCGGCTACAATCAGCGGCTGGCTGAGGCGCGCGCCGCCAACGAGGTTCTGACAAGGCGCGTACAGACCGGATTTGATCAGGAGACGGGCAAGCCCGTGCATGAGGAAGAGGTGCTGGATCTGGCACCGTTGCCCTTCATTGTCGTGGTGATCGACGAGGTGGCCGATCTGATGCTGGTTGCCGGCAAGGAGATCGAAGCGGCCGTGCAGCGTCTTGCGCAGATGGCACGGGCCGCTGGCATCCATGTGATCATGGCGACACAGCGGCCATCAGTTGACGTAATCACCGGAACGATCAAAGCCAATTTTCCAACACGGATCAGCTTTCAGGTGACCTCACGCATCGACAGCCGAACCATTCTCGGAGAACAGGGTGCCGAGCAGCTTCTCGGGCGCGGTGACATGCTGTTCATGGAGGGTGGTGGACGGCTGCTGCGTGTTCATGGTCCTTTTGTCGAGGATGGCGAGGTTGAGGCGGTGGCGAATTTCCTGCGCCAGCAGGGGGCACCGGAATATGATGAGCGTGTGGTGGCGGATGAACAGGCGGATCAGGGTGATGAGTCAGTCGCTGGTGATATTGGCGGAAATGGAAACAGCCTCTATGATCAGGCAGTCCAGCTTGTTGTTCGGGAACAGAAGGCGTCAACCAGTTTTGTGCAGCGCCATTTGAAAATCGGCTATAATCGGGCGGCGACAATTATTGAAGAGATGGAGAGCAACGGTATCATCAGCGCGGCCAATCATGTTGGCAAACGCGAAGTTCTGATGAGCGATGATGCTGCGGACGGATTTTGATGATGGGCAGATCAAGGCACAGATTTGGAGAAGGTCTATCGCTTGTTTTGTCGGCGCTGTTTCTGCTGATTGCGGTGCCGGCGCACGCCATCAATTACATCGATGAGGCCGAGAGCTGGTTTGCCGAAATCACCACGATGAAAGCTGATTTCATCCAGATCGTGTCCGATGGCACAATGGCCGAGGGTGAGCTTCATCTGCGCCGTCCGCATCGTATGAAGATCATCTATGATCTGGATGAACCGCTGGTGCTGCTGACCACGCCGGTGTGGTTGCATGTCGACCGGCCAGAGGAGAAGACGCTGACCAGCTACCCCATCGGTGAGACACCGCTCTCGCTGATCCTGCAGGAGCAGGTCAAACTGCGCTCGGATGAATTCAGGACCAAGAGTTTTCTGCGGGACGGCATCATCAGCATCGTCATGGAGAAGAGAACCGGCAAGGCGGCAGGAGTTCTGACGCTGGAATTTACCGAGAGGCCGTTTGAGCTGCGACGCTGGACAATCGTCGACGCGGCAGACATCACGACCACCGTTACCCTGCAGAACATGCGCTTTGGTCATAAATATGAGAATAAATTTTTCACCCCATCCAATTATCAGCGCTAGCCACCCCACCCAGCCCGAAATCGGGTGCGAGCACGCACCCGCAGCGAGATTTGAACCGACATGAAAATAGCAACCTGGAATATCAATTCTGTCCGCCTGCGCATTGATCTGGTGATGAAATTCCTGAACGACTCCGATATCGACGTGCTGTGCCTGCAGGAAACGAAAACCGAGGATAGGTTTTTTCCGGCGGCGGCGCTGGCGGCGGCGGGGTGGAGCCATCACGCCTTTCGTGGTGAGAAATCCTATAATGGTGTGGCGATAGTTTCCCGCCTTCCCCTTGGTCAGACCCACCACAGGAATTGGGCTGAAAAGACTGACTGCCGGCATATCTGTGCGCAAATTGAGAATGGCCCATCGATTCATAATTTCTACGTTCCAGCTGGCGGTGACGTGCCTGACCGCGAGGAGAATCCAAAATTCGGCCACAAGCTGGATTTTATTGCCGAGATGACCCGTCATTTCACCGATCAAAAGCCCCAGAATGCGATTCTGGTTGGCGATTTGAACATCGCGCCCCTCGCTGAGGATGTCTGGTCCTCAAAACAGCTGCTGAAAGTCGTCAGCCATACTCCGGTTGAGACGGAGGCTCTGAAAAGGCTGATAAGTGACGGTGGGTGGGTTGATGCTGTGCGTGAGCATTTTGGCGCTGATGAGAAGCTCTATTCATGGTGGTCCTACCGCGCCCAGGACTGGGCGGCGAGCAATCGGGGGCGCAGGCTTGATCATATCTGGATCAGCCATGACCTTGCCCCCTCGGTAAAGGTGGTGGATATCAAGGCCGATTACCGTGGCGCAGAAAAACCGTCCGACCATGTGCCGGTGATTGTCGAACTCTAGGCAGCGCCTCGCCGGCCAGTGGCTTCACTCTTTTCACATCTGGCAATTTGGCGTATACGCACGGCATGACACAGTTTGTGAAAATGCATGGCCTTGGAAATGACTTCGTCATTCTTGATGCACGCGGCAGCGCCGCCTTGCGCGTTGATGCAGCGGCGGCGTGTGCCATCGCGGACCGGCGACATGGCATTGGCTGCGATCAGATTCTGATCCTGCGCGATACGGCCGACGCTGATTTTTTCATGGAAATCCTGAATAGTGATGGCAGCCGCGCGCAGGCCTGCGGCAATGGAACGCGCTGTGTTGCCGCGATGGTCATGCGCGAGACGGATAGGGAATCGCTGCAGATCAATACGGATGGCGGCGTGTTAAAGGCCTGGCATGGTGAGAACGGTCTGGTGTCCGTCGATATGGGGCCGGTTCAGATGGGCTGGCAGGAGGTGCCGCTTGCCCGTGAAATGGACACGGTTGCGGTCGAGCTGGCGGCGGCCCCGGGGCCGGCGGTCTGCCATTCGATGGGCAATCCACATGCGGTTGTGTTTGTCGATGATGTGGAAGCGGTCGATCTGGAACGGATTGGCCCGGCCATTGAACATGATGATCTGTTTCCCGACCGGGTCAATCTGTCGATTGTCCACCGGCAGGAGGAGGATCTGTTCCGGGTGCGGGTCTGGGAACGCGGTGCCGGCATCACGCTGGCATGTGGCAGTGGTGCCTGCGCTGTCGGTGTCGCGATTGCCAGACGTGGCCTTGGTGGGCGCAAAAACGGAATCATGATGGATGGCGGCCTGATCACAATCGACTGGCAGGATGATGGCAGCGTGGGTGGACGGGTGGTGATGACCGGACCGGTTGCCTATGCCTGTCATGGTGTGATGGAGGGAGCGTTGGCGCAGGCGCTGGAGGCCGCCAATGGCTGAACGCAATGCACCGAAACTGCAGACATTCGGCTGCCGCCTCAATATCTGGGAATCAGAAGTCATGCGCAATCAGGCGGCAGATGCCGGGCTGAATGATGCGATCATCTTCAACACCTGCGCCGTCACCTCCGAGGCGGAGCGGCAGGCGAGACAGGCTATCCGCCGCGCGCGCAGGGAAAATCCTGATGCACGAATTGTCGTGACCGGATGCGCGGCCCAGATCGCCCCGCAGAACTGGGCGGACATGCCCGAAGTTGATCATGTTATCGGCAATCACGAGAAGCTGCAGCCTGATCAGTGGCAGGCGCTTGGCGCTGGCGAAGGTGGCGGTGATATCGTGGTTGGTGATGTGATGAGCCTGCGAGAGACGGCATCTCACATGGTTGACGGCTTCCATGGTCACACAAGGGGGTTCCTGCAGATCCAGCAGGGATGTGATCATCGCTGTACCTTCTGCATAATCCCCTATGGCCGTGGAAACAATCGGTCTGTGCCGCGCGACCAGATTGTCCAGTCGGCCAGAAAGCTGATTGATGATGGCTGCGCCGAGATTGTGCTGACCGGCGTCGACATCACATCCTGGGGAGCAGATATTCCCGGTCGCCCGCGCCTTGGCCAGCTTGTCCGGCACCTGCTTGCCGCCCTGCCTGATCTGCCCCGGCTTCGCCTGTCATCGGTTGATCCGGCTGAACCCGATCATGATCTGATGGAAATGCTGAAGTGCGAGGAGAGGCTGATGCCGCATCTGCACCTATCCATCCAGCATGGTGATGATCTGATTCTCAAACGCATGAAGCGGCGGCATCTGGCGCGTGATGTGATCAGATTCTGTGACGAGGCTCGCCGCCGGCGCCCGGATATTGTCTTTGGTGCCGACATGATTGCCGGTTTTCCAACCGAGACAATGGCAGCGCACGAAGCGAGTCTTGATCTGATCAAGCGGGCAGGGATCACCTTTTTGCATGTGTTTCCGTTCTCGCCCCGTGAGGGAACGACGGCAGCGTTGATGCCACAGCTTGATGGTGGCCTCATTCGTGAACGTGCTGCCGCATTGCGTGATTGCGGCAGGACCAGGCAATCGGTTTTCTTTGCAAACGCGGTTGGCAGCCGTGATCAGATGCTTGTCGAGACAGGTAATATGGGCCACGGCCGCAATTACAGCAGGATGCAGCTGAGCGGAGATTATGTGGCCGCGGGAAGCCTCGTGGATGTGACAGTCAAAGAGTCGCAGAATGATCTGTTGGTAGTCCAAAGGTGCTGATATGAGCTGGCTTCAGAAACTTAAAAATGGGCTTGGCAAGACCAGCGCCAAGGTCACAAGCCAATTGTCATCCCTGCTTGGCAGGTCGAAAATTGACGCGGCCTCTCTTGAGGAGGTTGAGGATGCGCTGATCGCTGCGGATCTCGGTACGCAGTCAGCAATGCGTCTGGCGGCGTCAATGCGCAAATACAAATTTGATGGACCGGTCACCAGTGAGTCGCTGGCTGCGGCGCTGTCAGATGGGATCACCGAAATTCTGGAACCGGTCGCTGCCCCGATCGCCATACGTGATGATGCCAAGCCGCATGTTATCCTGCTGGTTGGGGTCAATGGGTCGGGAAAGACAACGACTGCCGGCAAACTTGCCCAGCAATGGCGGGCCGAGGGCAAAAGCGTGATGCTGGCTGCCGGTGATACGTTTCGCGCTGCCGCTATCGAGCAGTTGCAGATCTG
This sequence comes from Alphaproteobacteria bacterium, assembly GCA_038107835.1. Classification (GTDB taxonomy): domain Bacteria; phylum Pseudomonadota; class Alphaproteobacteria; order Puniceispirillales; family Puniceispirillaceae; genus MED-G116. The sequence continues at coordinate 18,174 of JAYNHH010000007.1, forward strand.
GGGTGAACGCACCGGAACCGAGGTAATCGCGGGCGCTCAGGGTGGTGATGCCGCGGCGCTCGCCTATACGGCGATGGAAAAGGCTGCGGCGACGGGAACGGATGTGCTGATCATCGACACGGCGGGCCGATTGCAGAATCGGGCTGAGCTGATGGATGAGCTGGCAAAGATCGTTCGGGTGATTCGCAAGCTGGATGATACAGCGCCGCACAATTCCATCATCGTCCTCGATGGTACGGTCGGGCAGAATGCGATCAGCCAGGTCAGAGCCTTCCAGACGGTCGCTGATGTCAGTGGGCTGATTGTCACCAAACTTGATGGCTCGGCCAAAGGTGGCATCGTGATTGCGCTTGCCGAGGAATTTGGTATCCCCGTCCACGCCGTTGGCGTTGGTGAGGGCGCGGATGATTTGCAGGCATTTGCGGCGCGTGATTTTGCCAATGCCCTCACCGGTGCTGGCGAATAGCGCTCGCCTGTCCTGTCGCGCCGGGCAGCAGCTCGCTGCTGCGTCCTGTAAGCCGGTAAACCACCAGTCCGGCAATTTCATGAAGCGTTTGCCGCATTGAGTTAAAGCCAAGTCGAAGACTGTAAAGCTGCTCGAAATCTGTTCCTGTGGTGTAATCGACTGGATAGGGGATGACCCCAGTCCATCCTGCCGCCTCGAAGCTCCCCATTGACCGTGGCATATGCGCGGCAGACGTCACCAGGATCCAGCGCGATCCGGGCTGGGGCAGAAGCATCTGCCGGCTGTTCACGGCATTTTCATAGGTGTTGCGGCTTGTCTTTTCGAACAGAACACGTGCCGCGGATACATTCAGATCAGACAGTATTCGCTGGATGATATCCGCCTCACTCCAGCCCCGGTGAAACAGCTTGCCAGAAAAGCCTGAAAAGACCAGTGGAACATCGGGGTGTTGCTGATGCAGGCGCAGGCCCATTGTCAGCCGTTCGGCACTCTGGTTCTGCTGTGGCTGGCCACGCTGTTGCGAGACAAGGCCAGACCCGGTGTGGCCGCCAAGCACGATGACACCGTCAACCGGGCGCTCATCCAATGTTGGAATGGGAAAGCGGTTCTCAAGCAGCATCAGCCCCGCCTGCGAGAAAGGCAGAAACCCATAGAGGAGCGGCAGGCCAACAGCAAGCGCAACGCAGGTGCTTTGCAAACGCCGCCGCCGCCGCCATCTGGCGAGCCAGGCGACGATCAGCAGGAGAAAGGGGTGAGCCAAGGGTTCGAGAACCAGCGACAGAACCTTTGAGAGAACAAAAAACATAACACAATTCTTGACAATTTATCCCGGATAGCGCAATACATCCCGCAATTCCCGGCCATTGCCGACCGATCTGACCCTAGCGGGTTCCATCCGTCCTTGAAGTTTTCGAGCACGGGTGCCATTTCGCTGTTCCGGTATTGCAGGTTGGCAGCTGACAGGAAGTGGTGCGCAAGGTGACGGCCTCGCGGAAAAGAAAAAGGACTGATCGGCACGATGTTTGACAGCTTGAAAGACAAGCTCCAGGACGTTTTCAGCGGCCTTGCCAGGCGCGGCGCGCTCAGCGAGGCCGATGTTGATGCAGCGCTGCGCGAGGTTCGTCTCGCACTGCTTGACGCTGACGTGGCTCTGCCTGTGGTCAAATCCTTCATCGCAAAAGTCCGTGACGGGGCCGTTGGTTCTGACGTGCTGAAATCAGTCCGTCCGGACCAGCAGGTCATCAAGCTGGTCAATGATGCGCTGACTGAGGTTCTTGGGGGTGATGCGGCGCCGCTGAATATTGCGACAAATCCACCATCGGTGATTTTGATGGCCGGCCTGCAGGGTTCTGGTAAGACCACGACGGCCGGTAAGCTGGCGCTCCGCCTGCGTTCGCGCGAGCGCAAGAAGGTGATGCTGGCGTCGCTTGACGTCACCCGCCCTGCGGCACGTGAACAGCTGCGCTTGCTGGGCGAACAGGCAGAGGTTGGCGTCCTGCCGGAAGTTGACCACGAGACACCGGGACAGATTGCCAAGCGCGCATTACAGGCCGCTAAACTGCAGGCCTTTGATGTGCTGATTCTCGATACGGCTGGCCGGATCAGCATTGACGAAGCGCTGATGGCTGAATTGCGCGACATCAAAAAACTGACCGAACCGCATGAGGTTCTGCTCGTTGCGGACGCGCTTACCGGTCAGGATGCGGTCAACACCGCCGAGTCATTCCACAATGCGATCGGAGTAACCGGAATTGTTCTGACCCGCCTTGATGGTGACGCGCGCGGTGGTGCGGCGCTGTCGATGCGTCACATAACGGGCTGCCCCATCAAACTTGTTGGTGTTGGTGAAAAGCAGGATGCGCTTGAGGATTTCGACCCAGCCCGCATGGCCGGCCGCATTCTGGATATGGGCGACGTTGTCGCGCTTGTTGAAAAGGCAGCCGAGACCATCGAGGCGGATGAGGCCGAGCGCATCGCCAAACGGATGGCCAAGGGCCAGTTCGACATGAATGATTTTCTGGCACAGATTCGCCAGCTGCAGAAAATGGGTGGTCTTGGCGGTTTGATGGGCATGTTGCCGGGCATTGGCAAGATGCAGAAACAAATCGCTGCTGCTGGCATTGACGACTCGATGATCAAGCGCCAGGAAGCCATCATCCTGTCGATGACGAAAAAGGAGCGGGTGTCGGTCGGCCTGTTGAACGCATCTCGGCGCAAACGTATTGCTGCCGGCTCGGGAACCTCGGTTCAGGAAGTGAACAAGGTCGTCAAACAATATCAGGACATGTCGCGCATGATGAAAAAGCTGGGTGGTAAATCCGGTGCTGCAGCGATGAAGGCGATGATGGGTGGCGGCATGCCCGGCATGGGTGGTGCAGGTGGCGGCATGCCTGACATGGATGCGCTGTCAAAGGGAATGGGAAAGATGCCCAACATGCCGGGAATGCCCGGTGGCCTGATGGGCGGATTGCCGAAGGGATTACCCGGTCTTGGCGGAAAGCCATCGGGAAAGAAGAAATAAACAGATTCATTTGCCAATGAGAGGAATTAAAACATGGCTCTGAAAATCAGACTGGCACGCGGTGGTGCCAAGAAGCGTCCATTTTACCGGATCGTTGTTGCTGAGGCGTCAGCCCCGCGTGATGGCCGCTATGTGGAACGGGTTGGCACATATAACCCGATGGTGCCAAAGGATCATGATCAGCGTTTGACCCTGAATGGTGAACGGATCACCTATTGGATGGGCCAGGGCGCGCAACCTACCGAGCGGGTGCAGAAAATGCTGGCGACTGCCGGTCTTGCCGAGGCGCCGGTGATTCGTGAACAGCCAAAGAAATCAGCCCCGGGCAAAAAGCGTGCGGAACGCGAGGCCGAGGCCGCCGAGGCCGCTGCCGCCGCTGCTGAGGAAGCTGCCGCTGAGGCCGCCGCTGCCGAAGACGCTGCTGCTATGGAAGAAGCTGCTCCTGCCGAGGAAGCCCCGGCCGAGGAGGCCCCAGCTGAGGAAGCTGCGGCTGCGGAAGAAGCTGCTCCTGCCGAGGAAGCCCCGGCTGAGGAAGCTGCTGCCGAAGAGGAAAAGGCAGAGGGATAATGGCTGCTGGCCGGATATGTCTTGGTATGATTGTTGGCGTTCACGGTGTGCGTGGACATCTCAAAATCAAAGCCTACACGGGCAACCCGGCCGCGCTTGACCGATACGGACCGCTATCTCTTGACGATGGGAGGCTATTGCATCTCAAGGTCAAATCCGTGTCCGCAAAAGGTCCGGTCATTGCCATGGCGCAGGAGGTGACAGACCGCGACGAGGCCGAACTCATGCGAGGTCTCGAGCTGTTTATCAGCCGTGACGCCCTGCCACCAGCTGCGAATGATGAGGTCTATCATACAGACCTTATCGGCCTTGATGCGCGCGGCATGGACGGTGAGGCAATCGGTGTCATTGTGGGGCTTCATGATTTTGGTGCGGGTGACATTATTGAGGTAAAGCCACCTTCAGGACCGACGATGATGTTACCTTTTGCGCCCGAATACAGGGACGAGGTGAGACCAGAGGCAGGGTTTGTGACGCTGTCACCACCGCCCGGCATGATCGAGCTGGCAGGTCTGGAGGGCAAGACGGACAAGCCGGACAGACGACCGGACCGGGGAGAAGCGCAAGATACCCGAAACAAGGGCGCATCGGAGTAGTCAGATGGCGGTCTCGCAATGGGATGCAACTGTTTTAACCCTGTTTCCGCAGATGTTTCCGGGACCTCTGGCCTCGTCGCTGGCAGGAAAATCGCTGAATCAGGGTATCTGGACGCTGAAAACGCTGGACATTCGGGACTTTGCAAGCGATAAGCACCGAACTGTCGACGACACCCCTCTTGGGGGTGGTGTCGGTATGGTGTTGAAGCCCGACATTGTTGCCGCCGCGCTGGCACATGTCGCGGAGGCACCCGGGCCCAGAATATACCTTACCCCGCGGGGCAGGGTTCTGGATCAACAGACGGTCCGTGATCTGGCAGGACAGCCCGGTGCTGTTTTTCTGTGCGGACGATATGAAGGCGTCGATCAGCGGGTGATTGACGAGGCCGATATGATGGAGATCAGTATCGGTGACTACATCCTGTCTGGCGGCGAGCCTGCCGCGATGATAGTGATGGATGCGGTTGTCAGGCTTTTGCCCGGGGTGATGGGCAAGCAAGAGGGCCATCGCGACGAGAGTTTTGAGACCGGATTGCTGGAGCATGCGCAATACACGCAACCCAGGGTCTGGCAGGGGATTGAGGCGCCGGCGGTTCTGGCGTCAGGCCACCACCAGAAGATTGCCGAATGGCGGTTGGCGGAGGCCGAAAGAGAAACGCAGGAGCGGCGTCCAGATTTGTGGGAACAATATCTGCAGGCGCAGCAAGAGCAGAAAACAAAAACTTAGGTGATTTGTCTGCCAGGGTGCAGGCGTGAAATTGGAACGAGAGAACGAAGGGAAGCGAGCGATGAATATCGTTGACCGTATTGGCAAGAAACAGATGGAAAATGCGTTGGCCCAACGCGAAATTCCCGAGTTTGCGCCCGGCGACACAGTGCGGGTTGATGTTAAGGTGGTTGAAGGCTCGCGTGAGCGTATTCAGGCCTTCGAAGGCGTATGTATCGCCCGCAAGAACAATGGGGTGAATTCCTCATTCACAGTTCGCAAACTGTCCTATGGCGAGGGTGTTGAGCGGGTGTTTCCGCTACATGCACCCCAGGTCGCAGGCTTGACGGTCGTGCGTCGTGGCCGTGTGCGGCGCGCAAAGCTGTATTATCTTCGTGGCCGCACGGGCAAGGCAGCCCGGATTGCGGAAAAGACAACATACCGCGAGGCATCTTCTTCCTGATTGGCCTGACCGGCAAGGGAGGATGTCCTCGCCGGCAGACAACAGGAGAAAATCATGTCGGCTCCAAAAACACTGTTTGATAAAATCTGGGATGCGCATGTTGTGCATCAGCAGGATGATGGTACCTGTCTGATATATATCGACCGGCACCTTGTTCACGAAGTGACAAGCCCACAGGCATTTGAGGGTCTGCGCAATACCGGGCGCGCTGTCCGTTCGCCTGAGCGGACGCTGGCAGTTGCGGACCACAATGTACCGACAACCGACAGGTCGCAGGGCATTGCCGACGAGGAATCACGCATCCAGGTTGAAACGCTGGCGCAGAATGCAGCCGATTTTGGCGTTCCCTATTTTGCCATGAACGATATCCGCCAGGGCATTGTCCATGTGATCGGGCCGGAGCAGGGGTTCACCCAGCCGGGCATGACCATTGTCTGTGGTGACTCGCACACGGCGACACATGGTGCTTTTGGTGCCCTTGCCTTTGGCATTGGCACATCCGAGGTCGAGCATGTGCTGGCGACGCAGACATTGATCCAGAAGCCGGCGAAGAACATGCGGATCACGGTTGACGGCGATCTTGCTCCGGGCGTGACAGCCAAGGACGTCATTCTGGCAATCATCGGCAAGATCGGTACCGCTGGCGGTACCGGCCATGTGATTGAATTTGCCGGATCGGCCATTGAGGGCCTCTCAGTCGAAGGTCGCATGACAGTCTGCAACATGGCTATCGAAGCTGGTGCACGGGCTGGCATGATCGCACCGGATGAGGCAACTTTTGCCTATCTCGCCGACAAACCGATGGCACCAAAAGGCGAGGTCTGGGACCAGGCGGTGGCCTATTGGCGCAGCCTGCCATCCGATGCGGGCGCGAAATATGACACCGAAGTTGTTCTGCCGGCGGCCGAGATTGCGCCGACGGTAACATGGGGCACAAGCCCGGAGGATGCGCTGGCAATCACCGCCTCGATTCCGGATCCCGATGCCGAGAAGGATGAAATGAAGCGCGCGAAGATCATGCGGGCGATTGAATATATGGGCCTCGCCGCAGGTCAGAAACTGACTGATGTAAAGATCGACACGGTCTTCATTGGCTCCTGCACGAACAGCCGGATTGAGGATCTGCGCGCTGCTGCCAGCCTTGCCGAGGGGCGCAAGGTTGCTGACGGAATGCGGGCACTGGTTGTTCCGGGGTCCGGTCTAGTCAAGGAACAGGCGGAAGCAGAAGGCCTTGACCGGATTTTCCGTGATGCTGGCTTTGACTGGCGTGAGCCGGGCTGTTCGATGTGTCTTGCGATGAATGCCGACAAGCTGGATGAGGGTGAGCGCTGTGCCTCCACCTCGAACCGAAATTTTGAGGGCCGGCAGGGTCGTGGTGGCCGCACCCATCTCGTCAGCCCACAAATGGCAGTTGCCGCTGCCGTGACCGGACATCTGACAGATGTCCGGGATTTCTGAGCCAGGGGGGTTTGAACAATGCAGAAATTTGATCAGCTGACGGGTGTTGCAGCACCGCTCAACATCCTGAACATTGACACGGATATGATCATCCCCAAGCAGTTCCTGAAGACCATCAAGCGCTCGGGGCTTGGCAAAAATCTTTTTGACGAGATGCGTTACACCAGAGATGGTGCGGAAATTGTGGATTTTGTTCTGAACCGAGATCCATACAGGCAAGCAGAAATCATCGTCGCTGGCGATAATTTTGGCTGTGGCTCTAGCCGCGAGCATGCCCCATGGGCGCTGTTGGATTTTGGCGTGCGCTGTGTCATTTCGACGAGCTTTGCCGATATCTTTTTCAACAATTGTTTCAAGAACGGCATTCTGCCGATTGTTGTCTCAGCCGATGACCGTGACGCATTGATGGCCGATGCGTCGGACAGCGAGAACCCGGAATTGTCCGTCGATCTGGTTGCGCAGACTATCCGCCGTCCAAATGGCGTGACCATTTCGTTCGAGGTTGATCCATTCCGCAAGACATGTCTGCTGGAAGGGCTGGATGACATCGGGCTGACGCTGGAGAAATCAGAAGACATTGCCAGCTTTGAGGAAACACGGCAGGCCAGTCAGCCCTGGCTTTAGGGGCCAAAACTGGTCGCAGAAACACGCAGTTTGAGTTTCGCCGCCATTGCTGCGGTGATATCCAAAAAGAGGGGATAGGTTATGGCGTCAAATCGTAAGGTCATGGTGTTGCCGGGTGATGGCATCGGCACCGAGGTGATGCAGGCCAATATGAAAATCATCGATTGGCTGGCCAGACATCGCAGTCTCGATTTTGACCTGTCGGAGGGTCTTGTCGGCGGCGCATCCTACGATGCGCATGGCACACCGCTGACCGATGAGGTTCTAGCCGATTGTGTTGCCTCTGATGCTGTTTTGTTTGGCGCTGTTGGCGGTCCTCAATATGACAATCTTGCCTTTGATCTGAAGCCTGAGCGCGGTCTTCTGACGCTGCGCAAGGAAATGGACCTGTTCGCCAATCTACGTCCGGCGCTTGTCTTTCCGGCGCTTGTCGATGCTTCGACACTGAAGCCTGAGATTGTTTCGGGTCTTGATATCATGATCCTGCGTGAACTCTGTGGCGGCTCTTATTTTGCTGAGCCACGCGGCATTGACGATTTGGGCGATGGCATTCGCAAGGGCTATGACACCAACGCTTACACCACCCCAGAGATTGAGCGCATCGGGCGTGTCGGCATTGATCTTGCGCGCAAGAGACATGGCCGCCTGACTTCGGTTGAAAAGGCCAATGTCATGCATTCCGGTGTTCTATGGCGTGAGGTTATGACTGGGCTGCATGCCGCCGAGGGTAATGGCATCGAACTCAGTCACATGTATGCCGACAACTGCGCGATGCAGCTGGTTCGGAACCCAAAGCAGTTTGATGTGATTGTGACAGACAATCTGTTTGGCGATCTGCTCTCGGATTGTGCGGCGATGTTGACGGGTTCGCTCGGTATGCTGCCATCGGCCTCGCTTGGTACGCCAGATCCGGAAACCGGCCTGCCAAAGGCAATGTATGAGCCGGTGCACGGCTCCGCACCTGATATCGCCGGGCAGGGTCTGGCCAATCCGCTGGCCCAGTTCATGAGCTTTTCAATGATGCTGCGCTACAGTTTTGACCAGGCTGCCGAGGCCGATCTGCTTGATCAGGCGGTCAATGACGCGCTGTCGAAAAAGCGCACGGGTGATATCATGGCCGCCGGCTGTGAACAGACCGGTACGGATGGCATGACAGCCGCTGTGATCGATGCGCTTGATCATCTGGCGCGTTAGGACTGACAGGCAATCAGAGGTGGCGGATGATCCGCCACGGTGAACGAGGATGAAATGGGATATAGAGTAGCTGTTGTTGGCGCCACTGGCGCTGTTGGCCGTGAAATGCTGCAGACATTGGCTGAACGCAATTTTCCAGCCGACAAGGTGCATGCCCTGGCGTCATCAAAATCAGCCGGGCGGGAACTGTCCTATGGTGATGATGTCACGCTGACTGTTGAAGCGCTCGATAAATTTGACTTTGCCGCAGCCGATATTGCGCTGTTCTCAGCCGGTGGCGAGACCTCAAAGGCCTTTGCGCCAAAGGCTGGTGAGGCCGGGTGCCTGGTGATCGACAATTCGTCCGCATTCCGTATGGATGAGGATGTGCCGCTGATTGTTCCTGAGGTCAATGCCGATGCGGTCTCTGGCGTGACCCGTGCCAATGGTGGGCGCAACATCATTGCCAATCCAAATTGTTCAACGGCCCAGCTTGTTGTGGCATTGAAGCCGCTGCACGAGGCCTATGGTGTGCGCCGCGTCGTGGTTTCAACCTATCAGGCGGTTTCGGGCGCTGGCCGTCCGGCAATGGATGAACTGTTCAACCAGACGCGCGGCATTTTTGTCAATGACTCGGTGCAGCCTGAGCAGTTCACCAAACAGATCGCCTTTAACGCGATCCCGCATATCGACGTCTTTCTTGATGATGGTTTCACCAAGGAAGAATGGAAGATGTCAGCCGAGACCAAAAAGATTCTCGACCCGTCGATCGAGCTTGTGGCGCATTGTGTGCGCATTCCGGTTTTTATTGGCCATAGTGAGGCCGTGTTTACCGAAACCGACCGGCCAATCCCCGAAGAGGAGGCGCGCAAGCTCCTGCAGGATGCTGAGGGCTGTATCGTTGTCGATCATCGGGCCAATGAGGGTTACGTAACGCCACATGAGGCTGCCGGCGAGGACGCTGTCTATATCAGCCGGATCCGCAAGGACCCAACGGTTGATAATGGTCTGGTCTTCTGGTGTGTTTCGGACAATCTTCGCAAGGGGGCTGCCCTGAATTCCGTGCAGATTGCCGAATTGTTGGTCGAGCGCGGCATTTCCGGCCGGTAAGATGCTGTCAGTCGACTGGCACCTGTTCGCTTAACAGATGCAGCTGTTCCATCAGTGCGAGATCACGTGTCCCCTCGCTGTTGGCGATGATGCGCTGTGTCATCTGGCTGGCATTGCCTGCGGCCTGAACCAGATCCATACCGCGGGCAAGATTGCCAGTCATGATGGCGGTCAGAAGATCGCCGCCGCCCGGAATGTTTTTTGGCGATAGCGGTCCACCATCTGAGGCTGGCAGCCACAATGGAGCATCATTTTCGGTAATCAGCAGATCGCCGATGTCACCAGACTTGCCTGCCTCGCGGCTGATGCCGGTGGCGATTATGGCGCCCAGCCTTGGGTGCATGACCATCAGCATCTGGCTGGCATCGATGGCGGAGTCGAGATCGGTGATGTCGCATCCGGCCAGAAAGCCGAGTTCAAACCGGTTGGGCGTTATGATGTCGGCCAGAGGCAGCAATTCTGCCTGCAGGGACTCAGCTATCTGTGGTTTGACATAAAGGTTGTCGGAATCGCCCAGAACCGGATCGAGAATGTAGACGCCGCCGCTGACCTGCCGCCGCCAGCTGTTGAGTGTTTCCTTGATGGGGCTCGCCTGATGTGCCGTACCCAGATAGCCGGTGATTACGAAATCAATCCCGCCAAGCGCATCAAACAGCGACAGCGCTCCCAGAATCTCGGTGAAATCATCATTGGCGGGGACGCCGCCGCTGCGGCTGCCATATCCGGGATGGGCGGCGAGTGCGATGGTGTCCACGGCAAGGGGGTGATGCCCCATTGCCGTCAGCACCGGTGCTGCGACGCGGTTTCCCACAAAACCAAGTGTGACTGACGATTGGATGGACAGAATCTGTTTCATGGCAAGCGTTGTGCCGCCAAAATGTCAAAAAGGCAATTTTAAATGACAGGTTTCACGATGGCGAGTTGTGCGCTTGGGTGTTTCGCATTGACTATCGCTGGCCGTTAAATCATAAACACAACTCAATTTCACAGTAGTTATGTCCGATGAGGTATGTCATGGCCAAGCCACGACCATTGTCACCGCATTTGCAGGTTTATCGTCCGCAACTGACATCTGTCCTGTCGATCACCCATCGGGCGAGCGGGGTGGTTTTAACAACAGGCACGATCATTCTGGCTCTGTGGCTGATGTCCGTGGCCAGTGGTCCGGAAACCTTTGCCGTCATGGCGTCGATCGTCGGCCACCCATTGGGTCAATTTGTCCTATTCGGATATTCGGTCGCGCTATTCTATCATGCGTGTAACGGAATTCGGCATCTCAGCTGGGATCTCGGTTTCGGCCTGACCATTCCGGACGTCTATCGAAGTGGCTATGTTGTGCTTGGTGCGACCTGTGTTCTCACGGCGTTGCTCTGGTTTTCTGTCTGGTTCTAGGAAGAGGTTAATTTGAGATGGCTGATCATCCCGCAGGCATAGACCATCGGCCCCGCATTTCCGGGGTTCAGCACTGGCGCTGGCAGCGGCTCAGCGCTCTCGCCCTGTTCGTCGTGATGGCGTATTTTGTTTTTATTGTCTCACAGCTTGGCACGCTTGACCATGCGCAGGCTGTGGCATTTGTCACGGCGCCGGTGAATCTGCTGGGCCTTGCCTGTCTTGTTGTGGTTGGTCTGTTTCACGCATCGCTGGGGCTGGAAGTGGTCATTGAGGATTATGTGCCTTTGAATAAAGGCCGCAGGACCCTTATCTATGCAGCGAAGGCGACACTCCTTGTTGTTGGTGTGGCCAGCCTTTGGTCTCTCGTCGTAACAGCTTTTTGAGATAGAAAGCGGAGCTGATGTCCTCATACGAAATTACTGATCACCATTATGATGTTGTGGTTGTTGGTGCCGGCGGCGCCGGGTTGCGAGCGACGCTTGGTATGGCCGCATCTGGGCTGAAAACGGCCTGTATCACCAAGGTGTTTCCGACCCGCTCGCATACGGTTGCCGCACAGGGCGGCATCGGCGCGGCGCTCAACAATATGGGCGAGGGCGATAACTGGCAGTATCATATGTATGATACGGTTAAGGGATCGGACTGGCTCGGCGATCAGGATGCCATCGAATATATGTGCCGTAACGCGATCCCATCGGTGATTGAGCTGGAGAATTATGGCGTGCCGTTCTCGCGTACCGACGAGGGCAAGATCTATCAGCGGCCCTTTGGTGGCCATACGCTTGATTACGGCAAGTCCATGGCACGGCGTGCCTGTGCTGCGGCTGATCGGACAGGGCATGCCATTTTGCATACGCTCTATCAGCAATGTCTGAAGCATCAGGCGCATTTCCATATCGAATATTTTGCTCTTGATCTGCTGATGAATGATGAGGGCGAATGTGCGGGCATCATTGCGCTCTGCATGGAAGATGGCACTTTGCATCGTTTCTGGGGCCAGGAAACGGTTCTGGCGACCGGTGGCTATGGCCGGGTCTATTTTTCATGCACCTCGGCACATACCTGTACCGGCGATGGCAACGCCATGGCGCTGCGCGCAGGGTTGCCATTGCAGGATATGGAATTTGTCCAGTTTCACCCCACAGGCGTCTATGGCGCAGGTGTGCTGATCACGGAAGGCGCGCGCGGTGAGGGCGGCTATCTGACAAATTCCGAGGGGGAGCGGTTCATGGAGCGTTTTGCACCAACCGCCAAGGATCTTGCCAGCCGGGATGTCGTCAGCCGGGCAATGACGATCGAAATCAATGAAGGCAGAGGTGTGGGACCGAACAAGGATCACATCATGCTGCACCTTGAACATATCGACGCCGATACGCTTCACCAGCGGTTGCCGGGAATCACTGAAACGGCGCGTATTTTCTGCGGCGTCGACGTTACCCGCGAACCAATACCGGTGTTGCCGACAGTGCATTACAATATGGGTGGAATCCCGACAAATTATCATGGTGAGGTGATCTCACCGAACAGCAAAGATGAAAATGCAGTTGTCCCTGGACTGATGGCGATTGGTGAGGCCGCCTGTGTCTCGGTGCATGGTGCCAACCGCTTGGGAACCAATTCGTTGCTCGACATCGTGGTGTTTGGCCGGGCGGCGGCGCACAGGGCGGCGGAAACGGTAACACCGGGTGCCGCTGCGCGCGGTGCGCCAGAAGCCGCAACCGAAAAGGCGCTTGATCGCTTCGATCGGATGCGCAATGCCAGCGGCAGCGAGAGCGCCGCCTCAATCCGTCTTGAAATGCAGCATGTGATGCAGCGTCACGCCGCTGTTTTCAGATCCAGCGACAGCCTCGCCAATGGCGTGCAGAACATGGACGGTGTGGCTGCCAGGATGGCGCATATCGGGGTCAAGGACAAATCCCTGATCTGGAACACCGATCTGGTTGAGGCGCTGGAACTGGAGAACCTTGTCGGTCAGGCGCTGGTGACAATCCGGTCAGCTGAGCAGCGCCAGGAATCACGCGGCGCCCATGCGCATGAGGACTGGCCGGAGCGTGATGACGAAAAATGGATGAAACATACCGTCATGCGTCTGGATGACGACAATAAATCTGAACTTTCATACCGCAATGTAATCATGAACACCCTGAGTAACGATGTGGCGCCCATTCCGCCGGCACCACGTGTTTACTAAGGGTAATTGGCGAGGCATCAATGGCTGAATTCGCGCTTCCTGCAAACTCCAGAATGACCAAGGGCCAGTCGCATTCCGCGCCAGCCAGCGCGAAGAATGTGAAAACATTCCAGATCTATCGCTGGTCGCCGGATGATGATGCCAATCCTCGGATCGACAGTTTCAATATTGATCTCGATGATTGCGGCCCGATGGTTCTGGATGCGCTGATCAAGATCAAGAGCGAACAGGACAGCAGCCTGACATTTCGCCGGTCATGCCGTGAGGGCATCTGCGGATCCTGTTCGATGAACATTGATGGCACCAACACGCTGGCCTGTCTGAAAAGCATCGATGAGGTAAAGGGAGATGTGAAGATTTTCCCCCTGCCCCATATGCCGGTGGTCAAGGATCTCGTGCCGGATCTCAGCAACTCCTACCGGCAGCTGACATCGATCGAGCCCTGGTTGAAATCCGACAAGGCTGCGCCCGAGGGTGAGGAGCGGCGGCAATCGCCGGAGGAACGTGAGAAGCTGGACGGGCTTTGGGAATGCGTGCTGTGTTTCAGCTGTTCAACCGCATGCCCGAGCTATTGGTGGAACAGCGATGAATATCTGGGACCGGCGGTGCTGCTGCAGGCCTATCGCTGGGTCGCTGACAGCCGTGATGACCGCACAAGTGAACGTCTCGATGCGCTTGATGACAGTTTCGCCCTCTATCGCTGTCATACCATTATGAATTGCGCAAAGACCTGTCCCAAGGGGCTGAACCCCGGCAAGGCCATTGCCAGCATCAAGTCGGAGCTTGCGAGCCGCTAGTCTGGTGCGCCGGTTTTGACTGGCTGCGCATTTGCTGGTCTGATATGCCGCAGCCGCATATGACAGAGATGAGCAAATGGCCGAACAGATCCTGACACCGACCGAGGCGCTGGCGGAGAAAATCGCCGGTGGTGATTTACAGGAAGATGCGGGGCAGTTGGCCACCGCGCAGGAACTTGATCAATTGCGTGCTGCGATCATCGAGCGCCAATCACGCGGCTTGCTGACGAAAATCATTGGCCGGACGAAACCGGTAACCGGTCTCTACATCCATGGCGGTGTAGGCCGCGGCAAGACCATGTTGATGGATATGTTCTTTGCCTCCCTGCCCCATGGCAATGGTGGTCCGATCGGCTGGCGCCTGCATTTTCACGATTTCATGGTGTTGGCCCAGGATTTGATCCATGCTGCCCGCGAGGCCGGAAAGGCCGACCCGATCGGAGAGGCTGCCACGCAGCTGGCCAGCAGGGGCCGCGTGCTGTGTTTTGACGAGATGGAAGTGCGTGACATAGCCGATGCGATGATTGTCGCGCGCTTGTTCACGGCAATCTTTGATGAGGGCGTCACTCTGGTTGCCACCTCCAACCGGCACGCTGATGATCTCTATAAGGGTGGGTTGCACAGGGACCGCTTCCTGCCCTTCATCGCCCTGCTCACGCAACGCTGCAAACTGGTTGAAATTGCTGAAGGGCCGGACTGGCGTGGGTCGGTGCTGGCCGAAATGCAGGCCTGGTACACGCCCGATGACAGCCACGCCGCGGTGGCACTGGAAGAAGCATTTGATGCGCTGCGGGGAACGACCCCAGCCACTGCCGACACCTTGCGTGTGGCGGGTCGCGATATTGTGATTGAGAGCAGTGCGGGCGACGTTGCGCTGGTCACTTTTGCTGAACTGTGTGAAGCACCGCTTGCTGCACGCGACTATCTGGCGGTTGCTGGAAAATATGCTGGTATAGTGATGCGTGGGGTTCCCAGGTTCGATGACCAGAACGAAGCATCTGCACGGCGTTTCATGTGGCTTGTCGACGCGCTCTATGACCGGTCACGTTTTCTCATCGTCTCAGCTGCGACCGATATTGGCGCGCTCTACAAGGGGCATCACTTTGCGTTTGAGTTTTCCCGCACGATGTCGCGGCTGGGTGAAATGACCCGTCGTGGAAAATTGTTTCAAACCGACATTTAAAAATATAATCTCCCCGCTTTTCACGGCTTGGCCCTTGTGTAATCGGGTATAATTTTGTAAACACGCCGGAGAAATCTGTCTTTAAACCAATGGGGTTTCAAAGGCCTTCTTTCTCACTCTCTTTTTGGATTTCGGATCATGGCACGAAATAAAATCTCTCTCGTTGGCGCTGGCAATATCGGCGGCACATTGGCGCTGCTCGCCGGTTTGAAAGAGCTGGGCGATGTTATGCTTTTTGACATTGCCGAGGGGATGCCGCAGGGCAAGGCGCTCGATATCGCGCAGGCAAGCCCGATTGAGGGTTTCAACGCGGATGTGTCTGGCGCGAATGATTATGCGGCACTTGCTGACAGCGATGTTGTGATCGTGACAGCTGGTGTTGCGCGCAAGCCGGGCATGAGCCGTGATGACCTGATCGGCATTAATACCAGCGTGATGAAGCAGGTTGGTGCCGGCATCCGGGATAACTGCCCGAATGCCTTTGTGATCTGCATCACCAATCCTCTTGATGTCATGGTTGGCGTTCTGCAGGAGGCCTCCGGCCTTCCAAAATCCCATGTGGTCGGTATGGCAGGTGTTCTGGATTCGGCCCGCTTCCGTTATTTCCTTGCAGAGGAATTCGATGTATCGGTTGAGGATGTCACCGCTTTTGTCCTTGGTGGACATGGCGATACGATGGTGCCGCTTGTGCGCTATTCGGCTGTTGCTGGCATTCCGGTGCCTGACCTTGTTGAAATGGGGTGGTCCACCACTGAGAAGATCGACCAGATCGTGCAGCGTACGCGCGATGGTGGGGCTGAGATTGTTGGACTGCTGAAAACCGGGTCTGCCTTCTATGCGCCGGCTTCGTCGGCGATTGAAATGGCTGATGCCTTTCTCAAGGACAAGAAGCGTCTGCTTCCCTGCGCGGCCTATGTTGATGGTGCCTATGGATTGAATGGGCTGTATGTCGGGGTGCCGGTGATCATCGGAGCGGGTGGTGTCGAGCGTGTTGTCGAGATCGCCCTCAATGAGGAAGAGCAGGCAATGTTTGAAAACTCGGTTTCCGCTGTGAAGGCGTTGAACGAGGTGGTGGCTGGACTCGAATAACGGATGGCGGGCTGATGCCCGCCTTTTTCTTTTGGGGGAAATATTTCAATGAATATTCATGAGCACCAGGCAAAGGCCCTGCTTGCTGAATATGGCGTGCCGGTTCCACGTGGACAGGCCGCTTTCTCGGTTGATGAGGCGGTGTCGGCAGCAACAGAGCTGGGTGGTCCGGTCTATGTTGTAAAGGCGCAGATTCATGCGGGTGGCCGGGGCAAGGCTGGGGGCGTGAAAGTTGTCAAATCACTTGACGAGGTTGCTGACGTAGCTGGTGAAATCCTGGGTAAAACGCTGGTCACGCACCAGACTGGCCCCGGGGGGCGCGAGGTTCGCCGCCTGTATGTTGAGGATGGCTGCGACATCGCCGATGAACTCTATCTCTCGATGCTTGTCGATCGTGGCACCAGCCGGATTACAATCATCGCCTCGAGCGAGGGCGGAATGGATATCGAGGAAGTGGCGGCCAGTCAGCCAGAGAAGATTCTCTCGCTGGCGATTGACCCTGCTACCGGCCTGCAACCACATCATATGCGCAGACTCGCCGGTATTCTTGGTCTGTCTGGTGGCACCGCCAAGCAGCTGCCCCATTTTCTGCATGGAATTTTCACGGCATTCAATGCGCTTGATGCCTCGCTTGTTGAAATCAATCCTCTTGTGGTGACGGGAACTGGTGATCTGCTGGCACTCGATGCGAAGATGAGTTTTGATGACAATGCGCTGTACCGCCATCCCAATGTGATGGAACTGCGCGACCTCAGTGAGGAGGATCCGGCCGAGGTGCGTGCCAGCGAATTCGATCTCAATTATATCAAGCTGGATGGTGAGATTGGCTGTATGGTCAATGGTGCGGGTCTGGCCATGGCGACAATGGATATCATTGAGTTGAATGGAGCTTCACCGGCAAATTTTCTTGATGTGGGTGGCAGCGCTACAACGGAACGCGTGACTGAGGCCTTCAAGATCATTCTCTCGGATGACAATGTGAAGGGCATTCTGGTCAATATCTTTGGTGGCATCATGCGGTGCGATATCATTGCTGAGGGTGTTGTCTCAGCAGCGCGGACTCTTGGTCTGGGCAAACCCCTTGTTGTCCGGCTTGAGGGAACAAATGTCGAGGAAGGCAAAAAGATCATGGCCGAGTCCGGACTTTCGATTATTCCAGCTGACAATCTTGCCGATGCCGCGACAAAAATTGTTGCGGCCATCAAGTAACCGGGGAAAAACCATGTCCGTTCTTGTTAACAGTCAGACACGAGTCATCTGTCAGGGTCTTACAGGCTCACAAGGCAGCTTTCATTCCGAACAGGCAATCGCCTACGGCACTACGATGGTTGGTGGGGTGACGCCGGGCAAAGGTGGACAAACCCATCTTGATCTGCCGGTTTTCAATTCGGTCGCCGAAGCCATGGCGAAGACCGGGGCGAATGCGTCGGTCATCTATGTGCCGCCGCCATTTGCCGCCGACTCGATTCTTGAGGCGATAGACGCGGAAATGCCACTGATCATCTGTATCACCGAGGGCATTCCGGTGTTGGACATGGTGCGGGTGAAGCGCGCGCTTGATGCCAGCAAAAGCCGTCTGATCGGACCCAACTGTCCGGGCATCATCACCCCGGGTGAATGTAAGATCGGCATCATGCCGGGACACATTCATCAGCCTGGCAAGGTCGGCATCGTGTCGCGTTCGGGAACCTTGACCTATGAGGCTGTCGCGCAGACAACAGCGGCCGGACTTGGCCAGTCAACCTGTATTGGTATTGGTGGCGATCCGGTGAACGGAACCAATTTCATCGATTGTCTGGAAATGTTCCTTGAGGATGAGCAGACCGAGGCAATCGTGATGATTGGTGAAATTGGTGGTTCGGCTGAGGAAGAGGCAGCTGCCTTCTATGCCGGCAAGGCGGATAGAAAGCCCATCGCCGGTTTCATCGCTGGCCGAACCGCACCTCCGGGACGGCGAATGGGGCATGCCGGCGCCATCGTCAGCGGTGGCAGTGGGGCCGCTGTAGACAAGATTGCGGCGATGGAGGCATCAGGGTTTGTGATGGCCGCCTCGCCTGCCGGACTTGGTGAGGCGGTGACAAAAGCCATTGCCGACTTTCGTGGTTAGGACGTAAACAACTTGAATAAGCCAGAATAGCGCATACACTGTGCTCACTCTGTAATCCTGTGAAGGAAGCCTTCTGATGGACGACTCCGGGCAAGCCCCAAGTTTAGACAGTCACAGCAACACAAAAACCACCGAACCGGACTACAGTCTGCTATCGGGCGCCAACGCTACTTTCATTGCGGAAATGAAGGCATCATGGGTGCGCGATCCAAGTTCGGTCGACAGGAGTTGGGCTGCCTATTTCAAACATCTCGATCAGGTTGGCGCCGAAACCGATCTTGTGGAAACCGGACCAAGCTGGGGGCGCGCCGCAAGCCGTGTTGTCGGTGCCATCGACCCAGAGGAATCGATCCGCGCCGTGGCCGATGGGCATGTTGCGGGCCGGCATGTGAATGCAGGTGACATCCGCGCTGCAACGCTCGACTCACTGCGGGCGGTGATGTTGATCCGGGCCTACCGCATTCGGGGTCACCTGATTGCCGATCTTGATCCTCTGGCATTGGAGGAAAAGCCCCTTCATCCAGAGCTTGATCCGCAGACCTATGGTTTTGGTGATGATGATTGGGACCGCCCCATTTTCATCAATTATGTGCTGGGACTGGAAACCGCCACCCTGCGCGAGATCGTTGCCCAGCTTCGCAAGACCTATTGCGGCACGATCGGTGTTGAATTCATGCATATCCAGGATCCGGCGCAAAAGGCATGGATCCAGGAACGCATCGAGGCAATCGGCAACAAGACCGATTTTACCCTGCGTGGCAAGAAGGCCATTTATGAGCGTCTTGTCGATGCCACAGAATTTGAGAGGTATCTTCATAAGAAATATACCGGGACCAAGCGCTTTGGTCTGGATGGTGGTGAGGCGGTCATTCCGGCGCTGGAACAGATCCTCAAGCGCGGCAGCCAGCTCGGCCTCGGCGAAGTTGTCATTGGCATGGCGCACCGTGGACGGTTGAATGTTCTGCATAATGTTCTGGCAAAGCCGTTCCGTGCCATTGTTTCCGAGTTTCTCGGCAACCCGGCCAATCCAGAAGAGGCTGGTGGCTCTGGTGATGTGAAATATCACATGGGCGCTTCTGCTGACAGGGAGTTCGATAAGACGCAGGTGCATCTCAGCCTTGCGCCGAACCCGTCACATCTGGAAATTGTGGACCCGGTCGTGGTTGGCCGTGTGCGGGCTAAACAGCAGCAGCGCGATGACACCGAACGGACCGAGGTTCTGGGCATTCTGCTGCATGGCGATGCCGCCTTTGCCGGACAGGGTGTCGTCGGTGAGACCTTTGCCTTCTCGGCGCTTCGTGGTTACCGCACGGGCGGGACGATCCATATCATCGTCAATAACCAGATCGGCTTTACCACAAGCCCGCATTATTCGCGCTCGTCACCCTACCCGACGGATGTGGCAAAGATGGTGATGGCGCCGATTTTTCACGTCAATGGTGATGACCCGGAAGCGGTGGTGCACGCCGCCCGCATTGCCACCGAATTCCGGCAGGCCTTTGGCACTGATGCCGTCATCGACATGTTCTGCTACCGGCGCTTTGGACATAATGAGGGTGATGAGCCAGCTTTCACCCAGCCACTGATGTACAAGGCGATTGCAGCGCATCAGAGCACCAGTGAAATTTACGCGCGCAAGCTGATTGCCGAAGGTGTGTTTGATGAGGCGGGTGCGCGGCAGGTCATTGATGACCGCCTGACCTATCTCGATGATGAATTTGAGGCTGGGACAAGCTATCGGCCAAATAAGGCCGACTGGCTGGAGGGAAGCTGGTCAGGAATGCGCAAGGCGCATGGAGTTGAGCGACGCGGTGAAACAGCGGTTGAACTGGATGTGTTGCGGCGGATTGGCAAGACCATGACAACGCCGCCAGAGCATATGACGCTCAATTCGAAACTGACCCGTATCCTGAAAACGCGCAGGGCGAATATCGAGGCTGGCACCAATATTGACTGGGCGACTGCCGAGCATCTTGCCTTTGGCTCGCTGCTGCTTGAAGGTGATGTGGTGCGCCTGTCCGGTCAGGATTCCTGTCGCGGCACTTTCAGCCAGCGCCATGCTGTTCTGGTTGATCAGAATACCGAGGAACGCTATGCGCCGCTGATGCATCTTGACCCGGACCAGGCGACCTTTGAGGTGATCGACTCACCGCTGTCTGAGGCGTCAGTGATGGGTTTTGAGTATGGTTTCTCGCAGGTGGAGCCAAACGCTCTTGTGATGTGGGAAGCGCAGTTTGGTGATTTTGCCAATGGTGCGCAGGTTGTCATCGACCAGTTCATTTCCTCTGGTGAGGCAAAATGGCTGCGGATGAACGCGCTGGTTCTGCTGTTGCCACACGGCTATGAGGGGCAGGGACCGGAACATTCATCGGCACGTCTGGAGAGATATCTGCAGCTATGCGCCGAGGATAATATGCAGGTGGTCAATTGCACAACCCCAGCCAATTATTTCCATGTTCTGCGCCGGCAGCTCCGCCGCGATTTCCGCAAGCCGCTTGTCGTGATGACTCCAAAATCGCTGTTGCGACACAAAGCCTGTGTTTCTGACATCGAGGAGATGGGGCCGGCAACAAGTTTTCACCGGGTTCTCGATGAGCGTGACACGAAAGTAAACCATGGCAAGGCAAAGCGCGTCGTGATGTGCAGCGGCAAGGTCTATTTCGACCTTGCGGCAAAACGTGATGAGCAGGGTGCCTGGGATACAGAGATCATCCGGCTCGAACAACTATATCCATTTCCAAGCAAGGCCCTGAAGGAAGTGATCGCAATGACCCCGAAGGCGACTTTCGTCTGGTGTCAGGAAGAGCCAAAAAACATGGGCGCCTGGACAATGGTCCGTGACTTCATTGAGG
This sequence comes from Alphaproteobacteria bacterium, assembly GCA_038107835.1. GTDB lineage: Bacteria > Pseudomonadota > Alphaproteobacteria > Puniceispirillales > Puniceispirillaceae > MED-G116. Next base: position 39,469 of record JAYNHH010000007.1, read on the forward strand.
ACATGATGGCTGAGGCTGGCACCAAGCAGCAACGGCTTGCCTATGCCGGGCGCGCCGCGGCGGCCTCTCCGGCCACGGGGTCACTGGCACGTCACAACAAGGAACAGCAGGGGCTGGTCGCCGCTGCGCTGGGGCTGGATGCCGGTGATAAAGCCGCCGCCGCCGAATGAGGATGCCTGTTCCAGATGATGTGTCTGGAACTGTGCCGCCTATCTGAAAATGGCACCAGAGGAGGGTGCTGACCATGGCTATTGATATCGTTGTTCCCACACTTGGCGAATCTGTGAGTGATGCCACCATCGCCCGCTGGATGAAGCAGGCAGGAGAGGCCATCGCGCAGGATGAACCCATCGTCGAGCTGGAAACTGACAAGGTGACGCTGGAAGTACCCTCACCTGTCGCAGGTACGCTCTCGGAAATCATTGCCGATGAGGGGGCCACGGTTGAGGTTGGCGCGCTGTTGGCGCGGGTCGAGGAAGGTGGCGCGCTGGCGGTGGCTGCGTCAAAAGACGCTGCACCCGCCGCGAGCAAAGCTGCGACTCCTGCCCCACAGGAACCGGCAGCGCCTGTCGCCGTTCCTTCTGGCCGGGAGCACCCGCTGTCCCCCGCTGTTCGTCGCCTTGTCGAGGAAAATGGCATTGATCCCGGTAATATCAGGGGAACGGGGGTAGATGGCCGTCTGACCAAAGCCGATGTGATGGTTGCTTTGAAAGCAGGAACGTCAACATCTACCGCAGCACCGACAGGACCTGTTGTGGCCGCTCCGGCGCGGCAGATGCCGCGTGAGATCGACGCATCGCGTGAGGAACGCGTGCCGATGTCAAAGCTGCGCCAGGTTATTGCTGGTCGTCTGAAAATGGCGCAGAATAATGCCGCCATGCTGACAACCTTCAACGAGGTTGATATGTCACAGGTGATGGCGATGCGCGCAAAGTACAAGCAGGAATTTGAGACCGCGCATGGCGTCCGCCTTGGTTTCATGGGCATGTTCACCCTTGCCGCCATTCAGGCGCTGCGTGATTTCCCTGCGGTCAATGCGGAAATCGAAGACACTGACATCATCTACAAGAATTACTACAATATCGGTGTTGCCGTTGGCACGCCGCAGGGGCTTGTCGTACCGGTGGTGAAGGATGCTGGTGACATGTCGCTGGCCGACCTTGAGCGCGCGATCGGTGATTTTGGCATGCGGGCGCGTGACGGCAAAATCAAGCCGGATGAGATGGCCGGTGGCACCTTTACAATCTCAAATGGTGGCGTTTATGGCTCATTGATGTCGACACCGATTTTGAACCCGCCGCAAAGCGGTATTCTGGGAATGCATAAAATCGAGAAACGGGCTGTCGTGGTTGATGACCAGATTGTCATCCGTCCAATGATGTATCTGGCGCTGTCCTATGATCATCGGATTATTGATGGCCGTGAGGCGGTCTCATTTTTGGCACGGGTCAAGGAAACCATTGAAGACCCACGCCGCCTGATCATGGGTGTCTGAGCATCTGTGCAGCGACAGGGCTTAATAGGGGGGCAAGGGAATGACGACAGAAAAATTTGATCTGATTGTTATCGGGGCGGGCCCCGGAGGGTATGTGGCTGCAATCAGGGCATCGCAGCTTGGAATGAAAGTCGCCTGTGTTGACAGACGGTCGACGCTGGGCGGGACATGTCTGAATGTGGGCTGTATTCCCTCAAAGGCGCTGCTCAACGCATCGGAACAATTTGCCAAGGCAAAGGATGGCACGCTTGCCGATCTGGGCATTTCCGTTGGTACGCCAAAACTCGATCTGGGCAGGATGCAGGCGTCCAAGGATGACATTGTATCCAGCCTGACAGGCGGCATCGACTATCTGTTCAAGAAAAACAAGATTACCCGGCTCGAGGGAACCGCGCGGATTGATCAGGTGGGGACGATCAGCCTTGTCGATGGCCCGGACAAAGGCAGCTATCAGTGTGACCGTATCCTGATTGCCACCGGCAGCCATGCCTCAAGCCTGCCGAACGTGGAAATTGATGAAAAGCGGATTGTCAGTTCCACCGGCGCTCTTGCGCTGGCAAAGCTGCCCAGGAAACTGGTTGTGATCGGCGCCGGTTATATTGGTCTGGAGCTCGGTACAGTCTGGGCGCGTCTTGGCGCTGAGGTCGAGGTGATCGAGTTCCTGCCACGGATTCTGCCGGGGATGGATGAGGAAGTGGCGAAGAAATTCATGGCCATCGCCAAGCGACAGGGCCTGAAGTTCCGCCTCAGGACCGCTGTAAAATCGGCCAAGGCTGACAAGACGGGAGTCTCGCTCACGGTTGCCCCTGCCGATGGCGGTGATGCGGAACAGATCGACGCCGATGTGGCGCTGGTCTCAGTTGGCCGTCATCCGGCAATCGATGGCCTCGGGCTGGAAGAAGTTGGTGTTGCTGTCAGTGACCGTGGCCGGATCAAGGTCGATTCCAGATTTGAAACCTCGGTTGAGGACATCTTTGCCATTGGCGATGTCATTGATGGACCGATGCTGGCGCATAAGGCAGAAGAAGATGGTGTTGCAGCGGTCGAATTGATGGCTGGCCTTGCCGGCCATGTCGATTACGATGCCGTGCCGGGAATTGTCTACACCGCGCCTGAGGTGGCAACCCTTGGCAAGAGCGAGGACATCCTGAAAGCTGAAGGTATCAGCTATGCCAAGGGCATTTTCCCGTTTCAGGCAAACAGCCGGGCCAAGGCCATGGGACATACCGATGGGTTTGTCAAAATTCTGGCCTGCGCCGAAACTGATCGGGTGCTTGGTGTGCATATCATCGGGCATGAGGCTGGCACGGTTATTCATGAATGTGCGACGGCGATGGCCTTTGGTGCGAGTGCCGAAGATATCGCCCGCACCTGTCATGGCCATCCGACATTGAATGAAGCGGTTAAGGAAGCGGCGCTGGCTGTTGATGGCAAGGCCATTCACATCTAGCCAGCATGAATCTTGCAGCGATGATCAGTCAACGTGCCCGCGGGTGTGTCTGGGTATGGACGCGTTTGAGATGCGCTTCGTCAATGCTGGTGTAGCGTTGAGTGGTTGACAGGCTGGCATGCCCCAACAATTCCTGAATGGCCCGCAAATCACCCCCGTTACCCAACAAATGTGTGGCAAAGGCATGCCGCAGGGCATGCGGTGTGACATGCGTTGGCAGGCCAAGTTCATGGCGCAACCCCTCCACCAACCGCTGTGCCGCCCGTGGTCCGAAGGGTTTGCCCCGATTGCTGACGAACAGGGCACCGTCGTGACCGACATCGAAGGGACATGCGGCCAGATAATCCTCTATTGCCTGCGTAACAGCTGGCAGCACCGGCACCTCACGAATTTTCCCACCCTTGCCGGTGATTCGCAGCCAGTCCGGAAGCGGTGCATCGCCCCGTTTCAGGCTGAGCGCTTCAGAAATCCTCAGGCCAACTCCATACAGCAACATCAGCAGGCTGAAATCCCTTTTTTTTCTCCAGTCGGGGCCGCGTCGGGTAAAAATGGCGCTCAGCATGGCAAGGGCGTCGTCACGCGAGACAGATTTTGGCACCGCACGGGGCGGTCGGGGTGCTTTCAGCCAACTCATATCCTTGATGTCGGCAAGGCCCGTATGCCCACAGAAGCGGTAAAAGCTGCGAAGTGATGAGACGCGGCGGGCAATGGTCGTTCTGGCAAGGCCACGCGCTGCCATATCGGCGAGCCAGGCCCGAAATTCCGGCCGGCTCACCGCATGGGTACTGGCGGTGCCAGAATTGCCGATGAAGGTACAGAAATCGTCCAAATCGGACTCATAGGCCAAGAGCGTGTTATCGCCATAACGCTTTTCGATGCTGAGCCAGTCGAGCCAGGCCTTGCGGTGGGGGGCAGCAATCACCGGATGTCAACCTCCCCGCTCATTTCCAGCTGCGCCGTCAGCGCCACCCCCACAAATTCTGCAAGCAGCACCAATAAGTCGCTGGAAAGATCGGGAGTGAAGCTGGATTTCTTTTGCCCGCACAGGACCAGAAGTGTTTCGGCAACCGGATCCGCAAGCCGGTCCGGTAGCGCGATTATGGCAACGCTGGCAGGGGCCATGCCAAGCAGCGCGCATAGTGGTGATTCGGGCGCGCCAAGAACGAGTGATTTCCCACCAGTGAGCGCGATTAGAATATCATCCGGGCAAAAAATGGGCCCGTCTTCGCTGGCGTTATGCTGGAATTGCGTGCTGGCGCTGATCAGGTGGCAGGAGTCGAGGTCGAAAATGGGTGGAAACTCTGCGGCAATTACATGAAACAGCTGGTCGATGTCACCAGCAGCAAGCAGGGCCAGTGCCGCATGATGCAGCCGCTGCCAGTTGACCATGTTTTCCGCCGCCAGATTTAGGATTGATCTGTTCTGCAGACCTATCCGCCGGGCCTCGTTGCGCGCCCGCCGCGCAATGGCCGGGGTCAAATCAACGATTTTGCCGTCCGCAGTGCCCTGTTTGGGGTCTTTGGCCGCAATCTGGTTCAGGAAATCCGGATTTTCAGCGAGGAACCGCAAGACCTGCTCAGCAGTGGGGACCATGTCATCTTTCTTGTCTGTCATGCTGCCTGTCTCTGAAGCCTGCCTGTGGCACGTCCTGATCTGATTGGGCTTTACAGAATAGATTGCCCTGTTTGTTTCCAGTCGGCCATAAAGGCGTCCAGCCCACTGTCGGTCAACGGGTGTTTGTACAGGGACGACAGGATTTTTGGTGGAAGAGTGACCACATCCGCACCCATCAGGGCAGCATCAACGACATGCTGGGTGCTGCGTACTGACGCCACCAGCACTTCCGTGTCGAAATCAAAATTTGCATATATGGTGCAGATATCCTCGATCAGGCCCATGCCATCCTTGCCGATGTCGTCAAGCCGCCCAACAAAAGGCGAGATGAAACTTGCGCCTGCCTTGGCTGCCAGCAGCGCCTGACCGGCGGTAAAGCACAGGGTTACATTGACCTTTGTTCCCGAATCGGCGAGCGCCCGGCAGGTCCGCAGTCCAGCTTCCGTCAACGGCACCTTGACCGCGACGTTGGGAGCGATGGCGGCAAGTTTTCTGCCCTCGGTCAGCATCGTTTCAAAATCGGTGGCGGTTACCTCCGCGCTGACCGGTCCGTCAACAAGAGTGCAGATTTCGGCGATTGTCTCAAGAATGTTGCGGCCTGATTTGGCGATCAGCGATGGGTTGGTTGTCACGCCATCGACAAAACCGCTGTTCTGATGTGTTTTGATCTCGTTGATATCTGCACTATCGAGGAAAATTTTCATTTGGGTCTCTCACTGTTCGGCCATAATCTACGCCGGTACCATGCTGGTGTTTGCGCTAGTCTATCCGAACCACATCAGCAAATCCACCAGTGCGAAAGGTATCTTTGGCATCTCTTGGATAGTGGCTGAAACAGAGGGGCGGGACCCATTGGGGACAGGGTGACGGGAGTGAGTGTGACAGGAGTGAACGAGACGGAAAATGATAGTGTGAGCGTTGCGCTCGCCACGCCGCTGCTCGCCGCCTATGACTATCATGTTGGTGGTTTTGGACCGCTGGCCCGCGGCACGATCGTATTGGTTCCGCTTGGCAGAAATTTTGTCCATGGCATCATTCTCGGACCTGGAAGTGACGATGTTCCGCGACACAAGCTCCGCCCAATCAAGTCGGTTCCGCGGCTGGCACCCCTTGTGCCACGCTTTGTCGATTTTCTTGAGAAAATGTCAGCCTGGACGTTGGCTCCACTTGGCAGCGTGGTCAAGATGGTTCTCAGCCAGCCAGACGCCCTGCTGCCACCGCCACTGCAAACGATCTATCGCCCAGTCACGCCGCAGCCAGATGTGGCGCGGCCGACAAAGGCTCGCGAGCGAGTTCTTGACCTGCTGCAACAGGCTGGTGGTCTGAGTGCGGCTGAAATCCGGAAAAGCGCTGGTGTCAGCGCGTCGGTCATTACGACCATGGCAAAGCAGGGATTGCTGGAGGCAGCAAAAATCCATCCGTCGACGACAGTGGCACATCCTGATCTGGGGCTTGCCGGACCGGAGCTGACAGCAGATCAGCGACATGCAGCGTCGGTGATGAGCGGCTCAATCGGCGCAGGCTTTAACGCCTTTCTGCTTGATGGGGTGACCGGGTCCGGCAAGACTGAAACCTATCTAGAGGCCGTTCGCAGTGCGCTTGCCGCTGGGCAGCAGGTGCTGATCCTGTTGCCGGAAATTGCGCTGTCGACAAGCTGGCGAAACCGGTTCAGGGCCCGATTTGGCGTGCCGCCAACCGAGTGGCATTCCGATATTGGCCCGGCCAGCAAGCGCCGGGCCTGGCGGGCGATCCAGAAGGGTGAGGCGCAGGTTGTGGTCGGTGCCAGATCGGCCCTGTTCCTGCCTTTTGCCGATCTTGGCCTGATCATTGTCGATGAGGAGCATGAGCACGCCTTCAAACAGGAGGATCAGGTCATCTATCAGGCGCGTGACATGGCTGTTCTGCGCGCCAGTCAGGAGGCCTGTCCGATCATTCTGGCAAGTGCGACCCCCTCGCTGGAAAGTTGGGTGAATGCGGGAATGACGGGCGAGAAACAACGTTATCGGCGGCTGGTTCTGCCAAACCGGGTTATGGCAGCGGCGCTGCCTGACATCAGCGCCATAGATCTGCGGGCAACGCCGCCGGAACGGGGCCGCTGGCTCGCACCGCCGTTGATTGAGGCTCTCCAGGCCCGGCTTGACGCCGGTGAGCAGAGCCTGTTGTTTCTCAACCGGCGTGGCTATGCGCCACTCACCCTGTGTGGTGCCTGCGGCCATCAACTGGCCTGTCCGAACTGTGACAGCTGGATGGTGGCCCACCGTCTTGCCGGACGGTTGCGCTGTCATCATTGTGGGTATGAGACGCGGCCACCGGATGAATGTTCGGCCTGCGGAGAAAGTGACAGCATGCGTGCCTGTGGTCCCGGGGTGGAACGACTCGCCGAAGAAGTTCTGCACCGCTTACCCGAAGCCCGATTCGCCGTCCTTTCCAGTGATACTGTGGGAAGCCCGAAGGCGAGCGAGATGTTCGTGCAATCGGTGATTGATGGTGTCGTTGATATCATTATCGGCACGCAGATGGCGGCAAAGGGCCATCATTTCCCCAATCTGACATTGGTTGGGGTGGTTGATGCCGATCTTGGGCTTGCTGGCGGTGATCTCCGGGCGGCGGAACGCACATTTCAGATGCTGATGCAGGTTGCGGGCCGGGCAGGTCGCGAATCACGTCCCGGAGCAGCCATTCTGCAGACGCTGCAGCCCGAAAATCCAGTGATTTCAGCGCTTCTTGACGGAGACAGGGACCAATTTCTGGCGCATGAGGTTGCCGCGCGCCAAGCCGCCGGCATGCCGCCTTTTGCGCGCCTGGCGTCGATCGTCCTTTCGGCACCGGATCAGGAGAGATTGCACGCTGCCGCAGACACCCTTGCGCGCGCAGTCCCCCGCTTTGAAGGGGTCGATATCTTCGGCCCTACAGCGGCGCCACTGTCATTTCTGCGGGGCAGGCACCGCGCCCGGATGTTGATCAGGGCAGAAAAATCAGTTGATATACAACAGGTTGTTAAAAGCTGGACGCAGGACGTAAAGCTGCCAACTTCGGTGCGTCTCTATATAGACATCGATCCATATAGTTTTCTATGAGCAGGGTCGGCAATCTATGCTTTGCTGACAAACAGCCAGGAAATCTCCCTGACCGGCGGAAAGTCAATTTTTAACCCGCTGAATGCTTGCCTTTCGGCCGTGGCTATGATACCCCGTCCCCGTGTTTTAACCATAGGCGCAATGGCCTGTGGCCGCCGAACATTTCACCTGTGGAATCATGTCTCAAAGGATGAGGGTAAGTCGTTGAGTTCAGGCGCGAAAGGTCTTGCTGGCCGTTATGCAGGTGCATTATATGCATTGGCAAGTGATGCTGGCAAATTGGAGTCGGTTGTTGCTGATCTGACGGATCTGGCGGCACTTATCTCAGAAAATGAGGATGTGAAGTCCATGGTCGGCTCTCCGGCCATCACCTGGACTGAGCAGATGAATGCAATCACTGCGATCCTTGAAAAGGCCGGTGCTGACGCGCTGACCGTCAAATTCGCTGGCACGGTTGCCGCGAATGGGCGGCTGCACGCCATGGATCGGATTATCACAGCATTTCTCGAGGAACATGCCCGGCGACGTGGGGAAATCTCCGCCGAGGTCATCTCGGCTGTCGCGCTTGACAAGTCGCGGGCGGCGGCTGTGGAAAAAGTTGTCGGCAGCCTTGCCGGCAGTGACAAACTCTCTCTCTCAATGCGCGTTGACCCGTCCCTGATTGGTGGTCTGGTTGTGCGCATTGGCTCCCGAATGATTGATACGTCAATCAGAACAAAACTTAACCGGCTTGAAACAGCTATGAAGGGTGTTGCGTGATGGATATTCGTGCGGCTGAAATTTCGGCGATCCTGAAAGAACAAATTGCAAATTTTGGCAGCGAGGCCGAAATTGCTGAGGTAGGACGTGTATTGTCCGTTGGTGACGGTATCGCCCGTGTCTACGGTCTGGATGAGGTTCAGGCTGGTGAGATGGTCGAGTTTGAGGGCGGTGTCAAAGGCATGGCGCTGAACCTTGAGGCTGACAATGTCGGTATCGTTATTTTTGGCGATGACCGCGCCATCAAGGAAGGCGATGTCGTGCGCCGGACGGCGTCGATTGTTGACGCACCGGTTGGCATGGGCCTGCTCGGCCGCGTCGTCGACGCTCTCGGCAACCCGATTGACGGCAAAGGTCCGCTGAAAAATGTCAAGCGCAGCCGCGTTGAGGTCAAAGCCCCAGGCATCATGCCGCGCCAGTCGGTGCATGAGCCGATGCAGACTGGCCTCAAGGCAATCGACAGCCTGATCCCGATTGGCCGTGGCCAGCGTGAGCTGATCATTGGTGACCGCCAGACAGGCAAGACAGCTATTGCTGTCGACACCTTCATCAACCAGAAGCCGGTGAATGAAGCGGCTGGCAAGGATGACTCCAAAAAGCTGTTCTGCATCTATGTTGCCGTTGGCCAGAAACGCTCGACGGTTGCACAGATTGTTCGTTCGCTTGAGGAGCAGGGTGCGCTTGAATATTCAATCGTGATTGCGGCGACAGCGTCTGATCCGGCTCCGATGCAGTTCCTGGCCCCTTACACGGCAAGTGCGATGGGTGAATATTTCCGCGACAACGGCATGCATGCGCTGGTGGTGTTTGACGATCTCTCAAAGCAGGCTGTGGCCTATCGCCAGATGAGCCTCCTGCTCCGCCGCCCACCAGGACGTGAAGCCTATCCGGGTGACGTTTTCTATCTGCACTCACGTCTGTTGGAACGTGCTGCAAAGATGAACGCGGAAAATGGATCCGGATCACTGACAGCACTTCCTGTCATTGAAACGCAGGCTGGTGACGTCTCCGCCTATATCCCAACAAACGTGATTTCAATCACCGACGGCCAGATCTTCCTTGAGACAGAATTGTTCTACAAGGGCATCCGTCCGGCGGTGAATGTTGGTCTGTCAGTTTCGCGTGTGGGATCTGCGGCGCAGATCAAGGCGATGAAACAGGTTGCCGGTTCGGTCAAGCTGGAACTCGCGCAGTATCGTGAGATGGCGGCCTTTGCCCAGTTCGCGTCTGACATGGATGCGTCAACACGCGCTTTGCTTGAGCGTGGCGCGCGTTTGACCGAGCTCCTGAAGCAGCCGCAATACAGCCCGATGAAGGTTGAGGAGCAGGTTGCCGTGATCTTTGCCGGGGTGAATGGTTATCTTGATGCGATCGAGGTAGCTGATGTCGGCCGCTTTGAGGCTGGTTTGATGGACCATATGCGCAGCGCGGCTCAGGACGTCCTGGACACAATCCGCGATGAGCAGAAGCTGTCCGAGGAAACCGAAAGCAAGCTCTCCGCAGCAATCGAGGCCTTTGCCAAGAATTTTGCATAGGGCTGGTGGGGTGCGTCTCTGGCGCACCAGTAACCAAATAATGGAGTTTGGTGAATGCCATCTTTGAAGGATCTCAAGACGCGTATCAATAGCGTCAAGTCCACGCAGAAAATCACCTCTGCCATGAAAATGGTGGCGGCTGCGAAGCTGCGGCGTGCACAGGAGGCAGCTGAACAGGGCCGTCCCTATGCCGACAGAATGCGCCAGGTCATGGCCAGCCTTGCGGCGAAATCGGACGGTGTAAACGGTCCGGCACTGCTCGTTGGCAACGGTAAATCAGCTACACACCTGCTTGTTGTAATGTCTGCTGACCGCGGTCTGTGTGGTGGGTTCAACGGATCGATCACAAGACAGACCCGTTCCGAGGTCAGCCGTCTGCAATCAGAAGGCAAGACGGTCAAGCTGCTGATGGTTGGCCGCAAATCGGCGGATGCGCTGCGGCGTGAACTGGGTGAGCTGTATCTCGACCGGCTCGAGGGCATTCAGGGAACAAGCGTTTCCTTTGCCGATGCCGACTCGATTGGCAAAACCATCCGGGATGGCTTTGAGGCTGGTGAATTCGACGTCTGCACCGTCATCTACAACAAATTTGTCAGCGCCATTACCCAGGAAGTGACGTTAACGCAGCTGATTCCTGCTGAGGTTGAATCGGGCGAAGCTGCCGGTGCTGACGACGCATCAACGGCGAATTATGACTATGAGCCGGAAGAAGACGAACTGCTCGCCAGTCTGTTGCCGCGCAATATCTCGACGCAGATATTTAATGCGCTGCTCGAATCCTCGGCTTCTGAGCTGGCGGCGCGGATGACAGCAATGGATAATGCCACACGGAATGCAGGCGATCTGATAGACAGGTTGACGCTTGTCTATAACCGTTCGCGGCAGGCAACGATTACGAAAGAACTGATTGAGATCATCTCGGGTGCCGAGGCGGTCTAGACATAGTTGGAAATTGAATAACCACGGGGACGGTTTGGCCCCAAAAAACGGTTTAGCTTGGAGTGAATGAACCATGGCAAAAAATGCAATTGGCAAAATCAGTCAGGTCATCGGCGCGGTTGTCGATGTTGAATTTGATGGCAATCTGCCAGCGATTCAGAACGCGCTTGAGGTCGACAATAATGGCCAGCGTCTGGTCCTTGAAGTTGCTCAGCATCTGGGTGAGTCATCAGTACGTACCATCGCGATGGACTCAACCGAGGGTTTGGTTCGTGGCGCTGAAGCGGCTGATACAGGTGCACCGATCACCGTGCCGGTTGGCCCGGAAACGCTTGGGCGTATCCTCAATGTGATTGGTGAGCCAGTTGATGAGGGCAAACCGGTCAAATCCAAGAAACATTATCCAATCCACCGTCCTGCGCCCGAATATATTGAACAGTCAACCGAGGCCGAAATTCTGGTGACAGGTATCAAGGTTGTCGATCTTCTCGCACCTTATGCAAAAGGTGGTAAAATCGGCCTGTTCGGTGGTGCCGGTGTTGGCAAGACGGTTTTGATCATGGAACTGATCAATAACGTGGCGAAGGCGCATGGCGGCTATTCGGTATTTGCCGGTGTGGGTGAGCGTACACGCGAAGGAAACGACCTGTACCATGAGATGGTTGAATCCGGCGTTATCAAGACAGATGGCGAAGGTTCCAAGGCCGCTCTTGTCTATGGTCAGATGAATGAGCCTCCAGGTGCCCGTTCACGTGTTGCCCTGACGGGTTTGACACTGGCTGAATATTTCCGTGATGAAGAAGGCCAGGACGTCCTGTTCTTCGTAGATAACATCTTCCGCTTCACCCAAGCTGGCTCGGAAGTGTCGGCGCTGCTTGGCCGCATTCCATCGGCGGTGGGCTATCAGCCAACATTGGCGACTGACATGGGTGCGCTGCAGGAGCGGATTACAACAACGACCAAGGGTTCGATCACATCGGTTCAGGCGATTTATGTTCCTGCCGACGATCTGACTGACCCGGCACCAGCCGCATCATTCGCGCATTTGGATGCGACAACCGTTTTGTCACGTCAGATTGCCGAGCTTGGTATCTATCCTGCCGTGGACCCGCTGGACTCATCCTCGCGCATGCTTGACCCGAGAATTGTTGGTGATGAGCATTACGAAGTTGCCCGTAATGTTCAGGAGGTCCTGCAGCAGTATAAGTCGCTTCAGGATATCATCGCCATTCTTGGAATGGACGAACTGTCCGAGGAAGACAAGCTGACCGTCGCGCGTGCGCGCAAGATCCAGCGTTTCCTCTCACAGCCATTCTTTGTCGCCGAGGTTTTCACAGGTTCACCTGGCAAGCTGGTCGGGCTGGAAGACACCATCAAGGGCTTTGCCGGCATCATCAATGGTGACTACGACCACCTGCCAGAGGCAGCGTTCTACATGGTCGGTACGATTGACGAAGCGATCGAAAAGGGTAAAAAACTGGTTCAGGAAGCCGCTTAACCCCGCTTGATGGCAGGGCGTTTGGCAAAGGGTAGGTACTGATGGCTGAAACAACGCAACTCGAATTGGTCACACCAGCCAGAATCATGGTGCAAAAGGCGGCGGAAATGGTCGTCGCACCTGGTGTTGAGGGGTTGTTTGGTGTGCTTCCACGGCATGCGCCGCTGCTTGCAGATTTGGCACGTGGTGTCATCGAGGTGCATGAAAACGGCAAGATTGTTAACCGCTATATGATTGATGGCGGTCTTGCCGATGTCACGCCGGAAGCTGTTACCATTCTGGCGGAACGTGCTGAGGATCTTGACGCGGCAGACGCTGCTGATCTCAACACACGCGCCGATGCCGCGCCTGAAGCTGAGGCAGATTTTCTGCGGGCCGTTGCTGCGGCTCTTTAGACAGTTAAAAAAGAATGAACAGAACGGCCCGGCATTGCCGGGCCTTTCTATTTGGCAGTGATGATCTGCGCCTGTTCGATATGCGGTTTGAAGGCGGTGAGCACATGGCGATAGACATCACGCTTGAACGGTACCGCCAGATCAATCAGCCTGTCTGGTAACAGCCATTTCCATTCACAGAATTCAGGCTCGGCGGTTTCAATATTGATGTCAGCATCGGCGCCATTATAGCGCAACAGCATCCATTTCTGCTTCTGGCCCTTATATTGGCCATGCCACAGCCGCTCTGCAAGGGCCATGGGGATATCATAGTTAAGCCATTCTTCAATCTCATGAAGCACGGTGGCTTTGCGGGTGCCAATTTCTTCTTCCATTTCCCGCAGGCAGGCCTCACGCGGTGTTTCACCAAGGTCGATCCCGCCCTGTGGCATCTGCCAGGCCTCGGCCCGGCTGTCGATCCGTCGACCGGCAAAGACCAAGCCATTGCCATTGATCAGGAAAATACCAACACAGGGCCGATAGGGCCGTTCGTCATAGGGAATAATCGGCGCCGTCATGATGGTGACTTTATTGATTCAAAAACGCTGATTCCACGGATCAGATCAAGAGCGCGGGCAAGCTGGAAATCGATCTTCGATTGGTCGAACGGTTCCTTGTCCTCGTCCTCATTCTGCGCTTCGACGTCTGAGTCCTCGCTGCCATCAAGTGCGCCTTTTAAATTTTCCTCGCGGAAATTTCCACCATCGAGTTTCTCGATGCGGGCCAGCGCGACCTCGATGTCGGGCGTGATACCCCTGCCCTGGATGGATTCGCCCGAGGGTGTGTAATAGCGGGCCGTCGTCAGACGTATCGCGGCGGTGTTGGATACAGGTATCACCGACTGGACGGACCCCTTGCCAAAAGTGCGTGTGCCAAGCAGAATCGCCCGCTTATGGTCTTTGAGGGCACCAGCCACAATCTCCGATGCGGATGCTGAGCCGGAATTGATAAGCACAACAAGGGGCAATCCGCGTGCAATATCACCAGCACGTGCATAGACATGGCTGCCTTCATCTGCGTTGCGGCCACGTGTCGAGACAATCTCGCCCTCCTCAAGGAAAGCGTCGCTGACCGCTACAGCCTCATTCAACAACCCACCAGGATTGTTTCTGAGATCCAGAACGATGCCCTTTAGATTGTCTCCCTCGCTTGCAAAGAAATCGCCAACCGCATCCTGCAGGCCGGGACTCGTCTGTTCGGAAAAGGTCGTCAGCCGGACATAGCCGATACCGTCGAAAATTTCTGAGCGCACGGATTTGATTTTGATGAAATCCCGGACGAGCGTGACGTCAAAAGGTTCGCCCTGCTCACGCTGTACTTTCACGGTAACTTTGGAGCCAACCTTGCCCCGCAGCTTTTCAACGGCTTCCGAGAGTTGCAGACCGATGATCGACTCATCATCAACGGCGATGATATAGTCCTCAGGCTGCAGCCCGGCCTTGGCAGCTGGCGTATCATCAATCGGCGATACAACCTTGACCATTCCTTTTTCGAGGGTGATTTCAATGCCAAGTCCGCCAAAACGGCCTTTCGTCTGGACCTGCATCGAGTTGTAGTTGTCGGTATCCAGGTAGCTCGAATGGGGATCAAGTGATGACAGCATGCCTGTGATTGCTGCCTCGACCAGTTCCTTGTCCTCAACCTCATCGACATAAGATTCACGGATCCGTTGGAACACGTCACCAAAGAGTCCGAGTTGACGATAGGTTTCCTGTTGCTCATCAGACTGCGCGGTGGTCAGTGACGGTACGGCCATGCCACCAACGAAAAGCAGGCCGCCCAGCGCCAGCATCTGCCAGAATCGGATGTGCCGAAATGAAAATCCCAGTTGCATCTATTTCAACTCCACTTGCCATTTCAGCACGTCGCCACCAGTGCGCGCATAATGTTACCATTTAGTGTTTAAATCAAATATTGCAACATGGTGCCAGCGCGCTTGAGATGACGCAAGCGTTCCGGCACGGCTCCTATCGCAACAGCGAGGTGCCGGTCATCTCACCGGGTTTGGCGATGCCGAGCATTTCCAGCAGGCTTGGTGCAAGATCGGCAAGCCGTCCGTCAACAATGGTGGCAGAGGGGCTGGCGTTGACCAGGATCAGCGGCACAAGATTCGTTGTGTGTGCGGTATGCGGTGAATCAGCCTGATCGTCCCACATCACCTCGCAATTGCCGTGATCGGCTGTGAGGAGCATCTGGCCCCCGGCCGACACCAGTGCATTGGCAATCTGCCCGACACAGTCATCGACTGTTTCAACCGCGGTGATCGCTGCCTGTAGGTCACCCGTGTGCCCGACCATGTCCGGATTGGCAAAATTGACAATGATCAGATCATGCTGACGGGTGTTGATGCTGTCCAGCGCTGCAGCCAGAACACCTTCGGCATTCATTTCCGGTTGCTGATCATAGGTTGCCACCATTGGTGATTGCACCATGCAGCGGTCCTCGTCAGGCTGGCTCGTCTCATCGCCACCATTGAAGAAAAATGTCACATGCGGATATTTTTCGGTTTCGGCAAGCCGCAATTGGCGCCTGCCTGCGGCCGCAACAACCTCGCCAAGCGTCTTTGTCAGTTCCAGTGGGGGAAACAGCGTCTGCATGCAGGTAGCAAGAGTATCGGAGTAGGTTGTCATGCCGATGGCTGTGGATATCTTGGGTGGGGCGGCATCAAAGCCAACTGTTTCCGGCAGCAGCATGGCATTCAATAGTTGCCGCGCCCGATCAGCCCGAAAATTGATGAAGATCAGCGCATCGCCATCCTGCATCCCGGCATAATTTCCAACCACACGTGGGCGGATGAATTCATCACTCTCGCCGGCATCATAGGCATCGACGATGGCATCGGTGGCTGATGCAAAGGGCTGTTGCCCGGTGCTGGCGGAAATGATCGCGTCGAAGGCGCATTTTGTCCGATCCCACCGTTTGTCGCGATCCATTGCATAATAGCGGCCGATGATCGTGGCAATGGCGCTGTTGTTCGGTAATGTCCGGGCGAAATCTGCGACGCTCTGTCCGGCGATTCTAGGCAGGACATCGCGGCCATCAGTGAAACCATGTATCGCAACACGGACGCCCGCATCACACAGGCCGTTGGTGATCGCCAGCATATGGTCCTGATGCGAATGCACACCGCCATCAGAGAGCAGCCCCATGACATGGGCGGTACCGCCGGTTGCAGCCAGTTGCGTGGCAAGGGTCAACAGCAATGGGTGTGCTGCAAGTGAACCGTCAGAGGTCGCTTTGTTTATTCTTGGCAGATCCTGCATGACAATTCTGCCAGCGCCGATATTCATATGACCGACCTCAGAATTGCCAACTTGGCCTTCGGGAAGGCCTACATCAGGGCCAGCCGCAGCAAGAAAACTGTGTGGATATTCACCACGCAGCCGATCAAAATTCGGTGTTCTGGCAAGCGCAACAGCGTTGTTGCTGGTCGATTCGCGATGGCCCCACCCATCCATGATACACAGAACGACAGGGCCTGTTTTCTTGTTTTCCTGTGACATGCCAGTTTTATAATCATGCTGTCAGCCAAAGTACAGATGGCTGTCCTGTGGCAGCTATGGAATGCCCGTCAATTGCCGCGATGATAGGGGTGGCCTGACAGAATTGCACTTGCCCGGTAAAGCTGTTCTGCAAGCATTGCGCGGAATAGCATATGCGGCCAGATCGCACTGCCAAAGGACATCATCAGGTCCGCCCGTTGATGGATGTCACGATCATGGCCATCGGCACCGCCAATGGCAAAATAGACTGCTTGCTGGCCCTCGTCTCGCCAGCTGCCAATTTTGCTGGCCAGCAGCTCGGAGGAGATGTCCTTGCCGCGTGGATCAAGGCAGACAAGGATGGCATTGTCCGGCACCAGCCGTAACAAGAGTCTCGTCTCATCCTGTTGGCGCTTGGGACCAGCAGGGAGTTTTGAGTCAATTTCCCGGATCTCACCGCCTTCCGGCAGGCGCTTGATATAGCTGGTGGCAAGGTCATGTTCGGGGGAATTTCGTCCCTTTCCCACCGCAAGAATAACCAGCTTCATTGGCAGGCCCCTCTGGCTGGAATTGGGTCATCGGTTCGGTATCCGGCCGAAACCGGCCCGGCACTCTGCGTCCATGGCGGCAGCGAACAGGCTCGCCATCCATCACTCCGGTCTAGTCGCGTCCCACTGTGACCACTTCTTCATCCGAGGCATCCATCCACATTCGCTCCAGCCCGTAGAAGTCACGAACCTCAGGGCGGAAAAGATGGACGATCACATCGTTCGCATCAAGCAGAACCCAATCTGCCTGCCGCATGCCTTCAAGCCCCAGCAAACTGACCCCAGCCTGTTTGAGCTTGAACTCGATATGCTCGGCCATTGCAGCAACCTGACGCGACGACGTACCACTCGCAATGACCATGTAATCAGCCATTGAGGATTTGCCTTGCAGGGGAATTGTCAGGATGTTTTCGGCTTTGTCAGCATCAAGTGATGATGTGACCAGATCAAGAATCTGATCAGCTTTTGGTGGCGAAAGCACTTTAGTAATGATGTTTCTCCAAAAGTTTGCCTGGTTGCTGGGCTGGTAAAAGAACGTCTTCACAAATGAAAAAACGCCTATAATTTCAGGCCCAGCGCCCGAAGCGCAGTTGCCGACGCATGGTGTCGGCGTTCCGATATGAAGCACCAGATTGGTGGTTTTGCCCGGTTTTCACGTTCCAGCTTTCCAAGCCGTCTTGCCGGAACGCAACCGGATAAAATGAACCGTCCGACGCTTAACGCAGCATAAGAATAGCCCGGTCGGTCAATTACGGCAATGGGGATCCGGCCCACAATGTCACGATGCCGGTGCCATTTGCGAAACTGCACCAGATTATCGGCTCCCATAATCCAGAAAAAATTTATTCTGGGAGCAACCTTTTGCAGAAATTTCAATGTGTTGAGAGTGTAGTTGTTGCGCGCTCCCAATTCTGGGGCAATCACCCGAATGTAGTTTCTCCCGCTGACAAGTTTGCGGGCATGTGCCAACCGGTGCTGTAGCAGGGCCATATCCACCGATGGTTTGAGCGGATTTTGCGGTGTCACCATCCACCATATCTCATCAAGGCCAAGAGTCTTTCTGGCCAATGCCGCCATATGGAGATGGCCATCATGGGCCGGGTTGAAGGACCCGCCAATCAACCCGACACTCCGCCGCCGCGAATCATGAAACAGACAAGGTGTCAGATGCCGACGGTGCGCCACGTCGGCACCCTCATGCCGGGCGGGTTTGACCATCGCCTCTGACAACATATTTGAAGCTCGTCAACTGCGCGGCGCCAACAGGGCCACGCGCATGCATCCGCCCTGTGGCAATGCCAATTTCAGCGCCCATGCCAAATTCGCCACCATCAGCGAACTGGGTCGAAGCGTTGACCATGACGATGGCGCTGTCCACCTGCGCCAGAAACATATCTGCGTCATGGGCATCTTCAGTGATGATGCAATCCGTATGGTCAGAACCGTAGCGGTCAATATGTGCAATCGCGGCGTCCAGACCGTCGACGATTTTCACTGCGATGATGCTGTCCAGATATTCCGTGCGCCAATCTTCTTCTGTTGCCACTTCCATATCGGTGATGATGGATCTTGCCGCCTCGTCACCGCGCAGATTGCATCCGGCCCTGCGCAGTTGGTCTGCTATCTCGGGTAGCATGGTGCTGGCAACCGCCTTGTCGATCAGCAAAGTCTCTGCCGCCCCGCAGATGCCAGTTCGCCGCATCTTCGCATTGACCACAACCGCACAGGCCTTGTCCAGATCGGCATTGGCACTGACATAGACATGGCAGATGCCCTCAAGATGCGCGAACACCGGAACGCGGGCCTCGGTCTGAACACGTTCAACAAGTGATTTGCCGCCCCGTGGAATGATCACATCAATTTCGCCACTTGCCGTCAGCATCGCCCCCACAATATTGCGATCTGCGGTCGGGACGATTTGCACCGCCCCGCCGGGCAGGCCCGCAGATACAAGCCCCTCGGACAGCAGCCCGGCAAGAATTTTCGAGGTGTGATGGCTGTCCGAACCACCGCGCAGAATGGCGGCGTTCCCGGACATCAGGCACAGGCCACCCGCATCAACGGTGACATTGGGGCGCGACTCGTAGATGACGCCAATTACACCAAGCGGTGTGGAAATGCGCGAGATATCAAGTCCGTTCGGACGCGTCCATCGGGCGAGCGTTGCGCCCAGTGGATCGGCAAGGCTGGCAATTGCCTCAAGTCCGGCTGCCATGGCCTCAATCCGCTGTTCGGTCAGTGTCAAACGGTCAATGAAGGCGCTGGATGTGCCTTTCTCGGTGGCGGCCAGAATGTCGGCTTCATTCGCATTCAGAATGTCGGCATCCCCGGCACGCAGCAATCTGGCCGCGGCAAAAAGCGCATTGCAGCGTGTCTCATAGCTGCTGACGGCCAGCTCCTTCTGGGCCGCGCGTGCCCTCTCAACCATTTCACTGACCAGTTGCCTACTGGCGCTCGATGATATTTTTTCAGCTGTCATTGGTCTTAATCCCTGACTTGAGAGCCTCATGGTCTGGTTCCGCTAGGAGGACGTATCCACCATCACCAGATTGTCTGCGTGAATGATCTCGTCCCGTCCACGGTACCCCAGCAAAGTTTCAATTTCACGGCTTTTATGGCCACAGATGATATTGGCATCACCTGCCGAATAGGCAGACAGGCCATGGCCAATGACCGCGCCGTCCTGATTGTGAATGGCGATCAGATCCCCGCGTTCAAACTGTCCCTCAACAGCCACGACGCCAGCTGGCAGGAGTGAGCGGCCTTTGCGCAGGGCACCAAGGGCACCGGCATCAACCGTCAGACAACCCTTGGGTGAGAGCGCGCCGGCAATCCATTGCTTGCGGGCCGTGAGTGGCGATGCACCAGCGTGAAACAGGGTTGAGCGCGCACCGTCGCGTAATCTGGAGAGAGGCCCAAGCGGCCGTCCATCGCAAATCACCATGTCACAGCCGGCATTGGTAGCGATGCGGGCAGCTTCCAATTTTGTGACCATGCCACCCGATGCGTAGGTGGCATTGGCGCTTCCAGCCATCTTCAGCACCTCAGGTGTGAGTGCATCAACCTCGGCCAGATGCGTTGCAGCGCTGTTTTGCGCCGGATTTTCTGTGTAGAGCCCATCCACATCGGAGAGCAGACACAGCATGTCAGCGCTCAGCATGGCGGCAACGCGCGCGGCAAGGCGGTCATTGTCACCATATCTGATTTCTGCGGTGGTCACCGTGTCATTCTCGTTGACGACAGGAACTGATTTTAGCTCCAGCAGGGTTTTCATCGTGGCACGGGCATTGAGATGCCGTCGCCGGGTCTCGGTATCGTCTGGAGACAGGAGAATCTGCGCGGTGCTGATGCCATGCTGGGCCAAAGCCATCATCCAGGCATTCGCAAGAATCACCTGCCCGGTTGCTGCCGCCGCCTGCTTTTCCTCAAGCCGCAGGCCGGTGCCTGGAAGATCAAGCCCCTGCTGCCCAAGCGCGATGGCGCCGCTTGATACGACGACCACACTCTTGCCCACAGCATGCAGGCTGGCAATGTCAGCAGCCATGCCGGCAAGCCATTCCCCGTTGATTCGACTCTGCTGCTCATCCACCAAAAGCGCCGACCCCACCTTGATGATGACGATCTGCGCCATATTCAGCTTATCCCTGGCTCGGTTCATGGCGACCATGGCTCTTCTTCTGGCCGGTTTTCTTCGGCGACTGCGTCCTCGATGATGCCGATCAGACGTCTGAGCATCTGGGTGACGCCAGCGCCGGTAACCGATGACAGGCTGAGAACGGCCTCGGCACCTGCAGCGCGCAGCGCGGCCGCCACATCCTCAGCATAATCCTCGGGAGTCGCGTCCAGCTTGGTCAGGCCAACGATTTCGGGTTTGTCGCTCAGCCCGCCACCATATTCCAGCAGCTCCCTGCGCAAGATTTTCCAGGCCTCGACTGGATCTTCACCGGTCGCATCGACAAGATGCAGCAGAACGCGGCATCTCTCGACATGGCCCAGAAACCGATGGCCGAGGCCAGCGCCTTGATGCGCCCCTTCAATGACCCCGGGAATATCCGCCATGACAAATTCCTTGCCATCAACGCCAACTACCCCAAGATTGGGGTGCAGGGTTGTGAAGGGATAATCCGCGATCTTTGGCCGGGCGGCGGATACAGCGCTCAAAAAGGTCGATTTGCCAGCATTTGGCAGACCGAGCAGACCGGCATCGGCAATGAGTTTCAGCCTTAGCCAGACCCACATTTCCTGGCCCGGCTCACCGGGCTGGGATTTGCGCGGTGCGCGATTGGTCGATGATTTGAAGAATGCGTTGCCCTTGCCGCCAGTACCCCCCTTGGCAAGGATGATCTCCTGTCCCTCGAAGGTTAGATCGGCCAGCACAGTATGCTGATCATCCGACAGAATCTGTGTGCCTACAGGAAGCCGCAGGACAACATCTTCGCCAGACGCACCGCTGCGGTCGCGGCCGGCGCCCGGACGGCCCGAGGACGCCTTGAAATGCTGTTGATAGCGATAGTCGATCAGCGTGTTCAGGCCGTTGACAGCGCGCGCGATCACATCGCCGCCACGGCCACCATTACCGCCGTCAGGGCCGCCAAAGGGCACATGGGCCTCGCGTCTGAAACTGACCGAACCCGGGCCACCATGGCCTGATCGCGTATAGATTTTGGCTTGATCGAGGAATTTCATCTGTCTGCCTACGAAAAAGGGGGAACAACCTGGTCGGCATTCCCCCAATCAACGCGCTGCTTTTATGTAATCGGCTTTTCAGATTGCGATTTACTCAGCAGCCTCTGCCATTGGCACAACATTCACAAACATCTTGCCGCCAGACTTTTCCTTGAAAGCCACCTTGCCTTCGACAAGTGC
Organism: Alphaproteobacteria bacterium; assembly: GCA_038107835.1. Taxonomy (GTDB): domain Bacteria; phylum Pseudomonadota; class Alphaproteobacteria; order Puniceispirillales; family Puniceispirillaceae; genus MED-G116. The sequence continues at coordinate 61,166 of JAYNHH010000007.1, forward strand.
GAACAATGTGTGATCCTTGCCCATGCCAACATTTGCGCCAGGGTTAACCTTGGTGCCACGCTGGCGGACAATGATATTGCCGGCAAGCACTGATTCGCCACCATATTTCTTCACGCCGAGTCTGCGACCGGCTGAGTCGCGACCGTTACGGGAACTACCACCTGCTTTTTTATGTGCCATCTTATCCTATTCCTTCCAGCTTTGCGCTCACTGTCGAGGCAGATCTATTTTTTGGCGGCTGCTTTCTTTGCAGCTGTCTTCTTTGCCGCAGCTTTTTTCGGTGCAGCGGCTTTTGGAGCTGCTTTTTTGGTTGCTGCCTTGGCTTCCGCCTTCTTGGCTGCGGCTTTCTTCGGCGCGGCCGCCTTTTTCGATGCTGCGGGTTTTGGCGCTGCCGGCTTTGCCAGTTTCTTCGCGTCTTCGGCGATATCGGTGATCCTGAGAAGTGTCAAATCCTGACGGTGTCCCTGTGTACGGCGATGATTCTTGCGTCGCTTGCGCCGAAAGATGATGATCTTCGGGCCACGGGTCTGGCGCATTACAGTCGCGCTGACGGCTGCCCCCGCGACGGTAGGTGTGCCGATTGTCACCTTGTCCCCGTCACCAAGCATGACCACATCATCGAGAATCACCTGAGCGCCCTCGTCAGCGGCAATGCGCTCAACCAGGATCGTGTCGTCTTTGGCAACGCGATATTGCTTGCCGCCTGTTTTCACCAACGCATACATAGCGATGTTTCCTATCTATCTGTCCTGCCAGTGACACATGCGCCTACACGCAAAACTGCCACCGGGTCCTGTTTTTACCGCGTTTCCTGTGCCATTTGGCGTGGCAACCGGTGTGTAATACAGGCAAAAAACGAACCGCCCTGCGTCACAGAGCGGAATTCGGGCTGGAATATACGCGAAGCGCATCATCTGTCAAGTGAACAATCATCTGAAAAGCCAAGCAACTGCTTGCAAAAACCATCATCAAAGTGGGTTCACTCAAAAGCCGGTACGGCTGGCCGTAAAAACCTGTCGGTTGTCGGTATGATCATCCACCTGGGAAAAGCCGGTCACGGACCGGGTCATAGGGGTCCTGGCCCATTTCCAGATGCAGTTGATCGCCATCCAAGGGGTGTGCCGCCACAACCGAATCATCCAATTCGACGCCAAGCCCGGCCGTCGTTGGCGGAATCAGATACCCATCTTCCCACTGCAGGGGTGTTTTCAACAGTGAAGCGTGAAACCCGTCCATCCTGCCGATGGACTCGGCAATCAGGAAATTGGGTGTGCAGGTGGCAAGCTGGATGTTGGCGGCGGCGACAACAGGTCCGCAATATAAATGTGGAGCGATCTGCGCATAGCTTGCCTCTGCCAGCGCGGCAATCTTCTTCGCCTCAAGAATGCCGCCTGCGCGCCCAAGATTGGGTTGCAGAATTGCCGCTGCCCCATGATTTAGCACCCGGGCAAACTCAAATTTGCTGCACAGCCGCTCACCGGTGGCAACGGGGATGGATGTGGCGCGGGCGACTTTCGCCATTTCTTCCGGCATGTCGGGTGGCGTTGGCTCTTCAAACCACAGAGGATCAAAAGCCTCAAGCTGCTTTGCCAGCCGTATGGCACCAGCCGCAGTGAATTGGCCATGCGTGCCAAACAGCAGATCAGCCCGGGTACCAACAGCCTGCCTGATCAGGCGACAGAACTCAGCAGACCGCTCAATCGCTTCAAGATCAGGCATGCGGCCATCGAAAACGGTATATTGGCCTGCAGGATCAAATTTGACTGCGGTAAAGCCCTCCTGCACACAGGCGGCCGCGGCTTCGGCGCTGGCATGGGCATCATTGTAGAAGGTGCCCGGGTCCTGATCTGCGGTGGGATAGAGATAGGTGTAGCTGCGCAGCCTTTCATGCACCTTGCCGCCCAATAATTCATAGACAGGTTGATCGCAAGCCTTACCAACGATGTCCCAGCAGGCCATTTCCAACCCGCTGATCACGGCCTGCATGGCGCTGTCTGGCCGGTGGGTGAAGCCTGATCCGTGGGCGCGGTGCCAGAAACGCTCGATATGGCTGGGTGAGCGATCGGCAAGATAGCGATCAAAAACATCCCGTGCCATGGCGCAGACGATAGCAGGACCGAATGCAGCACTGTAGATTTCACCGATACCAGTGAGGCCACATGCTGTACGCAGGCGAACAAAGATGAAATATCTGCCACCAAAACCGGGTGGTGGGTTGCCGACAGTGAATGTTTCAAGCGAAGCAAGTTTCATTCTGCGCCATTTCTCGTTTTCATTTTAGCTGTGGAACGCTGGCGTATTGCTGGTGCTGGATCTGCCCCGGATCTGCCATTGTAACCACCTGTCACAGGCGTATGCTTACACAACTGACACATGACATCAATAAGAGGAAAAAATGCTACG
>JAYNHH010000007.1:63668-94666 GCA_038107835.1 Alphaproteobacteria bacterium
AGGCGTATGCTTACACAACTGACACATGACATCAATAAGAGGAAAAAATGCTACGGAAAGTTATGGAAACATGCCGTAGGAATCTGATTTTGTTTGGTGTTTTCAATATTGTTCTTGGTTTGACAATTGGATTCGGTCTCGGCGTCTATAGTTTGCCAATTCTTACCGCGGAAACAGGTCTGGACGATGCGGCGATCACCGCCCGCCAATCCACCATCGAGCGAAGGGGTGAATTTCATCGCAACCTCGAAGGTTCTGACAGTCTGCATTGGGGTGAGGGAACAATCATGGTTGGCAACAATGCTGTCTGGCTGGATGGCAGCCTGTCACCCGGCCCTGACTACCGGTTGTATTTTGCACCAATCTTTGTTGAGACAGAAGAGAGCTTCCTGGCTATAAAATCACAGTCCGTCGAGGTTGGGTCGGTCAAGGCCTTTACCAATTTCACTCTGCAGCTGCCGGATGGTGTGAATGTGGATGAATTTCCGGTAGTGGTGATCTGGTGTGAGGCATTTTCACAATTCATTACGGCGGCTGAATTGTCGTGATGGTTTCGGTGACGAACGCGTTCAATCAGAGTTTTATGAAAGGTGTTGCCGGCGATGCCAGCGGAAGAAATCCTGCCAGACCTGAAAAATCTGGACCTACCGGACGCAGGGACAATGCGGTTGGCGGATGTGATCAATATCTATGAGAGCCTTCGGCCGATAATGCCAAAGCCACGCAGTGTAACGCCAACGCATCTATCACGCCTGGTTGACGTGCTTCCTGAGGTCGATGCCCTGATCCTTGATGGATATGGCGTGATCAATGTTGGTGACGGGCTGATTACCGGTATTGATGAGTTGTTTGATCAGGCCGCGAAACGGCATGTGCCAATCATTGTGCTGACCAACGGTGCCAGCTTTGGTGCCGAGATGGCTTGGCAGAAATACCAGAAATGGGGTTTGGCGATCGCCCGCAATCACGTTGTCTCAAGCCGAGATGCGCTTGAGGCTGCTCTGCAGGACCGCCCCGCGGGGATTGTGTATGGCTCGCTCAGTGGCACCTCACAGCCACTTGGGTATGAGGATGAGCTGCGCTATGGCAGGGATGCTGATTTTTTTGAACAGGCTGATGAATTTGTATTTCTTGGCACGATTGACTGGAACAGCGATGATCAGGATCAATTCGAGGCCGCGATGCGGCAACGCAAACGGCGGATCCATGTTGCCAATCCCGATGTGGTGTCACCGCAGGCCAGTGGTTTTGCCATCGAGCCCGGCTATTGGGCGATGCAGGCGATGAAAAACACGGGTGCTCCCGTTTCCTGGTATGGCAAGCCCCACGTCGCCTCATTTGAAATGGCCTTTGCCCGGCTTGAGGCTGTCACCGGGCAGCGTTTCGAGAAGTCGCGTGTGGCAATGGTTGGTGATAGTCTGCATACTGATATCATCGGCGGCTCAGCATTCGGTCTGCGCAGCGTGCTGCTGACAGATTATGGGTTGTTCCGCGATGGCGGGGCCATCCAGATGATCAATTCCTGTGGCATCTATCCTGACTGGATTGTCAATCGGCTGTAACGGGATCCCGACTTTCAACTCATATGCAGATGGGGTGGCATGATAAACAGACGTTTTATTCTCGAGGGATTGGAGTGCATGTGCCGTATTGGCATTTACGACCATGAGCGCGCCACACCACAGCGTGTGCTGATTGACGCTGAGCTGCTGCTGTCACCGGTCAGTGAGCCGATGTCTGATGATGTTGATGATTCGCTCAATTATGACGTGATTCGCGAAACCATAGTGAAGATTGTTGCCTCCCGCCATTTTGACTTGCAGGAAACATTGGCGCGTGAATTATTTGATGCCCTGCGGATGCTGGACGGGGTGATTGGACTGCGCGTGCGAACTGCCAAGCCGGATGCCTATCCCGACTGCAAGCAGATTGCCTATCAGCTGTCAGACCTTTGAGGGGGTAACCGGGGTGTAACTGACTGCCATGTATGACGACATATCGGAAATCAAGACTTTCTACAAGGCGCGTCAGGGCCGACAGGTGGCGGCGCGGCTCCGGCCCAGGGTGACTGATTTCTGGGAGCGGTCTGAGGGGTGCTGTAACATTGCCATCGGCTTTGCCACGCCGTTTCTGCGGCAGGATGATGTTGATTCCGTGCTGATGCCACAACGTCAGGGTGCGCTCGTCTGGCCGCGTAACCAGCCGGTGCGCTCGACGCTTGTCGATCCGCACGCACTTCCGGTTCCCGACGTGCAAACCGAACGCCTGCTTCTGGTGCATGCGCTTGAGTTTGACTCGGACCCCGGCAGGATGCTGGATGAATGCTGGCGTATCCTTGATGGAGCTGGCCGGTTGCTGGTGATTGTACCACATCGACACGGCATGTGGACGCGGGCGGAAGGGACGCCATTCGGGCATGGCCGCCCCTATTCACGGCGCCAGCTGCGCCAGTTGCTGCAGCATCACGGTTTCGAGCCTCGGGTGATAACGACCATGCTGTTCATGCCCCCAATGGCGACAGGCTGGACGCTGAAACTATCGCACAGCATGGAACGCGTTGGCGCACGCTGGTGGCCGGCGCTGGGTGGTGTGCTGCTTGCTGAGGCGGATAAAATGCTCTATGCACCAGCTGGAAAGACCAGTAAACTGCGCAGCGCCAGACCGCGTGCCAGACCACGTCTTGCGCCGCAGACCAGCCGGGTCACGCGGCGGCTTTGAGGTTAAATCTGGACACGGGTCAAACTCTGTCGGTGCTTGGGTGTAGGCGTTGGGCATTGTCGCATTACACTGGCACAGGACTATCGTTGCTTCTATTTCTGGGTTGTTGATGACTGACAAGTTGACCGAACTTCGCACCGCGCTCGACAGCCTTGATGATGGGATCATTGCGCTTCTGGAAAGACGTTTTGAAATTTCCGGACGTGTGGCTGCTGCAAAAAATGGCAGCGCAACTGTCAGACCAGGACGGGAGGCCGCCATCATGCGCAGGCTGCAGAGCGCTGCTCCTGATCTGGACCCTGCAGTTCTTGCCGGTGTCTGGCGCCACATATTTTCCGCGAGTGTTGCCCAACAGCAGGGCAGTTTGCGCATCGCCACGCATCATGACTCGCTGGTCACAGCGCATTGGCATTTTGCCAATGGTGCGACGTTTGATGTCATTGATGATATGGACAGGCTCTTGGATGCGGTGCCGGGACAGGCTGACTATATCGTGGTGCCCTGCACTGCGACGGCCAGGATTGCACATCACCTTCTGGTCAATCAGGGGGCGATGATTGTCGCTCGCACACCGCTTGTTGATGTACCCGGTATCAGCCCCTGTTTCATCATCGGATCGCATGAGGCGGATGCCTCGGGCGCCGATATCAATCTCTATGCAGTGGCTGACGGTGATCGCTGTTCGATTGTCGAGGTTGCTGGCGATGCCACCCTCGAGGTAAAAGGTGACAAGACAAAATTCATTGGTAAGGTTGCAGACTGGTCGCCGCCGCACCGGTGACGGCATCCCGCAGACAGAAAGCGCCAGAATGGCTCCTATTTTTGAAAAGATCACCATTATTGGCATGGGACTAATCGGGTCGTCGATCGCTCTGGCGACCCACCGGGCGGCCCTGGCCGCCTCCATATGCGGCTGTGATGCCGGTCCGGATATTGGCCAGCGCGTAACCAAGCTGGCTTTGGTTGACCGGTTCGAAGCTGATCCCAGTCTCGCCGTGGCGGATGCTGATCTTGTGATCATGGCGGTGCCAGTTGGTGCCATGGCCGACCTCAGCGCGAAGATCGTTCCTCACATGAAGGATGGAGCGGTTCTGACCGATACCGGGTCAACAAAGCGGTCGGTTGTCCGCGATGTCGGTCCGCACGTCAGTGATTCCATCCATTGGGTTCCCTCGCATCCACTTGCCGGAACGGAACATTCCGGTCCTGAGGCGGGGATCGTGGATCTGTTTGACGGGCGCTATTGGCTTGTCCTGCCGCTTGATGCACCTGAGGAAGTGGTGGCGAAATTCGAGTCCTTCGTAACAGGTCTGGGGTCCGTAAGTGAGCGGATGGATGCCGATTATCATGACAAAGTGACAGCGTTGACTTCCCATCTGCCGCATTTGATCGCCTACACTATCGTCAGCACGGCTGTTGATCTGGAACAGCAGCTGAAGAATGATGTGATCAGATTTTCGGCCTCTGGCTTTCGCGATTTCACCAGACTAGCATCGTCTGATCCAGTGATGTGGCGTGATGTTTTTCTGAAGAATGATGCGGCGGTCCTTGAGATGCTGCAGCGATTTTCAGAAGATCTGTCCTATCTCCAGAGGGCGATCCGCTGGCAGGAAGGTGACAAGCTTGAAGAGTTGTTTCACCGCACGCGTGAAATCAGGCGGTCGATCATTGATGCCGGCCAGTCCTAGCCTGTCTCAAACGCTGAAATAGACGGTCAGATATTTGGCATATTCGCGGGCCAATAGCCGGAGCGATGCTGGATCCCACCACCAATTGGCAAGATCGAGATCGTCTGGATTTACCGGCCATTGATAAAGATCAACATGCGGCAGCTCACGGCTGAAGATCAGCAGGGCGCGAGGCATGTGATAATTTGCCGTCACAAGTCGGAGTGATTGCATGTCATGCATGTGTGACCATTCGCGGGTACTTTCGGCATTGCCAAATGTGTCCTGCGCGGCGTGATCCAGCTCCACACAGCAGAACAATGCGTTGATCTGCGCCTCACTCAGGCCCAGCTCCTGCACGAGAATGGCCCGGTTGACACCCTTTCCCACACCAGAAATCAGCATCTTGTCGGCAAAGCCCTCTGTCAGAAGCCTGACGCCGTCATCCAGCCGTTGCTGGCCACCTGTCATCACAACGATGCCATCAGTAAACTGTATCCGGCCGGTTGTTGCCTGGGGCAGGGTGAGAACAAAATGCTGGAAACTGGCAATCAGCGTTGCCACCAGAACGGCCGCCACCACCAGCGGATATCTGCGTCGGTTGGTTGCGGTGCCGTGGCTTGGTGGCTGGGCGTGTCTTTCGGGCCTCTCGATATCGGGGATATCGGCCGCTTTGCCTCTGGCCATTTTCTGGCTGGCCGCCATGCGTTTTTGCAAGTTTGGGCGCTTTGTTGACTGTCTCATAGCTGAAACCACCTGATGGGATACCCGCTTGCAACCAAGTGGTTGTCGATTGCGACGCAGGCCTTGATACGGAACTAGAACATAATTTTAGCATGACGATGGCGCAATTTCACCTGTTGGCCTTTATCAATTTTCCGCTTTGCGGTATCGATTGATTAACCGCAACGAGTTTGGACCAATTCAGATGCTTTTGACGTGCCCCGGCTGTGAGACGATCTTTCGGGTAGACAGCCAGAATTTGAACGCAGATGGCCAGACTGTTCGTTGCTCGGTCTGTTCGCATGTGTGGTTTGCCGTGCCGCCCAAAACTGGGGGTGGCAAACCAAAAAAATCGAAGCGGGTCGCTGGTGGAGGCCCGAAGGTTCTGCGCGTGCTTCTGGTGATCCTGCTGTTGCTTGGCGCGCTTGTCGGTGGATTGGTTCACCAGCGGGTGGTGGTGACCGCCTATCTGCCCGGTCTTGTGCCTGGCTTTGACCTGCTAGGCATGACGATACGCGCAAACACTGACAGGCTGGCGGTGGTTGATCTGAAAGCCGCGCACACTGGTGATACGCTGCGCCTGAGTGGCAGTTTGCAGAACAACAGCGAGTTTGATGCACATGCCGCCGATCTGCTTGTCACGGTTGCCGCCACCGATGGCACGATCATAAATGAACAGACGGTTGCGCCGGATGACCGGATTATCAAGGCTGGCGGATCAACACCGTTTTTCGTGCAGCTGAATGTCGAGAAATCGGATGAGGCTGCTGTCACGGTCGTGCCGATTGCCAAGCGGATTACCCGCTAGCTGGCCACTGAACCCTGGCGAGAGATCAAAAATCGGGAATGGATTCCTCGTCCAGAAGACTTTTCACCGATCGCTGCTGACGCAGAACATGTACCTGGCCGTCAAGGACCATGACCTCGCCTGCCGGTGGTCTTGTGTTGTAGCTGGAGGCCATCACCGCACCATAGGCACCTGCTGACATCACGGCGAGTCGATCACCTGTCTGCAGGTCTGGCATCTTTCGTTCCTTGCCAAGATAGTCGCCTGTTTCACAGACAGGGCCAACAATGTCGGCAAGGCCGATTGCTGGCCCAAGGTTGCTTAGCGGCTCGATATTGTGAAGCGCTTCATAGAGGGTTGGGCGGAGCAGATCATTCATCGCGGCGTCAACAATGATGAATCGCTTGTTGTCTCCCTGCTTGACGAAAATCACCTCAGTCAGCAGAACGCCGTTATTGGCAACAATCGCGCGGCCCGGTTCAAAACCAAGATTGAATCCCGTATCTTTGAAAATGCGCTGAACAAGCGCCCCATAATCGGTGAAATCCGTGGCTGTGCCACCATCATAATCCACACCGACTCCGCCGCCCAGATCAAGCGTTGGCACCGGCATGCCCTCACCGCGCAGCGATTGCCCAAGATCAAGCAATGCACGATAGGCCTTTTCGAAAGGTGCAAGATTCCGAATCTGCGAGCCGATATGAACAGCCAACCCAGCTGGTGCAATATTTGGGTCATCATGTAGCCGGTGATAGAGGTCCGCCGCCTCGCGTTGATCGGTCGAGATGCCAAATTTGGTTGACCGCTGGCCGGTTGATATCTTCGCATGCGTGCCGGGTTCGACATCGACATTCACCCGCAGGGCAACAGGTGCGACAACACCCAACTCGTTGGCAATTGACGAAATGGAATCGAGTTCAGCTGGAGATTCGGCATTGATCTGGCCAATGCCGGCGGTCAGCGCCTGCGCGATCTCGGTCCGGCTTTTACCAACGCCCGAAAAGACAATATCGGCAGGTGCGATGCCTGCTGCCAGGGCCCGGTCAAGCTCTCCACCCGATACAATGTCGGCACCGGCACCATGACGCGCCAACAGGGCAATGACACCAAGTGCTGAATTCGCCTTCAGCGCGAAATGAACCTTGCCAGCAACCGGCGCAACGGCCGACGCAAAACTGGTGAAAGCATCACGGATGCCATTGCCGGAATAAACATAAAGTGGGGTGCCGAGTCTGTCAGCGATCTCTGCCAATGGTGTTGAATCAACCAGCAGATGGCCATTGGCATCACGATGAAAGGCACACATGGGACGGTCCTGTTAGCAGATGGGGTTGGTGACCATTGCTGATCAGCTTGTGGATGATTTCTCGGGAATTTCTGAAGGGCGATAGGGATCACCTGCCTTACCGCAGGCAGACAGTCCGCCAAGCCCAGCCATGATAATCAAAAAGGTGATTGCAAATCGCCGAATCATCTCGTTACTCCCCTGCCATGCTCTAGGTTAGGTGACGCATCATCCAATGTGAAAGCGTTTTTTTGCATCCGCAATGCGGGCGCTGACCTCGGCGGGTGCCGTGCCACCAAAGCTGCGGCGCGCCGCCACCGCATTTTCCACTTTCAGAATGCCGATCACCTCTGCGGTGATCAATGGCTCGATTGCCTGCATGTCGGCAAGCGGTACAGCGTCAAGGTCGACGCCGCGCTGTGCCGCAAGTGCGACGATGCTACCGCTGATGTGATGCGCTTCACGGAATGGAATTCCAAGCTCGCGTACAAGATAATCGGCCAGATCGGTGGCTGTTGGAAAACCGTTGGTCAGGGCCTGGCGCATGGCATCTGGATTGGGCTGCATGTCCGAGACCATGCCAGCCATCGCGGCAATCGCAATGCCGAGCGCGTCGGCAGCGTCGAAAACACCCTCCTTGTCCTCCTGCATGTCCTTGCCATAGGCAAGTGGCAGCCCCTTGAGAACAATCAGCAGCCCGTTCAGCGCACCGATGATTCGTCCAGGCTTGGCCCTGACAAGCTCGGCGGCGTCCGGATTGCGCTTTTGCGGCATGATTGACGAGCCGGTGGTATAGGCGTCCGACAGCTTCACAAAGCCAAACCCGTCTGATGACCAGATGACGATCTCCTCTGCCAGACGTGATAGATGCACCGAGCAAATGGCAGCGCCAGCCAGGAAGTCGAGGGCAAAATCACGGTCAGACACAGCGTCCATGGCATTCGCCGCCGGCCTGTCAAAACCGAGCATTTCGGCCGTCATGTGACGATCGATCGGAAAGGATGTGCCGGCCAGCGCTGCTGCGCCAAGCGGCGACTCATTCAGCCGCCGATGGGCATCGGAAAACCGTGATCTGTCACGGCCAATCATTTCGACATAGGCCATGAGGTGGAAGCCAAAGGTCACCGGCTGGGCCGTCTGCAAATGGGTGTAGCCGGGCATCAATGTTTCAGCATGCGCCTCTGCCTTGGCAAGCAGGGCGGCCTGCAGATCGGCAAGTGCCGCATCAAGCGTCTCCAGGAGCATCCGCACCCACATCTTGAAATCAGTTGCCACCTGATCATTGCGCGACCGCGCTGTATGAAGCCTTCGGGCAGGTTCTCCAACAATTTCGGCGAGCCGGGTCTCGATATTCATATGAATGTCTTCAAGCTCTGGGCTGAAGGTGAATGCGCCGGCCCGGATTTCCGCGCCGATCTGCTCAAGGCCTTGATTGATGGCCTTCAGATCTTCAGCGCTGATTATTCCGCAATGGGCGAGCATGGCGGCATGCGCCTGTGATCCTGCGATATCCTGTTGGTAAAGACGCTGGTCATAGCCGATTGACGCGTTGATATCCTGCATCAGCTGCGATGGCCCGCTTGAGAAGCGGCCGCCCCAGATGCTAGACTTCGTTGCATCATCCTGTGCTGTCACAGCTGTCAGTGATTTTTGTTTTTTCGTCATCGCCTCAATCGCCCGGATTTGAAACCCAATGCTTTATACGCAGCTTTTCCTGAACTTTCAGCCAAAAACGGAACTTTTTGTTGGTCTGAAAGCGACTGTCAGATCGGCAGTGTTTGCTATCTTTGGGGTTTGTGTGCTGATGGGCGGGTCTGCCGCAGCGTCCGGGCTGCCGGATGTGACCCCGCAGAGCGTACCGGATCTGAAGGTCCAGATCATGGATATGGATGGCCGGTCGGTGACGCTGGCTGACTATCACGGGGCGCCCTTATTGGTAAATTTCTGGGCCATATGGTGTCCGCCCTGCGTCGCTGAACTGCCAGCTCTCGAACGTGCTGTTGCACCCCTCGAGGCACAATCCGTCAGGGTGCTGTTGGTTTCAGTTGATCGGGGCGGTGCCAAAAAAGCTGTTCCATTTCTGGAAAAACATGGCGTCAGCAGTCCCGAACTGGCCTTTGATCCAAAAGGCGCTCTCTCACGCCATCTGGCGGTAAGGGGCCTGCCAACGACCTTTCTGCTGTCAGCAGACCAGACAAAATCCTGGGCATTTGTCGGCCCGTTCGAGTGGGACATGCCGCAGGTGCAGCAGGACATTCAGGCGTTTCTGTCACAATGATGCGCCAGAACAGAAAAAGGCGGCCGCAAGGGGCCGCCTTTTATCTTTTCAATATTTGGCTGGCAGTATCTGCCTAGCTGAGTTCTTTTTCAAACTCTGGAACAGCTTCAAACAGATCGGCAACCAAGCCAAAATCAGCAACCTGGAAAATCGGTGCTTCATCATCCTTGTTGATGGCCACGATCACCTTGCTGTCCTTCATGCCGGCAAGATGCTGGATGGCGCCGGAAATGCCAACGGCGACATACAGATCGGGGGCAACGACCTTGCCGGTCTGGCCAACCTGATAGTCATTTGGCACAAAGCCGGCATCGACGGCAGCACGTGATGCGCCAACGGCCGCGCCCAGCTTGTCGGCAACCTTTTCCAACATTGCAAAATTGGATCCATCCTGCATACCGCGGCCACCGGAAATGACGATCGGTGCAGAGGTCAGTTCAGGGCGCTCGGAGCTGGACAGCTCAGACTTCACATAGCTTGAAAGGCCCGCATCACTGCCCGCAGCGGCGTCCTCGATGCTGGCGCTGCCGCCATCTGCTGCAGCCGCTTCGAATGCGGTGCTGCGAACGGTCACGATCTTGATCGCCTCATCCGATGTGACCGTGGCGAGTGCATTGCCCGCATAGATCGGACGCTGGAACGTGTTGGCGTCAATGACCTGCACAATGTCGGAGATCTGCATCACATCAAGAAGCGCGGCAACACGCGGCATGATGTTTTTACCGGTTGTTGTCGCCGGTGCGAGAAGATGCGAATAGCCAGACGCCATTTCCTGAATCAGCGGAGCGACATTCTCCGCAATACCATGGCCCAGACTGTCACCATTGGCGACCAGCACCTTGGCCACGCCGGCAACAGCCGCCGCCGCCCTGGCAACGTCACCGCTGGCATCGCCAGCCACCAGAACATGGATGTCGCCGCCGATTTGCGATGCGGCGGTCACTGTGTTCAGTGTAGCGCCGGCCAGTTGACCATTGTCATGATCTGCAAGGACAAGAACATTCATAGCTATATCACCTTTGCTTCGTTTTTCAGTTTGTTAACAAGTTCGCTGACATCGGCAACCTTGATCCCGGCTGAGCGTGCTTCCGGCTCCTCGACCTTGACAACGGTCAGGCGCGGAGACACGTCAACGCCAAGCTCCTCAACAGTGAGCGAGTCCAGCGGCTTTTTCTTCGCTTTCATGATATTTGGCAGCGATGCGTATCTCGGCTCGTTCAGGCGCAGATCAACCGTTACCACGGCTGGCATGCTGATTTCCAAATGCTCAAGACCGCCATCAACTTCACGGATCACGGTTGCTTTGTCATCGCTGATCTCGATGCCGGAAACAAAAGTTCCCTGGGCCCAGCCCAGAAGGGCAGCCAGCATCTGACCTGTCTGGTTGCAATCATCATCGATCGCCTGCTTGCCAACAAAAACGAGGCCCGGGTTTTCACGGGCGACGACTTCCTTCAACAGCTTTGCCACAGCCAGCGGCTCGATATCATGCGATGCTTCGATATGGATGCCGCGGTCTGCGCCCATGGCCAGCCCGGTGCGGATCGTCTCCTGGTTCTGTGACGGGCCGATCGACACGACAACAACCTCGTCTGCGCCGCCGCTTTCCTTGAGGCGGAGTGCCTGCTCAACGGCAATTTCGTCGAAAGGGTTCATCGCCATCTTGACGTTGGCGAGTTCGACGCCTGAGTTATCGGCTTTGACCCTAACCTTTACGTTGTAGTCGATGACCCGCTTGATTGGTACGAGCACTTTCATGTTTGTATCCTCCAACATGATCCTGTGTTTCTGCGTCTAGCTTTGGTTCTGTGAGTCAGAAAAACTTGTTTATTTCTGGCCTGAATTTTCTCCGGGCCGCCATAATACATCTGTTTTGCCATTTTCATTCAGGTTTCGCGCCAGCACAAACAGATGGTCGGAAAGCCGGTTTATATATTGCATTGCTGCATCATTCACCACTTCCTCAGTCGCCAGCTCGGTCATCTGTCGTTCGGCGCGACGTGCCACGGTGCGCGCCAGATGGAGCCAGGCCGATACGTCTGATCCACCAGGCAGGATGAACGAGTTCAGCGGTTCCAGTTCGGCGTTCATCATGTCTATTTCTGCTTCCAGCCGTGCAACCTGAACGGATGTTACCCTGAGCGCTGGCTCTACAGTATCGGGTGTCGCCAGATCAGCGCCAAGATCAAACAGATCATTCTGGATGCGACCTAGCATCGCATCCGCCGCCTGACGGGCTTCGGGCTTGCAATGAAGCCTGGCGAGGCCAATGACGGAATTGGCCTCGTCGACCTCGCCGAAAGCAGATGGACGCCGCGCATGTTTTGAGACCCGCATGCCATTGACGAGGCTCGTTTCACCACCATCACCCGTGCGTGTATATATTTTATTCAGTTTTACCATGTTCGCATCACGTTTTGTTTTCGTTCCTGCCTAGGCATTGCCGTCTTTGCGCAGCCACATCAACACCAGAATGACGACAAGCGCCAGCGCCTGAAAGATGATCCGATAGCGCATGATCCGGTTGGAGTTCTTTACATTGTAGGTGCCACCACGTGCCATTGTCAGAACGCCCCAGCCCAGAATGCCCGCAACAATGACCAGGGAAGCCACCAATATGATTTGGTCTATCGTCATTTTCCGGGCTCCTGACCCAATTGTCCTATCCGCTCCCTACATAGGCATCTGGCCGGCAAAAAACTATATGTCACCAATCGAAACATTGAACCGGCGCGCGGCGGCAACCGCCGTGTTGCGCAGCAGACAGGCAATGGTCATCGGGCCAACACCACCGGGAACAGGAGTAATGGCCCCGGCCTTTTCTGCTGCTGACGCGTAATCGACATCGCCGGTGAGACGGAATTTGCCCTCCCCGCGTTCAGGTGCCGGCACGCGATTGATGCCAACATCAATCACCGTGGCCCCCGGTTTGACATAATCACCGGTAATCATCTCCGGCCGTCCCACGGCAGCGACAAGAATATCAGCATTGGCGCAGACAGCTGGCAGATCCTTTGTCCGAGAGTGGGCAATGGTTACGGTGCAGCTTTCACGCAGCAGCAGCTGTGCCATCGGTTTGCCGACAATGTTCGAGCGCCCGACAACAACTGCATTCAACCCTGACAGGGATCCAAGCTGGTCACGCAGAAGTAGCAGACATCCGTAGGGTGTGCAGGGCACGAGCGACTGCTGACCTGTTGCCAGAAGACCGGCATTGACCACATGAAAGCCGTCAACATCCTTTTCAGGTGCGATCGCGTTGATCACCGCGTCCTCGTCAATCTGATCTGGTAGTGGCAACTGAACAAGAATGCCGTCAACAGCGTCATCCGCATTCATCTCGGCAATCAGGGCCAGCAGAGTTGCCTGATCAGTGGTTGTGGGCAGGCGGTGTTCGATCGAACGCATGCCGGCGGTTGTCGTGCGTTCTATTTTGTTGCGCACATAAACGGCGCTGGCCGGATCCTCGCCAACCAGAACGACGGCAAGCGCTGGTGCCCGCCCAATGGCGTCCTCGATGGTCTTTGCCTCGACGGCAACCATCTGTACCAATTTTTCCGAAAAAGCCTTGCCGTCAATCACGTCAGCTTGCGCCATTACTATCCCCCCACACGTCATAAACGCGCCCTATGATCAGTGTCAGCCAGATCAGGTGACACCTGTTTTACGCCCCAAATTCACCTTTACACGACATTGTCGTGGTCAACTGGTTCAATACTGGGCTGTCATCATGTCAACCAGCAGATTTCGCAGGAATTGTGCCGCCAGGAAAACAACAATCGGACTGAAATCAATGCCGCCCAGATCGGGCATGAATTGGCGGATACGGCCCAAAATTGGTTCATGTATCCGGCCGAGAACGGAAACGGCCATCCGCACTGCTGGCTGCCATGGATTAACGATGCGAAAGGCAATTAGCCACCCCACGATGATATAGGCGAGCAGGGTCCAGATATAGATGTTGATGATCTGGTCAATCAGGATAATGAAAGCGTTCATTCTAGGTCCCCGGTTGAGATGACGGGTTGGTTCCGGTGTCAGACCATACACCCATCCCATCGGCGCTTACAATCATCTCGTTGGCCCGTCCTGTGCATTTTGTATCATCATGACAGATGACATGAAAACAGCTGGTCTGGTCCTGAATTTATTTGATCATCGATGGTGGTGACTGTTAAGTCTTGGCACATGACGAAGAAGGATCGAAACAGTGATCAAGGTGGGGCGCAGATGCCGCGCGGCCTTAGCCGCAAACGCGTGCCGGTCATTCTTGCCATTCTTCTGTTTCTGAGTCTTGCCACTGGCGTGTTTGTCGTCTCCGAGAAACACGCCCAGAAAGCACTAATGGGGTTTCCCAACTTCGCTGACAGCCCGTTTGTTTTGACCGACCAGAATGGCGATCTGCGCAGCAATGCAGATTTTGCCGGCAAGCCGATTGCGCTGTTCTTTGGCTTTACCTATTGTCCTGATGTCTGCCCCACTACCCTGATGTCGCTGGCCAATTCACTTGATGCGTTGGGTGATGATGGTGTGGATGTGGACGGGTTGCAGATCATTTTCGTCTCAGTGGATGCCGAGCGTGATACGCCGCAACAGATGCGGGACTATCTGACATTGTTCGAGATGGATGTCGTCGGGCTGACTGGTAATACACAGGCGCTGGCCGATAGCCGCGCCGCGTTTGGTGCTTTCGCCCAGAAAATAGAGGGCGAGGATGGTGATTTTACCTATGACCATTCGGCGGCGGTCTATCTGTATGACCAGGATGGTGGTTTTGCTGGGACGATTGTCTTTAATGAGCCCGAAGAATTTATTCGCGAGAAACTGCGACGTCTTCTGAGCTGATTTGCCAGAAATTATTAACCTGAATCATAACCTTCTGCATACTGCAAAAGGTTAAATATCACGCCCTTTCCGCAAGCTATGAATGTAGCCGTCTCAGCAGCCATTGCCATAAACTGTTATCTTCTTCTGGCTCTGCCGTCGAATGCTCAGCCATATCCTCTGCCGGAAATGGAGTCTTCGCCTGTTGGTTCAGCATTCCAGTCTGACCCGGAGGATGAATTTTCTGAACGTTGGTTCCTGCTTCGGCTGCATATGATGGATCGCCAGAATCAGCCAGAACTTGTCATGCAGCTGGCCAGCCTCGGATTGAGGATGCATCAGGACTCGATCAGGCTGCGCGTGGCCTATGCCAAGGCTGGAACCGCAGCTGGCCGGTGCGACTGGGTCAGGCAGCATCTTCTTCTTATTCGCAAAAACGCCACCTCAAACAAATTCAGGCAGCTTGCGCGCGACCTCATTTATCGTTGTTTTGGAGGGTGGAAGCATTATCTGGCCGCTGGTGCCGTGACTGGCAAGCGGCACTCAATCAATGGCCGCAGCAATGCAGCCACAATCACTGCCGAGCCGGGGTCCAGATTTTACAATCAATGTCTTGTCTATCGGGGGTTCTGCAACCCGGACAGGCATATTCATATCTCCGAAACACGCCGTTCAGCGATTGATCTCTGGGGTTACCTGGCCGCCATTCTTCATCGTGAGACTGGTGCTGACTTCACCAATCAGATTGTGGTGCAAATGTTCCGACGGTCTCCATCAAAAGCGCGATTTCAGGCCAAGGGTGTGGCACTCAGCTTTTACATGCGACGACCTGTGACGCAGCGAACATATCTGTCATTTGAAATGGAAGCTGGCGCGGGTGAGTTCCAGCGTGGCACCGCTGAAACCGATCTGAACCAGCAACATCTTTCGGTGGCGGGGGGACTTGGCCATCGGTTGGTGCGGGGATGGCCCGAATTCATCTGGCAGATTGAGGAAAGACGCTCATTTTCGGGTGAGGGGACGACACGGCATGCAGTTCTGGGAACCAAGATCAGACGGCTCTGGGATAATGATTGGCTTGGTGAGCTTGGCGTTGAGCGCATCGTCGCAGAGCATGCACCTGGTGCGGCAAGACCAGATTCTGTTGCAGATGTTGCGTCAGCATCGCTCCGCTTTCCGCTTGCCAGCAAAGGTGCGGTCCTGCCCGGTTACCGGGTTGAGGGCGAGGCACGTCTGTCAAAGGTGAGCGAGCAATTCTCCCGCCCATTTTTCTATCTGGCCAGCCAGCACGCCGATGTGACAAGCAGCAGTGCCGTTTCACTTTCCTTCGTGCCTGAATCGTCGTCACACCCAAAGATTGAAATTGCTTTTAGAAAAGACCGAATAGAGACACCAAACCCTCTGATACCTAAACAAGCAAACAACATAACACTTCGTTTTTATTTTTATAAATTTTCCAGTTGAGAAAAAAGCGTAAATAAACACAGCTTAAAATTGTGTAATCGTGATTTATATCTCTGTTTTTACACTATTTTTTTACAGTGAATTTGAGTAAGTTCATACTTCACATCGTATGCTGGCTCTGAGGAGCCACACTTTCGAGTGTGGTGGTTTTGGATACGCAAAAGGAAGTCGGATGAACGTTCTGCTGGGATATGCCAACAGCTTAAGCCGCGATTTCGCTCAGAAACATCTTGGTAATGGCCAGCTGGATTTTCACGTCATAACGGCTGGCACATTTGCTGATTGTCTGCAGCTTATCCATGATTTCAAATCGCTTGATGTGGCCTGCCTGGACCTTGAAATGCGGGATATGGAGGGTGTACGAGGGTTCAAGAAGTTCCGTCAGGCGACCGGGCGGCGGATGCCTGTGGCCGTGATCGGATCAGACGCCGGTGGTGGCGAGGCACGCGACTTATTGCTTGCTGGGGCTGCGGGCTATCTTCCCTATTCACTGAGTGCCGATGCGCTGATTGGGGCGATCAAGCTAATTGCGGCGGGCGAGATCTTCGTGCCGGTTGACATGATGACCGCAAATAGTGAGGCAACAAGGGATCGTATGCTCACAAAGCGTGAACAGCAGGTTCTGACCGGCCTTCTGGCTGGTCAGAGCAACCGCGAAATTGCTGATCAATTGAGCTTGAGCGAGGTGACGATCAAGCATCATCTCAAGGGCCTGCGCTCCAAGCTGGGTGCAAAAAACAGAACGCACGCCGTCTGCCGCGCGATTGAGCTTGGACTCAGCTGAATTTGCTACCGGTTCTGCCGGTTGTCCACCAGATGATCGACGACAGCAGGATCCTGAAGAGTTGATGTGTCTCCCAGTTGGTCATATTCATTGGCCGCAATTTTACGCAGGATGCGCCGCATGATCTTTCCTGATCTTGTTTTGGGCAATTGTGGTGCCCACTGCAACAGGTCCGGCGTGGCGATTGGTCCGATCTCCTTGCGCGTCCATTGCCGCAGCTCGGCAGCCAGCTCATCCGTGGCCCCAACGCCCTCAACGAGGGTGACATAGGCATAAATGCCCTGACCCTTGATGTCGTGGGGGTAGCCAACAACTGCGGATTCGGCAACCTGCGGGTGCGCCACCAATGCGGATTCGATCTCGGCGGTTCCCATCCGATGGCCGGAGACATTGAGCACATCATCAACACGACCGGTGATCCAGTAATAGCCATCCTCGTCACGCCGCGCTCCATCGCCGGTGAAATAGCGGCCGGGGAAGGTTGTGAAATAGGTCTCAATGAAACGTTGGTGGTCACCATAGACCGTGCGCATCTGTCCGGGCCATGATTGCTGTAGACACAGATTGCCATCGGTAGCCCCATCTAGCTCGTTGTTCTCGCCATCAACCAATACCGGTTTGATCCCGAAAAAGGGCTGGGTTGCCGAACCGGGTTTCGTCGCTGTGGCACCGGGCAGCGGTGTGATCAGGATGCCGCCGGTCTCGGTCTGCCACCAGGTGTCGACAATCGGGCAGCGGCCGTCGCCAACGACCTCATGATACCACATCCATGCCTCTGGGTTGATCGGCTCACCAACCGTTCCAAGCAGCCGCAGCGAAGACCTGTCGCAGGTCTTGACCGGGCCGTCTCCCTCACGCATCAGCGCGCGGATCGCGGTTGGCGCTGTGTAGAAGATATTGACTTTGTGCTTGTCGACAACCTGCCAAAATCGTGAGCTGTCCGGGTAGGTGGGAACCCCCTCGAACATCATGGTGATGGCACCATTTGCCAGCGGTCCATAGACGATGTAGCTATGGCCGGTAATCCATCCGACATCTGCCGTACACCAGTAGATGTCGCCGTCATGATAGTCAAAAACATACTGGTGTGTCATCGAGGCATACACCATATAGCCGCCAGTCGTATGCAAAACCCCTTTCGGCTTTCCCGTCGATCCGGACGTATAGAGAATAAACATGGGATCTTCCGCATTCATCTCCTCAGCCTGGCAGTCAGCGGAGGCGGTGGCCATTGCCTCATGGTACCAGACATCGCGCCCCTCGACCCAGTCAACAGCTCCACCGGTTCGTCTGACGACGATTGATTTTGTGCAGTCCGGGCAGTTCTGTAGCGCCTTGTCGGTGTTTTGTTTCAGGGGAACGCTTTTGCCGCCACGAACGCCCTCATCAGCTGTGATTACCATGGTTGACTCACAGTCGAGAATACGTCCGGCCAGCGCGTCAGGCGAAAAGCCGCCAAACACGACCGAATGCACGGCCCCAATCCGCGCACAGGCCAGCATGGCAACCGTTGCTTCGGGAATCATCGGCATATAGATGGTGATGCGGTCACCCTTGCGGGCTCCATTGGCCTTGAGAACATTTGAAAATTTACAGACCTCCTCATGCAATTCCCGATAGGTGATGGTACGGTGGTCCTCGGGATTGTCACCTTCCCAGATGATGGCTGTCTGATCCCCACGGGTGGCAAGATGCCGGTCAAGGCAATTCGCCGCGGCATTCAATGTACCATCAGCATACCAGCGGATATGAAGATCGGCAGCATCATAGGACACGTCACTGATCTGGCTGTAGGGTTTCATCCATTCGATGCGCTGGCCCTGTTCGGCCCAGAAGGCGTCAGGATCGGCAAGTGATTTTTCGTAAAGTGCCTTGTATACTTCATTGTCAATATGGGCATTTTTGGCCAATGCCTTGCTCGGCTCGAAAACAACGTCCTGACTCATTCCCAAATCCTCCGGTGATGATGGCGGACGTCTGCTGCGTCCCGTTCCATTCTTTTAATTCCAGTGCGTATTTTAGACTGCCAGAGTGCCTGTCGGCAAGCCAGTCGGTGTTCGCCTATTCGTCTGGCTGTCTCGTTTGGATGGCCTCGTGTTCCAGCCCCTCAAGATCATCAATGCCGTTGGTGTCGAGGATGGCGCGGCAAATCGTCATGGAAAACCCTGCCCGTGCGAGCGATCCCATATGCCGGTGACGCGTTCTTTCGTCAGCCACTCCCTGGAAAAAGGGTCCCAGCCGGCGGCGTCTGGCAAAATGGATGGCTGCCGCCAGTTCGGCATCTTGATGATCGGCGTCCGCGGTGTGGAGTGCTGTCGCAATCGCCGCGTCATCAAGGGCATGCTGGCGCAATCGCTGGCGTATCGCCATGGTGGATTTTCCCTGTCGGCGCTGGCTGCGTGCCTGGCTTGCAGCAAAGGCGACATCATCGACATAGCCGAGATGCTGACATTTTTCGACGACGCGGGTCATCGCACTGGCCACCTCTGCCGGTTCGATGTCTGCAAGTTTTCTGGTGGCAAACCGGCTCAGCACCTCCCGAAGCCGTTGCTCGGATGCGCTGTAGCGTCCGAGATAATGAACGGCCTTGTTCATCAGGCGTGTCTCGGTTTTCTCAATGCTCATGGGTCCAGCTGGGATGGTTAATCGGCAGGGATGACGGCGTCCAGTATGCGGCCCGCGTTGCGAAGCTGCAAGGCCGGTTACCAACCGAGCCGGGGCCATTGCGCTTTTTGACGCTCCAACCTATCTTGTCGCCAATGAACAAAAAACATCACATCACTGGACCATCCCCATCCAAAAGCCCGGCGGCGTCAATCCGCGATGACCAACCGGTCATTCGGCCAATACAGATTGATCGGATTAACTGGATCGGTCTGCAGACGCTTTATCTGCGGGAAGTGCAGCGGTTCATGAAGGTTGCCATGCAGACTCTTGCGGCACCGGTGATTACCTCGATTCTGTTCCTGATGGTCTTTTCCGTCGCCATAGGTGACCGCGCCGGCCTGTCGGGCGGGGTTGATTTCGTCACATTCCTGATTCCGGGTCTGGTGATGATGACGGTGCTGCAGAATGCCTTTGCCAACACGTCTTCATCAATCGTCGTATCAAAGGTTCAGGGTAATATCGTCGATCTGTTGATGCCCCCGCTGGGACCAGGAGAGCTTCTCGTCGGTCTTGCCGCAGGTGGAATGACGCGGGGTATCATGGTCGGTATTGTCGCGGCGATTTGTCTTGCCGTTTTGGGTGGTTTAGGCTTGCCGAGCCAGCCACTTGTCGCGCTGGCCTTTCTGTTTCTGGGTTCACTACTGATGGCGCTTGCCGGAATTCTGGCAGGCATCAGGGCGAATAAGTTTGATGAAATGGCGGCCATTACGAATTTTGTCATCCAGCCGCTGGCCTTCCTGTCTGGCACCTTCTACTCCGTCAACAGATTGCCAGCACCTTTTGACACCATTGCCACCCTCAATCCCGTATTTTATGTGATTGATGGGTTTCGTTATGGCATGATCGGCGCCGCCGACAGACCAATCGTGATCGGCTTGATAGGCCTGACTGTTCTGAATCTTGTTCTGGGTTACGTCTGTTACCGGGTGCTGTGCAGTGGATGGCGGCTTAAAAGCTGATCGGGCGCGAACCCCAAAGAGGGGGCCTTGAATGTGTATGGGGAATAAAATGAGTGGCAATGAGCAGGCAAATGGCATTTTACCGGTCCAGCAACTCCGGCAGGCCATAGAGGCTGGCATCATCACCGCCGAAAATGACATCGAAGCAGCGCAGATTCAACCGGCCAGCCTTGACTTGCGACTGGGCAGTGATGCGTGGCGTGTGCAGGCCTCCTTTCTGCCCGGGCGCGGCCTGAGTGTGACTGACAAGCTCGAGAAATTTGCCATGCACCGCATTGACCTCCGTGATGGTGCGGTGCTGGAACGCGGCTGTGTCTATATTGTCAGGCTTCAGGAATCGCTCTGCCTTCCCGCCGATCTGTCGGCAATGGCCAATCCCAAAAGCTCGACTGGCCGGCTTGATATTTTCACGCGCCTGATCACCGATGGTGCCGGCGAGTTTGAGGCTGTGGAAAATGGGTATGAGGGTCCGCTCTATGCGGAGATTTCACCACGCACCTTCTCTGTTCTGGTTCGGTCTGGTTCGCGTCTGTCACAGCTGCGCCTTCGCCGTGGACCTGCTGTGATTTCCGACAATGCCATGCAGGAGTTGCAGGAGACCACTGGTCTGGTGCATGGCAGCGAGACGCCGGATATCCGCGATGGGGTGGGGTTGAGTGTCAATCTGCTGCCTGATGAGAAAAGCGGAATGATCGGATGGCGCGCGCGCAAACATGCTGGTCTCATCGACATCGACGCCCCGCGCAGCTGTTCTGTCAATGCGTTTTGGGAACGGTTGACAGAGGCTGATCTGGTCGCTGGTGGGCTGGTGCTGAATCCGGATGAATTCTACATTCTGGCAAGCCGTGAATTTGTCACTGTGCCACAGGGATATGCCGCCGAGATGCGCGCCTATGATACGCGCGTCGGCGAATTCCGGGCGCATTATGCGGGCTTCTTTGACCCTGGCTTTGGCATGGCGGAGCTTGGCGCTGGCCAGACCCGTGCGGTGCTGGAGGTGCGCTCGCATGATGTACCTTTTCTGATTGAGCAGGGGCAAACGGTATGCCGATTGGTTTATGAACCGATGGCAGAACGCCCCGATGCCCTTTATGGCGATGCCGGTTCGACATCGAACTACCAGTCGCAGGGGCTGCGTCTCGCCAAACATTTCATTCAGGATTGATTCGGCCTTGCTTTCAGGCGCCGGCCATTGATCCGTTCAAGGCACCATCTTTCTTGACATTTCATGCCAGAAAGGCCAAGGATTGCCTGTAATTTCGTTCGGGTTCAGGCATAACCACCGGCGCTGTCAAATGACGGGTTGGTGGTTATGCCTTTTTGGCCCGTTATCCGCTTCAAATCGACCGCCACAGAGTCAGCACAAAACCAAATCAGACGATGACCACTCATTCCTCCAAACCGCAGGACACCGCCACTGACTATGCCGCCGACAGTGCGGTCATGAAGACCTATGGCCGGGCTGAAATTGCCTTTACCAAAGGTGAGGGATGCTGGCTGATCAGCGAGGCGGGCGACCGTTATCTGGACTGCGCCAGCGGCATTGCGGTGAACACGCTTGGTCATTCACATCCAGCTCTTGTCGAGGCTCTGCGTGATCAGGCCGGCAAATTATGGCACACGTCAAACCTCTACCGCATTCCCGGTCAGGAGCGCGTTGCCAGGAAACTGGCGGCGCTCTCGGGGCTGGATCAGGTGTTTTTCTGCAATTCAGGTGTCGAGGCAACAGAAGCTGCGGTGAAGATTGCGCGACGTGCCTCGTATGAGCGGGGTGAGCCTGACAGGATGACCGTTCTTTGCGCTTCTGGCGCGTTTCATGGGCGCACCATTGGAATGCTTGCAGCTACTGACAGGCCTGCATTTCGGACCGGCTTTGGGCCGATACCTGATGGGTTTGAACATGTCGCCTTTGGCAATTTGAACGCCCTGCGTGATGCGCTGGGATCGCATGTTGCCGCGGTGATGATTGAGCCGGTTCAAGGCGAGGGTGGTGCCCGCCATGTGCCGGAGGGCTATATTGAGGGTGTGCGCGCGGCCGCCGATGAATTTGGTGCCCTGGTGATTGCCGATGAGGTTCAGGCTGGCATCGGCCGGACGGGCACTCTGTTTTCGTTTGAGCCCTATGGTGTCAGGCCGGATATCATTGCGCTTGCCAAGGGTCTTGGCGGTGGCTTTCCGGTTGGTGCCGTGATTGCCAGCAAGATGGTGGGTGACGCCATGACACCAGGCACGCATGGTTCCACCTTTGGCGGCAATCCGCTGGCCATGGCAGCAGCGGAGGTCATTCTTGAAGCGCTGTCTGTACCCGGCTTTATGGAAGATGTTCGCCGGCGGGCAGACCGCCTCGAAGAGGGGTTGATGGCTCTGGCCGGGCGGCATCCAGACAAGATTGCCGAAGTAAGGGGCCGTGGATTTCTGCGCGGGGTGCGCCTTCACCAGACCTGCGAAGTTGGGGTGCTCGTCGCGGCGCTTCGTGAGCGTGGGATGCTAACCGTTCCGGCGGCAGAGAACACTCTTAGATTGTTGCCGCCACTGGTGATTAGCGATGAGGAAATTGCCATTGCCCTCGATCTTCTGGCGCAGGCGCTGGCGGAATGAATCTGAAGGCGACATAAGACAACAAGCAGGAAGACGGAACACTCAGATGCGACATTTTCTCGATATCAAGGATTTTGATGCCAAAACATTACAGGCCATTCTTGATGATGCGCGCGCCCTGAAAACGGCGCTGCGGTCAGGCGGGGCACACCCACAGCCCCTTGCTGGAAAATCTGTCGCCATGATCTTTGAAAAACCATCGACGCGGACCCGCGTTTCCTTTGAGGTTGGTATTTCCCAGCTTGGCGGCTCACCGATAATTCTGTCAGCTGGTGACATGCAGTTGGGGCGTGGCGAGACGATAGAAGATACGGCGCGGGTGCTGTCGCGCTATGTCGATGCGATCATGATCCGCTGTTTCAGTCATCAGCAGCTGCTGGATCTGGCATCGCATGCCTCTGTTCCGGTGATCAACGGTCTCACTGAACGGTCTCATCCCTGTCAGATAATGGCCGATCTGCAGACCATGATTGACTGCCATGGTCCGTTGGAGGGGCAGAGTGTCACCTGGCTTGGTGATGGCAACAATGTTCTTGTGAGTTGGATCGAGGCAGCTGCGCTGTTCAGATTTGAACTGAGAATCGCCTGTCCTGATGGCTATTCGCCACCGGCTGAACTGCTGGCCTGGGCCCGGGCGCAGGGCGGTGACATCACCCTGCATGATGACCCTGTCGAGGCAGCGCGAAACAGCCAGACGCTGGTCACGGATGTGTGGATTTCAATGGGTGATGAGGAAGGTACGCGGATGCAGGATTTTGCGCCCTATCAGGTCAATGCCGATCTGATGAAAGTGGCTGCGGGCGACGCGGTCTTCATGCATTGTCTTCCCGCCATCCGCGGTCAGGAGGTTGCCGCAGAGGTCATTGATGGGCCGCAGTCAGTGGTCTTTGACGAAGCTGAAAACAGATTGCACGCACAAAAGGCGGTGCTGGCATGGTGTTTTGCTGGCAATTGACGGTTGTGCCGCATGCATGCCCAGAGCTATGCAGAAAATTCCAGATAACCAGAGAAGCTCAAGGATAGTTTGCATGACTGTAACGCCGTTGTCAGATGCGCAGATCATTCCCTTTTACCTGACCAGTGGCGCAGAAAATGTGGCGCTGATCAGGGGACGAATTGCCTCGGTTGGCCAGCCAGCCACGGCAATTCTGCAGCGTCATGCCTATCCTCCTGCCATTGCCAAGATGCAGGCCGAGGCACTGGCTTTGACCGCATGTCTGGCGAGTACGCTCAAATTTGACGGGATCTTCACGCTGCAGGCAAAGGGCGATGCGCTGGTTAGAACCCTGTTTGCCGATATGACCTCGGACGGTGATCTGCGTGGTTATGCAGCCTTTGATGCGGATGCACGAAACTCTGATGACGCCATCGCAAATGTGCCATCAAATGTGCCGCAATTGATGGGGTCTGGCCATATCGCCTTCACCGTTGATGAGGTCGCAACCGGCGGACGATATCAGGGAATCGTCGATCTCAAGGGTGCCACGCTGAGTGATGCTGCGACCGCATGGTTTGCCAATTCTGAGCAGCTTGACACATTGGTTGTGGCAGCCTCGCACCAGCACGGTCAGCAATGGCAGGCAACCGCCATGATGCTGCAACGGATTGCGGCCGAGGGCGGCGAGAATGGCTCAGCTGCCGATCTGGATCTCAGCGACGATGCCTGGCACACGGCCAAGACTCTCATGGAGTCCGTGCGGTTTGATGAAATGGTTGATCCGCGCCTCAGCCCGGAGGCGCTGATCTTCAGGCTGTTCAATTCCATGGAACCTCATGTGGCCCCAGCCCGCGAGGTGCGGGACAAATGCCGCTGCAGTCCGCAACGGGTTGAAAACATGCTGGGACAGCTTGATCCGGCAGATATTCGGGATCTGGCGAATGCAGCCGGCTATGTAGAAATCATCTGCGAATTCTGCAAGACAGAGCGACAGTTTCACACTGATGAGATTGGCACGGTGCCGGCGCCGCAGTGATGGGTCGGTGGATTTGTGCTGTCTGCGTAAATTCGGCTGTGGATTTATTTTCTTTCATGCCGCATTCTTGAAACGGCTGAATGGGAGGCTCAAAATGCGGCTCGGCTATCTAATCATCATGGTTGCGATGGGGTTGGTGACAGCATGTGGAACCTCAACCAACGGTGCAAAAGCCCCGCCGAAATTTGACAGTGGTGGCTATGCCGCGATTGCCATGAATGCCCGTCGCCTGGAGATTGTCGAAAACTGGCAGATGCCGATGGAAGCACCCTATATCGGTCATTTCCAGACACCCTATCCGAGCAATATTGTCGCTGAATGGGCGGCAAGCGTGTTGCAGCCAGCGGGCGGCAGTGGTGAGCTGATTCTCGACATATCCAAAGCATCTGTGACAAAGGAAAAGCTGCCTCGCGAGACGAATCTGCAGGGTATTCTCTCGGATCAGCAGGATACCAAAATCAGGGTTGAACTGGTGGCACGTCTGATGTGGCTGCAACCTGTTGGCGGGGCCAGGGCGATGGTGAACCTTTCGGCCAGCCAATCAAAGACCATACCAGAATCTTCAACACCAAATGAGTTTGACAGGGCAGTCAAGGAAACCTTGCTGCTGGCCCTGGCGGCGCTTGACAGGCAGGCGCGCGACGAGCTGCAGAAGATCGATAATATAATCCTGCCTTAACGGCTCCAGAACGCGGGCGTCAACATCACCAGAACGGTGAACAGTTCGAGGCGTCCAAGCAGCATTCCGAAGGCCATCACCCATTTTGCCGCATCAGGTACGGTCGCGAAATTGCCATTGGCGCCAATCAGATTGCCAAGCCCTGGCCCTACGTTGCTGATCGACGTCGCCGCACCGGACAGGGCGGTGACGAAATCAAGCCCCATCATTCCCAGCAGGATGGACAGAAGAACGAAGCACAGAATATAGAGATAGAAGAAGCCCATGACCGAGTCCATGACCTCTGGTGCGACTGGACGTTTGTTGTAATAGGCGAGAACCACGGCATGTGGGCGAAGCAGGCGGCTGATCTGCACCCTTGCTGTCGTCGCCAATACCTGAAGCCGGAACACTTTGATGCCGCAGGTTGTTGACCCACCGCAGCCGCCAATGAACATGGCGATCAGAAGCAGCGTGGAGGCAAACCCGCCCCATGCTGAAAAATTGGCACTGCCATATCCGGTGCCAGTCATGATCGAAACGGCGTTGAAACTTGATTGCCTGATGGCCGTGCCAAGTGGCATGCCGGATGTGTTCAGATGCCAGCACAGAAGGCCGACAACCGCAAGCAGAAGTGCCAGAAACCAACGGACCTGTGGGTCCTGCAGAAGTGATTGCCAGCCACCGCGGACCATCGCCAGATAGTGGGCAAATGGCAGGCTGCCAACGATCATTCCGGCGATGACAATCCATTCAATCGCGACCGAGTCAAAAGCGCCGATAGAGGCTGTTCTTGTTGAATATCCCCCTGTGGCAATGGTTGTCATGGCGTGTGCCACAGCGTCAAAAACCCCCATACCCGCAAAGGAGAGCATGGTTGCCCAGGCAGCCGTCAAAAACGCATAAACAAGCCCGATACCACCTGCCAGCTGGGCGGCCCGAGGCACGACTTTCTCTGCCCTGTCGTATGATTCAGTGCGGAACAGCTGCATTCCGCCCACTGACAGCATTGGCAAAACAGCCATCGCCATCACCACAATGCCAACGCCGCCCAGCCATTGAAGCAGCGCCCGCCAGATCAGAATGCCGTGTGACGCCGCCTCGATGTTTTCCAGAACAGTTGATCCAGTTGTGGTGATGCCTGACACCGACTCGAAAATTGCATCGGTGGGGCTGAGTGCCAACTCACAGAACATGAAGGGAAAGGAACCGAAAACACCGATAAGAAGCCAGGACCCGTTCGTGAGCAGAAATGCCTGTTTGAGGCCCAAATCAAAAGGTTCGCGCTGTGAGGTGCTTAACCATACGGCAACGCCGACAAAGGCAGTCAAAAGGGCAGAAACGGCAAATACCTGCCAGTCATCCGACCCGAAATACAGATCTATCGCCATCGGGATCAGCATGGCTGCCGCCAGCATGGTCGTCAGCAGGCCAAGGATGTTTAACACAGGTGCTAGTCGCATTTTTTAACCGCCAACGGGCATGGGCATGGCCGGATCGTAACACTGATCAGGTCGAAGATGCAAAACACCTGTATGGCCTGAGCGGTGAGCACCAGCCACACGCATTTGATTCAAGATGTGATCAGCCCAGCTTTGTCTGTTCAAAAAACCGTCTGCGCAGGTCACTGTCCGACTGAAACACACCGGTAAAACGTGTGGTTACCATCGAGACATCTGGTTTTCTGACACCGCGTGTTGTCATGCATTGGTGCTGCGCATCAATCAGCATGGCGACACCATGTGGACGCAGTTCGGATTGGATACATTCTGCGACCTGCGCCGTCAGCGTTTCCTGCGTTTGCAGCCGGCGGGCAAAACTGTCCAGAACGCGGGCAAGTTTCGAGATGCCAACGACGCGGCGATCAGGCATGTAGGCAATATGGGCAACCCCCAGAATTGGGACCATATGATGCTCGCAGTGGCTTTCCAGCCGGATGTTGCGCAACATCACCATGTCGTCATAGCCCTCGACTTCTTCAAAGGTGCTGCTCAGCAGGGACGCCGGATCCTCAGTGTAGCCTACACAGAATTCCTTCCAGGCGCGTGCGACGCGCCCAGGTGTCCCGATTAAACCCTCGCGGGTGGGGTCGTCACCGGCCCATCGCAACAGCACTTCAACTGCGGCTTCGGCCTCGGACCGTGTGGGCCCTGCGTCGCCATGCGCCTTGCCCGGCGTTCCGGCTTTCAGGGCTTTCGTGTCGCTGTCATCGTAGGGAGTCATTACCACACACCTATTGGCTGTTCGTCTGCCTAATGGGCTTCCATGCCCCTATATGGCTAAACTACCGGTCAAAAGCAACTCAATATGGCGCAAAAACGAAGTGTGTTAACGATCATCGGCCCTGTGAAAGGCTGTCAAACCGAGAATTTCTTCTTGATGCTGGTCTCTGATTGGCGGCGATGCAGGCAAAAACACCGAATGTGCGATGCAATCGACAAACCATGGATATCGGGGTTGAACATTTCAGCCTGACGCGTTATACCCCGCGCACCGACGCAAATGAATGTCCTCATGCCATGGCCCCTGCCTTGCGGGCGGTGGCTGATTTGGGTGCCAATAGGGACATTCACGCAGCAGTCACAAACACGAAAAAAGGAGTTTACCCATGCGAATGACAAATTTTGCTGGCAAGACAGTTGGCCTTATGGTGGCCAGTGGCTTTGATGAGGCCACTTTTATCGCAATCCAGAAGGCGATGCTGGCGGCAAATGCAAAATTGAAGATCATTTCAAGGGACGCTGGTCTGACCAATGCTTGGAACGGCACCGGCTGGGGTATGTCCTATCCTGTGGATTCAACGCTTTCGACAACACTTGCCGTTGATTATGACGCCCTGATCATTCCACAGGGCGATCGCCATATCGAAAAACTCTCAACCGAGGTTCACGCCAAGCGGATCCTGCGGGCGTTTCTTCGCGAAAACATGCCCGTGCTCATCCTCGCCGATGCGATCAAGATCCTCGACATTGTCGACATGGGCTATCCTGAATTTGTCGATGGCGCAAATGTTGCCCGGGCTGAAAATCTGGCTGTCACCAACACGGACGACATCGTTGCTGGTCTCGATTTGTTAAACGAGATTATGCTCGGTGATCAGGACGAAAGCCGCGCCGCCTGACAAGGCGGTGCAGGCCCGCATTCGCGAGGTAGATTGCGTTATGGATGACAGTCAGACACAGGCGAAGCTGGTGTCTCCCTGCATCTCGGTCTGCCAGATGGATGCGGAAAAGGGGCTGTGCCTTGGCTGTTATCGGACGCGCAGGGAGATTGCCGCCTGGCCAAGCATGTCAGCAGATGAACAAAGTGTTCTGCTGAGCGAATTGCGGACAAGGCGCGCCGCTGCGACCGGTGTGCGGCGGCGGGCAACGCGTCGAACAACCCAGACAGGTTAAAAAGGACAGGCAGTGAAACATTCGGTACTTGATGAAATCCTCGCGGAAAAAGGATTTCTTTTGGCTGACGGTGCCACTGGTACCAACCTGTTCATGCGTGGTCTGGAAACCGGCTATCCGCCTGAGCTGTGGAATGTCGAACGACCGGACGATATCATCGGTCTTCACACTTCGTTTTTTGAGGCCGGTTCTGATCTGGTGCTGACCAATTCATTTGGCGGCAATGCGTTGCGTCTGAAGCTGCATGAGGCGCAGGACCGTGTCGCCGAGCTCAACGCTGCTGCTGCCCGTCTTGCTCGCACGGCAGCTGATGCTGCTGCAGACAGGCAGGGGCGCCGCCTGATTGTTGCTGGTTCGATGGGTCCGACTGGTGAGTTGTTTGAACCGATGGGTGCATTGACCCATGAAACAACCCGGGATGTTTTTGCCGCACAGGCGAACGCTCTTGCCGATGGTGGTGTGGACATGTTGTGGATTGAAACCATGTCCAGCACTGAAGAAGTCGCCGCTGCGCTTGCGGCGGCAAAAGCAACCGGTTTGCCGGTTGCGGTAACCATGACCTTTGATACGGCGGCGAGGTCCATGATGGGAGTCTTGCCGCAGGATTTTGCGGTTTTTGGCAATGCCAACAAGGCGGATTTCCTTGGCGCAAACTGTGGCATTGGCCCTGCAGAATTGTTGCACTCGATCGCCGGTATGGGGCAGGCACATATTGACACCCCGCTGATTGCCAAGGGCAATTGCGGGATTCCCTCCTATGTGGAGGGCGCCATTCACTATCATGGTACGCCGGCATTGATGGCTGACTGTGCGCTGTTTGCCCGTGACATGGGCGTAAGGATCATTGGCGGATGCTGTGGAACAAGCCCTGACCATGTCGCGGCGATGGCACAGGCACTTGCGAAGACACCCGTCCGGCCATTTGACGCGGCGGCGATGCAGCAGGCACTGGGCCAGCCTTGGGCGGACATTCCTGAAAATCCGGGTGATGCCGGCCGTCGCAAATCCCGCCGGAGCCGTCGGAAATAACGCTGCAACGCGGATTCTGACACCATTTGCGCCCCGGCGAAATGCCGGTTGCAGTCTCGGTTCATAATTTGCATACTGCGCCCGTTTTTACGTCCCTTCTGGGTCTTTTCTGGAGCCATGACCATGCATGCTTACCGTTCCCACAATTGTGTTGAATTATCCGAGGCCAATGTCGGTGAAAAAGTCCGGCTGTCGGGCTGGATCAACCGTAAGCGTGATCATGGTCAACTGGTCTTTGTTGATCTGCGTGATCATTATGGCCTGACCCAATGTGTCATCGACTCCTCGGACGCCTGCTTTGAAATGGTTGAGGCAACGCGACTTGAGTCAGTTGTGACGGTGACGGGTGAGGTGTTGAAACGGAGTGACGAGACCATCAACACCAGCCTGCCGACGGGCCATATTGAAGTGCGGATCGAGGAATTTTCGGTGCAGTCGGCGGCGGATACCTTGCCGTTGCAGGTCAATTCAGATGAGGATTCGGGCGAGGAAACGAGATTGCGGTATCGTTATCTTGATCTGCGCCGCACACGCCCACACGGCAATATCATGCTGCGCGCCCAGATCATCCAGTCAATTCGGGCCCGCATGGTCGCCCTTGGCTTCACCGAGTTCCAGACTCCCATTCTAACAGCTTCCTCTCCCGAGGGCGCGCGTGATTTCCTTGTGCCAGCACGGCTGCATCCGGGAAAATTCTACGCGCTGCCGCAGGCACCCCAGCAGTTCAAGCAGTTGATCATGGTGTCCGGCTTTGACCGCTATTTCCAGATCGCCCCCTGTTTTCGTGACGAGGATAGCCGTGCGGATCGCAGTCCGGGCGAATTTTACCAGCTTGACCTCGAGATGAGCTTCGTTGAACAGCAGGATGTTTTTGATGCTGTTGAACCGGTTATCAGAGGGGTATTTGAGGAATTTTCCGATAAGACCATCGACAGTGAGTTCGTGCATATTCCCTATGCGGACGCGATGCTCAAATATGGCAATGACAAGCCGGACTTGCGCGTGCCTTTCGAAATCACTGATGTCACTGAGATTTTTCGCGACTCAGGGTTTTCAATTTTTGCCAGGAATGTGGAAAAGGGTGCTGTTGTGCGGGCCGTGCCCGGCCCAAAATGTGGCAGCCGCGCCATCGCTGACAGGATGAACAGCTGGGCGCAGTCCGAAGGCGCGCCGGGCATGGGCTATATCA
>JAYNHH010000008.1:0-75520 GCA_038107835.1 Alphaproteobacteria bacterium
AGCAGCGGAATCATAATCCGCGTGTCGGGGGTTCGAGTCCCTCCTCCGCTACCATCATCCATATATCATAAAGGCAAGCCCAGCGCCTTGTCTCAAAGGATGTTGCAAATGGGATGTGTCAGGAAGCGTGGTATTCCTGACGCCATCACAAAATTAACATTCCATTAGCCAATATCACTTAATTGTGAACCTCGTTCCGTAGATGAGTTGAGTATTCTTTGGTTCAATTGTCAAAAGCAATCAACCGGAAGAGGCGACGGAATGCCAAACTACTACGTCAATAGAAATGCCCAATCAAATGGCGACCATGAGGTCCACGAAGGCGGTTGCGGCCATTCCCCTGACCTTGAGAACCGAAGGCATCTGGGGTCTCATGTGACCTGCCGTGGTGCTGTCCGGGAAGCAAAGAAGACCTACCCGACTGCCAATGGTTGCTACTACTGCTGCAACGACTGTCATACGAGTTAGTGATGGTTGAAGGTAATTCCAAAGTCTTTGCTGTAGATGTTCAGATTCAAAGAGACGGGGACATCGAGTTTCATTTTGTTCACATAGCCGGATGTGAGGTTGCAAAAGGGCTTTCCAACAAAAATCTAGTTCGATTGGGTGAGCATAACAGTTGGCAAAGTGCCTTGGAAAAAGCCGATAGATTGGGGTACCCGTCCAGAGCCTGTCCTCCTTGTGCTGAGACTGCTGGTGTCCTACGCACGGTTTAGGATGGCACATGAAAAGTGTATCCGTATTCGCTTTGTAATTGTTTGTAGTCACATTGGCCCATGGTTCTGTGATGGCGCAACAGGCCAAGTCCAACAAAGACATTGTTTCAGAACGATGTGCCTATGACTGTTCACTCAAGGTACGCCAACGGCTCAAAAAGACGGTTAAGGACTTGGATGTTGAGGCTTGTGCGTAGCTTCTCAGAAATGACACTAAAACTTATTCGTCAGACGCATCTTCCTAATCTCGTCACCACATTCTCCACCTTCAAATGCGTGTAGCGGAAGAGCATTCTTGCGTCCCTGTGGCTGCTAATCAGGGCAACCTCCGGCACGGATAACCCCATCTCGAAGAAGCGGCTGATGGCTTCATGGCGGAAGTCGTGAAAACGAAAGCCATTAACCCCGGCACGTTTCACCAGCCGTTCCCATGATTGTCGCAGTGCCAGTTCCGTCATTGGCAACACGGACTGACCTTGCCTTGGCAGTGTCGCCAGCACCTTGATGGCATCCCGCGTCAGCGGAATGGTTCGCGCATGACCGTTCTTCGTTTCGTGCAATGTTGCCAGTTGTGCCTCAAGGTCAATGTCTAGCCAGTGCAGCTGAAGCAACTCACTGCGGCGCATGGCAGTGTACAGTGCCAGCCGAATTGTTGGCCATGTGTAAGGGTTCAGGCATCTGTTGGCCGCCTTTTCAGTCGCTGCCATTCATCCGGTTCCAGTCTCCGTTCAAACCGCTTGATGCCGTTGGGAATGCGAATGAGGCTGACCGGGTTGGCGGGGAGAGCAATTCCCCATTCATTGCGACCAACCTCTATGGCGTGGTGTATCAGCACAAGGTCGTATTGGGTGACGCGTTTGCTATATTTGATGTGTCTGTCTCAAGCGTTCTCCCCTCCAATTACAAAGCAAAAAAAGACCCCCAACGGTGAAACCGAAGGGGGCCAGGTTCTTATCTCGGAGGAAACATGAGAAAAGGTAAGAAGTGTTTACCTAACAGAGAGGCGTGGCAACAGCGTCAAGTTTGCCTCGCCTCGCTGCAGTTTTTGCAGCGCTGCCTCCGTCCGGACGCGGCGGTGATCCGGCCTGTTTCAGCGGCGTGGCTTTTCCAGCTGCCAAGTCAGATGCGCCTCGACAGTCGGCCATTCGGCGGCGATGATCGAATAGACGGCGGTATCGCGGATGGAGCCATTGGCCATCACCATATGCGCGCGCAGGATGCCATCAAATCTGGCGCCGAGCCGTTCGATCGCGCGCCGGCTCTGGTGATTGATCACATGGGTGCGGAATTCAACGGCCCGGCAGTTCAGATTTTCAAAGGCGTTGCGCAGCAGCAGCAATTTGCATTCCGTGTTCAGTCCGGTTTTCTGCACTGACGGGCAGTACCAGGTTGAGCCGATCTCCAGCCGCGGCGTTCTTGCGTCGATATTCATATAGGTCGTCATGCCAACCGCCCGATCGGTGCGTTTGTCGATGACCGCAAAGGGCTGCATGCTGCCCTCGCTGCGCAGCTGGGTGCGTCTCTCGATCTCCGCGGCGATTTTCGCCGGTTCGGGGATCATCGTGTACCAGAGCCGGTGCAGCTCCCCTCCGGCGATGGCCTTGGCAAGATCGGGCGCATGGTCCTGCCGCAGCGGTACGATGCCAACATGGGATCCATGCGCCTCGAACTCATCCGGCCAGATTGTCATCGCTGCCCCCTGTCTCCGGTTTTCACCGCCGCCATTATCCAGCTGCCTGCCTGCAGGGGAGCTTACAGCGATTATCAAAAACAGCCCAGCGTCATCTCATCCGCCGGGAGTGGCCCACTCGCCGCGCCCACAAAAACCCTGCCAAAACAGATGTTGGCAGGGTTTGGAGGTGGTTCATTCTGTCCCGCATTTCAATCAGGGCAGTCCTGAGCCCTGACCGGAAATCGGTCTGGAGTCTAGCTGTTTCCGGACAGACAGTCTTTCAGCGAACGCGCCATGTTGCGAATGAGCGTGAAATACAGCTTGGGTCCGCTCTCGATTGATGCGCCAAGAGGATCAAGAACGCCTGTTCCCGCATTGGTGTTCTCGGTGATCGTCGAGACCAGCTTTGGCTCGAACTGTGGCTCAGAGAACACGCAGGTTGCGTCCAGCGATTTCACCTTGGCCTGCAACTCGCTGACCCGTTTTGCGCCAGGCAGGACCTCTGGCGATACAGTTATTGAGCCGACAGCGGACACACCAAAGCGTTGTTCGAAATATTGATAGGCGTCATGGAAGACGATGTAGCCCTTGCCCCTTACAGGTTCCAGTTCGGCATCAATCTCTGTGATGAGCGCGTCCAGCTGCCCCATCATGTTTGCAGCGTTCGCCTCATAAGTGGCTGCGTTTTCTGGATCAGCCGCCACCAACGCTTCCTCAATCTCGTGAATGATGGCCTTGGCATTCGCCGGGTCCAGCCAGACATGTGGATCGAAGCCGTCATGCCCGTGATCGTCGTGATCATCATGCTTGTCATGATCGTCATGGTCGTCATGCTTGTCATGCCCGTGATCGTCATGATCGTCATGCTTGTCATGCCCGTGATCGTCATGGTCATCATGCTTGTCATGATCGTCATGATCGTCATGGTCATCATGCTTGTCATGATCGTCATGATCATCATGGTCACCATGATCATGTGCGTCAAAGGTACCACCCTCGCGGAACTTTATTTTGGTCAAGCCATGCGCATCCGACAGGGCGATTGCCTGCGCATCCGCCGCCAATCCCTCAATGGGTTTTTCGAGGAAGGCCTCAAGGTCATGACCAACCCAGAAAACAAAATCGGCGTCCTGAAGCTGGGCTGCCTGTGACGGTTTCAAGGCATAGGTGTGAGGAGACCCAGCCCCCTCGATGATCAGCGATGGTGTGCCAGCGCCGTCCATAACCGCAGAGACCAGGGAATGAATGGGTTTGATTGACGCCAGGACGTTCACGTCTGCCGAGGCTGATGTAATTCCTGTTGAAAGAATTGTCGTGGCAAGGAAGGCCGCCTTTACTATGCGCATTTTTTGCTCCAGTAACATGATCACAAATTAATATGAATTGACGTTATGTTATAACATGTCTATCTCCTACACATAGTTGGTTGTTATTACAAGACCGAACCCACATAATCCCGCCTGTTCAATCAACGCATGAGAGACCTGATGCTTGTATCCCTCGAAAATGCTGGAATTTTTCGATCCAGAAAATGGTTGGTGCGTGGTGTTTCGATGGGTGTTGAACCGGGCGAGATTGTCACGCTGATCGGACCAAACGGCTCGGGCAAATCGACGACTGCCAAATTGGCGCTTGGTGTGCTTGCTGCGGATGAGGGTTCGGCAAGCCGCAAGGCACAGCTCCGGGCCAGCTATGTGCCGCAGAAGCTCAAGCTCAGTCCGAACCTGCCCTTGTCCGTGACTCGGTTCCTTCTTCTCACGAACAAGGCGGATAAGAGCCAGATCAATGCAGCCTTGCGGGCAACCGAGACGGATCATCTCGCCAATCAGCAGATGGTCAATCTGTCTGGCGGTGAGTTTCAACGCGTTCTGCTGGCCAGGGCCATTCTCTGCTCGCCGGAATTTCTTGTTCTTGATGAGCCGGTCCAGGGGGTGGATTTCAATGGTGAGGTTGCCCTCTACAAGCTCATTGAGGATATTCGCAATCGGCTTGACTGCGGTATTTTGCTGATTTCCCACGATCTGCATGTTGTGATGTCGACAACGGACAGGGTCATTTGCCTGAACGGCCATGTGTGTTGTTCGGGTACGCCGGCAAACGTCGCCTCGAGTGATGAGTTCAAATCATTGTTTGGAGAGCGCGCCACCTCTGGCCTCGCTCTTTACGAGCATCGCCATGACCATGAACATCACCCCGATGGCAGCATTGCGATCACCGGTGCAGGCTCAACCACCATGCGCGCATCGGACAACGGCATTGCGCCGCCGCCTGATGACAGGCCCGGCAGCCATAACCCCGTCCACCATAACCCAGACGGCCATAACCCAGACAGCCACAGCAAGGTCAATCCAGATGTTTGATGACTTCTTTACCCGCGCCTTGGTTGGTGGCATTGGCGTTGCTCTGGTTGCGGGGCCGCTGGGCTGTTTCATCATCTGGCGACGGCTCGCCTATTTCGGTGACACGCTGTCACACTCAGCACTTCTCGGCGTCGCGCTGGCACTGCTCCTTGAGTTGAATATCACGCTCGCTGTGTTTGTTGTTTCTGTTGTCGTTTCCCTGCTGCTGGTCTTGCTCCAGCGTCGGGCCAGCCTGTCCTCTGACGCGTTGCTGGGTTTGCTGGCTCACTCTGCTTTGGCCGTTGGGTTGGTGGTTTTGGCCTTCATGACCTGGGTGAGGGTCGATCTGATGGGCTTTCTCTTTGGTGACATTCTCTCCATCACAACATTTGATCTGATGTTGATCTGGGGGGGAGGACTCTTTGTGCTGGCCGTCCTAGCCAAAATCTGGCAGCCATTATTCGCTGCCACCGTAAGCTATGAGCTGGCAACGGCCGAAGGTATCAAGCCTGACCAGGCCAATATGATTTTCATGGTTTTGATGGCGGGTGTCATTGCCGTTTCGATGAAGATTGTCGGTGTTTTGCTGATAACGGCATTGTTGATCATCCCGGCGGCGGCGGCACGGCGCTTTGCAAGCTCTCCGGAACAGATGGCAATTGTTGCCATCATTGCCGGCGTTGTTTCGGTTTGGCTTGGCCTTGCCGGCTCCCTTGAATTTGACACGCCTGCCGGACCAAGCATTGTTGTGGCTGCACTTGTATGTTTTGTTCTGTCGCTAATTCCGATAACGATGCCCTACCGCAGAAAATGATGGTAAAAGGAAACAAATTGGATCAATGACCCGAGGATCAGGCGAATGAAAAAAAGCGCTGAGCTATCCAACAATCAACAGCTTGTCATGGCGGTGCTTGAGAGAGAGCCAAACCCGATGAGCGCCTACATGATCCTTGATGAGCTGCGTGGGTCCGGCTTTCGCGCGCCGTTGCAGGTGTATCGTGCGCTGGAAAAGCTGATTGGCATGGGCAGGGTTCACCGGCTGGAAAGTCTGAACGCCTTCATCGCCTGCAGTCACATGTCCTGTGAAAAGACTGGCGGGACAGCGTTTGTGATCTGCAACAGATGTGAGCATGTGCAGGAGGTGTGTGACGATTCCGTCTCGCTGTTCCTTGCCGGGCTGACTGAAAAGACGAAATTCAAAGCGTCCAAGACGAGCATTGAACTGCATGGTGTTTGCGATGCCTGTGAAGACGCCTAGCCTTGGCAGCTGGTTTCTGGCCGCGTGGTGCCTGATCACCGGACCGGCAACGCTGGCCACCGCGCATCCCCATATGTGGGTCGATCTGGAAAGCCGGATTGTTCTGCATGATGATGCCAGCCCTGCATCCATCCATCAGGAATGGCTGTTCGATGATTTTTTCTCGACAGCGTTGATTGAGGAGGCTGGTCTGCATCCGGACGGCGTCGGAGCTGGTATCCAGCAGCAGATCACTGAAATTATGGTGAATCTACAGCCCTATGACTATTTCACCGTGATCAAGCGTGGTGACGACACGCTGCCATTGGCCCTGGTGGGAGATGTCACTGCAGGGATAAGGGAAAACCGCGTCTGGATGGACTTCACCGTGGCCATTGAGAGCCATGTTGATCTTGTGGCGCAGAATTTCTCCTATGCCATTTTTGACCCGACCTACTATATCGAGATGTTCCATCGGGAGGGTGAAACCATCGCCTTTGACGGTGATGCTCCCGCCGGTTGCGGCACCGAGATTGTGCAGCCGAACCCATCGGCTGATGCCATCGCCCTGTCCCAGTCGGCCAGTCTGGATGCCAATCCAGATAACACCATCGGCCGGCTGTTTGCAGAAACAGTGCATGTGAAATGCCAATGAGTGGCCACAGGGTCATCGCCCTGTGTGCGGTTGGTCTGGCTGGTCTGGTTGGCCTCTATCTCTGGCAGGCAGCTGCCATCAATTTTGCCTGGTCGGAATATCTGGTGACGGTTCAGGCGTTCCAGCGGGATTTGCATCGCGGCCTCTCCGACGCCTTGCGCGCGATTGAGGCCGAGGGGTTTGGCGCGTCATCAATGCTGGTGGCGCTCAGTTTTTTCTATGGCGTGTTTCATGCGGCTGGTCCCGGGCATGGCAAGATCGTGATCTCGACCTATCTGCTTTCGCATGAAAGCCAGCTGCGCCGTGGGGTCGTCCTGTCCTTTGCAGCGGCGATGGTTCAGGGGGTAACGGCGATTGTCATTGTGACCAGTGCTGTCTGGCTGCTGGATCTGTCGATGCGCCAGACGCGCGGCATGGTCAATGATGTCGAGGTGGTCAGTTTTGCGCTGATTACGCTCGTCGGGCTGCTGATCATCGGCACTCGCCTGTGGCGTCTGCGCAAATCACCCGTGACCGCAACAGCCACCGACCATCATCACCATGCGGGCGCCGCCTGTGATCATTCGCATGGGCCAGGCGCTGGCGATCTTGACGCTGCGCTGTCGCTGCGCACTTTCATCAGCATCATTCTGTCAATTGGCATCCGACCCTGTTCGGGGGCGGTGATTGTCCTGCTTCTTGCCTATTCACTCGATCTTGGGGTGGCTGGGCTGTTTGCGGTGCTGGCAATGTCGCTTGGCACAGCGCTGACCATCACCCTGCTGGCTGTATTGTCGGTTTATCTTGGACAGGCGGCACGTCGGCTGTTGACCCTGTTGCCTGACAGCAGCGCGGCCAGCGCCCGGATCATGGATGTGATCGGGCTTGTTGGCGGAGTGGTCATCTTTATTTTCGGACTGCTGCTCCTCAATGCGGCGCTGTTGGCGCCGGCGCATCCATTTCGGTGACACCATCCGCCGGCGCCATCCGCCCGCGGGCAAAGGATAGCGGTTGCTAGAACGGCAGAAAGGCCCGGATCAGCGGCAGGAACGCCAGCAATTTCTGCACCAGCCCCATCAGGCTGATGCCAAAGCGTGGCAGCACATAAAGGACGATCACCGCGCAGATCACCCCGACCAGCAGAATGGCCAGCAGACCGGGCCGTTGTCGGCCTTCCGACCGGTCGCCCTGCGGCGCGCCAGATTGTCTTCTGGACAGCAGGCGGGTAACCAGAAAGGCAGCGCCGGCAGCAATTGCGGTGATGAGAATGAGTCTGATCAAGACGACTAACCCTGTCCTTTCCCATCGCGGGCCGGAATGAAGGAAAGCTGCAGCCAGGAGTTCCGGAAGCCATTGACCACCCAGTTGAGCGCTGTGAGTTTGATCAGGACATAATACCCGATCACGCTGATGATGAAAGTCAGAATGATCGTCATCCCAATCACCACCAGACAGCCAGGCAGCATCGCCACTGACCGAAGCAGATCAGGCCCGTGATGACGTTTTTCATCGCGGTTCATATCAATCATAATCTCTGATTTGTGGTGAACAGGGGCGAGAGTGCAAGGCTGGTAAAATGGTAAATTCTGTCAAACGCTTCTCCACGTGCCTTGAGCGTGAGGGCGTTGCTGATCTGGTTGTCGATATAGGCGGCGGTCAACGATACATCACTATCGGGCGCAATCTCGCCGCGGTGTCTGGCGCGGGTCACAAACCCTTCCAGCGCGGCGAGCTGCGCCGTCTTGCAATGCTCAAAGCGCACCTTTGCCTGTGGCCCGATACCTTCCGGCGCATCCCGCATTTTCACCAGCATGCAGCCACACGGCGTCTGCGGATCGTCCCTGTCAAGGATATGGGTGATGATGGCATCGAGGCTGGCCGCGCTTGGCTGATCATCGGCGAGCGTGGCGATGAGCGGGCGTGCGAATGTATCAAAATAGCAGCTGATGGCCCGCGCCATAAGCTCATCCTCACTGCCGAACTCGCGATAGAATGAGGTTTTGGCAATCCCGGCCTGTCGGCAGATTTCATTCAGCGAGACCCCACTCAGCCCCTCGGCCCAATAGAGATTCATTGCCACCTCGACCACATGCTGCTGATCGATTTTTTTTGGCCGGCCCCGTGTCACGTCGTGATGTCCTGTAAAATTTTATACCAGACGGTTTTTTTTATTGACCGCTCCTGTAATTCCTGCGTATCACATCGTTAATTTACCGGCCAGTATAAAAATCTGGCCACTCTGGGATTTGATGGCCGGGATCCGGTGGTCACGCTGGCCAGCCATTCAGGAAAGTGAGTTACAGATGCAGCAGGTTTTGTTAACGGGAATTTCGGGTTACATCGGGCTGCATTGTGCCCGCGAATTGCTGGCGGCGGGCTTTGCCGTCCGCGGCACGGTAC
Source organism: Alphaproteobacteria bacterium (assembly GCA_038107835.1). Taxonomy (GTDB): domain Bacteria; phylum Pseudomonadota; class Alphaproteobacteria; order Puniceispirillales; family Puniceispirillaceae; genus MED-G116. Next base: position 8,999 of record JAYNHH010000008.1, read on the forward strand.
GCAATGCCGCCAAGCAGCAGGAAGTGCTGGACAGCTTTGCCACGGCGTCACTCGATACCGCCAATCTGACTTTCCATATTGCCGATTTGACGTCTGATGATGGCTGGCAGGATGCGGCGACAGGTTGTGACTATGTCATGCACACCGCCTCACCATTCACCATTGCCAACCCGAAATCTGAGGCCGAGATGCTGGCGCCGGCGGTTGACGGCACCTTGCGTGTGATGCGTGCGGCGCAGGCTGCCGGGGTCAGGCGGATTGTCCTCACCAGCTCCATCGTGGCGATGATGGGCAGCATGAAAACCGGCACCTTCACGCCGGATGACTGGACCGATGTCACGGCAAAGGATGTCAGCACCTATATGAAGAGCAAGACGCTCGCCGAGAAGGCTGCCTGGGATTTTGTTGGCGGGCAGGGGGCTGATGCCAGCATCGAGATGGTGACGATTCATCCGGGCGGTGTTTTTGGCCCGCCGCTTGCTGGTAATATTTCCGGCCAGTCGCTCGCCGTGATTGACCAGATGCTCCGTGGCAAACAGCCGGTGGTTCCCAATGTTGCCATTCCGATGGTTGATGTGCGCGATGTCGCGCTGCTGCATGTGCAGGCGCTGACCAAGGCGGAGGCCGCCGGCCATCGCATCATCGCAGCCGATGCCACACCGCGCAGCTTTGCCGATGGGGCGCAGGTGCTGAAGGATGCCGGTTACAAGGGGCCAAGTACCCGAATTGCACCGGATTTTCTGATCCGGCTGATGGCGCTGTTTGACCGCGAGGCGAAGGGAATGCTGGCGTTGTTGGGAATGCATCTGGCGGCTGACAATACCACCACGCGCGAGATGTTCGGCTGGACCCCGATGGCCTTCGAGGAGTCAATCCGCGACTCCGCCGCCGCTGTGAAACGGGCCTCGGCCTGACCAGCCCCTGTGGAGGGTGGGGGCAGCCCCTACCGCCCGCGAGAGGTGAGCCAGCCTTCGGCACCGGTTTTCACAAAGCTGCCACTGTTCAGTTCGCGGAACGCCTCCTGCAGTTCGGCGCGGGTGTTCATTACGATCGGTCCATGCCAGGCCACCGGCTCGCGCAGCGGCGCACCTGAAATCAGCAGAAAGCGGACACCAGCCTCGCCGGCCTGCACCTCAACCTCGTCGCCATCGCCGAACAGCACCAGCGTGCGGTTGCCCGACTGGTCGCGGATTTTCATCTCCTCGCCGGCAAATTCCTTTTCCACATTAACGCCGAATGGTGCCGCCGCATTGCCAAAGCTGGCGCTGCCCTCAAACACATAGGCAAAGCCCTGGCGGCGCGTGTCGAAGGGAAAGCGTTTGCGGACATTCGCCGGCAGTGTGATATCGAGATAGGCGGGGTCGGTGTCAATGCCGTCAACCGGGCCGCGATAGCCACGGTAATCGCCGGCGATCACCCGGATATGCGTGCCGTCATCATCGGTCAGGCTGGCGATATCCCCTGATTTGACATCCTGATAGCGCGGCGTACACATCTTCTGGTCACGCGGCAGGTTGGCCCAGAGCTGAAAGCCATGCATCTGGCCGGCGGCGTTGCCGGTTGGCATTTCCTGATGGATGATCCCGGAACCGGCGGTCATCCATTGTACGTCGCCGTCGCCAAGCGTTCCCTTGTTGCCAAGCGAATCCGCATGTTCGACGCTGCCCTTGAGAACATAGGTGATCGTCTCAATGCCGCGATGCGGGTGCCAGGGAAAGCCTTTGGCATAGGCTGCCGGGTCGTCATTGCGGAAATCATCCATCATCAAAAACGGGTCGAACGGTTCGGTCTCGCCAAAACCGAAAACACGGTGCAGATGCACGCCGGCCCCCTCCATCGTCGGGGTGGCAAGGCTGCTGGTGGTAACAGGACGGATTGACATGCGGCTGACTCCTTTCTTCGTCTCCACCAGATGGTTGGCATCACCGGCAAACGCAACCCCGTACAGGTCTGCCATTTCGCCTTTTCAACGGGACAGATCATCCGGGCCAAAGTCGGACAGGCTGGTATGGCCACAGGCTCTGGCACGCACCTGCATCAACTCCACGCTCGTACCAAGGAAGCGCGCCAGCCGGTTGGCCCCGACCTGAACTTCCAGCCGTTCGTGCAAGTCCGGTTTCTGGGTGGCGATGTCGACGGGGCAGTTGCTGGAACTGCACATCCGGGCAGCGATACAGCCGATGCCCCCCGGATGATCTGCGCCATTTGCCGTGTGTCCTTTACACCAATGCGGCGACCGGATCGGCGCTGAGTTATCAGGCTCCAGACAGTGGCCAGGCGTCGGTCAATCTGACTCCGGTCTTCTATACGAACAGCGTCGCCATGCCTGTTGGAAGCACGGTCAGGGCTGTTTTAATGCGATGCAGCGAGGCCGAGGCTGGGCGGCAGTCAGAAAAAATCCACGCCGCGGCTCCTTGCCCATTGGTTGTCATTTTGCGGTTGCCGCCGATCATTAACACCGTCATTCTATCTTCATGGCGTTGGGTGGCTGCAAAAATCACCCCCGCGGTGGCACCCCGCCAATTGGCACATCGCAGGCCCGTCCATAAGACGGCGGCAGGAAAGGGGTAAGTCATGACCAGCAACAATCAGAAAATTCAGGTTGCGTCTCCGCACTATGCAGAGGCGCGCCGCGTTCCGGTGAGCGAAATTCCCGTGATTGATCTTTCGGGAATCGAGGATGCAGCGCGGCGGGTTGAAACCGGCCGGGAGCTCGTCGCCGCAGCAACGCAGATCGGGTTTTTCTACGTGTCCGGGCATGGCATCCCAGCCAGCCTGCGCGAATCGGCGATGCAGGCGAGCCGTGATTTCTTCAAACTGCCCGAGGATGTGAAGGCTGGCATCACCGTCGACCAGCATCAGCGCGGGTGGATGGCGCAGGGGCTTACAAATCTCGAGGGCGCGGCAACACATGACGCCAAGGAGGTGTTTTTCTGGGGCCGCGATGTCGATGGGGATGACCCGGATGTTGTCGCCGGCCTGCCGCTGGTTCATCCCAACCAGTGGCCGGATGCGGCGGCGCCCTACCTGCGTGAGAAAATCACCCCCTACTATCAGGCGGTGATGGCGCTTGGTGTCAGGATACTTGAATGTCTGGCGCTTGGTCTTGGGGTTGACCCGAAGATTTTCACCTCTGCCTATGACAAGCCACTTGGCCGTGGCCAGCTTGTCTATTATCCGGCGCTCGAACAGGCTGATGTCGAGGCAGAACGTTTTGGTGCGGCCGCCCACACTGATTTTGGCGTGTTGACAATTCTGCAGCAGGATGATCTTGGTGGGTTGCAGGTGCTGAACAGCGCCGGTGACTGGATCGAGGCAACGCCGATTGCCGATACTTTCGTGTGCAATATCGGTGATCTGCTGGAACGCTGGACCAATGGACAGCTTGTCTCGACGCGGCATCGTGTCATCAACCGGTCGCCAAAGGCGCGTTTTTCCATTCCCATTTTCTGTGATCCGTCGAGCGAGACCATCGTCAACCCCCGCGATTTTGATGTGGAGGCCGATGCCGAGGCACTGCCACCCGTGGCGGCGGGGGCCTACATCATGGACAAGAATCGCGCCAATTTCAGTCATTACAGTAAACAGGACAGTTGAAAAGGCCCGGTTGCAATGGGGGATATGCTGATCAGGAGGCCATTGCGCCCAGCCACCTGATCTGAATCGCCTGATCTGAGTCATTTTTACATGCTGCAAAAATTGCAGCATGACAAGGCAAAAAAAGCGCTATTTCGACGCAACTTAAATGGGTAAACCTTTCTTACCTTTTCTCATGTTTCCTCCGAGATAAGAACCTGGCCCCCTTCGGTTTCACCGTTGGGGGTCTTTTTTTTGCCGCTGGCTTGTCTGGCGGCCGCAGTGCCATTAGCTAGGGCGGTACGACCAATCTTGCCTGTCAGGGATGAAACCGATGTCACATTTCAGCACTCTTGGCGATGAGGCGATCAGCGAGATCATCGAGATGGCGCTCTCTGACCATACCAGCTTTGCCCAGATCGAGGCATTGCATGGTCTCAGGGACAAGGAGGTCAAGGCGCTGATGCGCAGGCACCTCAAGCGTGGCAGCTACGAGGCATGGCGGCGGCGGGTACGGGCATTCTCCGATCGCAGGGCGGTCTATAAATAGGGATCATTCTGTGGTTGGGCGCGGCGGTCGCGGACCTGTTGGCTGCCGCATCATCCCGCTATGGCCATCCTAGCCAGCGACGAGCTGTGTGATCAGCAGGCTGATGCCGGTCAGCATCAACAAACTGCCAAGCGCCCGGTCGAACAGATGCAGGCGTGCCGCCATCACCGCGTGCAGCCGATGCCCGCTGAGCGCAATGACGATGACAATATAGGTAACAACATCAATCACCCCTGCGAGTGTGGCCATGCCGATATGCAGGCCGAGCGACTGGCCCTCGGCAAAGAACTGGCTGAACAGCGAGGCGAAGAAGGCGGCAATTTTTGGGTTGAAGGCGGCGATCGCAAAACCGCTCAGAAAATTGCCGGTCATGCCGCTTTGCGCCGTCGCCATTGCCGGCTCGTCTTTTGGGCGAAACGAGGTGAGGAGCAGGCGCCCGCCAAGCCAGACCAGCAGACCGGCTCCGGCAAGCTGCAGGGCAAAAAACAGTGTGGCATGATGGGTGATGATGAAGAACAGGCTGGTCGCCGCAACAAAGGCATAGAGAAAAATGCCAAGGCCATGGCCGAATGCCGCTGCCAGCCCGCCAGCGCGCCCTCCGGTCTGGGTGGCGGACAGGATGACCGCGAGGCTCGGCCCCGGAGATGCCGCGCCAAGAATGCAGACAAATGTGAGGGACAGCCAGTCAGAAACGCTCATGGCCACACCCTAACCCAGATCAGATCGGTGAACATCCTCTTTTTAAAGGGGTGTGTCGGTGCCCGCCATGTGGTGGGGCGCGACGGCATGTGTCTGAAAAGTCTTTTGCCCAAAACTGACTCGACGCTGCCACTTTTTTCTGTAATCGTTCAGATATAAAAATAAGCGTTGAATGGGGGACAAAAAAATGGATGATAAAATCTACGCCTCGATGCGCATGACAGAATCCATCACGCAGCAGGACACCTCGTTTGAGCAGGTCCGCTTTACCAATGCCATATCATCGACCAGCCGCCGTCGGTCGCGTTTCAACCTGCGTCTGGTGATGCTGGTGCCGGCCATTGCCATCGGCCTGCTGCTTCTTTCGGCCTGTCAGCAGGCAGGCTATTAGGCAGTGTGCATCCCCCGCTGCATCCATGGCCATATCGTCGCGTGTGGCCTGTCTGGTTATGGTTGGTCGCTGGCCGGCGCCGCGTTAGGCTTCTTTCCTTTGGACATCAGGGAATGGTGGGATGCGAAAACTGATAATCGACACGGACCCCGGTCAGGATGATGCGGTTGCCATCCTGCTGGCACTTGCAAGCCCGGAATTTGATCTGCTTGGCATCACCACTGTCGCCGGCAATGTGCCTCTCGATCTGACCACGATCAATGCCCGTAAAATCTGCGACCTTGCCGGTCGGCCTGATTGCCGGGTATTTGCCGGCCAGGACAGGCCGCTGGCGCGTCCGCTGGTCACTGCCGAGCATGTTCATGGCCGCACCGGCCTTGATGGCACGGACATGCCGCCACCCCAGACCCCGGTGCAGGATTTGCCTGCGGTGACCTTCCTGATCGACAGTATCCGTGAACATCCGGCTGGCGCTGTGACAATTGCCACCCTTGGCCCCCTGACCAATCTCGGTCTTGCGCTGCAGCAGGCTCCCGATATTGCCGCGCGGATTGGGCAGGTGGTGATGATGGGGGGTGGCTTTTTCGAGGGGGGCAACATCACCGTTGCCGCCGAATTCAATATCTTTGTCGATCCTGAAGCCGCCGACATCACCTTTCGGTCCGGCATCCCGATCGTGATGATGCCACTCGACGTAACCCACAAGGTGCTGACCCACCAGAGGCGGATCGAGCGGTTTGCCGACCTTGGCAACGAGACCGGGCGGCAGGTCGCCAATATGCTGTCCTTTTCAGAGCGTTTTGACGAGGAAAAATACGGCACTGATGGCGGGCCGCTGCACGATCCCTGCACCATTGCCTGGCTGCTGGCACCCGATCTGTTTTCCGGGCGGCATTGCAATGTCGTCATTGAAACCGCTTCGGAACTGACGCTTGGCATGACGGTGATCGACTGGTGGCGGGTGAGTGACAGGGAGCCCAACGCGCATGTCATGCGTGATGTCGATGACGAGGGTTTCTTCGCCCTTCTGACCAGTCGGCTTGCCGCATTACCGTGATTTGACCGGCGTTCCGGTGCTGTCTGGTCAACTGGTGCTTGCGCCGCAATCCGTCATCTGCACTGCCTGCGCTCCCGCCATTTCACCTTGCAGTCGCCGGAATAACTATCCAATTTAGACTTAAACCTCGTCTCAAACCTTGTCTCAAACCTTGTCTCAAACCTCGTCTCAGGGAGCGTCGAACTGGTTTGTCACGGGCAATCGTGAGCGCGCCTTCAACGGTAATGATATTGAGTTTGGTGGCCAAGCTCCCCACATCCCCCCACCATCACCGACCGCTGGCGCCATCACATGAAGCCAAAGACCAGCGAATAGGCGAGCGAGGAAATCACTGTAACGCCGATAAAGACCTCGAGACATTTCTCGATCAGGTGGATCTGCGGGCGATAGGCCGCAAGCGCGGGGCCTTTGACGAATTTACGGCTGACCACATAGACGATCAATGCGGCAATTGACGCGGTGAACTCGGCGGTTTCAAGCTCTGGATGGTCCGGATAGACATAACGATGCACCAGAAGCATGCCAAAAATCAGAAATGGATATGTGAGCTGTGCAGCGCGGCTCTGAAATCCGAAGGAAGATAGGCTGTTACGCATGATGACGGTCCTCAACTCAACTTCGGGGTGGTGCTGAAACCAACCCGGGCCGCCGCCAGTCTGCCAAAAAACAAACCTGCTGGATACGCAAAATGCGTGATGCCATTCCGGCGCGGGGCGGCCCATGGACATTTCGATCGGCTTTTGGCTGGCATCTGTCGATTGAAACTGTCGGCGTTAAACACTATCTAGACCCAACGCGTAGGTGCGCGGAAATCCGCCCCTTGCCCGTTACCAGCCCGGCTCTGCCACAGGAATTTTTATGCCCCCCATTGTTTCCATCCGCGACCTTCGCAAATCCTATGCTGACGGGGGTGAGGCGCTGAAAGGCGTGTCACTCGACATCGAGGAGGGGGAGATCATCGCCCTTCTCGGGCCAAATGGCGCTGGCAAGACGACGCTGATCTCGACGGTCTGCGGCATTACCTATGCCAGCAGTGGCAGCGTGTCGGTAGCTGGGTATGACATCACCGCCGATTACCGCAAGACACGCGCCATGATCGGCCTTGTACCGCAGGAGATCACCCTTGAATCCTTCCAGAAGGTCAGGGACTCGCTGCATTTCTCGCGCGGTCTGTTCAACAGGCCACGCGATGAGGCGCTTGTCGATTCACTGCTGAAAAAACTGTCCCTGTGGGACAAGCGTGATGCCCGCAACATGACGCTGTCCGGGGGAATGCGCCGCCGGGTGATGATTGGCAAGGCGCTCAGCCACCAGCCACGGATCCTGTTTCTGGATGAACCGACTGCTGGCGTCGATGTCGAACTGCGCAAGGATATGTGGGACATCGTCCGCGAGTTGAAGGAGGATGGTGTGACCATCATCCTGACAACACATTATATCGAGGAAGCCGAGGCGATCGCCGACAGGGTGGGGGTGATCAATGGCGGTGAGATGCTGCTGGTCGAGGAAAAAAACACGCTGATGCAACGCATGGGTGCCAAAACCATGCGCATCGACCTGCACCAGCCAATTAGTGAAATCCCGGCGACGCTTGCCAGCTATGATCTGCGCCTTGCCGCCGAGGGGGACGCGCTGTTCTACACCTATGACACGCGCGGTGAGCGCACCGGCATTACCCGGCTCCTGACAGACATCAATGGCGCTGGTCTTGGCCTGCGCGACGTGCAGACATCGCAAAGCTCGCTTGAGGACATCTTTGTCGATCTGGTGAAAGGATAGGCTGATGAATCTATATGCAATCAGGGCAATTTACATGTTCGAGATGGCGCGCACCTTCCGCACCATCGTCCAGAGCATTGTCTCGCCAGTTATTTCCACCTGCCTGTATTTTGTCGTGTTTGGCACGGCCATCGGTTCACGCATACAGCAGGTGGAGGATGTGCCCTATGGCACCTTCATCGTTCCCGGTCTGATCATGCTCTCGGTGCTGATGCAGAGCATGACCAACGCCTCGTTCGGCATCTATTTTCCAAAATTCATGGGAACAATCTATGAATTGCTGTCAGCGCCGGTCTCTGCCCTCGAGGTGGTCATTGCCTATGTCGGCGCGGCGGCAACCAAGGCGCTGATGATCGGGCTGATCATTCTAATGACGGCGCATCTGTTTGTGCCGATTGAAATCCTGCATCCTGTCTGGATGCTGTCATTTCTGGTGCTGACCTGTGTGTCCTTCGCGCTGTTCGGGTTCATCATCGGTATCTGGGCAAAGAATTTCGAACAGCTCAACCTCATCCCAATGCTGATCATCACGCCACTTGTCTTTCTTGGAGGCAGTTTTTATTCAATCAGCATGCTGCCGCCCATCTGGCAGAAAATCACCCTGTTCAATCCGGTGGTTTATCTGATATCAGGGTTTCGGTGGTCGTTCTTTGGCACAGCTGACGTTGCGGTTGCGATCAGCCTGTCGGCCATTGCCGGTTTCATGCTTGTCTGCATGGGCATTGTCTGGTGGATTTTCAAAACGGGCTATCGCCTGAAATCATAGGAATCTCAATCCATGAAGGTCTTGATCACAGGGGCGGCTGGCTTTATCGGAATGCATTGTGCGCTCCGTCTGCTGGAACGTGGTGATCAGGTCATCGGAATTGACAATCTGAATGACTATTATGATGTCGCGCTGAAAGAGGCGCGACTCGCCCGGCTCATGCTACATGCCGGCTTCAGCTTCACGCGCGCCGCCATTGAGGACAGACCCGCGATGGACAGTGTTTTTGCCGACACGCGCCCTGACCGTGTGATCAATCTGGCGGCACAGGCCGGTGTCCGCTATTCGCTGGAAAATCCCCACGCCTATGTCGAGGCCAATCTGGTTGGCTTTATGAATATTCTCGAGGGCTGCCGCCATCATGATATTGCCCATCTGGTGCATGCCAGCTCATCGTCGGTCTATGGCGGCAATGCCACGATGCCCTTCGGTGAATCGCATAATGTCGATCATCCGATCAGCCTCTATGCCGCAACGAAGAAATCGAATGAGCTGATGGCGCATACCTACAGCCATCTCTATGGATTGCCAGTCACCGGCCTGCGCTTTTTCACCGTCTATGGGCCCTGGGGTCGGCCGGACATGGCGCTGTTCAGATTTGCCGATGCGATGCGGGCTGGCCAGCCGATCGATGTCTATAATCATGGCCGGATGATTCGTGATTTCACCTATATTGATGATGTTGCCGAGGGGGTGATCCGCGTTCTCGACAAGCCGGCAACGGCCAATCCCGACTATGATCCGCTGCATCCCGATGCGGCGACGGCTGCGGCTCCCTTCCGGCTGTTCAACATCGGCAATGGCCAACCGACGCCGCTGATGGATTACATCGGCGCGCTGGAACGCGCGCTTGGCATCAGCGCCAGCATGAACATGATGGAGATGCAACCGGGCGATGTGCCAGCCACCAGCGCTGATACCTCTGCCCTGCGCGACTGGGTAGGCTTTGCCCCCGACACCAGGGTCGAGGATGGGGTTGCCAGATTTGCCGAATGGTATTTGAATTATTATGGTCGCAACAGCGCCTGACCGGCATCCGGACAGGCCTGTGGCGGCGGCGCTGACTTTAACCAGCAGACAAGTGAGACGACACCCATGCCAGCACCATTGAACAGACTGAAACAGGCGCTTGCAGAGGGGCAGCAGACGATTGGCTGCTGGCTTGTTCTGGGCGATTCCTATGCCGCTGAAATAGCTGCAGGCGCAGGCTTTGACTGGTGCGTGATCGACAATGAACATGCGCCGAATGATATCCGTTCGACCCTTGCCCAGCTGCAGGCGCTCGGCCAGACGCCAACAAGCGCTGTCGTCCGTCCGCCGATTGACGAGACCTATCTATTGAAACAGTTTCTGGATATCGGCTGTCAGAGCTTTGTCGTGCCGATGGTTGAGAGCGCGGCCCAGGCGGCCGAGATGGTGCGCGCGACACGCTATCCGCCCGCGGGTGTGCGCGGTGTTGGCGCGTCGACAGCACGCGCCTCCGGCTTCAATACCCATGCCGACTATCTGCACACCGCTAATGACCAGATCTGTCTCTTTGTTCAGGTTGAAAGCCGGGCAGGGCTTGCCGCGCTACCGGATATTCTGGCCGTCGAGGGGGTTGATGGCGTTTTCATCGGCCCTTCCGACCTCAGCGCCGATCTCGGCTTTCTTGGCAATCCGAATGCGCCGGAGGTGGTAGCGGCCATTGACGGTGCGCTTGATGCCATCGCCGCTTCTGGCAAGGCGTCTGGAATCTTTGCCGTCGATCCGGCAGATGCCGAACGCTATCTGGCCCGTGGCGTCAGCTTTGTTGCTGTTGCCTCTGACATCAACAGCATGGCAACCGCCCTGCGCCAGACGGCCGGCCGGTTTCGGCAGTAGCTGGCGACACAGCTGGCCTGCCATGGTTCGCGCTGGCTGGCTGCGTCGTGCTGTCATCTTGTATGTTCTCGGTCTGTTTCCTACATCATAGTGAGGTAAGACAACGCTTTTGGGGGCGTGCGGGTGAATATTGTCTGGTTTAAGAGGGACCTGCGCGTCTGGGATCATGAAGCGCTTGCCACCGCCGCTGTGGCTGGGCCGGTGCTGCCTCTCTACATAGTCGAGCCAGCCCTGTGGGCGCAGCCTGACCTCAGCGCCCGACATTATGCGTTTCTCACGGAATCGCTCGAGGCGCTTTCCGCGTCGCTTGCCCGCCTTGGCCAACCCCTGATCATCCGTACCGGCGATGCCGTTGAAATTCTGGCCGAACTGGCAGCGGCACATGATATCAGCGCAATCTATGCACATCAGGAAACCTGGAATGGCTGGACCTATGATCGTGACAGGCGTGTTATCGCATGGGCCAGACGCGCCGAAATCGCGGTTCACGAATTTCAGCAGCATGGTGTGCATCGGGCGATGGCCTCGCGCCGCGGCTGGGCGCCGAAATGGGATGCGATGATGCGCCAGCCCGTCACCCCGGTGCCAGATAGGCTCGCCCCTGTGAAGGCTCACACAACCCCCCTGCCAACAGTGGCCGAACTTGGCCTTGCTGCTGATCCCTGTCCCCAGCGGCAGACGGGTGGGCGGCCTGCCGGCATTGCCCAGCTGAAATCCTTTCTCGAGGAACGCGGGCGCGGCTATCGGTTTGAAATGTCGTCGCCGGTCACCGCGCCAACCAGCTGTTCCCGGTTGTCGCCCTACCTTGCCTTTGGCTGCCTGTCGATGCGCGAGGTCTATCAGGCCAGCCAGCGCCGTCGCCAAACCCTGCGCGGGGCAGGTGCGGCTGATCTCGCCACCAACCCCCGGGACAGAACAGGCTGGCTGAAATCTCTCACCAGCTTCAACAGCCGCCTGCATTGGCACTGTCACTTCATCCAGAAGCTCGAGGATGAGCCGGAAGCCGAATTCCGCGCCTTTCACCCTGCCTATCGTGATTGGCACAAAGACACGCCAGACGCGGCGCAGCGCCTGCTTGCCTGGCAGGACGGGCGCACAGGGTATCCGCTGGTTGATGCCTGTATGCGCGCGCTTGCGGCGACAGGCTGGCTCACCTTTCGCATGCGCGCCATGGTGATGAGCTTTGCCAGCTATCATCTGTGGCTGGATTGGCGCGGTCCGGCGCTGCATCTGGCACGCCAGTTTGTCGATTATGAGCCGGGCATCCATTACAGCCAGTGTCAGATGCAGTCTGGGATCACAGGAATCAACACCATCCGCATCTATAACCCGGTCAAGCAGAGCCAGGATCAGGACAGAGCCGGCCTTTTCATCCGGCAGTGGATTCCCGAACTGGCAGCCATGCCCGATGCACTGATCCATACACCATGGCTCAAACCGGCACTGGCACCTGACTATCCGCCACCACTTGTTGATGAAAAGCTGGCCCGCAAACAGGCGGCGGCGCAGATCTATGCCATTCGCCGCACAGCCACTCACCGCCGGCAAGCTGACCAGGTTGTTACCAGACATGCCAGCCGCCGTGAGGGGGGCATGACAACGCATCGTGACTCTCGCTTGTCTGGAAAATCGGCTGCAAAAGCGGCTCCATCTGGGCATAAACAGATGGATTTGGGGCTTGAAAGCCCCTAGCCTTGGTGTAGAAAGCGCCCGGAGTTTCAGATGACAGATCATCTCCCACAAGCCCGTCTTGTTGAGCGCCTGTTGCCGGCCGTTTACGAGGCAGGAACGGCGATCATGCGGATCTACGCAGATGGTGTTGTTGCCAACCGCAAGGCTGATGGCTCGCCAGTTACCGCCGCTGATCAGGCGGGCGAGGATATTCTGCTGGCAGCCCTTGCCAGCACAGCCCCCGGCATCACCATCATTTCCGAGGAAAATGCTGCAAGCCACGGCATCAGCCCGCCGGACCGTCTCTTTCTGGTTGATCCGCTGGATGGCACGAAGGAGTTTCTGCGACCAGATGGGCAGGGCGCCTTTACCGTCAATATCGCGCTGATCGAACAGGGCAGGCCGGTCATGGGTATTGTCTATGCACCGGCGCTGGGCCGCTTGTTTCACACCGGCGATGGTCAAACGCCTGTCGAAATTGCTGGTGACAGGATGCGTACGCTTGCCGTGCGTTCCGCACCATCTGCAGGGCTTACCGCCGTTGCCAGCCGAACGCACCGCGATTCGGCAACAGATGGTTGGCTGGCGGCCCATGGGATCAGCAAAACAACGGCCATTGCCTCAAGCCTGAAATTCTGTCTTGTCGCGGCTGGTGAAGCCGATGTCTATCCGCGCTTTGGCCCGACGATGGAGTGGGACACGGCGGCTGGCGATGCGATTTTGCGCGCCGCAGGTGGTCATATGGAGACGCCGGCAGGTGATGAATTTACCTATGGCAAGCCAGAGTATCGCAACGGACCCTTCATCGCCTGCGGCGGTTTTCGCCCGATCACGGCTTCTGTCTAACCCCTGCCGATAAACGGCATTTTCGGTGCCATGACGGTGATGAACTGGACATTGGCATCCAGCGGCATCTCGGCCATATGCAGCACCGAGCTTGCGACATGGGTGACGTCCATCGTTGCCTCGGCGCGGATTGATCCATCCGGCTGCGGTACGCCCTTGGTCATTGGCACCGCCATATCGGTCAGCGCGTTGCCGATATCGATCTGCCCACAGACGATGTCGAACGGCCGCCCATCCAGTGACAATGTCTTTGTCAGGCCGGTGATTGCATGTTTGGTGCTGGTATAGGGGGTCGATCCGGGGCGCGGTGCATGCGCTGAAATCGAGCCGTTATTGATGATCCGGCCGCCCTGTGGCTGCTGCGCGCGCATCCAGGCGAAGGCCGCCCGGGCGCACAGGAATGATCCGGTCAGATTGATCCGCACAACATCCAGCCAGGTCTCGACATCGGTCTCATCAATGGTCCGGGCCGGGCTGCCGATGCCGGCATTGTTGAACAGCGCGCCGAGCCGGCCCCATTGTGTTCTGGCAGTGGCAAAGGCGCTCTCGACCGATGCTGTCTCACCGACATCACATGGCAGGATCAGTGCGCGGTCATTCCCACCTGCTGTTGCCTCCAGCGTTTCCTGCCGCCGTCCGATCAGCCCAACCTGCCAGCCAGCACCTAAAAAGGCGGTGGCGGTGGCGCGTCCGATGCCGCTGCCGGCACCTGTGATGATGATTGTCTTGTCCATGCTGCCCTTGATTCCTCTGCCAACATTCCGATCATAGGCAAATCACCGCTGGCGGTCCATCAATCTGGCGGCAGGCGCGTCCCCGGGGCTGGATTTTTTACTTTCCTGCCGGCAGATCACATTGTAAAAGTCGGCACCACCGCCAAACAGAAGGGTCTATTTTTGGGAATCAGCACTGCCTTTGTGATCCATCCTGATGTCCGGGTGATGCCGCTCAGCCGTAAGCCTGCGATGATGCTGGAGGAGGCATGCCTGCTGGTCGAGGCGATTGGTCTCGAGGTGAGTTTTTCAGAAGTGGTGTCCTTTGCCCGGCCGCGTGCCGCCTCCTTTCTTGGCAAGGGCCATGCCGAGCGTCTGGCCGCACTTGCCGACGAGGCGGATCATCCGCTGATTGTCGTCAATACCGCCCTGACTCCCGTGCAGCAGCGCAATCTGGAAACGATCACCAATACCAAGGTGATCGACCGGACAGCGCTCATCCTGGAAATCTTTGGCGCACGGGCGCAGACTCATGCTGGTCGCCTGCAGGTCGAGCTTGCGGCGCTCTCCTTCCAGCGCAGCCGTCTTGTGCGCAGCTGGACCCACCTCGAGCGCCAGCGCGGTGGTGGTGGCTTTCTGGGTGGTCCTGGCGAGCGGCAGATCGAACTTGACCGGCGGATGCTGATGGACCGCGTCGTTCGGATCAGGAAAGAGCTGCAGGAGGTTGAGCGCACGCGCCATCTGCAACGAAGCAACAGGGTTCGCGGTGAGACGCCGACGCTCGCGCTGATAGGCTATACAAACGCCGGAAAATCGACCTTTTTCAACCGTCTGACAGGCGCTGGCGTCCTCTCGCAGGACATGCTGTTTGCCACGCTTGATCCAACCATGCGCGGCCTGTGCCTTGCCTCTGGACGCAGGGCGGTGATCGCTGACACCGTCGGCTTCATTAGCCAGCTGCCAACCGAACTGATCGAGGCCTTCAAAAGTACGCTTGAGGAGGTGGTGCAGGCTGATCTGCTGCTGCATGTGCATGATGCGTCCTCGCCAATGATTGCCGAGGAAGCCGATGATGTCCGCGCCGTTCTTGCCGACCTCGGACTTGATGAGGATGAACAGCGGTCACGGATCATCCATATTCTGAACAAATCTGACAGGCTGGCTGACACTGATGACCGTCAGTCGCTGCTCAATCTGTTTCCCGGCGCCGTCTTCACCTCGGCCCTCACCGGCAAGGGGGTTGATGACGCGCTTGCCGCCATCGACGCGCATCTTGGCGCTGGCGCGCTTGACTGCACGCTTGCGCTTGGTCCGGGCGATGGCGCGGCGCGTGCCTGGCTGCATGCGAATGGCAAGGTCACGGCCTCGGCCTATAATGAGGATGGCACACAGACCCTGTCGGTTCAGATTGATCCGGCGAACTGGGCGCGGTTCTGCGCCCGCTGGCCGCAGCTTGCCAGCAGGTGATGTTTTTCCCATTTCCAAATGATGAATTCTGGCAGTAGAGTATCGCCAGCAAAAAGATCAGATGAGAGTAGGCATCGATGGACCGGGTTGTTTTTCTGAATGGTGACTTCATTCCCGAGGGCGAGGCGAAACTGTCAATTTTTGACCGGGGCCTTCTCTTTGCCGATGCGGTCTATGAAGGGTTTGGCATTCTGGACGGCCAGATCACCGATTTTGCCTATCATATGGACCGGCTCGACAGCTCGCTTGCCAAGCTCAATATGCCGTCGCCAATGCCGCGTGACGAGATGCTGGCGACGCTGATGCGTCTGATTGCCGAGAACCAGCAGAGCGAGGGCTTCCTCTATCTGCACATTACGCGCGGCGAGGGTGATCGCAACTACCTCTATGATGACAGCTACACGCCAAATGTCTTTGCCTTCACCCAGGCCGAGAAATTCGCTGCCAATGCGCCGCCAAAGCCTGTCTCGCTGGCCAGTGTTCCCGACATTCGCTGGGCGCGCCGCGATATCAAGACGACCAATCTGCTGGGACAGGTGATGGCTAAGCAGGCAGCGCATGACGCCGGTGCCTACGAGGCGCTGATGATTGATGCAGACGGTTTTGTCACCGAGGCTGGCTCCTCCAGCTTCTTTTTCATCAAGGACAGGAATCTCTATGTCCGCCCGGTCAGCAATGAAATCCTGCATGGCATCACCCGGCAGACAATGCTGCGTGTGGCCGCCGCCCACCAGCTTCGCATTGTCGAGACGATCTATACGCTGGACCAGGCCAAACAGGCTGATGAGGCCTTTATCACCGCCGCCTCGATCTATGTGATGCCGGTTGGCCGGATTGATGATGTGCAGATTGGTGATGGCCAGACCGGTGCCATCACCTCGACGCTGCGCACCGCCTATCTTGAAACGGCACGGGCTGAGTTTCCGTCATTGAATAGTTGATTAAAGTAATGAAAAGTCTGGATATAAATCAAAAAACAGATGATGGGAATGGAGCTGGTGACAGATGCCAGCCCAGCGTGAGAAAAATGCGCTGAAATGCCCAGTTATTATATCCATATCTAACTGTATTAGAATGATAAAAAGGGAAAAATAAAATGGTTCACAAGCGCATCCGGCCCTTCAACACCAAACAGACCTATCCAGAGCAGAATCTGGACAATGACCTCTCGCAGGGCGTGGTTGCGCGCGGAACGATGGTGTTCCTGCGCGGACAGGTGGCGCAGGATCTCGACAGCCGCGAATCGCTCCATGTCGGCGACGCGGGAAAACAGACCGAAAAGACCATGCAGAACATCGCCATGCTTCTCGAGGAGGCTGGCAGCTGTATGGATCATGTCTGCCGGATTGTCGTCTATCTGACCGACATCCGCTACCGTGAGGCTGTCTATCAGGAAATGGGGAAATGGTTGAAAGGGGTTCATCCCTGTTCAACCGGCATTGTCGTTCCGGCGCTTGCCCGTCCGGAATGGGTTGTTGAAATTGAGGTGACGGCGGTCATCCCAGACTAGCCGCATCGGCGCAGGCACTGATGCCGGAGAGGGTCTGGACAGGTGCCATGCCAGATAGTGAAAAACAGACAGGGGAGCTTTGGCCCAATGATGCAGATGCAACAGCCCTCGACATTTGATGACGTTCTGACCGCGCTCAAAAGGCTTGCAGCCACACCGCTTGACGCGGCAACAGCGCCGCCCAAGGCCATCTACACGCTGCCGGAGATGACCGCGCATGAAATGGACCGCATTTTTGCCACTGAGTGGCTGTGCGCCGGCCGCGCCGACGAAGTGCCCAATCCCGGTGATTACATGGCCTTTGAATGCGGTGATCAGCCGCTGATCATCATCCGCGGGATGGATGGCTCTATTTCGGCCCGGTCAAATATCTGCCGTCACCGGATGATGCGTCTTGTCGAGGGGCGCGGGAACGCACGCAAATTCACCTGCCCCTATCACGCCTGGACCTACAATCTCGACGGCCAGCTTGTTGGCGCTGCCTTTATGGACCGGACCAGCTGTTTCAACAAATCGGATATCCAGCTTCCCGCGGTCCGCTGTGAGGAATATCTGGGCTGGATTTATGTCTGCCTTGATCCGGACGTGGCGCCGGTGGCGGACATGCTTGCCGAGCTGACGGAAAAACTTCTGCCCTACAACATGCAGGATTATGTGACGATCTTCACCGAGGATCATGTCTGGGACACCAACTGGAAATGCCTGACCGAGAATTTCATGGAAGGCTACCACCTTCCCGTCGCCCACCGCGACACGGTTGGCGGGCATTTCCCTGTCGAGGAAACGCAGTTCGATGAGCGCGGCAGCTTCGCCCATTTCACCTCGCAGCTTTTCGTCAAGACAGGCACCGCTCCGGTTGGCACGGCGCATCCCGACAACACCAGCCTGACCGGCAAATGGCGTAACATCTCGGTGATGCCGACCGTCTTTCCCAGCCATATGTATGTGCTGGCACCAGATCATCTCTGGTATCTGGCGCTGCAACCCGACGGGCCAGGGCGAACCCGCATCCGCTATGGTGCGGCGCTGGCCCCCGAAGTGCTGGCGGCGCAGGCCGACCCGCAATCCTACATCGCCGGAACCAAGGCCTTTCTCGACGCTGTCCAGCTTGAGGACAAACAGGTGGTCGAGGGAATTTTTGCCGGTGCAAAGGCCCCGCTCTCCAGCCCGGGTCCGCTCAGCTGGCTGGAACGTGAAAATCATGAATTCACCCAATATCTCGCCCGTCGTCTATGTGACTGACAGGGTGCAACGAACCAGCGCAGGAGCCTGAAGCATGACTTTTTCGATTGTCGGACATTGCCCCAAGACTGACATGGCGGGTGTCGCCATCACCACCAGCAGCATCTGTGTCGGCAGCCGCTGTCCGCATGTGCTTGCCGGTGCTGGTGCCGTGACCACGCAGAATGTCACCGACCCGTCGATCGGTCCCGAGGTGCTGGCGCAGCTGGCTGCCGGTGCGACGGCAGACGCGGCGCTTGCTGCGGTGATGGCTGACCGCCCCCACAGCGATTACCGGCAGGTGGCGCTTGTCGACCTTGCGGGTAATGTCGCGCATTTCACCGGTGCCAACATTCTGGGAACCAACGCTGTTGCCACCGGTGTCGGCTGTATTGCCGCTGGCAATCTGCTGGCCAGCGAGGCGGTGCCGACTGCGATGGTCACTTCCTTTGCCGCCGGTGCCGGTCTGCATCTGGCTGACCGGCTGCTGACGGCGCTGCAGGTCGGCATTGATGCTGGCGGCGAGGAGGGGCCAACCCATTCGGCTGCGCTTCTGGTCGCCCATCGCAACAGCTGGCCGCTGGTTGATCTGCGCGTTGACTGGACTGAGGAATGCCCGGGTCTTGTCCTGCGTCGGTTGTGGGATGCGTATGAACCGCAGATGCAGGCCTATAATCTGCGGGCGCTGGACCCCTCTGCTGCGCCAAGCTATGGCGTTGCAGGTGATGAATAATGTGTGACCAGATAGACGCCCGCACTTGCCAGTGCAAACCCGGCCATGCTCAGCGGTGTCAGCACCTCGCCAAACCATAGCGTGGCCATGATCGCCGTTGTCGGCGGCACCAGAAACAGCAGCGAGGATGTTGCCGCCATGCTGTCGCGTTTGATCAACATCATGAAAATCACATAGGCACCAAGCGATACTGCCAGTATCTGCCAGCTCATGGCCAGAATGAAGGGTGTCTGCCAATCGATCTGCGGTTCCTCCAGAAGTGGTGTAACAGCCAGATAGAACAAGGTCGCCGCTGCCGACTGCAGGAAATTGCCCTTCATCAGGCCAATAGTATTGCCGAACTTCTTCTGCATCAGCGTCCCGCAGGTGATTGCCGCCAACCCGCAGAATGTCACCCCAAGCCCGGCCAGTGACAGCTCGCCAGCTGCGCCGCCACCAATCGTCGGCACCAGTACGACCGTGACCCCAGCAAAGCCGAGAATGATCCCGGTCCATTGAATATGGCGCAGCGTTTCGGCGAACAGAAAAATCGCCAGAAATGATGACAGCAACGGCTGCATCGAGACGACCAGCGCCGTCAACCCTGCCGGAACGCCCATCGAAAGGGCCAGAAACACACTGCCTAGATAGCCGCCATGCAGCATCACCCCGACAATGGCGGTTGCCAGAAGCGTCCGCCAGCCATCTGCCGAGGCGGTCTGTGCCGGCGGCGTTGCTGTTTCCCGGCGCTGGCGTGCCAACCAGAAACGCGCCACCAGCATCATTCCACCGAACAGCAGTGCGACGATGAAAAACCGGACAAGCAGCAGGGCAAAGGGCGTTGCATAGATGACGGCGACCTTGCCGGTGACAAAGGCCGATGACCACAGAAAAACGAAAATCATCGGCAGGCCGACCCGTGCAAACATCAGCCCGGCGTCCCGCTGCCGGTCGCCAGCACCTTCATATGCGCGGCCATGGCCTTGCCAAACGCCCGATGGGTGGCGGCCTGCCAATGGATCGGATCATCTGGTGACGAGACGGCAAATTCATTTGCGTCGATGAAATCAATTCCCCGCGCATGGCAGGCACGCCCCAGAACCCCGGCCAGCATCCGTGATTTTTCCCATCCGCCGAGCCATTCCTCATGCTTGACCCAGCCTTTATCCGCGGCCCTGTCGCCAAGCGCGGGCGGACAGATAACATGGACCGTCGGCACCATTGACGCGTTCCAGCCACCACGACCGGCCCCGCTTGATTGCACGATATCGACAAGCTGCATCACGCCGGCGGTGATATCGTCGGCGCTGCGATCAAAGCGTGCCTTCATGTCATTCGTGCCAAGCATGATGATCACATGGTCAAGTGGCTGGTGCGACATCAGCATCGCCAGAAGCGTGGCGGTGCCGTCAAAATGTGGCCCTTCCACCGGGTCGGCGCCATGTGTCACCCGGCCCGGCAGGCATTCCTCGATAACCTCGGCGTCAAGCTGGCTGACCATCTGCTGTGGCCAGCGCCCGGCATAACGCTGGCCGCTGCCATCATCAAGATAGCCCCAGCTGTTGGAGTCACCATAAACCAGAATGCGCATAGATCAGGCTCGAAAGCTGCAAAAGTGAGAGGGCAGTCTGCACTTATTTGCGGTCCAGCCGCAAGGGTGGATCAACCGGGGCCGATCGAGGTGTGGGGGATCGGGGATGATATCGCTGGGCAGCGGTGCCATCGCACTGTAATGTAAATCCCATGACAGTGAGCGAACCGGAATATGCGCGCCTGATGCGCGGCGCCCCACCCCAACTGGGCGGTCAGGTAACGCTCGCCAACTGGCGGGAGCCGGGCTTTGGCCGTTGGTCCTTCTCGCACATCCGCCAGCTGTTACCGACCGCGCCGATTGCCGCTGCTGAACAGCCCTATGAGATGCCGGAAGACCGGATGGATCTGGCAGCACTTACCTTCGGCAAGGGGCAGCGATCCCTTGACGATTTTCTGGCCGCAAGCAACACCGACGCCCTCATGGTCATGCGTGATGGCAGGCTGGTGTTTGACTGGTTTAGTGGGTTTGGCAACGCCGATCGGCCGCATATTGCCTTTTCTGTCTCGAAATCGCTGGCCGGCCTGCTTGTCGGCATTCTCGTCGAGGCTGGCATTCTCGACCTGGAACAGCAGCTCACCCATTACCTGCCCGAAATAGCTGGCAGCGCCTATGAAGGTGCCAGTCTGCGGCATCTGCTCGACATGACTGTTGCCTCGGCCTTTGTCGAGGATTATCTCGATACCACCGGTGTTTTCATGGCCTATCGGCGGGCATCTGCCTGGAACCCGGTTGAGGAGGGACACAGCACCGAGGGTCTGCGTGCCTTTCTGGCTGAATTGCCTGCCTCTGATGGCAATCACGGCCATCGCCATCATTATTGCTCGACGCATACCGATCTTCTCGGCTGGGTCATTGAGCGTGCGGCTGGTGGCCCGGTCGCCGACTTGCTGTCATCGCATCTGTTCCGCCCTGCTGGCACCCGCACGGAGGCCTATATCACGCTGGAAACCTATGGCGCACCGCGCCTCGCCGGCGGTATCTGCCTTGCGCCTGCGGATCTGTTGCGGCTTGCCGAGATGGTCCGCTGCCAGGGTGCGCTTGGTGGTCGCCAGATTGTTCCGGCTGGCTGGATCGCCGATTTCAGTCAGCATCAGGACCGCTCCGCCTGGCAACGCCAGACGGGCGGCGCACGCCTGTTTGATCGCGGCACCTATCGCAGCAAATGGTACCGCACCGGCCTTGCTGATGATGAAATCTGCGCGATTGGCATTCATGGCCAGTGGATCTGGATCAATCCGGCGCGTGCGGTCACGATCATCCGCATGGCCTCACATGATGTGCCAATCGACACCGAAACCGATACCGAACTGCTCGCCGCCTTTCAGGCCATCGCCAACGCCCTTGGGTGAGGGCGGGCCAGCCCGTATGCCACCCCGTCGGTGATGACGGGCTATTCGGTGATGACTGGTTGGCCGCTTTTTGCCCAGGCGCCAAAGCCGCCCTCAAGATCATGCACATTATCCATGCCCATCTCGATCAGGGTCTTTGCTGCCAGCGCCGAGCGCCAGCCTGAGGCGCAGACAAGGATCAGCTTCTGGTCTGTGGCAAAGATTTCCTTGTGATAGGGGCTTTGCGGGTCGGCCCAGAATTCGATCATGCCACGCGGCGCATGCACCGCATCGGCGATCTTGCCGGTCTTGGCGAGTTCGCGGACATCCCGGATATCGACGAGAACGGCCTCGCCGCTGGCCTGCATGGCGGCGGCGTCCTCGGGTGAAACGCGGGGAATCATTGCCTGCGCCTCGGCGACCATATCGGCAACATGTCTGGTGACGGGCATCACTGTCTCCTGTGCAAAAAACAACGCCGCGGATGCTATCAGATCATTTGGCGCTGCGCTCGTTCTAATTGATCACCTGTTCTAATTGATCAATTGTGGGGGCTTTCTTGCACGCGTCTTTTCTGCCTAAACTGCGGGACACTCTGGCCCTCGTCCGGATTGGATGCGGGATGGAATTGAGGGGAGATGATAATGACAGATTATGCTTCGGTTTATGCAAAGGCGCTTGCGGACAGCGGTGCCTTCTGGCTTGACGCTGCGGCGGCAATCGACTGGGTGACGCCGCCCACAACCGCAATCGACAGCCGGAATGCTCCCTTTCATCGCTGGTTTCCCGATGGCGAGATGAACACCTGCCACAATGCGGTGGACCGGCATGTGGCTGCTGGACGCAGTGAGCAGAATGCCATCATCTATGATTCGCCGATCACCGGAACCGCCTATAACCTGACCTTTGCCGAACTGCAGCGTGCGACGGCGCGCTTTGCCGGCATGCTCAGCCGCTATGGCGTCGGCACGGGGGACCGGGTGATCATCTATATGCCGATGATCCCCGAGGCGGTTATCGCCATGCTTGGCTGCGCCCGCCTTGGTGCTGTCCATTCGGTTGTTTTTGGTGGGTTTGCTGCGGCCGAGCTTGCCAAGCGTATTGATGATTGCCAGCCGCGCGTGATCATCAGCGCATCCTGCGGGCATGAACCCAACAGAATTGTCGAATATAAGCCACTTCTTGATGAGGCCATCACCCTCGCGCGGCACAAGCCCGGTACCTGTGTCATCCATCAGCGTGAGGCCGTCACCGCCACCCTTGTTGACGGGCGTGATGTCGAATGGCATGCAGCGCATGACGGCGCGGAGGAGCTTGCCCCGGTCACGGTCAAGGCGACCGATCCACTCTATATCCTCTACACCTCGGGAACCACCGGCCAGCCGAAGGGCGTCGTCCGTGACAATGGTGGACATGCGGTGGCGTTGAACTGGAGCATGCCGAACATCTATGACACGCAGCCGGGCGAGGTCTATTGGGCCGCATCCGACATCGGCTGGGTCGTCGGCCATTCCTACATCACCTATGCGCCGCTGATTGCCGGCTGTTCGACCGTGCTGTTTGAGGGAAAGCCCATCGGCACACCCGATGCCGGGGTGTTCTGGCGGGTCATTCAGGATCACAGGGTCAAGGTTCTGTTCACCGCCCCGACAGCGTTTCGCGCGATCAAACGTGCTGATCCCGGCGGCGAGTATCTCCAGCATTATGACACCTCCTCGCTTGAATATCTGTTTCTGGCTGGAGAGCGGGCCGATCCGGACACCATCATCTGGGCGCAGGAAAAGCTGGGCGTTCCGGTGATTGACCATTGGTGGCAGACCGAAACCGGCTGGTCGATCTGCGCCAATCCGGTGGGAATCGAGGCATTGCCGGTAAAGCTGGGTTCGCCCTCGGTGGCAATGCCTGGGTTCGAGATCGACATCCTCGATGATGCCGGCCGGCCGCGTGCCGCGGATGAGCTGGGGGCGATTGCGCTCAAGCTGCCATTGCCGCCCTCATGCCTGCCGACCATCTGGGGTGCGGATGAGGCTTTTGTCGAGAAATACCTGACGACGTTTCCCGGCTATTATGAAACCGGTGATGCCGGCTATCGCGATGCCGATGGCTATCTCTACATCATGGCCCGCACCGATGATGTGATCAATGTTGCCGGTCATCGCCTTTCCACCGGCCAGCTCGAAGAGGTGCTGGCAGACCATCCCGATGTTGCTGAATGTGCGGTGATCGGTGTTGCTGATGATCTCAAGGGGCAATTGCCGCTTGGCCTGATCTGTCTCTATCCGAATTGCGCGAAACCGGCCGAGCAGGTCTGCGCCGAGGCGATTGACCTTGTCAAAAGCCGCGTTGGCCGGGTGTCGGCCTTCAATCAGATTGTCGTCATCGACAGGCTGCCAAAGACGCGTTCTGGCAAGGTGCTGCGCGCGACGATGGCGAAGATCGCCGACAATGTTGACTGGACGATGCCGGCAACGATTGATGATCCGGTGATCCTTGATGAGATCACCCGGGCGCTGCAATCCATCGGCTACGCCAAATAGCAGCCTGTGCCGCTTACACTGGCCCCGCTACAGCTCGCGGCCAGCGCGCCATTCGCGCCAGGCCAGCGTCAGGCTGGCACCGATCGTCGCCAGCGGTTCGGGTGGTAGCTTTTTCGGCGGTGGCATCGCCAGCATTGTCTCAAGGCTCTGATGGTTGTCGCGCAGATTGCCGCTGGCAAGGTCGGCCGCCAGCATCCCCGACAGCGTTCCCCGCGCCGTGCCAAGCCCGTTCTGACAGCAGGCCGAGAACATGCCATCCTCGATCTCGCCAAAGGCCGGCACGTCATTCAGGCTCAGACACAGCTTGCCGCCCCAGCTGAATTCCATGCGGGTGCCGTCCAGCATGGCGAAGCGGGCCGCAAAACTCTTCTCATGACGCCGCATCTTGCGTGCGGCGAGCCGGTCCGGCACCTCCATATCGCTGGCATATGTTGATTGGTTGCGCACGATGATGCGGTCGCCGGAGCGCCCGGAAATGCGCCGGATGGTGCTGCCGATCGGGTCTGACGGTGTCACCCCCCAACGGGGCGCGCCGCCAAGCCGGGCAACCGCGTCACTGTCCAGCGCCTCGCTCATCGAGGCATAGAGGAACAGATGCACCAGCCGGCGTTTGAAAAAGCCGAAACTCTCGATATGTCCATTCATGGCCATGATCACCCGTGGTGCGCTGACAGCGCCACCGGCTGTCCGTGCCTGCCAGATACCATGGCTGTGCTGCATCTGCAGAACCGGACTGTCCTCGCAGATCCGTACCCGGTGTGAAAGCCCCTCGGCCAGCCCCCTCACATAGGCCGCCGGATGCAGCATCACCGTTCCCGGCGTAAAGAGACCATGACGGTAATAGCCGGTGCCGCATCTCGCCTGCATCTGGGCCGCATCCAGCAATTCATAGGATTCGCCAAGCCGGTCCAGATGGTGGGCATAGGCGATATTGGCCGCCATGCCCCGCGCCGTCGCCGCGCCGTTGATCTTGCCGCTCTGGCTGATGATCTCGTCATCCATTGCATATTCATCGCCGGCATCAAGGGCAAATTCAATGGCCCGCCGGTTCAGCGCCAGCTGCCTGCGGTCATTGTCCAGATTGCCGGCATAATCCTCGGAAGACAGCACATGCGGCAAATCGATCATGAAGCCTGAATTGCGACCTGCCGGGCCATCGCCGATCCGCCCGGCCTCGAGCAGCAGGATGCGCTCATCCCTGCTGGCAAGCTGTGTCAGCCGGCGCGCGGCCGACAGGCCGGCAAAGCCACCGCCGATGATCAGCCAGTCAGCCATGATGTCGCCACTCAGCGTCTGGCTGGCCGCTGCGGGCGGCAACAGGCGGTTCCAGCCGGCTGGCCCGGGATTTTTCGGCAGATTTCGGGTGATGAGCGGGGCAGCCATGAGCGCAATCCTGATTTGCCTGCGGCCAGCTGTCATGCCAACCCTGTTTTTCTCCTCAGATTGCGGCTTTTTTTGCTCCTGTAAACAGTTTTATAAAGCATTTCCGATCATACCATGGCTGGTCAATGCGGCTTTGCAGGCGGTGCTGCCGGTGTTGCCCGGGGTGGTCAAATCCGCCATTACATGCCGCATTGAGGCTTGTTTTAGTCTCGCAAGTCAGCCATATCTTGAACATGCGAAATTTCTGTTTTGGGAGAAAACAATGAAAAAGATTGCAATGGCAGTGCTTGCATCCAGCATGCTCGCTGCGCCAGCCATGGCGGCAGATATCAAGATTGGCGTTCTGCTTGGCTTTACAGGTCCTATTGAATCACTTGCGCCGAATATGGCCACCGCCGCCGAAATGGCGATGAAGGAAGCCAGCGATTCTGGCAACTTCATGGGTGGTGCAAAGGCCGTTTCCGTCCGTGCCGACTCAACCTGTGTTGATGCGGCGGCTGCGACTGCCGCGGCTGAGCGAATGGTCACATCCGATGGCGTTGCCGCGATCATGGGTGCTGATTGCTCAGGCGTGACAACCGCCGTTCTGCAGAATGTTGGCACGGCCAAGGGCATCGTGATGATCTCGCCATCTGCCACGTCGCCAGCTTTGTCTGACATTCCTGACGATGGTCTGTTTTTCCGCACCGCCCCATCTGATGCCCGTGGTGGCCAGGTGATGGCCGAGGTGCTGATGGGCCGCGGTGTCAAATCAATCGCCCTGACCTACACCAACAACGACTATGGCAAGGGTCTGGCAGACAGCATTCAGGGCAGCTATGAGGCTCTTGGTGGCAAGGTTACCGTTGTTGCCTCACATGAGGATGACAAGGGTGATTACAGCGCCGAGGTTGCCGCACTTGCCCAGGGTGGCAGCGAGCATCTGGTCATCGTCGGTTATCTTGACCGTGGTGGTAAGGGCATCATGCAGGCGTCACTCGACTCAGGTGCTTTCGAGAATTTTGCGATGT
Source organism: Alphaproteobacteria bacterium (assembly GCA_038107835.1). Classification (GTDB taxonomy): domain Bacteria; phylum Pseudomonadota; class Alphaproteobacteria; order Puniceispirillales; family Puniceispirillaceae; genus MED-G116. Next base: position 35,672 of record JAYNHH010000008.1, read on the forward strand.
CTGATGGCATGATCGGCCCATCTTTGCCAGAGGCCATTGGCGCTGATCTGAATGGTTCATGGGGTCTGCTGCCAGGCGGTGAATCCGAAGGCTATACCATCTTTGAAAAGATGGCTGCTGACGCCGGTTTTGAAGCCACCCCTTACTCGGCTGAATCATATGACTCAGCTGCGCTGATCATGCTTGCCATGCAGGCTGCCGGTTCATCTGACAGCCAGAAAATGAAGGCAAAGGTCTTTGACGTTGCCAACGCTCCTGGAACAAAGATCCATCCGGGCGAGCTTGGCAAGGCGCTGAAGATTCTGGCTGATGGCGGCGAGATCGACTATGTCGGTGCCCGCGAGATTGAGCTGATCGGCCCGGGTGAGACTGGCGGTGCCTATCTTGAGCAGGTCGTTCAGGACGGCAAGTTCACGACAGTCAACACACACTAAACCACTCAACGTAAAGGGCGATCCGGAGTTGCATCTCTGGATCGCCTGTTTGTTCTTATGATTAAAGTCGAAAATCTCGTAAAGCATTTCGGCGGCATCCATGCTGTCGACAATGCCTCTCTGGTCATTGAAACAGGGTCGATAACCGGGCTTATTGGTCCAAACGGCGCTGGCAAGACCACGCTTTTCAATGTCATAGCTGGTGTTTATAAGCCGACATCCGGCCGGGTTCTACTCGATGGCGATGACATCACCGGCCTTGCGCCGCATGAGTTGTTTGCCCGTGGCATGTTGCGCACCTTCCAGATCGCGCATGAATTTTCCACCCTCACGGTCCGTGAAAATCTGATGATGGTTCCGGGTGACCAGTCTGGCGAGCGACTTATGGAGGCCTGGTTCCGGCCGGCGCATGTCCGTGATCAGGAAGCCAGCATCCGTGCCAAGGCGGATGAGGTGATTGATTTTCTGCAGATCAGCCAGGTCGCCGATGAGCTGGCCGGCAATCTGTCCGGCGGGCAGAAAAAACTGCTCGAACTTGGCCGCACGATGATGGTCGATGCGAAGATTGTCTTTCTTGACGAGGTGGGTGCCGGCGTCAACCGTACGCTGCTGAACACGATTGGTGATGCCATTCTGCGTCTCAACCGCGAGCGCGGCTACACCTTCTGCATGATTGAGCATGATATGGATTTCATTTCACGCCTCTGCGATCCGGTCATCGTCATGGCCGAGGGCAGCGTTCTGGCCACCGGCAGTGCCGCCGAGGTCAAGGCCAATGAAGCGGTGATCGAGGCCTATCTTGGCACCGGTATGAAAAACCGGATGGCCAGAGAGGCCGGCATGGCAGGGGGCGCGCAATGACCTATCTTGCGGGTGAGATGATGACTGGCGGCTATGGCGGTGCCAACATTCTGCATGAATGCAGCATCAGCGTTGACCGCGGCGAGATCGCCGTTGTCGTCGGGCCGAATGGTGCCGGCAAATCAACTGCGATGAAGGCTGTCTTCGGGATGCTTGGTCTGCGCGCCGGGCGGGTGACGCTGGGTAGCGAGGATATCACCAGCCTGAAACCCCAGGAGCGCGTTTTACGGGGAATGGGGTTTGTCCCGCAGAACCAGAATGTCTTTACCAGCATGACGGTCGAGGAAAATCTGGAAATGGGTGCCTTCATCCGCCGCGATGACATCAGCCAGACGATGCAGCAGGTCTATGCGCTGTTTCCCGTGCTGCATGAAAAACGGCGGCAGCCTGCGGGCGAGCTGTCCGGCGGGCAGCGACAGCAGGTGGCCGTTGGCCGGGCCTTGATGACGCAGCCGCAAGTGCTGATGCTGGATGAGCCAACCGCCGGCGTTTCGCCGATCGTCATGGATGAGCTGTTTGACCGCATCATCGAGGTGGCGAAGACCGGCATTGCTGTGCTGATGGTCGAACAGAATGCGCGTCAGGCGCTGGAAATTGCCGACCGCGGCTTTGTTCTGGTACAGGGGCGCAATGCCTATACCGACAGCGGTGTGGCCCTGCTGGCCAATCCCGAGGTCCGCAGGGCGTTTTTGGGGGGATGAGATGACAGATATTCTGAACGCCATCGTCCTGCTTGGAAATTTTGTTCTGGTGCCGGGCCTTGCCTATGGCAGCCAGCTTGCCCTTGGCGCGCTTGGCGTGACACTGATTTACGGCATCCTGCGCTTTTCCAATCTGGCGCATGGTGAAACCATGTCCTTTGGCGCGATGATCACCATTTTGATGACCTGGGTTCTGCAGGCCAATGGCATCAGTTTCCATCCGCTGCCAACGGCGTTGCTGGCACTTCCTGTCGGGATCATCGGCGCGGTGGCGCTGTGCCTGATTGTTGACCGCCTTGTCTATCGCTATTACCGGCAGCAGCGCTCGACCTCGTCGATCTATCTCATTGTCTCGATCGGTGTGATGCTGATCACCGGTGGTCTGATCCGTTTCATCATTGGTCCGGGTGACCGCAAGATCACTGATGGTGAGCGCTTCATCATCAAGGCGCGGGACTTCAAGGAAATGACCGGGTTGAATGAGGGGCTGGCGATCAAGACCACCCAGGGGGTTACGGTGATTGCCGCCGTGTCCGTCGTCGCCTTTGTTTTCTGGTTTCTGGGCCGGACCCGCACCGGCAAGGCGATGCGCGCCTATTCGGACAATGAGGATCTGGCGCTCCTGTCGGGAATCAATCCCGAACGTGTGGTGATGATCGCCTGGATCATGACCGGCGCGCTGGCGACCATCGCCGGTACGCTGTACGGCCTCGACAAGAGCTTCAAGCCCTTCACCTACATGCAGCTGCTGCTGCCGATTTTTGCCGCCGCCATTGTTGGTGGTGTCGGCAATCCCATTGGTGCCATCGTTGGCGGTTTTGTCGTCGCCTTCTCCGAACTCATTATCACCTTTGCCTACCGCAAGGTGTTCATGTATCTGCTTCCGGACGGCATGGCGCCCGAGGGCATGATCCAGCTGCTGTCGACCGATTATAAATTCGCCGTTTCCTTCGTGATTCTGGTGATTGTTCTTCTGGTGAAACCGACCGGCATTTTCAGCGGAAAATCATTATGACCCAGACGCATCAACCCAACACCACCGCCCAGTCACGGCGCAACATCCTGCTGTTTGGCATGATGGCGCTGCTGCTCTGTTTTGTTGGTTTTGTCCAGAGCTGGAACGTCACCTTCTCGCTGCTCAACATGTGCCTGATCTCGGCGATCATGGCGTTGGGGCTGAACATCCAGTGGGGTTATGCCGGGCTGTTCAATGTCGGCGTCATGGGTTTTGCCGCGCTTGGCGGGCTGGCAGGTGTTCTGGTCTCGCAGGCACCGGTCCCGGCAGCCTGGGCGGCTGGCGGTGCTGGTGTTGTCGGTGGTCTGATCACCGGTCTTGCCACAATCCTTGCGGGCCTTGCGGTCTGGCGGCGCACCCGGATGCGGGGGCGGCAACGCTATTGGCTGACCGGGTTGACGGTGCTTGTGGGCTATACCGTGATGCGGATGATAATTGATCCGGCGGTCAGCGCCATCGAGGCGATTGATCCGGCCCGCGCCGGTTTTCTGGGTGGTGCCGGCATGCCGATCATCTTCAGCTGGGCCGTTGGTGGCATTTTTGCTGCTGCTGTCGCCTGGGTGGTTGGCCGGATCTCGCTCGGTCTGCGGTCCGACTATCTGGCGATTGCCACGCTTGGCATTTCGGAAATCATCATCTATTTCCTGAAATTTGAGGATTGGCTGACCAGGGGCGTGAAGAATGTTGCCGGTCTGTCGCGCCCAGTACCCTATGAGGTCGATCTCAACAAATCGGCCCAGTTCCAGGAATTTGCCGCAAGCATCGGGATGAATGTGATTGATGCGTCATCGCTTGTCGTCAAGATCAGCTACGCCATCCTGTTCACCCTTGTCCTGCTGGTCATTCTGTGGCTGTCAGAAGCGGCTCTGCGCTCGCCCTGGGGGCGGATGATGCGGGCCATCCGTGACAATGAAACCGCGGCCAGCGCGATGGGCAAGGATGTCACCAGCCGGCATCTGCAGGTGTTTGTTCTGGGCTCGGCTGTTGTCGGCATTGCCGGTGCGATGCTGACCACGCTTGATGGCCAGTTCACCCCGACCTCCTATCAGCCGCTGCGCTTTACCTTTCTGATCTGGGTGATGGTGATCATCGGGGGTTCGGGCAATAACTGGGGTGCGGTTCTTGGCGGCTTTCTGATCTGGTTTTTCTGGATCGAGGCCGAACCGATGGGGCTGTGGGCGATGGATGCGCTGACCTCCGGCATGCCGGATGGCCATTGGCTGCGCGTGCATCTGATGGACAGCGCCGCCCACACCAGACTGATGACCATGGGGCTGGTGCTGCTGTTGGTGCTGCGCTTCTCGCCGCGTGGCCTGATCCCCGAGGTCAAGCGCTGACCGCCTGCCTGTCCCGGGGGGTAGATAAAGCCGTTGCATGATGCGGGCCAAATGCCGTACATAATCTCTATCTGACCGCCAGCAAAAGAGACCGTCATGCTAGAGAACTTCACCCCTGCAAAAGCCGATCCGATTCTGGGCCTTGGCAAGCTGTTCGCCGCTGATGAGCGCGCCGGCAAGATTGATCTTGGCGTTGGCGTCTACAAGGATCCGACCGGCAACACACCGATCATGACGGCGGTCAGGAAGGCCGAGAAAATCCTCCATGAAAGCCAGATCAGCAAGGCCTATAAGGGGCTTGCCGGTGACGAGGTTTTTCGCGACAAGATCCGCGAGCTGGTGCTTGGTGATTCTGTCGAGGCCGGGCGGGTGGCAACCTTGCAGACGCCGGGCGGCACTGGTGCCATTCGCCAGCTCTATGAGGTGATCCGCCAGCTCAATCCGGGCGCAACGATCTGGATCAGCGATCCGACATGGCCCTCGCATCTGGCGATGGCGGCGGCGATGGATCTGAAAACAGCTGGCTACACCTATTTTGATCCGGACACACGCATGGTCGATTTTGATGCGATGATGGCTGATCTTGCCGGCATGAAGGCGGGCGATATCCTGCTGCTGCATGGCTGTTGTCACAACCCCACCGGGGCCAATCTCGACGCTGCACAATGGGCGGCGCTGACCGATTTCGTCCTCGCCACCAACATCACCCCCTTTGTTGATATTGCCTATCAGGGATTTGGCGATGGTCTTGACGAGGATGCGGCGAATATGCGGGCGATGGCGGCGCGTGTTCCCGAGATGCTGATTGCCTCTTCCTGCTCAAAGAATTTCGGCCTGTATCGTGATCGGGTTGGCTGCGCCATGGTGATCTGTGCTGATACGGCGATTGCCGAGACGGCATCAGGCAATCTGGCGGTGCTGAACCGGCTGAACTATTCCTTCGCGCCCGATCATGGGGCGGCGCTTGTCGCGATCATCCTCAGCGATGACGCCCTGCGCGCCGAATGGATGGCGGAACTTGCCGCGATGCGGCAGACGATGCTGACAATCCGCCGTGATCTTGCCGATGCGCTGCGCCAGCAATGCAATTCTGACCGCTTTGATTTCATTGCCGAACATCGGGGCATGTTTTCGCGTCTTGGCCTGCTGCCCGAACAGGTGCAGAGCCTGCGCGATGACCATGCGATCTATGTCGTTGGTGACAGCCGGATCAACATTGCCGGCCTGTGTGGCGGCAAGCATGAACCCTTTGCCGCCGCCGTGGCCAAGGTTGCGTCCGCATCCTGAAAATAGCTTGCGGCGCGCGCGATTGTCGCGTTTCATCATCCGGTGCAAAAAAACGTGATGGGGTGAGTGATGGCACAGAAGGCGGCAAACGGTACTCTGCGCAGCGGTGGCCAGCTGCTGATGGATTGTCTTGTCGCGCTGGGCGCGCAAAAGGGTTTTGGCGTTCCGGGTGAATCCTATCTGGCAGTGCTTGACGCGATGTATGATCACCGCGCCGATTTTGACTTCATCATGACCCGCCAGGAGGGCGGAGCGGCCTATATGGCGGCTGCGTGGGGCAAGCTGACGGGCGCGCCGGGCCTGTGTTTTGTCACCCGTGGCCCGGGGGCGACGAATGCCTCGATTGGCGTGCATACGGCGATGCAGGATTCGCTGCCGATGCTGCTGTTCATCGGTCAGGTCGGCGCTGACATGGCGGGCCGTGAGGCGTTTCAGGAAATAGATTACAACGCCTTTTTCGGGTCGATCGCCAAATGGACGGTAGAGATCGACGATCCCGACCGGGTGCCTGAGATGATCAGCCGCGCCTGGAGTACGGCGCTGTCCGGGCGTCCGGGGCCGGTGATTGTCGCACTTCCCGAAACCATGCTGACGGCGATGACGGCGGCGCGTCCCTGTGGTCCTGTAACCATTCCCGAGCCGGCCCCCTCCGCAGACGATGCCGACCAGCTTGCCAGTCTGCTGGCAACGGCCAACCGGCCGGTGATTCTTCTTGGCGGCACCCGTTGGCAGGATGAGGCGGCGCGGCAGGTCGAGACCTTCGCCTGCGCTGCCGATATCCCGGTTGTGGCGGCGTTCCGCTTTCATGACATCATTGACAATCACAGCCCCTGCTATGCTGGCGATGCTGGTGTTGGCATGCTTGCCTACATGAAACAGCTGCTCACCGATGCGGATCTGATTCTCGCCCTCAATGTCCGGTTCGACGAAATGACCACCGCCGGTTACAGCCTGTTTGACGTGCCAGGAATGGCGGCAACACTCATTCACAGTCACGCCTCTGACGCTGAGCTTGGCAAGATCTACACCGCTGATCTGCCGCTTCATGCCGGTCCCAACCAGATGGCGGCATTGCTGGCCGGGCTGCGGCTTCCGGTCTCGGCGGCGCGCACCAGCTGGGCCACTGCCGCGCGCGAGGCCTATCTTGGCAGCTTTACCGCCCCGCGGCCACCGGGCGATATCGACATGCGGCAGATCATGGCGCATCTGCAGGCGGTGCTTCCCGATGATGCCATCATTACCCATGGCGCTGGCAATTTTGCCATGTGGCCGAACAAATTCTTCAAATTCGGCCAGGAGGCGCGCCAGCTTGGCCCCCAGAGTGGCAGCATGGGCTTTGGCGTAACCGCCGCGCTTGCCGCCAAGGCGTATGATCCGGACCGCTTTGTTCTGTGCTTTGCCGGTGACGGTGATTTCCAGATGAATGGCAACGAGCTTGGCGCGGCCATGCAGGCCGGCCTCTATCCCGTTTTCATCATTCTCAATAACGCCAGCTATGGCACCATCCGCATGCACCAGGAACGAACCTATCCCGAACGTGTTTCGGGGACCGATATCGTCAATCCGGATTTTGCCGCACTTGCCAGAGCCTATGGCATCCATGGCGAGACCGTCACCCACACCGGTGAATTTGCCGCTGCTTTTGAGCGCGCGTCTGCTTCGCCAACAGGTGGGGTGATCGAGCTGCAGATCGAAACCGAGGCTCTCAGCCCCCGTGCCACCATCTCGGGCCTGCGGGCCGCCGCGAAATCCTAGACCCATCGCCCAATCCGGAGGAACCGACATGACTGAACTCGACATCGACTTTGTGCGCTCGCAGTTTCCCGCCTTTGCCCAACCCGCACTCCAGGGCCAGGCCTTCTTTGAAAATGCTGGTGGCTCCTATACCTGTGGTCAGGTGATCGACCGCCTGCACCGCTTCTACACCGAGCGCAAGGTCCAGCCCTATGGCTTCTTTCCGGCCTCGCGCGCAGGTGGCGAGGAAATGGACGAGGCACAGACCCGTCTTGCCGCGCTGATGAATGTCGAGACGGATGAACTCAGCTTCGGTCCCTCGACCAGCCAGAACACCTATATTCTGGCGCAGGCCTTTGCCGCCATGCTCAGCCCGGGTGATGCCATCATTGTCACTGATCAGGATCACGAGGCCAATACCGGTGTCTGGCGCCGTCTTGCCGACCGTGGGATCGAGGTGCGCGAATGGCATGTCGATGCTGAACAGGGCCAGCTCAGCACCGATGATCTGGCGCCACTTCTGGACGGGCCGGTCAGGCTGGTCTGTTTTCCGCATTGCTCGAACATTGTCGGCCAGGAAAATCCCGTCGACCGGATCGTGGCGATGGCGCATGCGGCGGGGGCTGTCACCTGCGTCGATGGTGTCAGCATGGCCCCGCATGGTCTGCCTGATGTTGCTGCGCTTGGCACTGATATCTATCTGTTTTCCAGCTACAAGACCTATGGCCCGCATCAGGGCGTGATGATCGTGCGCCGCGCGCTTGCCGACCGGCTGCCCAATCAGGGGCATTTCTTCAACGCCGACACGCGCACCAAACGCTTCACGCCGGCCGGTCCCGACCATGCCCAGATTGCCGCCGCGGCTGGCATGGCCGATTACATCGACACGCTCTACAGCCATCATTATGGCACAGATGCCAATGCGGGTGACGCTGCCCACAGGGGGCGGTCTGTCTGCGCCCTGCAGCGCGCCTATGAGGACAAAACCCTTGCCCCGCTTCTTGACTGGCTGCGTGGACGTAATGATGTGCGCATTCTAGGCAATGATCATACCGACACCGCCACCGGCAGGGTGCCAACGGTGGCGCTGCACACTGCGCGTCCGGCGGCTGCCATTGCCACCGACCTTGCGGCGCACGGGGTGATGGCCGGTGCCGGTGATTTCTATGCCGTGCGCACCATCGGCGCGCTTGGCTGCGATCCGGAGGCCGGCGTCCTGCGCCTCAGCTTCGTGCATTACACGAGCGCTGACGAGGTCGAACAGCTGATCAGGGGGCTTGATGCGACGCTCTGACCGCAGCCCTGATTTTACCCTTGTCGCGGTCACGGGAACGCCGGCTTTCATTTTCTGCTTGACATCTGGCACAAAATAGGATATTTCCTATTGCACGCTGAATGATATGTGGCTGCCTGTCAACATCAGGGTCTTCTGCAAATCAGGGTGTTTTGCAATTATTGGTCCTGTGCAACGGGTGACGACAGGCACGTCACAGCCCGGCGACAAGCCGTTGATTGAGTTTTGCCAGCATGTCATCACATAAGGCAAGTTGCTGTCTTGTAACAAATTCATCCGGTTTATGTCCCTGATCCATGGATCCGGGGCCGCAGATCACCGTCGGAATTCCCAGATCGCGGGAAAACAGCCCGCCCTCGGTGCCAAAGGCCATTTTGATCGTGGTATTGGCGCCGGTCAGTGACTTCAACAGCGTTACAACATCCTCATCCGCGGCGGTGTTCAACCCGGGATAGGTGTTGGTAATCGTGAAATTGATCGCCGCTTCCGGGGCGATCTGCTGCGCTCTGGCAATGATTGGCGCTATTCTGCGCTCGATTGTCTGGATGATGTCCTGCGGGTTGTCCTCCGCCAGATTGCGGATTTCAAAATCGATGACGGCCTCATGCGGGACGATGTTCAACTGCACACCGCCGTCAATCCGTCCGACATGGAGGGTGGTATAGGGAATATTATAATCATCATCCTGCGCACCATTCTGGCGCAGCTCATCCTGCGTGGCGCGAATCTCGCCCGCCAGGTCACAGGCAAGATGCAGCGCATTGACCGCCAGTGGCGCCAGCGCCGAATGGCCGGCCCTGCCGTGGCAATGCGCCCGAATCGCTGTCTTGCCCTTATGGCCGGTGCCAAGCCCCATCTGGGTTGGCTCACCGACGATGCACATTGCTGGCCGGAAGGGGGCTTTGGCCATCATCTCGATCATCGAGCGCACGCCAATGCAGCCGATTTCCTCGTCATGGGACAGCGCCAGATGCAGCGGCGAGCGCAATGGCAGCCGGCTGGCGGCAACGAAGCTGGCAATCGCTGCGGCGCAAAAGCCCTTCATGTCTGCCGTGCCGCGTCCATAAAGCCGACCATCCTCCTCGGTGCAGGTAAAGGCTGGCCGGGTCCAGTCCTGTCCGTCGATCGGCACAACATCGGTGTGGCCGGACAGCATCACGCCGCCATTATCCGGCTCCTGTGGGCCGGTGCTGGCAAACAGATTGGCCTTCTTGCCACTATCATCGGGAATCACCGTCACGCTGATTCCGGCATCATCCAGCCGGTCGGCAACATTATTGATCAACGCCCGGTTCGGGTCACGGCTGACCGTGGCAAAGCCGATCAAATCATGAAGAATTTCAACTGTCTGGGACATCACACACCTTTTTGCCAGCGATTACGCTGTTGATACCATTTCATCAACTGGCTATGACTTGTGAGATTAACCGGCACATAATGAGATGGCAAACCAACAGGCGTATGCCACCGCCATTTTCACCATCCATGATGATGCCAGCACAAACAGAAAGACAGACCGTGACAATTGATTTTGACAGGATCATCGACCGCCGCAACACCCATTCAAGCAAATGGGACAGCATGCAGGCCAGCTATGGTGTCTCACCCGACACTGGCATTCCAATGTGGGTGGCCGATATGGATTTCCGTCCGCCACAACAGGTTGATGCCGCCCTTGCAGCGGAAATGGCGCATGGCGTCTATGGCTATTACGACAATCCGGCGAGCTATGCGGCAGCGCTTTCTGGCTGGATGGAACGGCGGCATAACTGGCGCGTCGATCCGTCCTGGCTGTTGCAGACGCATGGCCTTGTCAATGCGCTGGCGCTGTGTATCAGCGCCTTTTCCAACCCGGGGGAGGGGGTCATCGTGTTCTCTCCCGTCTATCACTGGTTCGGCACCATTGTCGACGCCAATGACCGGCGGCTTGTCGAATCCGAGCTGGTGCAGCGCGAGGGTGTCTACCACATGGACCTTGCGGCGCTGGAGGCGCAGCTGACCGGCGATGAACGGCTTGTCCTGCTCTGCTCGCCGCACAATCCGGGGGGGCGCGTCTGGTCCGCGGCCGAGCTTGGCGCGCTTGCCGATTTCTGCGTCAAACATGATCTCGTTCTGATCAGCGACGAGGTACATAACGATCTGATCATGCCCGGTCACAGCCATGTTGTCGCACCGCTTGCGATGCCGCAGGCAGCTGACCGTCTTGTCACGCTGATCGCGACGACCAAGACCTTCAATCTGGCTGGTGGCATGACTGGCAGCATGGTGATTCCCGATCAGGCGCTGCGCAGGAAGCTGGCAAAAACGCACAGGGCGGCCGGCATGTCGGTCAACCGGTTCGGCATGGTGATGGCCGAGGCGGCCTATCTGCATGGCGCTGACTGGCTTGACGAGCTGCTTGTCTATCTCGATGGCAACCGCCAGCTGCTGAGTGATGAACTGTCACAAATCCCGGGTGTCAGCGTGATGCCGCTGCAGGCAACCTATCTGTGCTGGGTGGATTTTGCCGGCACCGGAATGGCCCCGGCTGAATTCATCGGGCGCATTCAGGATGCCGGTGTTGCCGCCAGCCATGGCTCAACATTCGGTGCTGGTGGTGACGGTTTCATGCGGTTCAATATCGCAACGCCGCGCGCTCAGCTGGCCACGGCAATACAGCGCCTGCGCACCGCCTTTGCCGATTTGCAATAGGCGCTGCCCGGGACGGGCTATCAGGTGATGGAAACGGTGAATTCAGCAATGCCGTCAACACCGCCGACCAGCGTATCGCCCCGTTCGACCGGACCGACACCAGCCGGGGTTCCGGTATAGATCAGATCGCCTGGCTGCAGATGATAGAGGGTGGACAGATCGGCGATGATTTCAGGAACTGACCACACCATCAGCGCCAGATCGGACTCCTGTTTCATCTCGCCATTCTGCGACATGTAGATCCGCGCCCTGGCAAAAGATGGCACCTCGGCAATCGGCCTGATCGGCGTGATTACGGCAGATTCCTCGACATCCTTGCCGGTGTCCCACGGACGGCCCTGTTTCTTCGAATTGTTCTGCAGATCGCGGCGTGTCATATCGAGACCGGCGGCGCAGCCGAAAATCAGGGTTTCCGCCTGATCAATGCCGACATCCAGGCCAGCCGTGCCAATGGCCAGCACCAGCTCCATTTCATAATGGTAATTCTGCGTGCGTTTGGCGTAGCTGATGCTGCCCTCGGCCATGCTGATCGAGGCGGCGGATTTGGTGAAATAGAACGGTGCCTCACGGTCAACCTCGACACCCATTTCCTTGGCATGTGCCTCGTAATTGCGGCCAACACAGAAAATCCGGTTGACCGGAAACAGCTTGTCGCTGCCGAAAATGGGAATGGCCTGAATGGCTGGTGGTGAAAAAACATAATCGGACATGACAGGCACCTCAAACGATGGAAAGGAAAATCAAATCACAAAGAAATCAAATCACAAAAGCAGATTTGCATGCGCTATAAAGCATGGTTTGGCACCCGCGTTCAAGCTGGAACCTGTCCATCACGGGGCGATGCCGGGTAAGTCACTTTTTCGGGGGACCCTGCGTCCGCCAATGCTGTCCTCTGTCTGCGGAGTCTCTTGCGATGCCATTGTTCGATCTGATGCCGGCATTGCTGTTCCTCATGCTCAATGTGTTCATTCCCGGGCCGAATGTTCTCAATACCATTGCCACGGCGATGGGGTCTGGTCTGCGGGCTGGCATGGCCTGCGCCTGCGCCTGTGGCGCCGGGCTTGTGCTATGGGCGCTTGCCGTGCTGTTTGGCGCGGCTGCACTGTTCGCTGCGCTGCCGGTTGCCCAGGCGGCACTCACCGCGCTGGGTGGGCTGCTGCTGCAGTATTTCGCCTTTCGCTATCTGCGAAAATCGGTTGGACCCGAGGCCAGATTGACGGCAATCCACAACCAGCCTGTCGCGCGTGCCTTTGCCCAGGCCTTCATGGTGATGATGACCAATCCAAAGGTGCTGACAACATGGCTTGCCGTCATTTCGCTGTTTCCGGTGATTGCCAGCGATGTGCTGCACATCACCCTGTTCACCCTGATGGCGGGTGGGGCGTCTTTTACTGGTCACGCGCTCTTTGCCATGCTGTTTGCCAGCCGGACTGCCGGCAGGATTTATCTGCGGCTCTATCGGCCAATCAATGCACTGGTCGGCATTGGCTTCTCACTCTATGGGCTGAAACTGCTTGCCGGACTGCTGCCCGGCTGATCGGGGCGGCTCACAGCTTCAGGCGTGAGAACACCGCTCTGGCGTTGTCCTCGAACACCATCTGTTTCTGCGCTGCGCTCAGGGCGGTGTTGGCGTCAATATAGCGTTTCGTGTCGTCATAATAATGCCCGCTGCGGGGGTCGATGCCGCGCACCGCGCCAATCATTTCCGAGGCGAACAGGATATTCTTCGTTGGGATCACATCGAGCAGCATGTCAATGCCGTCCTGATGATAGACGCAGGTGTCAAAGAAAATATTTTTCAGCACACGCGTCTCCAGCTCACCCAGGCCCATATCCTGCGCCATGCCCCGAAACCGTCCCCAATGATAGGGAACCGCCCCGCCACCATGCGGGATGATGAATTTAATAGAGGGAAAATCTGCAAACACATCCGACATCATGAAATGCACAAAGGCCGTGGTGTCAGCGCCAAGATAGAACGAGCTTGTCGTATGCATCGCCGGATGACAGGCACCGCTGACATGGATCATCGCCGGCACATCCAGCTCGCACATCACCTCATAGAGCGGATACCAATAGCGGTCACCAAGCGGTTTGTCCTGCCAGTAACCACCCGACGGGTCGGGATTCAGATTGCAGCCGATAAAATCCATCTCGCCGACACAGCGCTGCAATTCGGCAATGCTCGTCTGGATTGGTGTCTGCGGGCTTTGCGGCAATTGGCAGACAGGCACGAAATTTTCCGGAAACAGCGTGCAGACCCGGTGGATCAGCTCATTGCAATGTTCGGTCCAGGCCTGTGAGGTCGAGGCATTGCCGACATGATGCCCCATCCAGCTTGCACGCGGTGAGAAGATCGTGACATCGGTGCCGCGCTCACGCTGCACGCGCAGCTGGTTGGTCTCGATGCTCTCGCGGATTTCGGCATCGCTGACCGCGATCACCCCCTTGCTCGAGACATGCGCCGGGTCGGCGGCGACAGCGGCCTTTTGTGCATCACGCCAGGCGCCGACGCCGGGCGGGGTGGTCGTGTAATGTCCGTGGCAGTCAATGATCATGGCACGCCTCCCGCTGCATCAGCTTTTGAACTGTTTCTCGATGATATCCATCACCTGCATGGCTGGCAGGCACTGGGCAAGGCTGGAATTGGGTTCGCGGCCTTCGCGGATGGCGGCAATGAATTCCCGGTCGATCAGCTCAATGCCATTCGTCGAGACATCAGTTTTGCTGACATCGATCGGGTTCTCCCTGCCATCGAACAGCTCGTCATAGCGGGCGATGAAGGTGTCATTGTCACAGATGTAGCGGAAGAAACTGCCCAGCGGACCGTCATTGTTGAACGACAGCGACAGCGTGCATAACTTGCCGCTGGCGGTTTTCATGATGATGCTCATATCCATCGCGATTCCCAGCTCATCATGGACCGGTCCCTGCAGCCCATGTACCTCGCTGACCATCTCGCCGGTCTGGTACATGAACAGATCGATGGTGTGGCAGGCATGGTGCCAGAGCAGATGGTCGGTCCAGCTGCGCGGGCTGCCATCGGCGCTGATATTCTTCCGGCGGAAGAAATAGGTCTGTACATCAAGCTGCTGGATATTCATCTCACCGGTGCTGATCAGCCGGTGAACATATTGATGGGAGGGATTGAAGCGCCGCACATGCCCGGCCATCGCGACAAGACCGGTGTCGCGTTGCTTGGCGACCAGCGCTTCGGAATCCGCCAGCGTATCGGCCATGGGAATTTCGATCAGCACATGCTTGCCGGCATCCATCGCGGCCAGCCCCTGGGCGGCGTGCATGCCTGTTGGCGTTGCCAGGATGACCGCGTCAATTTCCGACATGGCCAGACTTTCCTCAAGCCGCGTCGTTGAATGGCCAATATGATAGGCGGCGGCAAGCTCGGCTGTTGCCTCGGCGCGGCGTCCGACAAGTGACACCACCTCAACGCCTTCAATCAGCGCCAGCGCATCAAGATGTTTTTTTCCAAAGGCACCGCCACCTGCAAGACATAATTTCATGTTACCTTTTTCCTTCATCCGTTGTTCTGTCCGCCGCAAGGGCGGTTTCGATCGCGTCCATGCGTGCCGCCAGCCCCCTGATCCTCACCAGATCGATGCCGGGCGCGCCAAAGGCGTCTTGCCGGTCTGCGGTGGCCGCGCTCATGCCGCTGGCAACACCAAGCTCGGCCAGTGTCACCACGACCTCGCGCATTTCCGCGGCGCGGCGCCGGCCATGTGTTGTCATTCGCTCCATGTTGTAGCTGGCGCGCTCGGCCCAGCCCTCATCAGGTTCTGACGCATCCAGCGAGGCTGCCACCTCTTCTGCAACACCGGCGCGACAGGCAGCCTGAAAACACTCGGCGGTCAATGCCTCGATGCCCTTGATCATGACCGACCGCAGCATCTTGATTGTCGAGGCGCGGCCCGGCGCGTCACCAACAAGGCTGACCTTCATGTCGAGTGCGGCAAACAGCGCCGCTGCCGCCTCGCCATGTTTGCTTGCCGCCAGCATGCTGGTGCGATGGCCGGCTGACGTGATCGGTGCCATCACCGCAACATCGACATACAGGCCACCGGCCTGTTCAATCACATGCGCTGATTTCTGTTTGGTTCCGGGGGCGCAGCTGTTCATGTCCAAAAACAGGGTGCCGGCCTCGATATGCCGCGCTGCCGCTACCGCCGCTTCATGAGCCCGGTCTGCCGTGACAACGCTGATCACCATCTTTGCACCCGCCAATGCTGTTGCCAGATCAGCAGCGCACCCGACGCCGACGGCCTCCATTCGGCGGCGCAGCAGATGGGCACTGTCCGGCTGGGCGATCTTGATGTCAAAGGCCGTGAGGGCCGGCAGGGGGGCTGTAGATGCACCACGCCACGCCTCCAGGCTTCGGGCAATTTCTCCGCCAGCCTCGCCAAAGCCGATCAGGCACAATCTGCTGTTGCTCATTCCCATCGGGCAAGCCTACCAGCAGATTGGCGGGCCTGTCATCGTGTTTGGTGGCGCTGTGCCGCCCTGCGAGGCGGTCAAAATTGATTGAATGCCCTCAAAAAAGGCACACAGATATCGGGGGTGATGCTATGGTTGCAGCGGGATTACACCCGAGGGACCGGCTGGCAGGACAGGCAATGACAACTGCAACCAGATGTATGTGGATGCGTGGTGGCACCTCAAAGGGTGGCTATTTCCTCGGCACTGATCTGCCGGCGGACCCTGCTGACCGCGATGCCTTGCTGCTGCGCGTGATGGGATCGCCCGATGCCCGTCAGATCGACGGTATGGGTGGCGGAACGCCGCTCACCTCGAAGGTTGCGATAGTCGACAGATCGGCGCGCGCCGATGCCGATATCGACTATCTGTTCCTGCAGGTCTTTGTTGATCAGGCACTCGTCTCCGATGCGCAGAATTGCGGCAATATCCTTGCCGGTGTTGGGGCCTTTGCCATCGAACGCGGGTTGGTGACGGCCAATGGCGGCGTCACCCAGGTGCGGATTTTCATGCGCAACACCGGCCAGATCGCTGTCGCCAGCATCGCCACTCCAGATGGCCATGTGTCCTATGGTGGTGATGCTGTTATTGATGGTGTGCCGGGGACGGCCGCGGCTGTGCCGCTGGTCTTTGAGGATACTGCCGGGTCGATGTGCGGGACTCTGTTGCCGAGTGGCAACAGCTCTGACCGGATCAGTGACCTCGATGTCACCCTGATCGACAATGGCATGCCTGTCGTTGTGTTGCGGGCTGCCGATCTTGGCATCAGCGGTTATGAAGCCCCGGCAGATCTGGACGCAGATGCCGGTCTGAAGGAGCGCCTGGAGGCCTTGCGGCTGGCCTGTGGCGAGCGCATGGGGCTGGGTGATGTCAGTTCGAAATCAGTGCCGAAAATGATCCTTGTGGCATCGCCTCTTGCCGGTGGCGCGTTCATGACACGAAGTTTCATCCCACATCGCTGTCATGACACCATCGGGGTTTTTGCTGCCATCAGTGCGGCAACAGCGGCGCTTCTACCGGATAGCGTGCTGGCTGAAATCGCAGTCATCCCGGACGGCAATGACAAAACCATGATGGTTGAACATCCGGGCGGCAGCACCGCCTGCATTCTGCGCACTGATGCCGACGGAGCAGTAACCGGCTCGGGTATGCTGCGCACGACGCGCAAACTTTTCGATGGTGAGATTTTCTGATGGGGAAGGCAGGCGACTAATGGCTGAACAGGCAAATGATGGGGTTATCAGTTGGCATCCGAACCCGCGGACGCCGGCCTATGTTCCCCCTGCTGGTGCCGTTGATGCCCATTGCCATGTGTTCGGGCCGGCATCATTGTTTCCCTTTGCCCCGGAACGCAAATACACCCCCGGCGATGCCAGCAAGGACATGCTGTTTGCCCTTCGGGATCATCTTGGTTTTTCCCGTAATGTGATCGTTCAGGCGACCTGTCATGGTCGTGACAATCGCGCTCTTGTCGATGCGCTGCGGGCCTCAGACGGGCGCGCGCGCGGCGTCGCCTCGATTGCGCCGAATATCACTGATGTCGATCTGCAGGAATTGCATGATGCCGGGGTGCGTGGCATCCGTTTCAATTTCGTCAAGCGTCTGGTCGATGCCACTCCAAGGGAGGTGTTTCAGGCAAGCGCCGCCCGGGTGCAGCATCTTGGCTGGCACATCGTGGTCTATTTCGAGGCGGCTGATCTGGCTGAGCTGACGCCGTTTCTGAAAACTCTGCCGGGGATCATCGTCGTTGACCATATGGGCCGCCCGGATGTCGGCAAACCGGTCTCGCATCCTGATTTTCAGGCGTTTGCCCAGTTGATGGGGGATATGCCAAATCTATGGACGAAGGTCAGCTGTCCCGAGCGGCTGACCATGGCCGGTCCACCCTATGAGGATGTGCTGCCCTTTCAGGCCTATCTGGTCAAACATTTCCCCGACCGTGTTCTCTGGGGTACTGACTGGCCGCATCCGAACATGAAATCACATCTTCCCGATGATGGTCTGTTGACCGACCTGATCCCGCAGATTGCGCCGACCGCCGCCTTGCAGCATGCGTTGCTGGTTGATAATCCGATGCGCCTCTACTGGGCCGATTGACCGCCGCGCCGTTTCAGGATCATTCCGGTTACAACAACAAGCCCGGCACCGAGTGCCGCTGCCAGCGCTGGCGCGTGGCCAGTATGTGTCGACAGCTCTTCGACCAAAAGTGGGTCGGTGGCAATCATGTCGCCAGCCAGCCAGCCAAGCAGCGCTCCACCAGCGGCGATGATCAGTGGGAAGCGTGTCATCAGCCGCAGAATCAGCGCGCTGCCGGCAATGATGATCGGCACGCTCAGCACAAGGCCAAAGACAACGAGGTACATATTGCCCTTGGCGGCGGCGGCGATGGCGATCGAATTGTCGAGACTCATCACGAAATCGGCAATGATGATCGTGCGCACCGCCCCCATCAGGTTTGGCGGTTGTTTGACCGCGCTCTCGTCAACATGGTCGTCCTCGACCAGAAGTTTCACCCCGATCCACAGCAGTAACAGTCCGCCAATCAGCTTCAGTCCCGGAATGGTCAACAGCGTTGTGGCGAAGAAAACAAGGATACAGCGCAGAATGATGGCACCCGCCGTTCCCCATAGCACGCCAAGGCGCTTCTGGCGCACTGGCAGATTCCGACAGGCAAGGGCGATGATGATTGCGTTATCACCTCCCAGAACAATATCGATTGCAATGATCTGAAGAATGGCGATGAGTAACGCTTCATCCATGATACGGGGTCCGTCCTCGCTTGCTGTCTCTTGGGGCCTGCCTTGCCGCAGATATGCCCTCTTGGGCGACGAAGTGCAACCGCCCAGATGCGTAAAAAAACCAATTTTATGCAGTTATCGGGTGGTGGCCATGACGGCCTCGAAAAATTGTCGCACGGGAACAGATTTTCCGCGCTTTTTACGGCCAAATTGGCTACATCTTATTTTCGCTTTTGATAATCATTCGCAAATATTGTACATCCCACACCAATGGTAGCTGCATTTTTATCCAATTGGGCGCAGATCCCGAAACACCGTGTCGACGGCTGGTCGCTCAGCGTGGTTGCGCTTTGCGCCTTCTTGCTGGGTCCGGTCATCGCGCTGCTGATCACAGCCTTTGGTGACAGCGGAGGGCTGTGGGCGCATCTTGCCGCGACTGTGCTTGGCAAATATGTCGGCAACACGCTGATCCTGATGGGAGGCGTCGGGGCGCTGGCGATCCTGTTCGGCGTCAGCAGCGCCTGGGTCATCACCCGTTATGAATTTGCCGGGCGAGGCTGGTTTGAATGGATGCTGCTGCTGCCTGCAGCCATCCCTGCCTATATCATCGCCTATACCTACACCGATTTTTTTGAATATGCCGGGCCGGTGCAGACTGCGCTTCGCAGCCTTTTTGGCTGGCAGGGTGCCCGCGATTACTGGTTTCCGGAAATTCGCTCGCTTGGCGGGGCGACGCTTGTCATGGCGTCAGTTCTCTATCCCTACATCTATATGGTGACGCGCATCGCTTTTCGGCTGACGTCAGCAAGCCTGTTCGAGATAGCGCTTGTTCACAATAAATCGCAATTCTGGACGGTCGGTCTGCCGCTGGCGCGTCCGGCGATCATGGCAGGTCTTGCGCTGGTGCTGATGGAGGTGGTTTCCGATTTTGGCACGGTCGAATATTTTGCCATCGAGACGATCACCCTTGGCATTTTCAATGTCTGGCTTGGCATGAACAACATTGTCGCCGCCGCGCAGATTTCGCTGGTTGGCTTTGTTTTCATCCTCAGTCTCCTTGGCCTTGAGCTTTATGCCCGTTCGCGCCAGCAATTTGCAAGCACTGCCAGATCACAGACTCCGCTGGTCCGCCTGCGCATCGGATTGGCTGGCAAAGCATGCTGTTATCTCGCCTGTATCACACCGCTTCTGTTCGGCTTTGTCATTCCGGTCGGGGTTCTGCTCAAATTCGTGCTGGCCTCATCGCTCGCCGCGCAGATAGGTGGCATCGCCTCGACGGTTTTCAATTCAGTGGTGATATCGGCCGTGGCCGCCTTGCTGGTGATGCTGGTCTCGGCGGTGATCGTGCTGGCCGCAACCTACCGCGCTGGCAGGCATACACGGGCAATGGCGCTGGTTGCCTCAACAGGCTATGCCTTTCCCGGAACGATGCTTGCCATCGGCATGCTGATTTTTGCCGGATTGATCGACCGGACGGTGGCTGCGGTGACGAACGACAATGTGACTGGCTTGCTGCTGGGTGGTTTCGGTGTTCTGGTCTGTGCCTATCTTGTCCGTTTTCAGGCGGTTGGCTATGGTGCAACCCTGTCCGGTGTTCGCCGCCTGCCTGATAACATGATGGGTGCCAGCCGGGTGCTGGGCCATGGTTTTGGCAGCAGCCTGCGTCAGGTGATCCTGCCGCTCCTGCGCAGCTCGCTGGTCGCTGGGGCGCTGCTGGTGTTTGTCGATGTGATGAAGGAATTGCCGATGACGCTTCTGCTGCGGCCATTTGACTTTGAAACACTTGCCACTTTCGCGTATCAGTTTGCCAAGGATGAAATGCTCGAGGAAGCCGCGCTGCCGTCCCTGATGATCGTTATTGTTGGCCTTGTGCCGGTGTTGCTGATGAACCGCATGTTGCGGCAATCGCGCTAGCACTGTTTTTTGCCGGTCTTTTGATTTAGGTTCACTGGGAAAGGGGGCTTTTGATGCCGAAATTTGCCTGTGTTGAGGATTTTCGCAAACATGCAGAACGGCGTGTACCACGCATGTTCTATGATTACGCTGACAGCGGGTCTTGGACCGAGACAACCTACCGTGCGAATGAGGTTGATTTGCAGGCGTTGAAATTCCGCCAACGGATTGGTATTGATGTCAGCCAGCGCAGCACCCGGATGCCGATGCTTGGTGAAATGATGCCAATGCCGGTGGCCATTGCGCCGACGGGCCTGACCGGCATGCAGCATGCTGATGGTGAAATTCTGGGGGCAAGGGCGGCTGAGACATTCGGCGTCCCCTTCACCCTGTCCACAATGTCGATCTGTTCGATTGAGGATGTCGCCGCCAACACGCAAAACCCATTCTGGTTCCAGCTTTATGTGATGCGTGACCGTGATTTCATCTCGCGGCTTGTTGAACGCGCCCGTGATGCCAATTGCTCGGCATTGATGGTTACAATGGATCTGCAGATCCTCGGCCAGCGGCACAAGGACGTTCACAATGGATTGAGCGCGCCGCCAAAACCAACGCTTGCGAATATGCTCAACCTCATGACCAAACCCGCCTGGTGCCTTGGCATGCTGGGCACCCGCCGGCGGCAGTTCGGCAATATTGTCGGGCATGTGAAAGGCGTCAAGGACATGAGTTCGCTCGCGGATTGGACGGCCAGCCAGTTTGATCCCTCGCTGTCCTGGGATGATGTGGCGGCAATCCGCAGGCAATGGGACGGCAAGTTTATCATCAAGGGCATTCTGGATGTTGAGGATGCGCGGGCCGCAGTCAATGTCGGCGCTAATGCGATTGTCGTGTCCAACCATGGTGGCCGCCAGCTTGATGGCGCACCGTCCGCCATCGCCGCATTGCCGGAAATCGTTGATGCGGTGGGTACCCAGTGTGAGGTCTGGATGGATAGTGGCATTCGCGGCGGTCAGGACATTCTGCGCGCGATTGCACTTGGCGCGAAGGGAACGCTTGTCGGCCGTCCATTTCTCTATGCCCTCGGCGCGGCTGGCGAGGCAGGTGTTGTGCAGATGCTGGAAATTCTGCATACCGAGCTGGACAAGACGATGGCGCTGTGCGGGCGTAGCACTCTTGCCGAGGTGGACGGCTCAATCCTTCTGAGCTAGGTGCCTGTCAGGCAAACAGCATGCCCTTTCCAGTGCCATTTACCGGGCCGCCAACAGGTACATTGGCCAATCTTGCCATGTCCCATGCCAATGCAGAGTTGCTGGAAATCACGGGAATGCCCAGCTCGGCCTCAGCAGCTGCAATGATCGAGGCGCATTTCAGTGAGGTGCAGGATACGAAAATCGCGTCGATGCCGCCTGCCGCGCTTTCGGCAAGGGTGCCAAGCGCTGTCTTGATTGAGCTGGGAGAAATCCGTCCGACAACCGAATCCTGACCCTCGCCAAAGGTTGCGGCGATGCCGACGGCAAAGCCATCGGCCTCGAAATCAGCGCACATTTGGGCTGATATCTCCGAGATGTAGGGTGCCAGATAACCAATGCGTCCTGCGCCCAGCTTTTCAAGTGCGCGCTTGGCCGCGGTGATCGGGGTTGTCACATGCGGTACGTCAATCTGCTTTGTGACCAGTGCCGCAACCCTGTCGGCGCCGATCACCAGCGAGGCCGAGGTACACCCATAGCCGATGACATCGAACGCATGACCCGGGGGAAACAGCGCCAGCGACGCCGCAAAATGACCTTCCATCTGCTGCAGATTTTCCGCCGTCACCTGATCGTCACAGGGAATGCGGCTGTGCAGAAGTGACAGACCACCTGCATGCACACCTGTCGGTGGACCGGCGAAAAAGAATCTGAGCTCATCCTCGATTGTCAGATCCGTCTCCAGCGTGACAAGGCCCAGCTGGGCTGCGCGCCGGTCATCGGCAATGACCTCAAAATCATAATGCTGGAAGGACACATCATTGGTTTTTGCCTCATCCATATCACTCTCCGTCTGCTAGTAGGGTCCGCCCTGTCATATGATCACTCACACAATTACTGGCAGATCGCTTGCGGCGCGCGTTGAAAGCAAGTCTACACCGCTTTCGGTGATCAGTATATTTTCTTCGGCAACCATCAGGAAGCCGTTATCATAGATGAGCGATGGCTCCAGGGTCAGTGCCATATTCGCTGTCAGAACGGTATTGTCCCAATGGGTATGCGATGGTGGTTCGGTCAGCTGGATGCCAAGCCCATGACCATAGCGGCCAACATCATCGCCGCCGCCATCACCGTCATTGTCTGGCCGCAGCACCGCATCCATCGCCCGGTAGAGATCGGCTGCGGTGACGCCCGGTCTGGCAATCGCCAGCGCGGCATCGGTTGCATCATACAGCGTTTGATGTGCTGCATGTGCGCCATCGCTGGCATGGCCAATGGCAAAATTGCGGTCAAAATCTGAAAAATAACCGTCCCAGACGCTGCCGGTATCGAGCATGAAAACATCACCGGTCGCCAGGCGGCGATCATTTGGTGGAGCGATGATATCATAATAGCCACCGGGGCCGGCAGAGCCGACAAGATAGCTGACATCATCGACACCAGCCTCGAGTGCCCGTATCTTGAACTGGCGAAACAGGTCCGACAGGGGCAAGCCGGCATGCGCCCAGTCGGGGATTGTCGCAAAGACATCCGACACAATGCCACAGACATGCGCCAGCTTGGCGATTTCGGCTGGCGATTTGACCATTCTGATATGCTGGATTTCAGGCGTTACATCGGCCAGCTTAATGTCATCAAGCGCGGCGATGATCTGCAGAATATCGGCCAGTGGTACGCGCAATGCGGTCTCGCGCCCCATCGGCACACCGAGTGTGCCATCCTCCATCACCGAACGGATCGTCGAGATTAGCAGGCCGATACCGTCATCACTCGCGGCAGGTGAGGACCAGCTGTGGATGTCGTCGACATAGCAGTCACGCATCAACGGCACGCCAATGGTTGGGATCACGGCAATCGGCTTGCCGGTGGGTGGCAGCACGACGAACCAGGGGCGTGTCGGGCTTTGCCAGAATTGTGTCATGAAGCCAGTGAAATAGCGGATATCGGTCTCGGAAGCGAACAGCATTGCGCCAAGACCATGATCGGCCATGACCGCCTGTGCGGCTTTGCAGCGGGCTGCATATTCGCTGTCGTCGAAGCCGCGTGGCGGCGGTGTGTGCTTGCTCTGCATGGATCTAGTTACCGGAAATGATCTTGGCATAGAGATCGGGATCGGTTGCGCCCTCTGTGCCAATCAGCAGGACCACCGAATTGGCATCAAAACCCATGCTCTGCCAATGCTGTGGGTTTTTATGCGCCTGTAACAGGCCGGCCAGACCTGAGGTTGAACATTCGCCAGCCTCGATGCTGGGTGATCGCCCATGGAACCAGCGCATCAGCGGGGCCACCGCCTCGTCGCTGATTGCCATCGAATGGCTGAGCGCTGGCTGCAGGATTTCCCAGGCGACAAGCGACACCTCACCACAGGACAGACCAGCCATCAGCGTCTCCTCGGTGATATCGAACAGTGTGGGTTTGCCAGCCTCGATCGAGTCGGCGAAACAACAGGACATCGTGGATTCAATCGAAATCAGATTGCACAGCTGTGCGCCCATATGCGCCCAGAGGGGGGCGGCAACCCCGGCGGCAAGACCGCCAACACCGATTGGCAGAAACGCATGCGTCAACGCATCCTCACCAAGCTGGTCAATAATCTCACGGCCCATGACCGTGTAGCCGGCCATAATCGCCCTTGGTACGTCGACATAGCCCTCCCATGAAGTGTCGGAAACAAGATGCCAGCCATTCGCCTCCGCATCTGCCCTGCAATCTGCGAGCGATACCTCGTAATTGCCCTGAACGCGAATGACCTCGGCGCCATAGGCCTGCATGGCGGCCTCGCGGGCCCTGCTGACATGTTCATGGATGTAGATCTTGGCGTTGCAGCCAGCCAGCTGCGCGCCCCAGGCGACAGAGCGTCCATGATTGCCATCGGTGGCAGTGGCTACCGTCACCTCGCCAACATTGGCCCCCTTTGCCACCTGCTCACGGACCAGATCGGCCACCGCATAGGCACCTCCCAGTGCCTTGAAGGCACCGAGGCCAAGCCGTGTCGATTCATCCTTGTAGACAACACGTGCCACCCCGCAATGGGCAGCAATTTCCGGCAGGTCTACAAGCGGTGTTGGTGTATAGCCGGGCCATTTGCTGATGGTGTCAAAAGCCCGGCCCATATTGGCGTTGTTGAGCAGATGCGGCGCATCGGGAAATGCCTTGCGGGCATGCGCTCGGTTCGAAACAAGACGGGCGTTGATATGGCCAGCCTCAGCGGCTGCGATATGCGAGTGATCGGTCATTACAGAGGTTCCTTAGAATTTTCCCTTCTGTGCCGCCCCGGCATAGAAGATTTTTGAGAGTTCTTCATTGGTCATGTTGCGAAAGGCAATGTCGTCTGGATTCATCACGCCCTTGGGATGGCCGGCAATGCCATGGTGGCCATATCTGTCCTCTCCACGCGCCAGCTGTGCCCAGTTTTTGCCAATCACCTGATCGACATCTGGTGCAATGAAGCTCTGAATGGCAAAGCCAAGGCGGCGGCGCTGGCTCAGATTTGGCCCGGAGCCATGCACAATGCGTGGATGGTGCAGCGACAGCTGGCCAGCCGTCATCTCGACGGGAACGGCGCTGGCCTCGTCGACATCCGGCACGGTCTGGCCGCGGGTCAGAATATTGTCCTCGCCAAAAGTATCAACATGTTCGCGCAGCGGTGCCTTATGCGAACCGGGAATCATCTGCATGCAGCCATTTTCCACCGAAACATCACCAAGAGCGACCCAGCCGGTCACCCAGTTATGTGGCTCAAGGCCGATATAGCGGGCGTCCTGATGCCAGCTGACGAAGCCCCTGGTCTCCGGCTCCTTGATGAACAGGGTGGTGCCGACAACCAGAATATCCGGCCCGATAATGTCCTCAACCGCGTCGAGAATGCGCGGATCATGGGTGATCCGGTCAAGCACGGGCAGCACATAATGCGCATTGTTTCGCCCCGCCGCGTCAAGCTCGTGTCCGAACGCCGCCTCGGCCTCGGCCAGTTCGGCAACGATCTCCTCGATCTCGCTGTCGGTGAAAATATCAATTCTGTCGACATAGCCATTTTCATCATAGGCGGCGCGCTGGGCAACGGTCAGTTTTTTCAGCATGGCTGGTGGCTCTTTATTTGTCAGCAATTCCAGCCAGAGCATGCGTCAGCTTTTGCTGTCCGGTAAAGCAAAAAGCGTTTGCTGAACAGGATAAAATTCGACTAGCGTCAGACAGGTGCCAGGCAGCTTTTACAGTCAGGGGAAACAGACCAAATGAGCGGACATGAATATGAATCAGGGCGGTTGAACCTGCCCTTTGTGGGATTGTGCAGCTTTGGCAAATTTCCCTATCAGCCCGACTGGAACAATATCGATGCTGACTTCGCCATTCTGGGGGCGCCCTTTGATTTCGGAACCCAGTTTCGCGCTGGCGCGCGGTTTGGCCCGCGCGGCATCCGCGAGGCCTCAACCCTGTTTTCCTTTGGCCACGCCGGCGCCTATGACCATGAGGATGATGTCACCTATCTCGAAGCTGACAAAACCAGAATCGTTGATATCGGGGATGCCGACATCGTGCATACCGACACGATCAGGAGCCATGCCAATATCGAGGCTGGTGTCAGGGCGATCCTGCGTGCCGGTGCCGTGCCGATCATCCTCGGCGGCGATCATTCGGTGAACATCCCCTGCATTAGTGCGTTTGGTGATGAGGCACCGTTTCACCTTGTCCAGATTGACGCGCATCTTGATTTTGTCGATGAACGTCATGGCGTCAAATACGGCCATGGCAATCCGATGCGCCGGGCGGCAGAAAAACCCTATGTCACCGGCCTTTCGCAGATCGGCATCCGCAATGTCTCCTCGACCGCGCGTGACGGCTATGAGGATGCCCGCCGCATGGGGTCCGACATCCAGTCGGTGCGCCAGTTCCGTGCGCTTGGCCCTGAGGGAATGCTGGCCCGCATCCCAGCGGGTGAGCGCTATTATGTGACCATCGACATTGACGGCTTCGATCCCTCGATCGCCGCTGGCACCGGCACCCCCTCGCATGGGGGATTCCTCTATTATGAAATCCTTGAATTTCTGGATGGCCTGACAAAGCGGGGTGATGTCATCGGTGTCGATCTGGTCGAGGTGGCCCCCGATTATGACCTCTCCGGCAGCACGACAACCCTTGCCGCGCAGCTTCTTCTCAATTTCATCGGCCGGATCCAGCATAACCGCGCCACGCCCTGAACAATGAACGGACCCCAGAAATGGCATTGCATTTTACCGACACCGAATTCGCCGATCGCAAGGCCCGCATTCTGGCAGGCATGAAGGCCGCCGACATCGACGCCCTGCTGATGTTCCGGCAGGAATCAATGTATTGGCTGACTGGCTATGACACGTTTGGCTATGTCTATTTCCAGTCGCTTGTGCTGACCGCTGATGGCCGTATCGTGCTGATGACACGCGCGCCCGATCTTCGCCAGGCGCAGAACACCTCGAACATTGCCGACATCCGCATCTGGGTGGATCGTGATGGGGCCAGCCCGGCGGATGATCTGCGCGCCATTCTGGATGAGCTGGGTCTTGGAGGCGGCAGGCTTGGCGTCGAATATGAAGCCTATGGCCTGACCGGGCGCAACGCGATGCGCTTGAACGCGGCACTTGATGGTTTCGCCACACTGATCGATGAATCGGAACTGGTCTCGCGGCTGCGGCTGGTCAAATCCGCAGCCGAAATTGCCTATACACGCCGTGCCGCCGAGCTGGCTGATGAAGCGCTGGATGCGGCGCATGCGCTGGTTGCCGGCGGCATCGATGAGGGCGAAATTCTGGCGGCGATGCACAGCGCCATCTACCGTGGTGGTGGCGATGATCCGGGCAATGAATTCATCATCGGGTCGGGGCCGGATGCGCTTTTGTGCCGCTATAAATCGGGACGGCGTCCACTCGATGCCGAGGATCAGCTCACCCTCGAATGGGCCGGTGTCTATCGGCATTACCATGCGGCGATGATGCGGACCATTCCGGTTGGCCGCGCGCAGCCGGAACATCTGGCCATGCACGCCGCCTGCGCTGAGGCGCTCGAGGCCTGCCACGCCGCCTTTGTTCCCGGCAATCTGGTTGGCGATGTCTTTGATGCCCATGCACAGGTGATGGATGATCATGGCTATCAGCATGCGCGGCTGAATGCCTGCGGCTATTCGATGGGAACGACCTTTGCGCCGAACTGGATGGACTGGCCGATGTTCTATCATGGCAATCCGGTGGTTCTGGAGGAGGGGATGGTGTTCTTCATGCACATGATCCTGATGGACAGTGAGACCGGCAGGGCGATGAATCTGGGTGAGAGCTTCGTTCTGGAAAATGGCGCTGGCAGCCGGCTCAGCCGCTCATCGCGGGAACTGTTTGTCGGGTAGGGCCTTCGGTATAAAAAACCCGGCCACTGTAATCGGTGGCCGGGCTGTCTGATCAATCGCATTCCTGTTTTGCCGTCCATCTGGCGGTGTGTTACCGCCCGACGATCATCTCATCGGTGCCGAAGGGGAAGTTGGTGATGTTTTCCGCCCCATCCTCGGTGATGATCAGAATGTCATGCTCGCGATAGCCGCCGGCCCCCGGCTCGCCATCGGGGATCATGATCATCGGCTCCATCGAGACAACCATGCCCGGCTCGAGAACGGTGGTGATGTCCTCGCGCAGCTCGACCGACGCCTCGCGGCCGTAGTAATGGCACAGAACACCAAAGGAATGGCCGTAGCCGAAAGACCGGTATTTCAGCAGGTCCCATTCGCGGTACATCTCATTCAGCTCGGTTGCCACCTCGCCGCAGACCGCGCCCGGCTTCAGCAGCTCCATGCCCCTGACATGGACAGCACAGTTTTTCTGCCACAGGTCATTATGGGCGTTTGAGGCCGAACCGCAGAACAGCGTGCGCTCAAGTGCGGTGTAATAGCCGAAAATCATCGGAAAGGTGTTGAGCGAGAGAATATCGCCCTCCTCAATCAGCTTGTTGGTCACCGGATTGTGCGCGCCATCTGTGTTGATCCCGGACTGGAACCAGGTCCAGCTGTCCATCAGCTCGACAAAGGGAAAGGAGCTGGCAATCTCGCGGACCATGGCGTTGGTCGAGGCGATAGCTACCTCATGTTCGGGAACGCCGGCCCTGACCGCGGCCATGACGGCGCGCCCGCCAACCGCACAGATATCCGCGCCCTTGCGGATCAGCTTGTGCTCCTCGGTGCTCTTGATGGTGCGCAGGCGCATCGCCGCCGCCGCACAGTCAACCAGCTCAACATCCGGAAAATGCTCCTCGAGCAGCGTTTTCAGGTCAAGATTGACCTCGTCAAACTCGACGCCAAGCCGTCTAACGCCCCTCAGCAGATCCTTGAGCGCGGTGAAATAGCTGTCGCGCCGCCAGTCTGTATAGGTGACATTGTCGCCGACCGATCGCCGCCATGGCTGGCCACCATCAATCGCGGCCGAGATCGTGGTCACGCCATTACCATTCAGCACCGCGCCATAGCGACGGCCGAACTTGCAGTACACAAAGCCGGAGAAGTAACAGACATTATGGTAGGAGGTGAACAGACAGGCATCGATGTCATTGTCCGCCATCAGCGCCTGCATCGCGCTGCTGCGGCGGATCATCTCGGCATCGGAAAAAGGGGAGAAGGTTTTCTCGCCATTGTGCCAGCGTGTTACGTGAATCATTTGATCGTCAGACATGGGCTTACTCCAATAGTGATTGGCAGAGCCATTAGCCAGTTTGCAGACGTCGGTCAAGCCCGGAAAAGCCGCCCGAAGCCGCCTCGTTCCGAGGTGGTGAAAAAGGGGAAAATTAGTGTCGAAATTAGGACGCCCTCAGCACTTGCCAAGCAACATGATGTCGTGCTTTTATTTCGCATCGCTTTCTTTTTTCACTACATAGTGGTTATCCCATGCTTGACAGCAGCGATCCTTTTGTTCGTTTCAAAGGTGTTCAAAAGAGTTATGACGGCGAAACGCTCGTCGTCAAAGACCTCAATCTCGATATTGCCGCTGGTGAATTTGTCACCATGCTTGGGCCATCGGGGTCCGGAAAGACAACCTGCCTGATGATGCTGGCAGGCTTTGAGACGGCGACCCATGGCGACATCGAGCTTGGCGGCAGACCAATCAATAATATACCGCCGCACAAGCGCGGCATCGGTATGGTTTTCCAGAATTATGCGCTGTTTCCGCATTTGACGGTGGCTGAAAATCTGGCCTTTCCGCTCAAGGTCCGCAAGATGAGCGCCGCCGAGGTTGGGGAAAAGGTCAACAAGGTTCTGGACATGGTGCAGATGCGGGCCTTTGGCGATCGCAAGCCGGCGCAGCTGTCAGGTGGCCAGCAACAGCGGATCGCCCTTGCGCGGGCGCTGGTGTTTGAGCCTGATCTGGTGCTGATGGACGAACCGCTGGGCGCGCTGGACAAACAGCTTCGTGAGCATATGCAGTACGAAATCAAACATATCCATGAATCGCTTGGTGTAACCGTGGTCTATGTGACGCACGACCAGTCGGAAGCGCTGACAATGTCGAACCGCATCGCCGTCTTTGATGATGGTGTGATCCAACAGCTGGCTGATCCGGTGACACTGTATGAAAAGCCGGAGAATGCCTTTGTCGCCCAGTTCATCGGCGAGAACAACCGTCTGATGGGAACGGTCAGGGATGTTGCCAAGGGCGTTGCCTCGGTCGAGCTGGACAACGGTGATATGGTAAAGGCGCTGGCCATCAATATTGGGGGCAAGGGGGAGAGGTCATTGCTGTCGGTCCGGCCTGAGCGCTGTATCGTGACACCGAAGAAGACGCGCGGCATGAGCGCGCTCAATGGCCGCATTGAGGAGCTGATCTATCTCGGTGATCACATTCGCTGCCGGATGAATGTCGCTGGCGATGATGAGTTCATCGTGAAAGTACCCAATACCTCGGGTCAGCTTGGCCTGCAGATTGGTGCCGAGGTGTTTGTCGGCTGGGAGACGGATGACTGCCGAGCGCTTGATTACCGGCCATAAATCTGGCTAGGATATCGTAGAATTCCTGTCAGCCGCGACTGACGGGATTGCCGATGCCCATCGGGCATCACCATAAAGAACGTAATGTTACGTCAACATAAAAGGGAGCAAAGACATCATGTCTTCAATCATCAAGAATGCAGTTGTTGCATCTGCCATGACAACTCTGGTTGTCGGTGCAGCATCCGCTGCCGACCTGACGGTCGTTTCATGGGGTGGTGCCTACACCAAATCCCAGGTGGAAGCCTATCACAAGCCCTGGATGGCAAGCACTGGCCACAATATCATCTCTGAGGATTACGGCGGGGGCATTGCCGAGATCAAGGCACAGGTCGAGTCAGGTAACGTGACCTGGGACGTTGTCGACGTAGAGCTGTCAGACGCCATTCGCGCCTGTGATGAGGGTCTTCTTGAGCCAATCGACCACTCAATTCTGCCGCCGGCGCCAGACGGAACGCCAGCTGCTGAGGATTTCCTGCCCGGCACCCTGTTTGATTGTGCGGTTGCAAATATCGTCTGGTCATCTGTCTATGTTTACGACACCAGCAAGGTTCGTAACTGGAACGCACCCAAGACAATGGCAGACTTCTTCAACACAACTGCTTTCCCCGGCAAGCGCGGCATGCGCAAGTCACCCAAAGTAACTATGGAGTTTGCTCTGATCGCTGATGGCGTTCCTGTGGATGAAGTCTATGACGTGCTGGGTACCGAAGAAGGTATCGAGCGTGCATTTGCCAAGCTCGACACAATCAAGGAAGACGTGATCTGGTGGGAAGCCGGTGCACAGCCACCACAGCTTCTGGCTGACGGTGAGGTGATCTTCACCACAGCGTGGAATGGAAGAATATTCAATGCTGTTGCTGCCGAGGACCAGTCATTTGAAATGGTTTGGGATGGTCAGATCTACGACCTCGACCTCTGGGTGATTCCAAAAGGCTCAAAGAATGTTGAGGCTGCCCTCGACTTCGTGTCATTCTCAACAGCAACCGAGCAACTTGCTGCCCAGGCCTCCTGGATTCCATACGGTCCTGCCCGCTCCTCCTCAGTTGCAATCATGGGAACGTATCACAGCGATCCATCAATACAGATGGCTGATCACATGCCAACAGCGCCAGCCAACTTCAAGAATGCCCTGCAGAACGATTTTGAATTCTGGGCAGACAATGCTGATGAGTTGAATGAGCGCTTCAATTCATGGCTGGCTCAGTAAACCGCTAAACGGTTTGCGGCAGCCTGCCTCAATGAAATTGGTGATCACGGCACGTTCGTGATCACCTTCTTATTACATTTTTTGTATCTTCTGCGCTTTCATCCGAAATCTGTTCTGAGTTTATCATGAGCGAAATCTCGACAACGCCCTTGACCGCAGCCGATGGCACGCCGCTGAAAAAGAAGCTGGCGCAGGCCATGTTTCGCAGCCGGGTGCGCGCTTTCGGCCTTGTGCTTCCCCTTCTGGGCTTCGTTTTGGCATCGTTCATTTTTCCCATTCTGGCCCTGATGTGGCAGGGTGTTTATAACGACAGATTTGAACGCTTGATGCCCAACCTGACCGAGGAATTGCGCGTCTGGGATGGCGTCAGCGAGCCGACAGAGGAAATGTATGCGCTGCTTGTTCTCGATCTGAAGCAGAACCGCGCCGACAGGACGATTGGCAAGGTTGCCTCGCGGGTCAATCAGGAGTTGTCGGGCACCCGCTCGCTGTTCACATCGACCGCACGCAAGCTTAAGAAGATTGAGCCGCCCTACAAGGAAAACCTGATCAAGATTAAGAAGAAATGGGGCAAGCTGGAAGTCTGGCAGGCAATGAAGCTGACCAACCAGAGCCTGACGCCCGGTTATTACGCGACGTCGCTGGACAGGAAATACACGGTCGATCAGGGCTTCGTTGAACAGGACAAGAAGCGGCAAATTTACACCAAGCTGTTTGTCCGCACGCTGTTCATCTCCGGAACAGTGATGTTGCTGTGCCTGTTGCTTGGTTACCCTGTTGCCTATCTGCTGGCGACGCTGCCGCTTAAATATTCAAACTTGCTGATGATCATGGTGCTCTTGCCCTTCTGGACTTCGCTGCTGGTACGGACAACAGCATGGATTGCTATTTTACAATCGCAGGGCGTTGTCAATGATTTACTGGTATGGGTTGGAATTACAGGTGATGAGAGCCGGTTTTCGCTAATTTACAACATGACCGGGACCATCATCGCGATGACCCACATCTTGCTCCCGTTCATGATTTTGCCACTTTATTCGGTGATGAAAACCATACCGCCATCCTACATGCGGGCGGCACGGTCGCTTGGGGCGACGCCAACGCTTGCATTCGTCAAGGTATACATGCCGCAGACAGTTCCTGGCATCGGTGCTGGTGGCCTACTTGTCTTTATTCTGGCAATTGGCTACTACATCACGCCGGCGCTGGTGGGGGGGCAGGACGGCCAGTTGATTTCAAATATGATCGCCTATCACATGCAAAAGTCGCTCAACTGGTCGTTAGCGGCGGCTCTGGGCGGCATCCTGCTTGGCGGTGTTCTGGTCCTTTACTGGGCCTATGACCGCATCATTGGCATCGACAACATGAAACTCGGATAGATCATGGCGCAACTTCCTCCCTACACCAGCACTGGCGAGCGGATCTGGCACTACACCTTCCGTTTTATCTGTGGCCTGATTTTTCTGTTTCTGATCCTGCCAATCCTGATCGTTCTGCCGCTGTCCTTCAATGTGGAGCCATATTTCAGCTTCACTCCGGGGATGCTGACCTTCGACCCGGAAGCATTCTCGCTGCGTTGGTACAGGGATATTTTCCGCAACGGCATGCAGGCACCTGACGCGCCACTTGACTGGGCATGGCTGTCCGATACATGGAACAACGGCCAGTGGATGCGCGCCATTCGCAACAGCTTCTTCATCGGCATCTGCGCAACTTTGCTCTCGACAGCGCTTGGAACGGTGGCGGCAATAGGCTTAAGCCGTTCGGAGATGCCACATCGCCGCCTGATCATGTCTATACTGATTTCTCCAATGATTGTGCCGTTGGTCATCACGGCGGCGGGCATGTTTTTCTTCTATTCCAAAGTGCATCTCAGCCAAACTTATCTGGGTGTGATCATGGCGCATGCGGTGTTGGGAACGCCCTTCGTCATCATTACTGTGACGGCAACTCTTGTCGGTTTTGACAAATCACTTGTCAGAGCGTCTAACTCACTGGGCGCCGGTCCGATCGAAACCTTTTTCAAAATTCAGATGCCCCTTATTATCCCCGGTGTGATCTCCGGCGGGCTGTTCGCCTTCATCACGTCTTTCGATGAGGTTGTTGCTGTGCTGTTCCTAGCTAGCCCCGAACAGCGGACAATACCCCGGCAGATGTGGTCAGGTATTCGCGAGCAAATTAGCCCAACAATCCTCGCGGTGGCAACCTTACTGGTGCTGCTGTCGATCATCCTTTTGACGGTAATTGAGTTACTGCGGCGAAGGTCTGAACGCCTCCGGGGAATCACCCGTACCTGATGCAAAAATCTTTATTGCAAAGTTATTTGATATATTCCTCTCTTTGAATGATTTTCGTGAAGAAATAAGTTATCGTATTAATGTTGTTATCTTCTTTTTAAAACTCTGTTTTTAAAGTTCGGAGGGTGCATGGATTATGGATCACAAAATGCGTTGACTGTGATTGGCGAGGCCAGTGACTTTAAGATTACGTGGGTAGAAGATTTTACCATTTTGAATGAGATTGAGAGCCTGCTCGCTAAATTAAGTATTGCGTCTGGACATTTGGAAAGAGATGCCCTTTCGAGCGTGCTAGAACCAAATGTCCGATATTGTTTGAATAGATGTGATAATTCAATTCAATCAGTTAGTGAGTTAATCGAAGCTTTCACCTTCGTGGACGCAACAATTTTTCACAATCGGCAAATGCACGCATCTTTGCACCAAAAAATTACTATTCAATCAGATAAGTCCGAGGAGTTTGTTGAGTATCTTTCTCGTTTGCGTGATGCACTCTCAAAACTACTCATCGTTCAAGACTGATTGGCGATAGGATCATAATTTGAAGAGGTCCGTTTTAAATAAGGGAAGTATTTGCACTTTGCTGAGTTTTTCTTATTTCAGTTAATTGGAGTTCTAACCATTGCGGCAGTCACTAAATGCTGGGTCAAACGCGCCAACTCGCACCGCAAAAACAGTTTGTCCTCACGACTGTCCGTCTGCTTGCGGACTTGAAGTTCAGCTGAACGCAGATGGAAAAATTGTCAAGGTGCATGGCGGACGACAGCATAGCTACACCGATGGGGTCATCTGCGCAAAAGTTTCACGCTACAGTGAGCGAATTTATCATCCGGACAGGATTACGTTGCCTTTACGCCGAGTGGGTAATAAAGGGGCATGTAAATTTGCCGAGATAAGCTGGGATGAGGCATTGGATGAGATTGTCCAACGCTTTGGCGATGTTGCTGGGCAATATGGAAGTGAAGCGATATGGCTATATTACTTTGCTGGAACAATGGGGTTGTTGATGCGCGACGGTATCAATCGTCTTGCGCGGGCCATGGGCTATTCTGGTATGTATGGCACTATTTGCGTGAATCCTGCATGGACTGGATTTATGGCCGGCACCGGTTTAATTGCTGGCGTTGACCCACGTGAAATGGCGGTCTCGGACTGTGTTGTTTTATGGGGTACCAACCCGGTAAATACTCAGGTCAACGTCATGCGTCATGCCTTGAAGGCCCGAAAAACGCGAAATGCCAAAATTGTGCATATTGATGTTTATCATAATGGCACGTCCAAGCAGGCAGATATGGCGCTGATTATCAAGCCGGGTACAGATGCCGCACTTGCTTGTGCGGTGATGCATATACTGTTTCGTGATGGCTATGCGGACCTCGATTATCTCGACAGCTATACCGATTGCCCGGATGCGTTGCGACATCATCTGACTACCAAGACACCTGCATGGGCTAGCGAGATTACCGGTTTGTCGGTTGGTGAAATTGAAGCATTTGCGCAGCTCATCGGCGTGACGCCGCGAAGCTATTTTCGCCTTGGCTATGGTTTCACCCGCCAGCGCAATGGAACCGTCAACATGCACGCCGCTCTCTCCATCGCCACAGTTCTTGGCGCGTGGAAATATGAGGGTGGAGGCGCCTTTCACAACAACACTAATATCTATCGTTGGAATAAAACGCTGATCGAGGGCTTGGATATTGATGCTCCAGCAAGGATGTTGGATCAATCACGTATCGGTGAAATTCTTTGTGGAGATACCGCAGCATTGCGTGGTGGTGGCCCGGTGAGGGCGATGCTAATCCAAAATACTAATCCAGCGGTCGTCGCACCTGATACTAACAGAGTTCTTAAGGGCTTGCGCCGAGATGATTTGTTCCTAGTTGTGCATGAGCAATTCATGACTGAGACCGCAGCTTTGGCTGACATTGTGTTACCGGCCACTATGTTTCTTGAGCATGATGACCTCTATCAGGGGGGCGGCCATCAACATATCATGCTGGGCCAGAAGATTGTTGATGCGCCGGGGACATGTCGTTCAAATCATGAGGTTATATCAGAGCTTGGAAAGCGACTGGGAGGGTCCCATGCTGGATTTGAGATGGCGGCAAATGATGTTCTTCGCCAAACCCTCGAGGAGTCAAAGAGGCCAACATTGGACAAATTTGCAGACGAGCCGTGGTTTGACTGTCAGCCCGATTTTAATCAATCGCATTACTTAGACGGATTTTCGTTTGAAGACGGCAAATTCCGCTTTTCAGTTGATTGGAAGGCGCTATTGCCTAGTGGCTTCGTAAGTGATGATGTCCTGAATACAATGCCAGGATTACCCGATCATTGGGACGTATTGGAGTCCACCAGAGCGGAGACACATTTCTGTCTAGTGACCGCACCAGCCAGACATTTTCTTAACTCG
The DNA here is from genome assembly GCA_038107835.1 of Alphaproteobacteria bacterium. Taxonomy (GTDB): domain Bacteria; phylum Pseudomonadota; class Alphaproteobacteria; order Puniceispirillales; family Puniceispirillaceae; genus MED-G116. The sequence goes on from JAYNHH010000008.1 coordinate 72,241, forward strand.
AGTTTCACCGAAACCAAAACATCGCGCAGACTTGAAGGGCGTCCCTGTGTGATGATCCATCCCCTTGATGCGGATGAGTGTAATATCGCGGATGGTAGCGTTTGTCAGATTGGCAATGATCGCGGGCAAATTCTTATCCACGCCAGGTATTTTGACGGTGTAAAAAGGGGTGTTCTTGTAGTCGAGAGTCTGTGGCCGAACAAAAGCTATATCGGCGGCATTGGCGTTAACAGCCTTACCGGTGCGGACCCTGTCGCTCCGGTTGGTGGCGTGGCGTTTCATGACAATGCGGTATGGGTTAAAGCCCATGACGGATGATAGACAGGTCAAGAATCACACTCCTGTTGAGAAAAGAGGTGCGCATGACCTTGGTGGTTTCCTCAATCATTTGCTGGCCCATGGCATTGACGCGCGTATATCACGTGAGGAAATACCCAAGACACCTTACGAAGAACGTGCTGATGCTTTGCTGCTGTTGCTAAGCAATTCAGGAAAAGGCTTATTGAATATCCATGCAATGCGGCGGGCGTCAGAACAATTCACCCATGAGGATTATCTGAAGCTGTCCTATTATGACCGGTGGTTGAGGGCGATGGCGGCACTTTGCATTGAAGCCGGTGTTTTTTCAGACCACGAATGGCAGGCCAAACAACAGCAGGTGCTGTCGCAAAACAAAGCGGCTCAAAAAAGGAAAAGCGATTGAGACATGGCTGAAACGCAGGAATTCACAATAGGTCAGATGGTGCGCGTAAAACGGCTATGGCCAACCAATCATCATCGCGTTCCCTATTATTTGAAAGGCAAGATTGGTCAGGTCGCAACATGCCTTGGCCCTGTCGAAAACCCGGAGCTGACCGCGTATTTCAAGAAGAGCTATGACCAGCATATTCTTTACCGCGTACGTTTCACACATGCGCATCTGTGGGGCAGCAACCAAACTGATGAAATCTATGCCGATCTTGCGGGAAAATGGCTCTGTAAGGCGGAGGGCTGACGATGGCAGACCATCATGACTACACCCACTACCATACCCATTCTAATGACCATGCCACCGACCCTGATCTTGATGGCCGCACTCTTGTGGAAGGTGAAGTCTGGGAAACGGCTCTGCGCGAGTTGCTTTTGGAAAAAGGGGTTATAACCACACCCGAACTAAATGACCAGATGAATAAAACAGCATCTCAGTCGGCTGCTGTCGGGGCATCCATTATTGCCAAGGCGTGGAAAGATCAGAAATTCAAAAAGGCGCTTTTGGCCAATCCCAAAGCAACGATTGCCGATCTCGGGCATGATGTCTCTAAAATGCCTGATTTGGTAATTGTTGAAAACAGGGTGGATGTCCACAACGTCGTTGTCTGCACCCTATGCTCTTGCTACCCCCGATATATGCTCGGCCCTCCGCCCGAATGGTACCGCAGTGCTGCCTTTCGTGCGCGTGTGGTGCGTGACCCGCGTGAGGTTTTAATCGAGTTTGGGCTGAATATTAGCGCCAAGAAAACAATTCGGGTTTATGACAGTACGGCTGATTTACGATATATGGTCATGCCGCTTTGCCCGCCCGGTACCGAGCATATGCCCGTCACGCAACTTCAGACGATCATCACCCGGGACAGCATGATTGGCGTTGGACTTCCAAAATTGCCCTAGAGCATGACCACCAACATTCTTCTGTCATTTAGGCACGAATAGCCCGTTTGCCCCGCCGCACTCATTGCCTCAGTGAGTGCAGGTGTCTCTCAGGCGTCGGCAAAAAGTGTCCTAAAAACATGATTATTTATTTTGTTTATGGTAACTTTAATTACAAAGAGTGGTTTTGTGAGATGGGCAAATGTCAGTCGCTGCTTCCGTTGTAAATCTTGGTGAAACCGAGTTGCAAAGTGGTGTTGTCCTGCCAGATCTAAAGATCTCACATGCCACGTTTGGAAAGCTGAATGCGGCGCGCAGCAATGCCATCCTGATGCCCACATTCTATGGTGGCAAACATACTGATTATGAGGCGATGATTGGTACTGACAAGGCTCTGGATCCGTCTCGATATTTCATCATAGCGGTGGATATGATGTGTAATGGCCTTTCATCATCTCCCTCGAACAGCGACGCGCCATTTTCAGGTGCGGATTTCCCAAAAATCACTCATTGGGACAATGTACATGCCCAGCAGAAAATGCTTGAGCAGGAATATGGAGTTGAATCGCTTGCGCTGGTGACTGGCTTTTCAATGGGCGGACAACAGGCAAATCATTGGGCTGCAATCTTCCCGGACCGCGTTGAGAGGATGATCTCATGGTGTGGAAGCGCGGCGACAGCCCCTCACAACTGGGTTTTTCTCGAGGGTGTAAAGGCTGGCCTTATGGCTGATCCCATGTTTGCCAACGGCGCATACACGGCTATTCCCGAGGCGGGCATCCGCGCCTTTGCCCGGATTTGGGCTGGCTGGGGGCCTTCACAGGCTTTTTACAGACATAAATTGCATCAGCAATTGGGCCAGGAAACGGCTGCTGATCATATGCAGGAGTTTTGGGAGCCAAACTTTTTGGCCTTTGATGCAAATGATCTTTTGGGGATGATGCATACATGGCAAGTGGCGAGCATCGCAGATAATGATATGTACAAGGGTGACTTCGAGGCTGCTTGTAAGGCAATCACGGCAAAGACAATACTCATGCCATGCAAGACAGATCTTTATTTTCCAGTCGCCGACAATGAGACACAGGCATCATTGATGTCGAATGTTGAATTGCGGCCTATCCCATCTGATTGGGGCCATATCGCAGGTGCTCCCGGACTTAACCCGGTTGACAGCGCCTTTATCGACAACGCCCACCGTGAGTTGCTTGCATCCTAAACATAGTTAAATAAACCTCAGTCTCTATTGCTGATATTAGGGAAAATGTTGATATGACAAAAGGCAAAACCAAAGACGGTAGAGTGCTATTTCATCGGGATGAGCTTAAGTTTGCGTTCGCGGCAACGGATGATTTTGTTGGCAGTGTCACCCCCGGTGAAGTCTTTGAGGTTGAAGCAGAGATAAACATAAATGGCGGTGTGTTAACGGGGTTGGATAAACAGCTCACCGAAGATGATGTCGCACTTCCCTTTGTTAATCCGGTGACAGGCCCGATTGAGGTCAAAGGCGCCAAAGCTGGTGACATGCTCAAGGTGACAATTCACAAAGTCGCTGTTGAAGGCATCGGCACCACCGCATTGTGGCCGGGGGTTGGTATCTTTCCAGATTGGTGTCGGCAAAAGGAATTTGGCATCAAAAACCATAATGTTCTGG
>JAYNHH010000009.1:0-75483 GCA_038107835.1 Alphaproteobacteria bacterium
TCAGCGAAATCCGGACTCTGGGCCGGCATGAGCTGAAATGGGCTTTCCGCCGCAGTGACAGCTAGCGTTTGCAGTCCTTATGGTAAAATGAACGATAAGTTTTGCCTCAATTTATTAATGCACAGATAATGAGGTGATGGGGTTGTGAACGCCTCGTGAGGCGGCAGCCGAAGGTTCGCGTCTTTCAATCAATAGACTTGTTGAAGGGATGCGTTATGCCGCCACTAAATGAAATATCCGTAAATCAACTTGCCCGACTTGTTGGAACGCCAGAAGCACCAATTATTTTTGACTTGCGAATTGCTGAAGACGTCGAAGAGATAACGTTTCTGGTTCCTGGTGCCACACAGTTTGCCCACACCGATTTCAACTCCATGCTCACTTATGCGAGGGTCGAGGAGAGTCCGGCGGTAATTATCTGCCACAAGGGAAAAAAGCTCTCGCAGGGAATTGCCGCACTTCTTCGCAATGCCGGTATCGCCGCTGAATTTCTTGGCGGCGGAATGGTTGCCTGGAACTCCGGAGGGTTCCCGGCAATCGCAAGGGACAAGATACCGCTGGACATCAGGCCAACCCTGTGGGTCACTCGACATCGCCCGAAAATTGACCGTATCGCCTGTCCGTGGCTCATTCGGCGGTATGTGGACAGACATGCGAGGTTTCTTTATGTCAGCCCGCAAGAGGTGTTAGATGTAGCCGATAGGTTTAATGCGATACCCTATGATATCGAGGGCGTTTTCTGGAGCCATCGAGAAGAAAAATGCAGTTTTGATTTGATGATTGATGAATTCAATTTGCATTGTGATGCACTGGACACTATGGCGAAAATCATTCGTGGTGCTGACACCAACAAACATGATTTGGCGCCGGAATGCGCAGGGTTACTTGCCTATGCAATTGGGGTTTCAAGGCAATTCCGCAATGATAACGCCCAGTTGGATGCCTCGATGGGCTTTTATGACGCTCTTTACCGTTGGGCTCGCGACGGGCGTGATGAAACACATGACTGGCCCGGGATTGGACATAAGAAAGAATTGAAAATCACATGACACAATCTACTCGAGCCATAGGGCCATCACGAGCAGGGGCTTTGGATGATCTCGCTGTCTGGTTGAAGATTGGCTTTCTGTCCTTTGGCGGACCAGCTGCGCAAATCGCGCTCATGCACCGTGAGATTGTCGAAAAACGCCACTGGCTGAGTGAACAGCAATATCTGAATGCGCTCAGTTTCTGCCTTTTGCTGCCTGGACCCGAAGCAATGCAGCTTGCCACCTATGCCGGATGGCGACGGGCCGGCCTTGCCGGTGGGTTGCTTGCCGGCCTCAGTTTCATTGGCCCGGGCGCGCTGATCATTCTGGCACTGGCGATGATTTACATATTCTTCGGGCAGAGCCTGTTTCTGGCGTCACTGTTTTCAGGAATCAAGGCAGCGGTGATTGTAATTGTCCTGCATTCGCTGCTGCGGATCGCGCGACGGACGATGACTGACATTGGCGACTGGTCCGTCGCGGCGCTTGCCTTTATCGGAATCTTCTTTCTGGACCTTCCCTTCCCATTGATTCTTCTGGCGGCGGCGATTTTTGGCTTTTTTGGCAAGGTCAGCAGTGAGAATGGCACAGCAGGTGAACAGGCGAACACCGTCCAGCCAAGCGCAACCAGAACCCTGATGACGGTAATGGTTGGTCTGGCCATCTGGCTTCTGCCGCTGCTGGGAATGGCGCTGCTTGCCGGACAGACAGTTCTGCCAGAGCTCGCGCAATTCTTTGCCAAGCTGGCAGTTGTCACCTTTGGCGGCGCCTATGCCGTGCTGGCCTATATGGGACAGGAGGTTGTGACCCATCATCACTGGTTGAGCACCCCTGAGATGATGGATGGTCTCGGCCTTGCCGAAACCACGCCTGGCCCGCTGATTCTGGTGACAGAGTTTGTCGGTTTCATTGCCGCCTATCGAGATGCGCTCGTCACATCTGGCGGCACTGTCATCAGCACATCGCCAGTGATTTTCGGCTGTGTCGGCGCGCTGGTGACGCTCTGGGCCACCTTTGCCCCCTGTTTCCTGTGGATTTTCATTGCCGGCCCCTATGTCGAATGGATTGTTGCAAGGCCAAGACTGAACAATGCACTCGGCGGCATCACCGCGGCAATTGTCGGGGTGATTGCCAATCTGTCGGTCTGGTTTGCCCTGCATGTATTTTTTGCCAAGGTCGAGCTGGTGGAAAAAGGCATGTTCCAGATCCTGATTCCCGATCCCGCCAGCGTCGAGTGGGGTGTCCTTCCCATCGCTTTTGTCTGTGGTCTTCTGCTCTTCTGGCGGCAATGGGACAGTTGGAAGATCATTGCCGTCGCCGCGGCGCTGGGGCTTGGCCTCAGCAACTTCTGATCCACAGAAAAAAACGACGATAGCAATTTGCCTTTATGGCCGCGCTTTGCCATAACAGCGCCAACCAATCGACAGCAAACCCAACCAGCCATTGATATGAGCAGGAACCCCGTCATGACCATTCGCCGCGCGCTATTATCCGTGTCCGACAAAACCGGGCTGGAGGATTTCGCCCGCTGCCTTGAGGCAGCCGGTGTCGAAATTCTCTCGACAGGAGGAACCGCCCGCCTGCTGCGCGAGGCGGACATACTCGTCACCGATGTGGCGTCTGTCACCGGGTTCCCCGAAATCATGGATGGACGGGTAAAAACGCTGCATCCAAAAATCCATGGTGGCTTGCTGGCAAAGCGCGACAATGAAGATCATCTGGCCGCGATGAAGACCGAGGCCATCGAGGGCATTGATCTGCTGGTGGTCAATCTCTATCCGTTCGAGGCCACCCTTGCGGCAACGCAGGACCGAGGGACACTGATTGAGAACATTGATATCGGCGGACCTGTCATGCTGCGCGCCGCAGCCAAAAACCATGAGTTTGTGACGGTTGCCTGTGATCCCGCCGACTACCCAGAGATTGCTGCCGAAATTACTGCAACAGGCAAAACCAGCCTCACCACCCGCCAGATGCTCGCCGCCAAGACCTTTGCCAGAACGGCTGCCTATGATACCGCCATCGCCAGCTGGATGGCCGCTGAAAAACTGCCTGAAAAGGTGAGTTTTGCCGGTACACGCGCGCTGGCGCTGCGCTATGGCGAGAATCCACATCAGGAAGCCGCGCTTTACAGGGGTGCAAATGTACGCGCCGGTGTCGGCAATGCCACACAGGTTCAGGGCAAGCCATTGTCCTATAACAATATCAATGACACGGATGCCGCGTTTGAGCTTGTTGCCGAATTTGAAGCGCCGACCATAGCCATTATCAAACATGCCAATCCCTGCGGCGTTGCGTCGGCCACCAGCCTCAGTGAGGCCTGGCAGGCAGCATTGGCAGCCGATCCGGTGAGTGCGTTTGGCGGGATCGTCGCCATGAACAGATCGCTTGACGAGCAGACAGCTGAGGCGGTGACGGATATTTTCACCGAGGTGGTGATCGCCCCGGACGCGAGCGATGCCGCAAAGGCAATAATGGCAGCCAAGCCGAATTTGCGGTTGCTGCTGACAGGCAGCCTGCCCGATCCACGCGACAGTTTTACCAAGATCAAATCCATCGCCGGGGGCTTCTTGATGCAGTCGCGTGATGGCGGCATGATCGGGCCAGATGATCTGAGGGTGGTGACGGAACGGACGCCGACCGCCGCCGAGATCACCGACATGATGTTTGCCTGGAAGGTCGCCAAACACGTCAAGTCGAATGCCATTGTCTTCGTCAAGGATGGCAGCACGGCAGGTGTTGGGGCCGGCCAGATGAGCCGCGTCGATTCAGCCCGCATCGCCGCGCAGAAAGCCCGTGATATGGCGGCGCATCATGGTTGGCCAGTCAGCCGCACTATCGGCTCAGTTGTCGCCTCGGATGCGTTTTTTCCCTTTGCCGACGGCTTGGAAGTGCTGATCGAGGCTGGTGCCAGCGCTGTGGTACAGCCCGGTGGCTCAAAGCGTGATGATGAGGTCATCGCCGCCGCAAACGAAGCTGGAATCGCCATGGCCTTCACCGGAATGCGCCATTTCAACCATTGATGTCGGTCGACCATTGATTTCGGTCAATCGCTGATTCCGGCCCGTTCCGGCCCGGCGGTGGCCTTATGTGCCGCTTTCCAGACCTTGCGCATCAGGCTTGGCAGATCTGCTGGCCTTACCAGCTTCCAGTCGCCAGCGACGGCTGGTCCCGCCACATCTGCTGGCGCGGTGATGTCTGCCACTGCCACCTCCATCTCCACGGCAAAATGCGTGAAGACATGCTGGACTCTATGATCCAGGCGCCGCCATGCAGCTGGAAATGGAGCGGCATCAAGTGCGGCGTCACTGTCAAAATCCTCACCCCGCGTTGCCCAGCCAGTTGATGGAAAGGCAAGCATCCCGCCCAGCATGCCGCTATCCTGCATGCGAACCAGAAAGGCCTCGCCAGATCGCGCGCGCGCCACAAAGGCAATGCCCCGGCGCGTTTCCCTGACATTTTTCGCCGGTTTGACGGGAAAAGCCTCGACCGTTCCAGCGGCAAAGGCCGTGCAATGGCTGGCAAATGGACAGGGCTGACAGTTTGCACCTTTCGGTGTGCAGACAGCATTCGCAAAATCCATCAGCGCCTGCGGGAAATCAGACGGCCGCTCATCCGGCATAATGGCGGCATAATGGCGGCCAATTTCGGCTTTAGCCGCTGGCAAGGGCGTGGAAATACCGAAGAACCGTGCCATCACCCGCTCAATATTGCCGTCAACGACAACACTGCGCTGGCCAAAGGCAATGGCACCGATGGCGCCAGCTGTATAGGGGCCAACACCCGGAAGCGCGCGCAAATCATCACCCGTCTGCGGAAACTGGCCACCACATTCCCCGGCAACGAATTTGGCCGCTTTATGCAGATTGCGGGCGCGGGCGTAATACCCCAACCCCGCCCAGGCAGCAAGAACATCATCCAGCGGAGCGTCAGCCAGATCCTCGATGCGTGGCCAGCGGCGAATGAAGTCGAGAAAATAGGGAATGACCGTGGTCACCACCGTCTGCTGCAGCATGATCTCGGACAGCCAGACGTGATAGGCTGGTGCCAACTCCGGCCAGCGCCGCCGCCATGGCAGGTCACGCCCATGCCGGTCATACCAGGAAAACAGAGCCGCAGATGCAAAAACGGGTTTGGTCATCGCCCGACAGTCTCATAAGCACCCTTTCAAATCAACCTGATGGCAGGCCGATAACGGGCATCGCCAGCCCGGTGGATTTCATGTTATGCTGAGGTCGGTGCTACAGCCACATATCAACCGAAACACTGGATCATGGCCGACGACCCAACCCGTAAAAAACATATGACCCGCCTGTCAAAGCTCGTTGATCCGATGATCGAGCCAAGTGCGCGGGCGCGGGGCTTTGTTTTCTCGCGGCTGATTTCGCAATGGCAGCAAATCGCCGGTGACATGGCCAGCTGGTGCCAACCGGTTGAGCTGAAATTCAACAAGAGCGAGACAAGCAACGGCACCTTGAAGCTGGCCATCGCCAGTGGGCGCGGCCCTGAGGCAAACCAGCAGGCCGAGAATATCATCAGCCGCGTCAATGCCGCCTTTGGTTACGCCGCAGTCAGCAGATTGTCCTTTGTTCAGACGTTCCAGGCAAAACCCCTGCAGCCAGAACCGCCAGAGGTCGAACTGCCCGATGCGCAGACACGACACAATCAGTCCATCTGGGCACTTGATGAAAAACTGCAACAGGTAAAATCACCTGCATTGCGCGCCGCACTTCGCCGTCTCGGCACGCCGCGGGACAACCGGGCCGGTCCAGCCGGGACCCGGGCGAATGACGCAATGGCTCCAAAAAAACCATGTGGATGACAGATTCACGCATTGCCCCGAAAACTGGCTTCGATTATGGTTGCCGCCATGACACATTACGACCCCATTTCCACCTCTGCATCGCGTCGGCACTTCATCACAGGCATGACAACGGCAACGCTCGCTGCGGGGTTTTCTCAGATTGCCCTTGGCACCAGCCTCAGCATTGAGGACGCGGCCGCACCGCGCAGGCTTGGCAGGAGCGACGCACCCGTGCAGGTGGCCGAATATTACTCGATGACCTGTGGTCATTGCGCAGCTTTCCACAACAACATCTTTCCCACCGTCAAATCAAAATTGATCGACACCGGTATTGTACGGTTTGAGATGCGGCCCTTCCCCCTGGATGGGCTGGCGCTGCGGGCGCATGCGCTGGTTCGCAGCGTTCCCCAGAAGAAATTCTTCCCCCTTGTGAAGGTTCTGCTGGCCCAGCATCCGGTCTGGGTGCGTGCCGAGGATCCGCTTGCCGCATTGATGAAAATAGCCCGGCTTGCCGGTGTAAGCGCTGAAGAATTCAACGCAATCATGCGGAACCGTGACCTGCTCGAAGCCATCGTTGCCCTGCGGCAGGAAGGTGTCGATGATTGGCAGATCGCCTCGACGCCGAGCTTTGTCGTCAATGATGATGAAGTGCTGTCGGGCAACATGTCCTATGAAGATTTTGCCGAGAGGCTGAGCGCCTTTGGCGCCTGAGAGTCCCCTCTTGACGACGTTTTATTCCATCCGCCGGGGGCATGATCTTTGATTTTTCGAAGCCTGAAAATGGCCGGCTTCAAATCCTTTGCCGAAGTGGCAGAGGTTGAGATCGAATCGGGAATGACCGGCATTGTCGGCCCGAATGGCTGCGGCAAATCAAATGTCGTTGAGGGGCTGCGCTGGGTCATGGGTGAGAGCAACGCACGCCAGATGCGCGGCGGCGAGATGGATGACCTGATCTTTTCCGGAACCGATCAGCGGCCAGCGCGTAACCTCGCCGAAATCACGCTGAACCTGGACAACTCCAGACGTGTCGCGCCGGCTGAATTCAACAATGATGATGATATTGAGATCACCCGGAAGATCGAGCGTGGCAAAGGCAGCAGCTATTTCGTCAATGCCAAACCCGCCAGAGCCAAGGATGTGCAACTGCTGTTCGCCGATTCGGCGACTGGCGCAAGGTCATCAGGCATGGTCAGCCAGGGTCGTATTGGCGCGATCGTTGGTGCCAAGCCCAACGACAGACGCGCCCTGCTTGAGGAGGCGGCGAATATCACCGGCCTGCATTCGCGCCGGCACGAGGCAGAATTGCGGCTACGCGGTGCAGAAACGAATCTGGAGCGCCTTGATGACGTGATTGCCGGCCTAACCGAACAGCGAGACTCGCTTCGCAAACAGGCGCGTCAGGCCAGCCGTTACCGTTCGGTCGCAGACCGTATTCGCAAGGCCGAGGCTCAGCTTCTGCTGGCAAAATGGACAGCCAGCGAGGCAAGTCTTGGCGAATCCGAGGCTGATCTGCACAGCATCCGGCTCAGCGTTGCCGAAAAAACCGAGGCAGCGGCGAAAAGCGCGGCAGGCAGGGCCGAAATCGCCGCCACCCTGCCGCCGCTGCGTGAGGCCGAAGTTGCCAAAGCGGCCGAATATCAGCGCCTGTCAATTGGCCGGGACGAGCTTGACCGCGAGGAAGAGCGAATCCGGGATGCCCTTGAAAGGCTGCAAACACAACAGGAGCAGATCGGCCGTGACATGGCGCGCGAGACCGATCTACGCGATGACGCGACAGCCGCCAACAGCAGACTTGGCGAGGAGATCATCGAACTGCAAAAACAGATTGATGAAGCAACACCACAGCGTGAAGCTGCCAATCTGGAGCTGGAAGTTGCCCGTGAAAGCGCCCGTCTCGCCGATGCCGCCCTTGCCGAGGCCAGTGCCAAGCTGCGCGCTGCGGCAACAACAAGAGCTGCACTGGCCAATCGTATTGCCGATCTGAGCAATCGGAAAAATGCCGCCGAAAGCGCACTTGCCGCGCTTGATATTGACAAGATGGCCGAACAGGCGAAGACCGCGCAGGAAGCGTTGGTAACTGCGGAAACCACCCATGAGGGCAGGCGCGCCGCGCTGGAGACGGCCGAACATTCCCTTGCTGACGCACAGGCAGGCACTGAGAGTGCGATCAACGCCCAGCGCGATGCCGAGGCCCAATTGACCCGCCTGCAGGCCGAAATTGATGCCTTGCAGTTCCTCCTTGCTGATACCGGAAACCCGGATGAGGTACCGGTTGCCGATCTGCTCAGCGTGAGGGACGGCATGGAGGATGCACTCGCCGCCTATCTTGCCAACGAGTTGAGCGCCCCAATCGACGCCGGCGATCACAGCTATTGGCGCAGCGTTGGCTCCAAACCGGATCTCAGCCCACCAGATGGCAGTCTGCCGCTGGCGGATTTCATTGAAGGCGCCTCCGGATTGGCAGCGACTTTGGCAGGCGTTGGTGTGGTAGATGATGCGGCAATGGCGGAGTCGCTGCAGGCGGACATGCGTCCGGGCCAGGCATTGACCACACGCAATGGTGGGCTGTGGCGCTGGGATGGGTTCGTTCGCAGGGCAAGCGGCAATGATAAAAGCGCTGAACGGCTTCGCCAGCGGCAAAGGCTCGACGTTCTGCAGGAAAAGGCCGTTCAGGCGGCAAATGAAGGCGCCGCACGGCAGCAGGCCAAAACTGATGCCGAGGAAAATCTGGCAAACTGCCGTGACGATATGGCGAGAACACGTGCCGAAGCCAGTGCGGCAGAAAATGACTTTGCCGCCGCCCGCCGCACCGCCGAGTCCGAATCCCTGAAACTGCAATCCGCGCAGGACCGGGCCAGCGATCTGCAGACCGCAAAGGATACAGTGTCTGCGGAATTGCTGTCCTGCGAGGCAGAGGCCACCGCAATGGGTGATGATGCCGCGCTGACAGAGGCAGAAACAGATGCCCGCACCACTGCCGAAGCTGCGCGCGAAAGCCTGAGCGGGGTAATGCAGACCGTTTCACGCCTGAATGAACTGATCCGCGGCACCACGCAGCGTATGGCTGAATGCGAGCGCGAACGCAAAGCATGGCAGGACAGGCTGGGTGGTGCGGCGACGCGCGTGACCGAAATGCAGAACCGGCTTGCCGATGGCGAGCGCGAACAGGAGCGTCTGCAGGCCCTGCCCGCCGATCTGGAGCGCCAGCGGCATGAGATGGCTGACCGGCTGGAAGTTGCTGCCGACAACCGGCAGCAGGCCGGCGACGCCCTGCAGCAGGCCGAAACCGCCCTCGCCAAAGCAGAAACAGAGCAACGTGAAAATGATACGGCGCTGGCAAATGAGCGTGAGACATTGATCCGGACCGAAGGCCAGTTGGAACGGGTCCGTGAAACCATGGGCGCGCTTCGCGAAAACATTGCTGAAAAGCTCGGCTGCGAACCGCAGGATGTGGCAACAATTGCCGAGGTGAATGATCCCGAATCGCTTCCGGATGTGCAGACACTTGATGACAGGGTCCAGCGGCTGATTCGTGAACGAGACAACATTGGACCGGTCAATCTGCGCGCCGAGGCGGAAATGGAAGAGGTGGCAACACGGATTGCCAGCATGGAGGAGGAGCGGGATGACCTGCTTGCCGCCATTGCCAAGCTGAGAAGTGCCATCAGCCAGTTGAACCGGGAAGGGCGTGAGCGCCTGCTCCGCAGCTTTGCTGAGGTGAATGGCCATTTCAAGACGTTGTTCAAACAGCTGTTTGGCGGTGGCAATGCCGAGTTGCAGCTCACCGAAGCGGATGATCCGCTTGACGCTGGCCTCGAGATCATGGCAAGCCCGCCAGGCAAACGCTTACAGTCACTGTCACTGCTGTCGGGTGGTGAGCAGGCACTGACAGCGCTGGCAATCATTTTTGCGGTGTTCCTGACGAATCCAGCACCAATCTGCGTTCTCGACGAGGTCGATGCACCGCTGGATGATTCGAACGTTGTGAGATTTTGTGATCTGTTGCGCGATATCTGCACAAAGACGGACACAAGATTTCTTGTCGTCACCCACCACCGGATGACAATGGCGCGCATGGACCGGCTGTTCGGCGTAACAATGGAGCAGCGTGGCGTGTCAAAACTGGTATCGGTCGACCTGCAAACAGCCGAACGAATCCGCGACGCCGCAGTGGCCTGATATGGGGCTGACACGGACCAGCCTCATGCCACATTTTTTCAGTCAAAACCGGGCCTCACAGACAATCCCTCCTGTCTGTCATTTTCACCGCAGGGCAAGAGGATTGAAGGCTTGACAAAGGCCAAGCCACCCCCCTATGTTGTGCGCGTTTCTGGCAGGGGTTTTGCGGCCGCTTTTGAGGGCGCGAAACGGTCGACCAAGCGTGAGAGGAAACAGCATATAGGACGGACCAAACCATCTTCTTTTTCCGTTGGCCATGATGTTGATTTCATGAGCAGAAATCAGCTGACAGCTGGACAGGGCGAATGAGCGATCAGGATCCAGACGGCGATAAGCGCCTGGCAGATATTGAACGCCGCATCTCTGCGATGCAGGGAAGGCAGAATCAGGACGGGAAAAAGAAAGATGATCGGGGTCTGCCTGTCGGTATCGGCGCCACAATGGGCCGCGTCGCGACTGAGTTGGTCGCCGGGGTGATTGTCGGAGCTTTTATCGGCTGGATGCTGGACAACTGGCTTGGGACATCACCTCTGTTTCTGGTGCTGCTGTTTTTTCTGGGCGCCATGGCGGGCATGTTGAATGTCTGGCGAATGTTTTCAGGCCGCGGTCTTGCGGTGGGTTATTTTGATGAGCATCGTGACTCATCAGAGAAAGAGTGAAGGACTGATCTGAAGATGGCATCTCAAGGCATGCATTCACCCGTAGAGCAGTTTGAAATCAAGCCCCTTATCGAGCTTTCCGCCGGTGGCTTTGACATTTCGTTCACCAATTCCAGCCTGTTCATGCTGTTGGCAATTCTGGTCAGCGGCATTTTTCTTGTAACGGCCATGCGCCGGGGCGAGCTTGTTCCCGGCCGCATGCAGGGCGCCGCCGAAATGATGTATGAGTTTGTTGCCGATATGGTCCGCAGCAATGTTGGCAGCGAAGGCCGCGCCTATTTCCCATTCATCTTCACGCTGTTTGTCTTCCTGCTGTTTGGAAACATGCTTGGGCTGATCCCCTACTCCTATACTTTCACATCGCAGATCGTTGTCACCTTTTTCATGGCAGCCTTTGTCTTTGTCGGTGTCACCCTGATCGCGCTGTTCAAGCACGGCCTGCATTTCTTCAGCTTCTTCGTACCAGCAGGGGCGCCGAAGGTGCTGATCCCCTTCCTCATCGTGATTGAGGTGATCTCCTATTTCGTCCGCCCTGTCAGCCTGTCCGTTCGTCTGTTTGCCAACATGCTGGCTGGCCATACGATGTTGAAGGTGTTTGCGGGACTTGCTGTGATGATTTCCGGTGCCGGCGGGCTTGCCATGGCCGGTTCGCTGCTGCCATTTCTGGCGCTGATTGGCCTCACCGGGCTGGAGGTGCTGGTGGCAGCACTGCAGGCCTATGTTTTCACGATTTTGACCTGCATGTATTTGAACGATGCTCTGCACCTGCACTAGGCAGTGAGTTGAGCCGCGTGATCCGCTAGCGCTTTTGACTGGAATACTCATAGCGGTGTTTGTTTAGACCCTAACTGTCGTTAACTCGGAAGGACTTTAAAATGGAAGTAGAAGCTGCAAAAATGATCGGTGCCGGCCTGGCTGTTATCGCTCTTGCCGGTGTTGGTGTTGGTATTGGCAACATCTTCTCTGCTCTCGTCACATCAATCGCCCGTAACCCAGCCGCCAGAGGCGAGGTTTTCGGTATTGGCATTCTCGGCTTTGCCCTGACTGAAGCGATTGCGCTGTTCGCGCTTGTTGTTGCGTTGCTGCTGCTGTTCGCACTGTAATTCACCAGCACTTACTTCATACTCCTGCCCCTGCCTGCCTGTTCTGGCCGGCAGGGTGGAGCGTAAAAATGGTATGTAAGATGGGAACAGACATGGCCAAAAGCGGCATGATGCGTTGCCTGACGCTGGCAACAGGCACTGGCTTCGGCCTTGCTGTGACAGGTGGACAGGCATTGGCGGCCGGTGCAAGTGAGCCCGGACTGCCACAGCTGGATATCAGCACCTGGCCCTCGCAGATTTTCTGGCTGATTGTCATTTTCGGCGTTGGCTATGTGATGATGGCCAAAATTGTCACTCCGAAGATCGGCACTGTGCTGGAGGACCGGCGCACCCGCCTCGATGGTGATCTTGGCAAGGCCCGTGAGGCCAGCGCCGAGGCAGCAAAAATCCGCGCTGAATACGAGGCCGACCTCGAATCAGCCCGCAATGACGCTGCGGCATTCGCCCGCAAGGCAGCAGCCGAGGCAGCAGAAAAGGCGGCTTCCGTTGAAGGCAAGGCTGACAAGAAACTTGCCAGCAAAGTAGCCACGGCAGAAAAGAAACTTGCTACGGCGAAAGCCGAGGCGATCGAAAACCTCAACACAGTTGCGGCAGAAGCCGCACTTGAAGCTGTGAAGGGGTTGACCGGGCTCAAGGCAACAAAGGCGCAGGCCGAGAAGGTGGTCAAGGCTGCCGCCAAGGCAATGGCTCCACAGGAGGTAAACTGATGGAAGGCATTGTAATGGAATCAGTCTGGGTTGCGGTTGGTTTTGTTGTTTTCGTTGCGCTGATCTGGCGTCGCGTCGGGGCTGCCGTTGGCGGCATGCTCGACGACCGCTCACAGAAGATCAAGCAAGATCTTGATGAAGCCCGCGCCCTGCGCGAGGAAGCGCTGGAGGAACTGCATCAGTTCCAGCGCCTGCACCGGGAAGCGGCTGAGGAAGCAAAAGCCATGCTGAAAAATGCCGAGGCAACCGCCGAGCGCATTCGTGAGAATGCTGAAAAGGCCGCCGCCGAGACGGTCAAACGGCGTGAGGTTCAGGCATCAGCCAAGATCAAGGCTGCAGAAGCTGCGATGGTTAAGGAACTGCAGGAGCGCGCGGCCAATCTTGCGATTGCCACCGCAACAGAGATCATCACATCCAAACTCGATGAAAAGGCGAGCCTGGAGCTGGTTGATACAGCTGTCAGTGAGATTGAAAAGCTGAATTAGTCAGTCATCTCGACAATGATGAATGGCGTGTCGCCGACTCTCGTCAGAGGGTCGGCGTTAACATCAGGACCACCCGCTGATCCGCGTCGACGACAAAGTCGAACTCGGCAATCGGATAGTTGGCCCGCACCCCCCTGCCAAAGCCAATCCGGTATCCAAACGCTTCATTTGACACCATTTTGTCATCTGGGCCCAGTATAGCCATCGCCATACCAATGATCGCGACATCGGCCTCGCCTTTGTCGGCAAATGTGCGGACAGCCTTCAGTCCGGCAGCAACCTCCATCTTAATCTTGCCATTGCTTTTTCTGGTGCAGGATGTGCTGACACCGTTGAAACGAACATCAACAAGATGTGCAAGAGCGTCTGTCTTGACGAAGGCCTCGGCAGCTTCAGGCATAGCCGTGATCTGCGGACAGTCAACGATTTCCTTGCTGATAACGCTGCATCCGGAAAAGCTGATCGCCGCAAGCGCCAGCCCAATCAGAATCGAGGGGGATTTATTCGGTTTCATGCGCGCATCCTAGCCTGTTTTTACAAGAACGGCAATTGACCTTGGAGCCTTTATCGCGCATGAACTATGGCATGAGAAAAACAGCAAAATATCTCAGACTCGCCGCGCCGCGCGGCTTTTGCGCCGGTGTTGACCGGGCCGTCAAAATCGTCGAGGCAGCCCTCGACAGGTTTGGTGCGCCTGTCTATGTGCGTCACGAGATTGTGCATAACAAGACTGTCGTTGATGAACTTGCCGACAAAGGTGCCGTTTTTGTAGAGGAACTGCATGAGGTGCCGGCCGGTGCGCCGGTGGTGTTTTCCGCCCATGGTGTTTCACGCGCCGTTGTCGATGAAGCCAACGACAGAAAAATGATTGCTGTCGATGCCACCTGTCCGCTGGTAACCAAGGTTCATATAGAGGCCAAACGCCACGCCGCCCACAAGCGGCATATTCTATTGATTGGCCATGCTGGCCATCCCGAGGTGGAAGGCACGATGGGGCAGGTCGATGATGATGCCATTACATTGATCGAAACAGCTGATGACGCCCACAATGTCACGCCACCTGAAGATTGTGACCTGGCTTTTGCTACACAAACGACTTTGTCGGTAGACGACACGGCTGAAATCATTTCAATCCTGCAATTCAGATTCCCTGAAATCACCGGTCCCCGTGGTGAGGATATCTGCTATGCGACGACAAACAGGCAGAATGCCGTCAAGGCGGTGGCGGAGGGTCTGGACCTGATGCTTGTTGTCGGTGCGCAGAATTCATCCAATTCAAAACGCCTTGTTGAGGTCGCGCTGCGTGCCGGTGCTGGCGCGGCCGCGCTGGTCGCAGACAAGAATGAAGTTGACTGGCAGGCTGTCGACAAGGCCAACTCGATCGGCGTTTCAGCGGGTGCCTCGGCACCGGAAACAGTGGTTCGGGAGCTGATTGCTGAGATTCAGGAGCGGTATGATGTCGAACTGGATGAAAAAGCGCTGGTTGAGGAGAACATCACCTTCAAGCTACCCAGCATCCTGACAAGCTGAGTGAGTTGAGCCATGGCCGTTTACACAGTTGTTGACGACACCGCCCTCAGCACGTTTCTGGCACGCTATGACCTTGGCAATGTACTGAGTTTCGCCGGCATTGCCGAAGGCGTTGAAAACTCCAATTATCTGCTTCGTACCGATCAGGCCAACTACATTCTCACATTATATGAAAAACGCGTCGATCCGACGGATCTTCCGTTCTTTATGGAACTGATGGAAACGCTTGCCAGGGCAGGGATGAACTGCCCGTTACCGGTGTCGGCGAGGGATGGATCGGTGCTGCAGGAGCTTGAGGGGCGTCCCTGTGCCATTTTCAGCTTTCTTGACGGCACCTGGTCGCGCTTTCCCAACAAGGAAAAGTGCCGGGAGCTGGGAACAGCGCTGGCAACCATGCATTTAAAGGCAGGTGCGGTGACCCGGCACCGGCCGAATGCCCTCGGCCCCCTTGCCTGGCAGCCGCTGTTTTCCTCGGTAAAGGGGCAGGCTGACGACCTTGGCGTGGGCATGGCACAACAGATTCAGGACAGGCTTGATGCGATCATCGAGAACTGGCCAACCGGCTTGCCCGAGGGGGTGATCCATGCCGATCTGTTTCCCAACAATGTCCTGTTTATTGGTGACAAGCTAACCGGATTGATTGATTTCTATTTCGCCTGCGAGGATATTCTCGCCTATGATCTCGGAATCTGTCTGAACAGCTGGTGCTTTGAGGCAGATGGCAGTTTCAATCTCACAAAGTCGCGGGCGATGTTAAAAGCCTATGATCAGGTAAGACCACTGTCAGAGGCCGAATTCAAGGCCATTCCCGTGCTGGCAGCTGGCTCCGCCATGCGGTTCTTCCTGACGCGGCTGTATGATTGGATTCACACGCCTACTGACGCTCTTGTCAGTCCAAAGGACCCGATGGAATATTGGTCGATTCTGCGCTTCCATCAATCCGTTTCCGGCACCGCCGCCTATGGAATTGACGTATAGCCCCATGAGCTCGCCCGTTATCCTCCACACCGATGGTTCCTGCCTGAACAATCCGGGCCCGGGTGGTTGGGCCGCCATTCTGCAATGGAACGGCAATGAAAAGGAGCTGTCCGGCGCAGTGCCAGACACGACCAACAACCGTATGGAGTTACAAGCAGCGATTGAAGGCCTGAATGCGCTCAGCCGACCAATGAATGTCGAACTTCATACCGATAGCAAATATGTCATGGATGGCGTTACGGCATGGATGCCAAAATGGCGCCGGAATGGATGGAAAACGGCGGCAAAGAAACCTGTCGCCAACCAGGACCTGTGGCAGCAACTCGACGCTGCGCTTGCACGGCACAGCGTCAACTGGCACTGGGTCAAGGGCCATTCAGGCGACCCGCTGAATGAACGGTGTGATGATCTGGCGCGTGCCGCCGCCATGACCCTGTAAGCGTGGTAACGGACCCTTAGAGCTCACCAAGAACATGCGACGCGCTGGATACCTCATAGGCACCGACATCTTCCATCAACATCTTTGTGACAACCCCATCATCGATGATCACCGCGCATCGGGCCGCACGAACACCCAGAATAGACCCCATGTCGCGGTCAAGACCAAGGGCTTTGGTCAGCGCAAGATGCGGGTCTGCGAGCATATCAATCCTATCCCCAACATCATTCGCGTCACCCCATGCCTTCATCACATGCGCATCATTCGCGGCCAGACAGGCGATCCGGTCAACACCAGCTGCCCGAAGCTCAACATTCTTTTCCAGATAGCTCGGTAAATGTCGGGCGGAACAGGTCGGCGTGAACGCCCCGGGCAGAGCAAACAACACTGTCCGTCCAGAACCGAAATAGTCGTCGCTTGAATGCTCATCAATGCCGTCTTCGGTCTTGATCTGGAAATTTACGGAAGGAATCGATTGTCCAGCTTCAATGGTCATAATCTGCATTTTCCTGTTTTGGTTTTGCCAATCGCCACTTCGAGAAAGCACACTGCGACAAGCTGTTGATTCCCTATCATTTGGGGCGTTCTGTGACCAATTCAAGAGCCTCCAGCACCGCAGCTGACGTAAGTAATTCAGGCAATAAATACCCATCAGGCATGGCAGGACCATAGACGATGTTGAACGGGATTCCAAACCGGTTATGGGATGCAAGAAAGGTTGCAATCTGCTCATTCGGCCGCGTCCAGTCAGCCTGCATCGGTACCAGAGAGCCGGCCTGTTGCAGTGCCATCATTTTTGTGGCAACCGGCACCTGATCGAGGACAAGAGCCTTGTTCGCCTTGCAAGTGATACACCAGTCGGCGGTGACATCAATGAAAACAACCTGACCCTCAGCCAGATGGGTAGCCACCGCATCCGGGGCAAAGACAGCCCAGTTGATTGCACCGGTGCGCGCTGCATCATCCGAGGTGGCTGCCTTGTTCTCCGGTGAGAGCAAGGTACTCAAAATCGTCCCCAACCACAGCATCGTGCCAACCAGCAACAGCGCGAGGCCTCGTTTGAGCCAGATCATCCAGCCTCCCGGGCGCGGCAATAGCGCCACCAAGCCTGGAAACAGGGCCACGACAAGCCATGGACTGGCAAGCCCTACGCCCATCGCCAGAAAAATGGCAAACAACATCGGCGTTTCACCCGTCAGTGCTACCGTCACCGCCGTTCCCACAAAGGGCGCCGAGCAGGGGGTCGCCAGAATGGTTGCCAACATACCGGCGAGAAAATCACCAGCAAGGCCGTTCCCGCCTGTTGGCCCAGAAGGGCGGGCCAGTGACGCGGCAAAACGCGGCACCGGAATTGTCACCAGATCAACAAGGCTGAGGGCAAATAAACCAAGCAGCCCGATCATCACCCCCAGAAAGACAGGATTTTGAAACTGGATGCCCCAGCCAATCTGGCCTCCGGCTTGGCGCATCAAAACCAGCGTCACCGCCAATAGTGCAAAACTTGTGACAATCCCCCCTGCCCCAGCCAGAAAACCCAGCCGCAGCATCGAACGATTGCGACCAGTCACGTCCAGAACAGCCGACAGTTTCAGCGCGAGTACCGGTAAAACGCACGGCATCAGATTTAGGATCACCCCCCCAAGAAAGGCGATGGCAAGCATGATCAGGACGCCAGATTGGGCTGGTCCGGCTGCTGACAGCGTTTCAGTCCGTGGTGGAATGGTTAGATGAAATTCCGCCATTTCACTGCCAGCTATGACGGTCATTAACGCAGGCCCACCATCAAAAACCATTCCCTTGGCCGCGCTGATGGGAAGCCGGTAACGATCCCTTGACGGCACTGGTGCCTTGAAGGCGACCCCATCAAAACCCTCGACAAGAATATCATCAATCGGCGGTGCGCCTCCGGCAAGCTGCACCATAAGATCGTTGCCCCTGATCACAGCGGCGACAACAGAAAGATTTGGCCCGGTTGCAGCGCGCCCTCCGGCTGGAGCGACGCGCGGCACCATCGAGACAGAGCGGGCAATTGTCTGCGCGTGGGACGAGGCCGTGGCAGGACCATCGGGCAAAAGCAGGTCAAGCTGTGCCATCACTGGGACACAGATGTCAGAACAGGCCAATGCCTCCAGCTGGGCGCTGATCTGCGATGGTGCACCAACGAGATGGCCGGTGAGGTCAAGCGGCAGGATGGTCTGTGACTCATAGCCAAAATTATCAAAGCCGAAGACATCAAAGCGCTGCGGAACAGGCCAGCGGATTGTTGCCACAAGGTCAGGCGATGCGCTGCCAGACAAATCGATCGTTGGCGGTAGACCCGCCTCACCCGGCGTGCGCCAGTAGATCTTCCAGCCGGGCGCAAGCCGAAATTCGAGGGCCAGCGGCAGCGTTGTGAGATCACCCGTTCCATTGACAGCCGATAGCAGGCGTGCCTCTACAATGGTGGGGTCGCCCTTCCAGTCGCTCTGCAGTGCGGCAGCAGAAGTGCCAACCAGAAACACTCCCAGAACCGAAAGCAGCATCAGTAGCCAGCGCACAGCCAACGGATTACAGGCGCTCATTTTCCGGTTCTGATTGGCACTGATCATGCTCTCTTTTCGCCTCATGGCTGTAAGGGGTTCTATCGAAAGTGTGAAGTTTTCGGGCTTTACCGGTAAGTGATTTCCTGTCTAGGCTAGGTAATGGGTCAGTTCAAGAAAACAAGCACATCGTCACAATCTGATTTTGCCATCGAATGTGACATGGCTGACAGCGTAAATTCGCTTCAGGGCCAATTGCTGATTGCCAGCCCGCATATGGATGACACCCGGTTCAAAAGATCGGTGATCATGATGTGCCAGCATGATGCGCAATCGGCAATGGGGCTCGTGATCAACAAACAGGCGAGCAGCCTCAAGCTCGGTGATCTATATGAAAAGCTCGATATCGGAGCGCCGCGCTTTGCTGTTGAGGACCCGGTACATATCGGCGGTCCGGTAGACAGCAATAGGGGCTTCGTTCTGCATTCACAGGACCACATGCTGCCGGACAGCATGGCGATTACCCATGAGATCGGTCTGACGGCAAGCGTTGAAATCCTGCGCGATATCACCGGAGGCGTTGGCCCGTCGCACACCATCGTGTCGCTTGGCTGCGCGGGGTGGAGCGCCGGTCAGCTTGATCGCGAAATGAGCGAAAATGTCTGGCTCAACCTGCCGGCGTCAACAGATCTGGTTTTCGAGCATGATCGAGAGACTTTGTGGCAACAGGCGTTTGACGCCATTGGCATAGACCCGGCCTATTTTGCCGGAGATGCCGGCAATGCCTGAACCCCAGATCACGCGTCAAAATCAGGCCCAAAATCAGGAAGCAAGTCTGGCCGCCAGCGCCTCATTTGACATGATGTCGACGGACGGCCCAACCGCCGCAAGGGCTGGGGGCGCGGTGGCAATCAGATGTGCGGCAAGCTGGCTGACACGCTCTTCAGTCACATCATCAATCGCCGCCAGCAGCTCGGCATCGTCGCTCGGTTTGCCAAACAGCGTAATCTGCCGCGCTAACGCATCACCACAGCCAGCAACCGATTCGCGCGCCATCAACAGCGAAGCGCGCAATTGCGCCTTGGCCCTGTTGACCTCGGCACCACTCACACCGCTGGCGACATCTCTCAGCTCATCACAGACAACACCAAGCATCTCATCGACCTGATCAGCCGATGTTCCGGCATAAATAGCAAAGTTACCGCTGTCAGATTGCATGTTGGCAAAGGAGAAGATCGAATAGCAGAGACCACGCTTTTCACGGACCTGCTGGAACAGCCGCGATGACATGCCACCCCCGAACAGCGTGGACAGGGCCATCAGCGCGAATCTGTCTTCATCATTGGCGGCAAGGCCTGGCAGGCCAAGCACGACATGCGTCTGCTCAAGATCACGCTTGACGATCTGGCGTCCAGCCGACCAGACCGGCGCCTTGCGTGTCGTATCGGTGGCTGTCTGCAGGCCACCAAGCCGCCCTTCAATGCAGGCCACCAATTCATCCTGTGTCACCGCGCCTGCCGCGCAAACAAGCATCTGCCCCGCACCATAATGACGGCTAAAAAATCCACTGAGATCACCACGGCCAAAGTTGGAGACGGAGTCGATCGTTCCCAGAATCGGGCGACCCAGAGTGTGATCGACATAGGCCGATCTGGCATATAGATCGAACACAAGATCATCCGGTGTATCAATGGATTGACCGATCTCCTGAATGATCACACCGCGCTCACGCTCAATCTCAATTTCTGGCAACGTCGATTCAGTCAGGATATCGGCCAGAATATCGACGCCAAGAGACAGATGTTCGGGCAGTAGCCGCAGGTAATAGGCGGTTTCCTCGCGGCTGGTATGGGCATTCATGTAACCGCCAACATCCTCAACTTCAGTCGCAATCGCCTTGGCATCGCGGCGTTTTGTTCCCTTGAACGCCATATGTTCCAGCATATGGGCGATCCCCTGTTCGGCCTCACGCTCATCACGCGCGCCAGCCTTGACCCAGATCCCAACAGAAACAGATGTCGCGTGTGGCATATGCCGCGTTGCAACACGCAGACCGTTGGCAAGGGTTGAGAGCGTAGCAAGCGTCATAGGCTGCGCTTCTTTTCAAGAACCAGGGCCTTAACCGCAGCATCACTCGCCTCGATCATATGTTTACGCTCCGGGCGCTGCATCAGATCGGCAAGATGCGCTGGCAGAGCTGGCACCGTTCCAGTTGCCTTTTGGACCGCGTCCTGGAATTTTGCCGGGTGTGCGCAGGCAAGTGCCACCACCGGCGTGCCATCTGGCAGCGTTCCGTCAGCGATGGCTCGCCGCGCGGCAGAAACACCAACCGCGCTGTGGGGGTCAAGCACCATCCCATCATCATGGCTGGTGCTGGCGATCTCCGCCAGGGTGCCGGCGTCATCAAGGCGATAGGCAGAAAACAGCGAACGCGCCTCCGCCATCACAGTCTCCGATAGGGCAAATTTACCAGTTGCGGCAAAATCAGCCATCACGCGGGCAGTTTCAGCCCCATCACGGCCCAACAATTCAAACAGAAGACGTTCAAAATTGCTGGAAACCTGAATGTCCATCGATGGGCTGAGTGAGGGGTTAACCGCCTCACGCTGCATTGCCCCTTGTTCAAAGAAGCGGGTCAGGATGTCATTCTGATTTGAGGCTACGATCAGTCGTTCGATCGGCAGGCCCATCTGCATCGCCACATATCCGGCAAAGACATTGCCAAAATTGCCAGTTGGCACCGAAAAGGCCACCTTCTGCTGAGGCGCACCAAGTTCCAGTGCTGCAGAAAAATAATAGACGATCTGCGGCATCAGACGTGCCCAATTGATCGAATTGACAGCAGAGAGATTGACGCTGTCACGAAAGTCATGCTGGTTGAAGAGCTGTTTGACGATCGCCTGACAATCGTCAAAATCACCACGCACGGCAACAGCATTGGCACCTTCGGCAATGACCGATGTCATCTGGCGTTGCTGAACGGGTGACACGCGACCCTCGGGAAACAGAATGAACACGTCAATCGCATCGCGCCCCTGAAAGGCCTCAAGCGCAGCTGACCCGGTGTCGCCACTGGTGGCACCCAGAATAACCGCCTGTTGCGACGAGCGTTGCAGCGCACGGTCAAAGGCGCGCGCCAGAAACTGCATCGCATAGTCCTTGAAGGCAATGGTTGGGCCGTGAAACAATTCCAGCACATGGATATCACCAGTCAGATGACGCAGAGGTGCCACCGCCGGGTCGTCAAAGCCGGCATAGGCATCGCCAGCCATCGCCGTCAGCTCATCGGCCTCAATCTCGCCATCGGTGAAGCGTGCCATGATGAGACCGGCAAGTTCCGGATATGAAAGGCCACGCATCGCCGCAATTTCCTCAGCAGAAAAGCGTGGATAGGAAGTTGGCAGATAGAGGCCACCATCACGCGCAAGACCGCTCAGCAGAGCCTCTTCATAGCCAAGTGGGCCGTCATTGCCTCTCGTGCTGATATATTTCACTGCTGCGCCCCCCCGTCGTCGTCATGGCCACGGCCAAAGGACAGCCTTCCCGCCTGATGATGGAATGCCAGATATACGCCAATCAAGGCCAGCGCAATACCATACCATGTGACTGCATAGCTGAGATGTGAATTGCGTAGGTTCAATTTTGTACGCGCCGCGATTGGCAGCTTCACCACATCACCGGTACGAATTGTTGCGGCATAGACTGATGTGACCGCCTGTGATGACAGGCCCAGATGCGCAACGATCTGCGCGGGTACGAGGGTGAACCAAAAGCCGTTCTCCGCCTCATTTTCCGGAACGAAATAGCCCTTCTTGCCGGGAAAGCGCAAAATGGCATCAAGCGTGACTTCGCCCTCAACAAGGGTGAAAGGGCGCTTTTCAGGATCTCGGTAGGTTTCGGATACCCAGCCCCGATTAACCAGAACGATGCGGCCATCGCGCAAGGTAAAAGGCGTCACGATGTGAAAGCCGGCATTGCCCTCATAGGTGCGGCCGGTCATAAAAGTTTCCCTGCTGTGATCAAATCTGCCAACAAGACGCAGCCGGCGGAATTCAAGTTCCGCAGTTACCTCGCCTGCAAGCGGAAACTCGATTGGCGGCGCGGATGAGCGCTGCTCAAAGCTGGCAATCAGATCGTTTTTCCACTCAAGGCGCTGTACCTGCCATGTACCAAGCGCCAACAGCATCAGCAGCGCAGGGAGGGCAAAGAATGTGGGCCAGAAAAGAGGTCGTAATCGTATCATCTTAAATCCGCAGAGGTGTTTACCTGCTCGTACCGCATCACCCGGGGCGCGGCAAGTGCCAAACGGCAGGCCTGACGTAAAAAGGAGCGCCTGCAACAGGCGCTCCCCGGCATTGGTTATAGGTAAGCGCTAAGCCCACCCGATCAACCGCCCCACCAATATACAGCGGCAAACAGGAACAGCCAGACGACATCGACGAAATGCCAGTACCACGCAGCAGCCTCAAAACCGAAATGCTGTTCAGGCGTGAAGTGACCGGCCCGCCCCCGCAACCAGCAAACGGCAAGGAACAAGGTGCCAACAAGAACATGGAAACCATGAAAGCCAGTCGCCATGTAGAACACCGACGGATAGACACCATCAGTAAAGCCAAACGGTGCATGGCTGTATTCAAGCGCCTGCAGGGCCGTGAACAGAACACCCAGACCAACGGTCATTCCAAGTCCGGTCATGAAATCCTTGCGGTTGCCATGCTGCAGCGCGTGGTGTGCCCATGTGACCGTACAACCGGACAGCAGCAGGACCAGCGTGTTGATCAGCGGCAAATCAAATGGATCGAAGGTGGTGATGCCCTCTGGCGGCCACACACCACCGACTGGAAACAGCGCCCGGTCAAAGAAAGCCCAGAAAAACGCGACGAAGAACATGACCTCGGAAGCAATGAACAGCATCATGCCATAGCGCATACCGATCTGAACGACCGAAGTGTGATGCCCCTGATACTCAGCCTCACGGATGATGTCACGCCACCACATATACATTGTCATCAAGACAAGGGCAAAGCCAAGGCCAAGAACGGCAACGCCATACTGAACCTCGTGCATATACATGACGCCACCGACAGCCGCAGTAAAGGCCGCCGCCGACCCCACAGCAGGCCATGGGCTGGCTTCAACAAGGTGATAAGGGTGTTTGTTCGCACCACTCATTTTCGTCTCCTTTAAATCTGACTGACAGCTGCCAGTCACCTCTCCACGATTTCATTTATCCTAACTTTTTGTCCCCGCAAGTGCAGGAAAGAATGTGTAGGACAGGATAATTTCTTTGATTTCGGCGGTATCAACGCTCTCCACAATCGCCGGGTCAATGAAGAACCGTACCGGCATCAGCACTGACTCGCCCGGCGCGAGCGCCTGTTCAATGAAACAGAAGCAATCAAGTTTCATGAAATGTGGGCCAGCCTTCACCGGTGTCACATTGAATGTTGATGTACCGACGGATCGCACGTCACCAAGGTTTGTCGCCCGGTAATTGATAATGACTTCCTCGCCGGGGTTTAGTGTTACTGGCGCGTCAACAGGCTCAAACCGCCAGTTCAATGACGGATTGACGTTGGCGTCAAAGCGTACCTTGACGGGGTGATCAATGATGATGGCATCGGCATTCTCCGTCACAACCTGGGTTGTTCCACCGTAACCGGTAACGCGGCAGAACAGGTCGTAAAGCGGCACCGACGCATAGGCAAGACCAACCATCGCCACGACAAGCAACGCCAGCACCGTCAAGGTGCGCCGATTTCCCTGCGCCTGCTGATCAATCTGTGGCCGAATGGTCTGCGTTGTCATGAACCGCTCCCAACCCTGACAATGGTCAGCGCATAGAACAGCACCACCAGCAGCACAATGGCACCCAGCAGCGCGAGATTGCGGCTGCGACGCATTTTCTGCATTTCTTCTGCGGTCTTTGGCTGCGGGCGCTCGGTCATGATGTCATTCCGGATAGCAGAAATTGCTGGATGGCGCGGTCGGCAACGAGCGCCAGGAACAGAACGAAAAGATACAGGATCGAAAAGCCGAACAGCCGCCTTGCCACCGCATGGTCACCTGAGCGGAACAGCTGCCATGACAGATAGACAAACAGCGCACCCGCAGCGCCAGCAAGACCGGCGTAAAGGACTGACGCCATACCGATAAACCAGGGGGCGACACCCAAGGGCGCAAGCAGCACCGCGTAGATCAGGATCTGTCTGCGTGTCTCCATCTCGCCGGCAACAACGGGCAGCATCGGCACATTCGCCCGTGTGTAATCCTCATTGCGGAACAGCGCCAGCGCCCAGAAATGCGGCGGTGTCCACATGAAAATCAGGGCAAACAGCAGCAAAGGCTCAACCGACAGGCTGCCGGTCACAGCGGCCCAGCCAATAACCGGTGGCAGCGCTCCCGCGGCACCACCAATGACAATATTCTGCGGTGTGCGCCGTTTCAGCCAGATGGTGTAGACAACACCATAGAAGAAAATGGTAAAGGCAAGCAGGCCAGCTGCCAGCCAGTTGGCGGCAAGTCCAAGCACCAGAACCGACAGGGCGGAGATAACAAGCCCCATGGTCAGGGCCTCGGCGGGTTCCATCAATCCAGCCGGAATGGGCCTTGATTGGGTCCGTGTCATCACCGCATCAATGTCACGATCATACCATTGATTGATCGCCCCGGAAGCGCCAGCACCAGCGGCAATGGCAAACAGGGAAATCACAAAGACAAGGGGATGAATGTCACCTGGAGCAAGATACATTCCGGCAAAACCGGTGAAGATCACAAGGCTCATCACCCGCGGCTTGAGCAATGACCAGAAATCACCCACCGATGGCACCCGAAGCACATCTGTATCGGCAGTAATATTCTGATCTGTACTCACAGCCATTATCCAGCTCCATCAAAGAAGAGGGAAGCGCCCTTGTGGGCGCTTCCGTAGGTTTGTTACTTGATCTTCGGCAACTCGTCGAAGGTGTGATATGGCGGCGGCGATGCAACCTGCCATTCAAGAGTCGTTGCCCCTTCACCATACGGATTGTCCGCGGCGCGGCGCTTGGCAATGAAGGCCTGCGCAATCACAACGAGGAACAGCACCGCACCTGCCGCACCAACATAGGAGCCGATCGAGGCGACCATGTTCCAGCCAGCAAAGGCATCAGGGTAGTCGATGTAACGGCGTGGCATGCCGGCGAGACCAAGGAAATGCATCGGGAAGAAGGTCAGATTGACACCGATGAAGGTAATCCAGAAATGCAGCTTGGCAAGACCTTCTGAATATTCATATCCGGTCATTTTCGGGAACCAGTAATAGAAGCCAGCAAACAGGCCGAACACAGCACCAAGCGACAGCACATAATGGAAGTGCGCAATCACATAATAGGTATTGTGCAGAACCACATCGAGGCCAGCGTTCGAGAGGACAACACCTGTCACACCACCAACGGTAAACAGGAAGATGAAACCAATCGCCCACAGCATTGGCACACGGAAAGTGATCGAACCACCCCACATTGTGGCAATCCAGGAGAAGATCTTCACGCCTGTCGGCACGGCGATCACCATCGTGGCTGCCGTGAAATAAGCGCGTGTATCAACGCTCAATCCGACGGTGTACATGTGGTGCGCCCACACGATGAAGCCGACAAAACCGATCGCGACCATGGCATAGGCCATTCCCAGATAGCCAAAAACAGGCTTTTTGGAGAAGGTTGAGATGATGTGGCTGACAATGCCAAAGGCCGGCAGGATCATGATATACACCTCTGGATGTCCGAAGAACCAGAACAGGTGCAGGAACAGGATCGGGTCACCGCCGCCTTCAGGAATGAAGAATGTCGTGCCGAAATTACGGTCTGTCAGCAGCATGGTGATCGCACCGGCAAGGACAGGCACCGCCAGCAGCAGCAGGAAGGCGGTGATCAACATCGCCCAGGCAAAAAGCGGCATCTTGTGCAGTGTCATGCCAGGCGTACGCATGTTGAAAATCGTGGTGATGAAATTGGCCGCACCAAGGATCGAGGATACACCTGCAAGGTGCAGCGAGAAAATCGCAAGATCCATGGACATGCCCGGGGTGCCGGATGAGGATGACAGCGGCGGATAGATCGTCCATCCGACGCCCGCACCACCATCCATGACCGCAGAGAGCAGCAACAGAATGAATGAGGGGGGCAACAGCCAGAAGCTGATGTTGTTCATCCGCGGGAACGCCATATCCGGTGCGCCAATCATGATCGGCACGAACCAGTTACCAAAACCACCAATCAGGCCCGGCATCACCACGAAAAACACCATGATCAGACCGTGCGCGGTGGTGAATACGTTCCAGACATGACCGTCAGCCATGTACTGAACGCCAGGCTCCATCAGTTCCATACGCATATAGACAGACAGGCCGCCACCGATAAAAGCGGCGAGAATGGCGAACACGATATACATTGTGCCGATGTCTTTGTGGTTGGTCGAATAGAGCCAACGGCGCACAAAGCTCTCTGGGGCACCATGATCAGCGTGGGCTTGAGCACTCATGTTATAATCCTCTTCGCTAACTGATTAATTGGCCGAGGCCAGTTTGAGGGTTTCAGGGTTGACGAGCCTGTCATCCATCGCGAATTCCTCGCGCGCTGATGACAACCACGCATCATATTCAGCCCGTGGCAGCGCCCGGACCTCGATCGGCATGTAGGCGTGATTTACGCCACAAATCTGATTGCACTGGCCATAATAGATCTGTTTCCCGGCCGGAACGTCAATCCACACCTCATTGGTGCGGCCAATGAAAGCGTAGACCTGCACGGCAAGCGACGGCACGAAGAATGAATGCATCACGTCATTGCCAGTGATCAACAGCTTGATCCGGGTGTTCTCGGGAACAACCATCGGATTGTCGACGGACAGAAGCCTGATCTGGCCTTCCTGAAGGTCGGCCTCATCGACGAGATAGCTGTCGAAGGCAATGCCATCATCTGGGTATTCATAATTCCAGTACCACTGGTTGCCTGTCACCTTGATCACCATGTCGGTGTCGGCAGTGCGGTCGAGATAATAGAGCAGGCGGAAAGACGGGATCGCGATACCGACAAGTATGACCACCGGGATCACTGTCCACAGTATCTCAATGACTGTGTTGTGCGACGTCTTTGACGGGTTGGGGTTGGCGCTGGCGCGGAAGCGAATTCCGACATACACAAG
The DNA here is from genome assembly GCA_038107835.1 of Alphaproteobacteria bacterium. Lineage (GTDB taxonomy): Bacteria > Pseudomonadota > Alphaproteobacteria > Puniceispirillales > Puniceispirillaceae > MED-G116. The sequence goes on from JAYNHH010000009.1 coordinate 27,615, forward strand.
CAATCCAAGGACAAACAGCGAAATCAGCGTAATGACGACGAGCAGCAGATTATGCAGGTCGGTCGCCATTTCGGCGATCGAACCAGCCGGTGGCTGCAGATCCATCTGCCACGGCTCCGGCTTCGCGGCATGTGCACCGGAGGCGCCCAGCAACACGCCGACGGATGCAAGCAAAGCAGCCGAATATCTGCATGCCGCGCCCAGCGCAAACGCTGCCAAGCCTGAAATTGATTTGGCTAGAAATGCCATGGATTTTTCTCCCACAATTCGATTGACCACATCACGGGTCTTGTCGCGGTCGCAAACTGCATAAACTGACCGCATTGGACGCCCTTAATTAGACTGATTCGCGGCAATAGAAAAGCCCCATGCGGCTACCTGTCGCTATAATTTTCATCTTTTTTTTCCTTTTTGCCGAGGCTGGCATTTTGCCCGTCGCAAACTTGCCGGGCAAATTGGATTATAATCTTGAAATTCGCGCTTTCTGCCCCCATCCTCTTGACGTCTACGATGCACGGTATTTTTTCGTAACCTATTGATATATTGGAAAACACAATGGACCATCTGGCGCAAACAGACGATATATTCTTCACCGGAACAAATCTGGAGCAGGACAAGGCACAGCAAATCGTGCGACAGGCGCTCGCTGGCGCTGATGATGGTGAATTATTTCTGGAGATGCGGCATTCGGAAATGCTTGCCTTCGATGATGGCCGGTTGAAGTCGGCCAGCTATGATCAGTCCAGTGGTTTCGGTCTGCGAGCAATCGCCGGCGAAGCCCATGGCTATGCCCATGCCGGTGAGTTGAGCGAGGCGGCCCTGCGCCGGGCAGCGGCGAGCGTTGGCGCCGTGACCAAGGGGTACAATGGAACGGCGGCACTCGCCCCGGTGGCCGGCAGTAACCGCCCGCTCTATGGCGATGGCAACCCGCTGAATGAGATGCCGTTCGATGCGAAAGTCAGCCTGTTGCAGGAAATCGACACCTTTGCCAGAGCCGCAGACCCGAGGGTGGTACAGGTCAGCGCGAGCCTCGCCGGTTCCTGGCAGGCAGTGCAGATCATGCGCGCAGATGGTGAGCGTGTGGCCGACATCCGTCCCCTCGTTCGGATCAATGTGTCAGTCGTTGTTGAACAGGATGGCCGCATGGAATCCGGCTCTGCTGGAGCTGGCGGTCGGGTGATGTTTGATCAATATATGCAGCCAGAGTCATGGCAGCCACAGGTTCACGAAGCGCTGCGCATAGCAACGCTCAATCTGGACTCAGTTGCCGCTCCGGCAGGAGAAATGGAAATCGTGCTTGGTGCCGGCTGGCCCGGGGTTATGCTGCATGAAGCGGTTGGCCACGGTCTTGAAGGGGATTTCAACCGCAAGGGCACATCAGTTTTCAGCGGCCGCGTTGGCGAGCAGGTCGCATCGAAAGGCGTCACCGTGGTTGATGATGGCACCATGATGGACCGGCGTGGCTCAATCACCGTCGATGATGAGGGCACACAGTCCCGCCGCAATGTATTGATCGAGGATGGCATTCTGCGCGGCTATATGCAGGACCGGCAGAATGCGCGTCTGATGGGCGTTGAGGCGACGGGCAACGGCCGGCGTCAATCCTATGAACATGCGCCGATGCCGCGGATGACGAACACTTTCATGGAGAGTGGCACGGATAACCCCGAAGAGATTGTCGCCTCGATCAAGAAGGGCATTTATGCGGTCAATTTCGGTGGTGGTCAGGTTGATATCACCTCGGGCAAATTCGTCTTTTCAGCTTCCGAGGCCTATCTCGTCGAGAATGGCAAGATCGGCGCGCCGGTGAAAGGGGCCACGCTGATTGGCAATGGGCCAGATGCAATGTCAAAGATTTCCATGATTGGCAACGACATGGCGCTGGATGACGGGGTTGGGACATGTGGCAAAGCGGGCCAATCGGTGCCGGTGGGCGTTGGCCAGCCAACTGTGAAAATGGGTGGTGTCACGGTCGGCGGCACAGAGGCGGCGTAGCGTCAGGCTGGACGCCGGAGATATGGCACCAGACAGACCAACAGCAACGTCACGACGGCACCAAAGCCAAACGGAAATTGCGACCCGCCAAGATCATAAAGCGGTCCAGCAACGCTCAGCCCGACGACCTGTCCAAGCGAACCGAAGCCTTGAATCGTTCCTAGCGATCCTCCCCGCACGGTCTCACCCGCAATCTTGCTGACGGCAGCGGTGATTGCTGGTGTCGACAGGGCAAAGCCGAAACAGATGGCCGTTGCCCCCAGCAAAGTCTGCAATAAGGGATAGGCATTGCCGACAAAGAGACCTGTGACAAACAGTACGGTGGCAATCTGACCAAGCGCCAAAAGGCAGGTGCCAAGAAGGGTTGTTCCCACCTCGCCAAAGCGGGACACGACACTTTTGATCAACACTGCCTGAACGACAATGATGCAGACACCGATATAGGTGAACAGCCAGCCAGTCTCGATGGCACCAAAGCCGAGATAGTCACGCAGCACCAGAACAAAGGACGCCTCAACCTGTGCAAATGAGAGATTCAACGCCAACGAGGCAAGTGCATACAGCGCCAATGGTGAGGCCATCAGGGCACGCAGGCGAGACACAGCTGTGCCAGCATCCCCTCGCTGTTCGGGCGTCAGCCGCTCACGATCAACACCTTTCAGCCAGCTGGTCATAAACAGGGCGACAAAGGCAAAACCCGACGCCATCAGAAAGGGAACCTGATAGAGCGGTCCATTGCCAAAATGGCTCAGCAACCCGCCAAGCGCCGGGCCGGCGACAAAGCCAACGCCAATGGCTGCGCCCAGCAACCCCATATATTGCGCCCGCTTTTCAAGTGACGTGCGGTCGGTAATCATCGCCTGAATGACACCTGTATTTCCAGACCCTATGCCAGCCAGGATACGCGCCAGAAACAGCTGCCACAGCTGGTCAGACATGGCGAACCAGAAATGCGCAACCCCGGTCAGGGCCAGCGAAAAAAACAGCACGCGGCGGCGGCCAATATGATCAGACAACCGACCCAGAATGGGGTTCGCAACAAACATGGCCAGAGCAAAGGATGCCAACAGCAGGGTCATCACACTGGCCGGCTGGCCCATCGATTCCAAGATCGTGTAGGGAAGAATGGGAATCAGAGCCCCGACGCCAACAAAATTGATACAGACAATCAACAGTAAAACGGGCATTACAGCAGCCTATAAAATCCTGTCAGCAACGTTACGCAACAATGTATGCAGCCGTGGCACACTGATCATGTCGGCAGGCAATCTGCACATCAAAAGCTGTTGGCTGTGAAAATCCGGGAGACATCCTCTCCCCATTCACCTTGCAGCGCATCCAGCAACATCTCCGCTGGTGTTTTCTGGCTGTCCAGACAATCCCTGAGAGGCGACAGGAACCCAGATTCATCACCACCACCACTGTCAAGAATGCCGCGTCGACGCAACCCCTTGCCCGAGATTGAGACCAGACGTGATGCCAGGTCGTAGACATCATGTTGGCCGAGCCTGCCTCTGAAACCATCTTTTGCCACAGACAGGCGGGCTGCCATCACGTCGTCTGCCCACAGGTCAGATGCAAGTGAAGCCGCTTCCTCAAGCGCCTCCTCATCATAGAGCAACCCCACCCAGAAAGCCGGAAGGGCGCAGATATTTGCCCACATACCGCTGTCAGCGCCGCGCATCTCAAGGAATTGTTTCAGCCTGACCTCGGGAAAGGCGGTGGTCATGTGATCCTCAAAATCCCCCATGGTTGGCACCTGCCCCTCGAAGCCCGCAAGTGTACCCGCCATGAAATCGCGGAAGGAATGTCCAGCGACATCAATATAATCCTCGCCGCGATGGACAAAATACATCGGCACATCTAGAATATAGTCAATCCACTGCTCATAGCCGAAAGTCTCATCAAACACACAGGCAGGAACCCCGCATCTGGCGGCGTCGGTATCTGTCCAGGCATGGGCGCGGGTCGACAGGAAGGGTGACACCTGTCCTTCCTTGAAAGGTGAATTGGCAAACAATGCGGTGGCAATCGGCTGTAGCGCGAGCGAGGTGCGGAATTTACGCCGCATGTCCACCTCGTCACCATAATCGAGATTGACCTGAACGGTGCAGGACCGCAACATCATGTCAAGCCCGAGAGAGCCCACCTTTGGCATGTGCGCACTCATGATCTTGTATCGCCCCTTCGGCATGAAGGAGATATCCTCGCGGTGGGCGGTGGGATGATAGCCAACACCCAACATCCCAATGCAGAGGGGGTCTGCCACATTTCGCATGTGCCGCAAATGGCGTCCCGTCTCGGCGCAGGTCTGATGCAGATTGGCCAATGGTGCGCCAGACAGCTCAAGTTGGCCACCGGGTTCCAGCGTTACCGACCCCCCCTCGCCATCCTTCAGCCCTATGATTTTACCCTTTTCCAGGATCGGCGTGGCGGCTGAGCCAAGTTCGGCCAGCAAGTCACTGAGCAGCTGTGCCACCCCATCCGGCCCCTCATACCCAATCGGTTCCTGCGTATCGCAGCGATACAGGAATTTTTCATGCTCAGTGCCAATTTTCCAGTCGGATTTCGGCGTTTCGCCCGCCGCCACCCAGTCGATCATGGCCTGCTTGTCAGCGATCCGCATATTGTCGTCTGTCATGAATGGAGTCCTAATGGAAGATCGGGTTGAACCGCAATGGTCGAGAGTACAGCAGACAGGCTATTAACAGAAAAAACAAATGATTTTACGTTATACCCGGCCAGTCACCATAGACTGACTGGAAGCATGTCAGCGCGGCTATTGCCGCAGTATCGGCCCGCAATATGCGCGGACCCAGTGAAACTTTCAAACAGTTTTCACGCCGGTCGAGGATGCGCCGCTCATTCTCGGAAAATCCACCCTCAGGGCCAATCAGAATGGCCGCAGATTCCGGCTTGGGATGCGCCGCAAAAACAGAGACGGCATTGCGGTCGCCCCTTGTGGCGCTGGCCTCGTCGCACCAGACCAACAATCTATCCTCCGGGACCGCGGCCAGAACATCGTTCAGGGGCACAAAATCACGAATTTCAGCAATATCAAGTCGCTCTGTCTGCTCGGCAGCTTCGATTGCGTTGGCTGTCAGACGGTCGTCATTCACCCGCGTCACCTGACAGAAATCTGTACGGGTCGGCCAGATCACACTTGCACCCATTTCTGATGCCTTCTGCGCAATGAAATCCAGCCGGGCCTTTTTCACCGGGGCAAACAGAAGCCACAAATCGGGGCTGGCCTGCTGAGGGCGCGTTTGTGCAATCACATCCAGCGAACAGCTACGCCTGCCGATGCTCTGTATCGCGGCACGCCACTCGCCATCAACACCATTGAAAAGCGCCACAATATCGCCCGTCACAAGCCGCATCACGGATGCCAGATAATGCTGCTGGTTCCTGTTTGGAATGATGGACATTCCCATCGCCAGATTGTCGGGAACGTAAAGCCGGGCTTTAAAAGCAATCCTTGTCATAGCGCATGTTTACCCTGTCGGACCAGATTTTTCAATCCATCAGCCAGCCCCAGCCGCATAGCCAGAGGCGGCTTCAGAGGGCCGCATCATACCGCTGGGTCAGGGATATTGGACAGAGCTTCATGGCTGCGCTATCTCTTGCCAATGACCAACGAGCAAACAGACAAAAGCACCAGGCATACTGACATCCGACTGATTGGGTGGTGGCAGAAACTGCCGCGGGTTCTGCATCCCTATCTCTTTCTGGCGCGTTTCGACAGGCCGATTGGCTGGTGGCTGCTATTGCTGCCTGCCTGGTGGATCATTCCGCTCGCCGCCGAGAACAGCCGACAGATGGCACAGATGATGGTGCTGTTTTTGCTTGGCGCAATGACAATGCGGGGTGCCGGATGCGTCGTAAACGACATGTGGGATCGGCGCATCGATCTGCGCGTGGAGCGAACCAGTGGCCGACCACTCGCCGCGGGTACTGTGTCGTTGCTGCAGGCGTTGCTGTTTTTGGCAATTTTATGCCTGATTGGCCTGGGCATCCTCATGCAGCTGCCGCAGACAGCGATCATGGTCGGCATTGCATCGCTGCCTTTGATCATCGTCTACCCGCTTGCCAAGCGCGTGACCTGGTGGCCACAGGCGGTTCTGGGACTGACCTTCTCCTGGGGTGTTCCGCTCGGCTGGGCGGCAGTGACCGATCAATGGCCAACCCCCGAGATTTGGCTGATTTACGCTGGCAGCGTTGCCTGGGTCTTTGGCTATGACACGATCTATGCAGTTCAGGATATGGCAGATGACAGGATTGCCGGGGTAAAATCATCGGCTCTTGGCCTCGGCGACCGTCTGAATTTAGGGGTGCGAATTGCCTTCTGTGTCGCCATTCTGCTGATTTCAGCAGGCATTCAAGCGCATCAAGGTCCGGGGGTCTGGATGCTCGGTGTCGTGCTGATGGCAATACATCTGTTGCGCCAGGCGCGAATGATAAACCCTGATGATCCACAAGGCGCGTTGACCCTGTTCAAATCCAACCGTAATGCAGGCCTGATCCTGACATTGTTTCTGATTGTCGACAGGCTGCTTGGCTGACGCCGGGCAGAGCTAGAGGTAGGCCTCCAGATCATCGATCTGCATTTCGATAATCTGCCATGGTGCCTCTTCGGCGAACAGCATATGGGCTGACAATCGCTCAAGGATAAGACGGCGCTCCGCCCTGTCGGCCTGCATGTCAGCGAAGAAATGCTCCAGACTGCGGTGATCGTCATGGCCCGTGAGCTGGCGAACAAATTTGGCGGCCTCTGCCTGACTCATAGTCTCGAAAATCCGGTTCTTTGCCGAAATCCGCGACAATCCTGCCGGCTGACCCGCCCCAATATCGAGAACGCCACCCCGCGCCGCATAGCCAAAGACAGGCTGATATCCGGAAATGATCTCACCGCCAGCAGCTGGTACGGGAAGATGTGTGACCGCCCCACCATTGAACCGGATATAATCGTAGGCAATACCGACAGCCTCGGTCCGGTGCATGATTTCCAGCTGCGCCCCGTCAAGCCAGGCAACATTCAGCCGCACCTCGCACCCGGCAGCCGGAAAAGCGGTACACGGCACCGCCCCGTAATAGCCGAGCTGCGCTGCATGAACGATGTCGCAATCATGCAGGACAGCGGGGGTAACGGGAATGATTGCGGCATCACCAAATTTGCGACGGAGCTGCACTGGTGCACGGTTTGATCCAACAGACAGAACCGCCGTTCTGTCATCGAGAATCGCGGCATCATCAAAGGCCCGAAGGCGGCCATTATCAAAAATGAACGCCGTATCCGGCGCGTCATAGGGATAGTTGACCGCCCGATCAATTTCCGTCTGCGCAGGCAGATAAAAGGTTTCGTCAAGCCAATCTGACATTACACACCGGTGCTGAGGCCCATCATCTCATCAAGCCCAAGGGCGATGTTCATATTCTGCACCGCTGCACCTGACGCCCCCTTGCCGAGATTGTCAAGCCTGGCAAGCAGCCAGAACTGGCTGTTATCCTGATCTGCGAAAACAGATAATTCCATATGGTCTGAGTTTGCGAGGCCATCCGCCGCCAGCAGATTATCGGCAAGCAGGGTGTCATCATTGGCCCTCGCGGCTGCCATGCGCACCAGACCCGGACCGTCAAAATGAGCCGCAAGGCAATCATGCAGATCCTGACCGGTGACGGATTTCGCCAGCTGCGCCCCGTGGAGCGGAACATTGACCAGCATGCCAGCATAGAAATCAGCAACGGCCGGCATGAAAATGGGCGCGGTGCTGAGGCCGGCATAGGCCACCATTTCGGGAATGTGCTTATGCGCCAGCGTCACACCATAGCTGCCATGCGCCGGCAATGCGCCATCGGCCTGCCGCGCAATCATGCTATTGCCGCCACCGCTGAAACCGGACACTGCCGGCACGCTCAGCAACGCATCGCGCGGCAAGATACCAGCGTCAATCAGCGGACGGGTCAGGGCCAGAAATCCGGTTGGGTAACATCCCGGATTGCTGATCCGCGAGGCAGCGGCAATGGCATCACGCTGTCCGGCGATCAACTCAGGAAACCCATAAACCCAGTCGGCATGTGTTCTGTGCGCGGATGAAGCGTCGATCAGGCGCGCATTCGTCAGCGCCGCCATATCCGCAGCCTCACGCGCGGCGGCATCTGGCAGGCACAGAATCGTCAAATCCGACGCTGCCATCATCTGCTGGCGGGCTGCGTTATCCTTGCGCTGCTCGTCATCCAGAGACCGCGCCGTGACACCCGGATGCAGCGCCAGCCTGTCAGCCACCTGCAATCCCGTTGTGCCGGCAGCACCGTCGATGAAAATGCTGTAAGTCATGCGCAAAGTCATAAACGCATTGGATGGTTCATGCAAGGATGGCTATAGTGTCGCGCTGGCGGTTGAAATGACCGGCCCTGTACAATATGTGAGATGCATGATGACACGCACAGAACAATCCCTTATTTCCGAACTTCTTGACGCCGCAAAATCTGCGGGAGCTGATGGCGCCGATGCCATGCTTGCCCGCGGTGAGGGCACCTCGGTCGATCTCAGGCTTGGCAAAGTCGAGGCAAGCGAACGCTCAGAGGATTTTGACGCCGGCCTGCGGGTTTTTGTTGGCCAGCGCAACGCTTCCATTTCAACCAGCCAGCTCGACAGCGACAATATCAAATCGCTGGCACAGCGCGCAGTGGCGATGGCAAAAATTGCGCCCGACGACCCCTATGCACGCCTCGCCCACAGTACTGAGCTGGCCAAACAGCTTCCCGAGCTGGAAATGTATGATGAACACGTTCCAACGGTTGATGATCTGACCGACATGGCACGCGCCGCCGAGGAGGCAGCCTTGTCGCATGAGGGCATCACCAATTCAGAAGGTGGGTCAGCCAGCCATGGCATTGCCAATATTCTGATCGCAACGAGCAACGGCTTTTCCGCTGACTACAAACGGTCATCGAACGGTGTCTCGGCGATGGTTATCGCTGAACAGAACGGCAATATGGAACGCGATTATGATTACAGCGCAGCAGTCTTTGCGGCCGACATGGATAGCCCGGACAAGGTTGGCAACAGTGCCGCCACCCGGACGCTGGCGCGTCTTGGTGCAATCAAACCGCCCACCGGGCAGTTTCCGGTGGTCTATGACAAGCGCGTGTCAGCCTCGCTCGTCGGCACCATGGCCGGTGCGATCAATGGCGCGTCCATCGCCCGTGGCACCAGTTTTCTAAAGGACCGTATGGGCGAACAGGTCGCAGCTTCCGGCCTGACATTCGTTGACGATCCGTTGCGCCCCCGGGGCATGGGATCACGCCTGTTCGATGGCGAGGGGCTCGCCGTAAAGCGCCGTGAGATGGTCAAGGATGGAGTGTTGCAGGGCTGGTTCCTTGATATTGCCTCGGCAACCAAACTCGGCCTCAGTTCAACCGGCAATGCCAGCCGCGGCCTTGGTGGACCGCCATCTCCCTCGACAAGCAATTTCTATCTGGAAAATGGTGACATTTCATTTGATGAGCTGCTCGCCGATATTGACGCCGGTTTTCTGGTAACCGAGATGATGGGCAGCTCGGTCGATATGATCACTGGTGATTACAGCCGCGGTGCCGCCGGCTTCTGGATTGAGAAGGGCAAAATCGCGCATCCAGTGGCTGAGGCGACCATCGCCGGCAATCTCAAAGACATGTTCATGGCAATAACCCGGGCCAATGATATCGACATGCGCAAAAGCACCGCCGCCCCCTCTCTGCGTGTTGACGGCATGACGGTGGCAGGTTCATGAGCTTTGTCGCACCGGCTGGCAGTCGTCGCGGTCTTGTCGACTGGACCGAACTGATTTTGAAGGATCACGGCTTCCTGAGGCTCTATTGGCACAATGAACATGAAATTGCTCCGGATATGTGGCGATGCAATCAACCAAGTCCGAGCCGTATCAGGAAGGCGGCTGACCGGGGCATCAGGACTATTATCAATCTGCGCGGCCCACGCGCCGATGGCGGCTGGAGGCTGGAGGCCGAAGCCTGTGACAGATATGGCCTTACACTGATGGATTTTACCGCTCGCTCGCGCGCCGCTCCGGACAAGCAGATGCTTCACGCCGCAAGGGCGTTGTTTGACGAGATCGAGCTACCGGCAATGATGCATTGCAAATCAGGCGCAGACCGTGCCGGATTGATGGCGGCGCTGTATCTGCTGATCGCTGAAAAGCGGCCAGCGCGGGAGGCAGCGAGGCAGCTTGCGTGGAAATATGGCCATGTCAAACAGGCAAAGACCGGGCTTTTGGATGCATTTTTTGCGGCCTATTTCCCCTATGAAGACCAGGGCATGGGATTTTTTGACTGGGTTGATGATGTTTATGACCCTGCCGCAATCACCCGTGAATTCAAGGCCAAGGGCTGGGCTGTTCGCCTGACTGACAGCATCCTTCACCGTGAGTGATCACTCACCACCAAAGAACTGAAGATTGCACAGACGCGCATAGAGGCCATTGGCCGCGGTCAGGCTGTCATGTGTGCCACGCTCAGTAATCTTACCATTCTCCATCACCAGAATTTGTGAGGCATCACGCACTGTCGCCAACCTATGTGCCACCACCAGAGTGGTGCGGCCCTGTTGCAGGGCTGCCAAAGCGGTCTGCACCTGCTTTTCTGCATCCGCGTCAAGCGCTGCTGTCGCCTCATCAAGCAACAGAATGGGGGCGTCCTTGAGCATCGCTCTGGCAATCGAGATACGTTGGCGCTGGCCGCCGGACAGGCGATTACCCATCGCCCCAACCTCGGTGTCATATCCGTTTGGTAATTCGGCGATGAACTCATGCGCGGCGGCGGCCCTTGCAGCAGTCTCTATCTCAGTGCGGCTGGCACCCGGCCTGCCAAAGGCGATGTTCGCCGCTACGGTATCGTCAAAAAGAATGGCATCCTGTCCGACCAGCGCAATATTCCGGCGCAGGCTTTCTGTGGTGACAGTGCTGATATCCTGACCATCGATCAGGATGCTACCCTGCGTTGCGTCGAAAAATCGTGGCAGGAGATTGATGATCGTCGTCTTGCCAGCGCCGCTCGGTCCAACAAGCGCCACTGTCTGGCCTGCACCTGCCTGAAAGTTGATGTCATCCAGAACCTTTGTGTCGTTGCCATAGCTGAAACCAACCCCGTCGAACATGATTTCACCCTCGCTGACCGCAAGCGCAGGAGCGCCATCTGGCGAGGTGATCTGTCGGGGAATGTCGAGAAGGGCGAGAATGCGCTCAGCTGCAGCAAGTGCTTCCTGTGTCACCGCGTTCAGCGTGCCAATGCCCCGAACCGGCTGGACCAGCAAGATCAAGGTCGTGATGAAGGCAATAACATCACCCACCTGCATGTCACCAGCGGCAACGCGCCAGCTGGCAAGGGCGACGACACCGCCAACCGCAACGCCGCCAACCACCTCGAGGATGGGATCAATTTTCGCCCGCCCGGTCAAAAGCCCGACAAGGCGCTGGTAAAGGCCGTCAAAGGCACCCTCTGTGCGTTTGATTTCACCGGCTTCCATCTGATAGGCCTTGACCATGCGTGCGCCCTGCAGGGTCTCGGCAAGTAGCGAGGTCACGCCCTCCATATGTGACTGCAGATTGCCGGAGGCTTTGCGCTGGCGATTGCCGATGCGAATAATCGGCTGCATGGCCAGCGGATAGACCGCCATAACGACAAGAGTCATCAGCCAATCCAGCCAGAGCATCGCACCGATCAGCACTATCACCGTCAGAATGTCACGAACAAGATTGTTCGCCAGCCTGACAAATGCCTCACGCACCAGATTGAGATCATTCATGATCCGTGACATGAAAGCGCCAGCCGGTTCGCGCGTAACCACCGCAAGATCAGCCTCGATCAGGCTCTTTGCCATGTCTTTTTGCAGATCTGTCGTCACCCGTAGCGCCAGCGCGTTGACCTGAACCGTCTGCATGAACAGGGCAACACCCTTAACGAGGGCAAGGATGATGATTGCCGGCGGTGCCAGCCAGATGACCTCAGCCGCCCTGCCATCGGCAAGCGCATTGAAAATATATCGGGTCAGCAATGGATAGGCAGATGCGGTGCCGGCAACAATGGCCATCAATAGAAACGCCCAGATCAACCGGGCAAGGTAAAGCCTGATCCAGCCATCCCAGATGCGCCGCATGATCACTCTGGACCTGTTGCTGGCGGGTTGCTGCTGCGTCTTTTCTGGCTTCGCTGTCTGCATCTCGACTTTCTGTTCACTCACCGGGCAGCCACCTGTGCTGGTACGACTCCATGGTGATGCAATTCGGTGCAGACTGCATCAAAAACAAGATCCGGCGCAATTGTCTTGATCGCCCCTGGCTTGCCAACCTGATCGCTGGACACTGCAACCGATTTGATTTTTGGATTGTAAATCAGCGGGAGGGTTTGCGCAAAGAGACCAATGGCAGGTCGCCCACAGGCCGCCGCGATGTTGAGCAGGCTGGTATCATTGCCGACATAAAGAAGGGCGCGTTCGAGCAGGGCAATGGATTGATCAAGGGGGCGGGTGCATATGATAACCCGGCTTGCATCCGACAGCTGTGCAATCACTGCCTCGATCAGCGGCAATTCTGCATTCGCACCCATGAGACCAAAATGAAGGTGCGGGAACCGGGCGCTGATCTTCTCGATCAGCCGGGCAAAATGTGTGGGTGGCCATTGCCTGTCCACATGCATCGCGCCAACCCCAAGGATCAGCATATGCTCTGTCTTGCCAACCCCTGCCTCAGCAATGAATGTGTCGGCAGCATCACATGCGCTGGCGGTCGCCGCGATCGTCCAGTTGGTTTGTGGGGGTGAAAACCCGTTTAGCGTGGCAAACTCGGCCATTTTCGCGGTCGGATGCTGGGTGCGCGCCGCCCTGTCGAGAAACCGGCCGGCATTCAGCCACCGCGCGCTGCCGCCGATGCCATACCCCCATCGCTGCGCAATGCCGGCAAGCCAGCTGGCAAACCCATAGCGCGCGCTGTGATGCAGGATCAGGGCTTTGTCCGCCTTTACCGATCGTATATCCGTGGCAAGGCGCAGGAGACCGGAAATACCGTCATGCCTGCCCCGCTTCCCCCGAAGCGAGCGCTCAATCAACAGGATATCGGCAATGTGCGGTGTGCAGGCAAACAGATGCTGGGCATGCACTGTCGGTTTTGTGGCAAGAATGATGTCATACTCACGCGCGAGATGGTCAATCCATGGTTTGTGCCAAACCATGTCGCCAATGCCGACAAGCGGTTGAACCACCAGCAAACGAGGCCTTCGTGAGACGCCCTTTTCGATGATCTGGTGTGCTGGCAACAATTGGCCTGGGTCTGTATCAGACATTTTTGGGCGACATCCTTGTTGCATCATGCCAACAGCCAGACCGGGGTCTTGCTGACAGGCTCTCACTATGTGCTGCGTATATAACCACAGCTCGGACAGAGCCGCCAGCATCATTGCGTTGCATCCCCGATGCCGCAGTTCCCGACATAAGCTGGCATTTGCTGCCATAAATTTGCTAGATTATCAGCAACACAGGACGATGATGTATTTGTCGGTTGCCTTATTGGGCCAACGTCCTGTCGCTGGCCCATCATTTTGGAAATTACCAAAGGCAATTGCAGATACGATGCTGAAAGCACTCATAAGGAAGCCTGTTGGCATGTTTGTTCTTAGCTGGCTGTTGGCGGCCATTGTCGCGTTGACGATGGTGACCATTCGCTGGCGCACCTACAATCCTGAGGAACGGCAGGTCATTCTGGATGATCATGATGGGTTCATTCTGGTGTTCTGGCACTCACGCATCATTGCCATGCCGTGGCTGTGGCCACGTCGCCACGCAATGAATGCCCTGCAGTCACCGCATCCAGATGGCCGGCTTTTGGCCCACACGGTCAATCATCTCGGTGTGCGCACCGTATGGGGGAGCAGCAACCGCAATGCGATGTCTGGATTGAGGGGATTGAAGCGGGTTCTTGATGCCGGTAAGGTAGCTGCGATAACACCTGACGGCCCGCGGGGGCCGGCGCGTGTCGCCGCGACTGGGCCAGTGGCACTTGCCAATTTGACAGGAAAACCGATCATTCCCGTTGCCTGGTCGGTCGACAGATTCTGGCGAGCACCTGGCTGGGACGGTATGCTCATACCGAAACCATTTTGCCGCGGTATCATGATTTGGGGCGAGGCGTTGTCGCCAGATGGCAAGACGTCTGGTAGCAGGAAAAATGGCGGCGAGCGTACCAGGGACAGAATGGAGAGCCAGCGCGAGGAGTTGGAGGTGGCACTCAATGATGTCACTGATCGGGCTGATGGGTTTTTCACAGATGAGAAAAAGGCAGATGGCGGGAAGATCATGACAGATGCCTAGGAAAGATGTTCAAGGGCCGGGCTCGACTCTGCCCGCCTCATACAGTCTTACCTGGCGATTGGTGAAGCCATTTCTGGGCCTCATTCTCAGGCACCGCGCAAAGCAGGGCAAGGAAGACCCCGCACGCCTTCTGGAAAGATTTGGCCTGTATCAAACATCCTTGCCGAAAGGGGCTATCTGGGTCCATGCCGTCAGCGTTGGCGAGGCAGTGGCCGGCCTGTCACTGATTGAGGCACTGGCAGCGCAACTTCCAAGTCAAACTTTCATAATCACCACCAACACCGTGACAGCCGCCAAATTAGTGAATGACTGGACAACAGGGGCAAATCTGACTCATCTTTACCAGCCATTGGATCACCCGGCCTATGTCGACAGGTTTCTTGATGCGAGCGCTCCAATGGCCGCCATTTTCATGGAATCTGATTTCTGGCCAAACCTGATTCACAAAACAGCAGAACGGGACATTCCGGTGATTTTCGCCTCCTCACAGATCTCGGATGCTGCTGCCGCACGCTGGCGCCGCCGCCCTGCCATCGCGGCCGCGGTTTTTGGAACAGCTGAACTTGTGTTAGCAGTCAATGACAAACAGGCGGGCAGGCTGTGCGACCTTGGTGCGCGCTCGGATATCGTTCATCGCGTGGGTTCGCTGAAGCTGACATCAGGAGGAATGAAAACCGACCCCAGCCTGATGGCCATGTTGAAACAGGCAGCCGGTGACCGGCGCATTTTTCTGGCCGCCTCAACACATGAGGGTGAAGATCTGAGCGTCATAAGAGCTGCGCAGGCTCTGGGGAATGAATGGTTCACCCTGCTTGCCCCGCGGCATCCCAAAAGAGGCGACACCATCGCAGCGCTTTGCCAGGACCAGATGCCTGGTGCCAAGGCACCAACACGCCGCGCCCTGGGTCAAACGCCAGCAACAGAAGAGGTGATTCATATCGTTGATACGCTTGGTGAGATGGGTAGTCTGTTTGCCATTGCCGATGTGGTATTTCTGGGTGGATCGCTCCTGCCGATCGGCGGACATAATCCGCTGGAGCCAGCCCAATTCGGTCTGCCGGTGATCTGCGGTCCGCATCTTGCCAAAAATCAGGCAGAATTTGATGCCATTCGGGAGATTGGCGGTGTTACTGATATCGCCAACGGTGATGAGCTTGCAGATGCCGTGAAAGCAGGCATTCTGACCGACAAAGAAAAACAAATCAGCGAAAGCGCGATGAAATCATATGCCGAGAGGGCTGGTAAACGGCCCGCCATTGCCGCAGATTACATTCTCAAGCTGCTGCATGACCGGACACCGTCACAATGATCAAGACACCATCATTCTGGAACAGCAGGGGTGTCATCTCGACGCTGCTTCTGCCCCTGTCAGGCCTGTGGAGCCTCGCCGGAACCGTTCGCAGATTTTTCGCACAGCAAAGCCGCGCCGAACTGCCAGTCATCTGTATCGGCAATCTTACGGTTGGCGGCACCGGAAAAACGCCGGTCGTGGCGTATCTCTATGATTGGTGTGTGGCAGCTGGCCACGCCCCGGCGATCCTGTCGCGTGGCTATGGTGGCAGCGCTACAAAGCCTCTCTGGGTTGATCCGCAAATACATGAGGCATCCATCTGTGGTGATGAGCCATTGATGCTGGCCGAGGGACGCGATGTGATGGTTTCACGCGACCGTGTGGCTGGTGCCACCGCCATTTCGGCGCGCGGCCTGCATGATCTGATCCTGATGGATGATGGATTGCAGAACCCCTTTCTCGAAAAAGATATCAAGATTGGTGTTTTCGATGGAGATGTGGGCATTGGCAATGGTCGGGTGATACCGGCAGGGCCATTGCGCGCATCGCTTGGAGAGGGTCTTGCTGAACTTGATTTGGCGCTGATCAATGGCGAGGATAAAACCGGTCTTGCACCAACAATCCTTCAGGGGTTGCCGCTAGTTCACGCAACACTGCAGCCAGATCGGGCGGTTATTGACGAACTTGGTGACGTCCCGTTGTTGGCTTTTGCCGGCATTGGGCGGCCAGAACGGTTCTTTGTCACTGTGCGGCAATCTGGTGGCAATCTTGTCCATTGGCTCGCCTTTGCAGACCATCACGCCTATTCACAGCATGATCTGACAAAATTGCAGGAGGATGCGGGCCGATTGGGGGCGCAGTTAATCACCACACAAAAAGACTGGGTTCGTCTGCCAACCGAATGGCGAGAGCGCATCAGATTTCTACCGGTAACAGTTGAATTGGATGATGATAGCAGATTGACCGGGGCAGTCTCTGCGGCGATCTCCACACCGCCTCAGGTCGCGGATAATGGCTGATCCAACCGGTAAATTCATCCTGCGAAAGTTACGCCAGATTTTCATCTGGCCACTCGAGGCCGCGATCGTCTTTGTCATGTATTTTGCCGCCCGCCTGCTGCCAGTGTCGGCGGCAAGCTGGATCCTCGGTGCCTTTATGCGCCTCCTTGGGCCGCTGACGCCCTGGCATACAAGAGCAAGACGCAACTTGATAGCTGTAATGCCCGATCTGGACGATGCAGGTCAGAACAATGTCTTGAGGGCAATGTGGTGGAACATCGGGCGGGTGATTGGAGAATATCCCCACATTGCCGCACTGACACGCAGGGGCCGTGTTGAATTTGTCGGGCGGGAGAATCTGCAGGGGCTTACATCCGGCGGCTTCCTGATTGGCGCGCATATCGGTAATTGGGAAATCGGTCCCTATGCAGCAATCACCGCCGGCCAACCTGTTGCGGCCATTTACCGGCCACTTAACAATCCCCTGCTTGGTGGGCTTCTGGAACGTCGGCAGGCAACCTATGGTGGTGATATCTATCGCAAGGGGCGTGAGGCCGCCCTTGGCATGGTCTCCGCACTGAAAAAGGGACAATTCATGTGCCTTCTGGTCGACCAGAAGCTGCGTGAGGGCATGGTGGTTCCCTTTTTTGGCCGGGATGCGACAACATCAATCAGCTACATCAAACTGGCGATCCGCAAGAAAGTGCCCGTGATGTACATGCATACCGAGCGGCTCGCAGGATGTAGATTTCGTGTCACCATTTCGCCGCCCATTCCTCTTCCCGACGTCGATGATGACGCCAGCATTCTAAAGCTGGCAACAGAAATCAATGGCACATTGGAACAATGGATCAGACAACGGCCCGACCAATGGTTCTGGCCACATCGCCGTTGGGGTAAAGATATCTAACGGCTAGAACAGTCTGTCCTGACCATCATCCACCTTTGATTTTCGGGCAGGGTTCTGCGCCCTTGTTGGTGGCGCTTTGCGCGGCGTGGGTTCTGCACCCCCCGGATCGAGCAGCGCCTGTCGGCTGGCATCGGCAAAGCGTACGGTTACCATGGCACCCTCTGCCGCCTCTGCAGCCCGTTTGACCGGTGTGCCGGACCCGTCTGTCACCAGTGCAAACCCCCGTTCGAGAACACGCTCAAAGGAATTGGCCTGCAGCAGCTTTTCAAGGGCATCAAGCGACTGGGCGCGTTTCGCGAGTTGATGGTCCATCAGCTGCGCCAGCCGCTCCCCCTGCCTCGCAACCTCTGCACCGACCTCGGCAAGTCGGCGTTCTGGTGGCCGCAGCCTGCCGGCAAGACCGGCAAGACGCAACTCGCAGCCAGTCAGTTTCGTGTCGAGCGCATTGTTCAATCCGGCGATGGCAAGATCGAGCGCCTGACCCCGTCGGTTTATCACTTCAGCCGGGTCTAGCAGCGCCCGCGCCGAGGATCGCAACAGCTCGCCCGCCATCTCGAGGCGGCGACTTACGGCACGTTGCAGCCGGGCCTGCCCCTCGTTTAATCTGGCCGCCAGTTCCACCTGAACCGGAACCGCCAATTCCGCAGCCGCAGTTGGTGTGGGCGCACGCAGATCGGACGCATAATCTATCAGGGTAGTGTCAGTCTCATGACCAATCGCGGAAATCACCGGAATGGTGCAATCGGCAACAGCCCGCACCACCGATTCCTCGTTGAATGCCCATAAATCCTCAAGTGATCCACCACCACGGGCAACAATCACAACATCCGGGCGCGGCAATGCCCCATCTGCCGGCATCGCATCAAATCCACGGATGGCGGCAGCAATTTGGGGTGCCGCATTCTGGCCTTGGACCAGAGTACCCCAGACCAGCACATGCACGCCGAAACGATCATGCAGCCGGTGCAGGATGTCACGGATAACGGCTCCGGTTGGGCTCGTCACTACACCGATGACCGATGGCATCTGCGGCAGGGGTTTCTTGCGGTCGTCGGCAAACAACCCTTCTGCGGCGAGCCGGCGGCGCCGTTCCTCCAGCTGTTTGAGCAGCGCGCCCTCACCTGCGAGTTCCATCTGACTGACAACAATCTGGTATTTCGACTGGCCGGGATAGATCGTCAGCTTGCCCGAACAGATCACCTCAAGACCCTCTTCGGGCTGAATGGCAAGATTGCCAGCCATCGTTTTCCAGCATACCGCCGCCAACGTCGAGCGTTCATCCTTCAATGTAAAATATAGATGGCCGGAGGGCGCGCGTGTCGGCCGTGAAATTTCAGCCCTTACACGCACATAGTCAAAGGCACCCTCAACCGTGGCCCTGAGGCGCGACGAAAGTTCGGAAATCGTGATGAAGGGCGCATTGCTCTGATCGCTCTGCGCCGACATGTTTTCATCAAAAGAAGCGGGTGTCTGGTCTTTCATAATGGCACCATACTATGCCATATTGCGCCAGCTGCAATAACTTAGACACCAACATCCGGAACGGACGGGGATCATGAAAATTCTTCTGGTAGGTAGCGGTGGGCGCGAGCATGCGCTTGCCTGGTCAATCTCGGCATCTGCACTTGTTGACGAGTTGGTGATCGCCCCCGGAAGCAATGCCATGACCGACTTTGGCAGATGCGTGCCGGTGGCTGCAGATGATGTCGAGGGGTTGACGGAACTGGCCATCAAGATGGCCGCCGATCTGGTTGTCATCGGACCTGAAGTAACGCTTGTCCTTGGCCTTGCCGACAGGCTGGCGGACAACAACATTGCCGCCTTTGGTCCATCCCGGATCGCGGCCCAGCTGGAGGGATCGAAGGCCTTTGCCCGCGAGGTCTGCCGGCGGCACAATATCCCACAGCCCGCCTTCGCTGTTGCCGATAATGTAGGTGACGCCAAGCAACATATCGACGCCATGGGCGGGTTCTGTGTCGTCAAGGCCGACGGGCTTGCTGCGGGCAAGGGCGTCGTTGTTGCCGACACGGCTGAAGAAGCAAAGCAGGCGGCAACTGAAATGCTTGGCGGGCGATTTGGTGCCGCCAGCCAACAGGTGCTGATCGAGGAACGCATGACCGGACCCGAAGCCTCGCTTTTTGCGCTTGTCGACGGGGCCGATTGCCTGTTCATGGCCAGCGCACAGGACCATAAACGCGCCTTTGACCAGGATCAGGGTCCAAACACCGGTGGCATGGGCGCGATTTCACCCGCACCCCTTCTCGATGACGCGTTACGTGACCAGGTCATGGCAGAAATTGTTGAGCCACTGGCGCGCGGCATGGCCGAAGAGGGAACGCCCTATCGCGGGGTGCTCTATGTCGGCCTGATGCTGACCGAGACAGGGCCAAAGGTCGTTGAGTTCAACTGCCGCTTTGGTGACCCGGAGGCACAGGTCATCCTGCCACGGCTGAAAACTGATCTGGTCACGGCGATTCTGGCCGTCATTGAGGGCGGGCTTGGACATTTCTCCATGCGCTGGGACGAGCGCAGCGCCGTGACGGTAGTCATGGCTGCCAAGGGTTATCCCGGTGCCTATTCCAAAGGCAGTGAGATTCGCGGCCTGACAGGGGCTGCCGGGCGCGAGGACACGCTGATTTTTCATGCGGGTACAATGATCACCACAGATGGCACTGTGCAGGCAAACGGAGGACGGGTGCTGGCTGTCACCGGCCTCGGGGCCGACGGCGCTTCAGCCCGCCAGACTGCCTATGACGCCATTGCCGATATTGACTGGCCTGATGGGTTTTTCCGGACAGATATCGCCAAAAGCTAGCGCCGATCCCGAAAAAAGGCACGCAGCAGGTCGGCGGCTGCAGCGGCCGACAGCCCACCATAGATTTCCGGTCGATGGTGGCAGCTTGGCTGATCAAAAAACCGAACGCCCGACTCCACCGCCCCAGCCTTTTCATCAAAGGCACCAAAATACACCCGTCGCAAACGTGCATGGGCAATCGCGCCTGCGCACATGGTGCATGGCTCCAGCGTCACCCAGAGATCACAATCATCAAGACGGGATGTTTCCCGCACCCGCATGGCCTCGCTAATGACCAGCATTTCCGCATGATGAAGAGCGTTATCATCGCGCTTCATCCGGTTTTCTGCCATGGCAATCACCTTGCCATCAGACGTGGTGACAGCTGCTGCGACCGGCACCTCACCAGCCTCCGCCGCCGCCTTTGCATGCGCCAGCAGAGTGAGCATCATTCCATCGGCTTTGATTGTCTGGTCCATTTTGCTGTTCCTGCCACCGCCACCATCGGTGGGTAAAGCTCCGTTTGATGCCTGTCTTACTTCTATAGACAGACGATTGGAATTTGCAAAGCCACGCGATTGCGATTACACCAGCGGCATGACAAAGGATCAGAATTTTTCATTGGACAAATCAGCGCCCAGTGAACGTATCGCCAAACGCATCGCAAGGGCCGGACTCTGTTCGCGCCGCGAGGCTGAGGCACGGATTGCCGATGGCCGTGTCAGTGTCAATGGCAAAACCATCACCAGCCCGGCCCTGAATGTGAGTTCGAGTGACAGGATCATCATCGACGGTAAACCGCTGCCAGCACGCGAACCCGCCAAGCTTTGGCGTTACTACAAGCCGCGCGGCCTTGTGGTGAGCGCACGCGACGAAAAGAACCGGGAAACCATTTTTGACAGGCTGCCATCGAATCTGCCTCGTCTGATCAGTGTCGGTCGATTGGACATGGACTCTGAGGGTCTGCTCCTGCTGACCAACGATGGTGATCTGGCCCGACATTTGGAATTGCCGGCGACAGGTTGGAGCCGCAAATACCGGGTCCGGGTTCAAGGGCAGGTTGACGAGGCCAGTCTTGGCCCACTTGCCAACGGCGTGACAATCGATGGTGTGCGGTATGGCAGTGTCCTCGCCACCCTCGACAGGCAAATGCCCAGCAATGCGTGGCTGACCATTGCCATACGCGAGGGCAAGAACCGTGAAGTCAGGCGGATCATGGAACATCTTGGCCACAGGGTTGGACGCCTGATCCGCATATCCTACGGCCCGTTTCAACTTGGCGAGCTCACCGAAGGCGGCATTGAGCCAGTCAAATCACGGGTTCTGGCTGACCAGTTGGGCATTACGGGCGGTGAGCCAGACAGCGCGAATGATGCCAAGCCAAAGCTGAGAGCCAAAGCAAAACCCAAAAGCCACCGGGGTGGCGCTGGCAGGCCAGCAGTAAAAAGAGGACAGAATGCGGATCATCGGGGGCCGACATCGCGGCGCAAAACTGGCGGACGTCGCCGGTAACAAAACACGACCGACCGCTGATCGTGTCCGCGAGTCGATCTTCAACATTCTTGCCGGAGGGCGGTACGGGACGCCCCTGGTCAATGGCATTGTGGTTGATCTGTTTGCCGGAACCGGGGCAATCGGCTTGGAAGCGCTGTCACGAGGCGCTGCCAGGGCCAATTTTGTTGAAAACGACCCTGCGGCATTGGCTATTGTGAGAGAGAATATTCACAAATTGCAGCGCATGGATGATTGCCAGGTCATCGCAGGCGATGCCACCCGGCTGGTAAACTGGCGGGGTAATCCTGCCAATCTCGTCTTTGCCGATGCCCCCTATGGTACAGGTGACGCGTTGCAGGCCGTTGCCAACCTAAACGCCATTGGCGCCCTGCTGCCAGAGAGCATTGCAGTGATCGAGACTGGCAGGCAGGAAGAGCTTGATCCAGACATCCTTGCCACGACCAGTCTCAAACGCATTGACAGCAGACATTATGGCAAGGCGGCGGTTCATTTTCTGACGAGCTGATAAGGGTTGTCACCTGCGGCCAAACAGATTTTCGATATCGGCAAGCGATAGCCTGACCCAGGTGGGACGGCCGTGGTTGCACTGGCCTGACCGGGGTGTGATTTCCATCTCGCGCAAAAGCGCATTCATCTCATCTGCATTCAGCACCCGTCCGGCGCGCACCGACCCATGACACGAAAGCGTAGCCAGCACGTGGTTCAACCGATCCTCAAGGCTGGTGCTGCCACCAAGCTCCACAAGCTCCTCAGCAATATCACCAACCAATTGTTTGGCATCGGGATTACCAAGCAGTGCCGGGATGGTTCGCACAATAACCGCGCCCTCACCGAATCCCTCTATTTCCAGCCCAAGCCGGGAAAGCGTTTCACCCATCTCGAGCAAGGCTTGCCGTCGATCATCACCCAACTCGACAATTTCCGGCAGCAGCAGGGCTTGCGCGCTGACACCTGCCTCGGCAAGGGCGGCTTTCATTCGTTCCATGACAAGCCGTTCATGGGCGGCATGTTGGTCAATTATTGTCAGGCCGTCTTCGGTTTCTGCGACAATATAGGTTTTATGAAGCTGCGCCTTGGCCGCACCCAGAAGCGTCTCACGGACTGCCGCCATCGCGCTCGCATCGGTGGCGGTTTGATCCGGTCCTGCGGGACGGGCGGCGGGTGGAGCATCACCCATGAGATGAGGATCCTGCGGCACCGGAGACTGCCAGACTTCACCGATTTGGCGTTGCGATGCCGACGGCAAAAATTCATAAGGCGGGCGTGACGGTGGCGCTGAAAAATGGGCTGGACCAGAGCGGGATGCGCCACCTGAAAAACGGGCCAGCGCAGCTGTTCCCCCCTCCGATGTCGCTCTGACACCATCGGCGGCCAATTGCGCACCAATGGCGCCAACAAGAAGCGAGCGCACGCCAGCGGCATCACGGAACCGAACCTCAGCCTTTGCCGGATGAACGTTCACGTCAAGATCAGCCGCCGGCACCGTCAGGAAGAGTGCCGCCATCGGATGACGGCCACGCGGCAGCGTGTCACCATAGCCAGCGCGAATGGCACCCAGAAGCGAGCGATCATGGATGGGTCTGCCATTGACGAACAGATAAATCTGCACCGGTGTCGGCCGATTCATCGTCGGCAGACCAATCATCCCCTCCAGCCTGATCTGGTGACGTTTCGCGTTGATGATGGCTGCCTCGTCAGTAAAGGCACGACCAATTATTGCCGAGAGACGGTGCTGGCGAGCCGTGTTTTCAGAAGATTGATTACCCACGTCAATCAATGGTGTGCTGGCGTTCACATCGAGAAGGGTGCGGCCATCATTGACCAGTTGGAAAGCAACAGCAGGCCAGGCCATGGCAAGCCGCCTCACAACGTCGAGGCATTGTCCCTGCTCGGTGCGGTCAGTCTTCAGAAATTTAAGCCGCGCAGGCACCGATTTGAACAATTGTGTTACCGAAATCAGACTGCCCGTCTGCAATGCAGCGGGTTCAGGGCCATTGATCCTGCCGACATTGACCTCCAGACGCCAGGCGTGCGGCATGCCAGCCATTACCGAAGTCAATTTCAGATGTGACACTGCCCCGATTGATGGCAGGGCTTCTCCGCGAAAACCAAGTGATCCAATGTGGTTCAGATTGTCATTGGGGAGTTTTGAGGTGGCATGGCGCTGGATCGCAAGCAGCATATCATCGGGTGTCATCCCATGACCATCATCAGCGACCGTCAATTCATCAATGCCGCCACGGCGCAGGGTGATGCTGATCTTGCCAGCACCAGCATCAAGCGCGTTTTCAACAAGTTCACGCAGGGCGCTTGCCGGCCGCTCAATCACCTCACCAGCGGCGATCTGGTTAACAAGCCCGTCCGGGAGTTGCCGGATCACGGCCATGATCACCTCGTCATTTAATGATTAAGGTCTCGCCGCTAGCCTCATCCGTGGCGAGAATATCACCATCGGTTGGAAGCAATCCCTCACGCAAATTTTTGCGAATGCGCTGGTCTTCTGCAACCTTGTCCAATATCGGGCCGATATCCGGCAGTCCACCAAAGACAATTTGGGCTGGCACCCGACGCTCGAGCTGAATGCCGTAGGTTTCCTCGTCCACCCGTTCGCGGATATTGTCAGGAACCGATGCAAAGTCAAAGAGCGCGTCATACCCCGTTGCATCAGCATTTCCCGACCCAAGTGACTTGCCGGCAAGGGTCAGAGAATCCTGTGCGGCGGTCTCCTCTTCCTCGCGGATATCATCGGGTGTGTTGGCAAAGCCCGGTGGCAGCGAGAGCGGCGGGCGAACAACAACCTCAAATTCGTCAGGCGAAGATTTCTTGGAACCGATTGCCCGCTGAAAATCGGAACAAGCCGCGATGCCGGATGCGATAACAGCCAACATGGTGAACTGCAGCACTCGCCGTATCGGCTTCTGGTTGGTTTCGCTAGACTTCATTCCTGACCGGTCTCCTGCCCAAAGAAAATCGAGTATGCCCACAAGGCTGCGCCCACCGTTATTGCCGCATCGGCGACATTAAAGGCAGGCCAATGCCATGTTTGAACGTAGACATCTATAAAATCAACAACTTTACCAAAACGCAACCTATCTATCGCATTTCCGATCGCCCCACCCGAAATCAAGCCGGCAGCGATCTGCTGCACATGATCAAGGCGGCTGGCCTGCCAGAAAAACCACCCGACCACGGCAAAGGCAAGTAATGTCAGCCCCGCGCGAACAACTTGTCCTCCATCAGCGAGCATGCCAAAGCTGATACCCGGGTTCCATACGGGAACAAAATTGAGAAAAGGCATAACCGGATGGATCCGCGGGGCGGCAAAAATCCAGTTGAGCATGAATTGTTTTGAAGCCTGGTCAAGTACCAGGACAAAGACCAGCAAAATCGCCACGAGCCGCGCAGCAGGACCCGTCAGATGGGCGCCAAGGCCGGAATGGTCGGTGTGCTGGCCCTCAGTTTTCATCGCACCGCCGCAACAACGCTCTCGCACCGCTTGCAGATGTCACCTTCAGCCGCAACCTCTGGCGTGATCCGCCAGCAACGGGCGCATTTCTCGCCGTCCGCCATGGCAAAGGCAATGGCAATATCGGTGATGCCATCAAGCCTGAACGCATCCTCAGGCGCGGGGTCATTGGTGATCACTGCGGCTGAAGTGATAAACAGGGAAGCGGCGTCAAGACCGTCAAAAAGCGCCTTGATATCGGCGCTGACATGAACAATCGGCGCCGCCTGAAGCGATGCACCAATTTTTCCGTCATTTCGGGCGTTCTCAAGGGCGCTCATCACCACCTGACGGACCCGCCGGATACCGTCCCAGCGCGCGGCGATGCTGCGGTTTGCCCAATTTGACGGGATCGGATCGTAGCTACGCAAATGTACGGAATTTTCAGAGTCACCGACCCAGTTCTGCCATGCCTCCTCTGCGGTGAAGCACAGGATTGGCGCGAGCCACGCAGTCAGCCGGTCGAAGAGCTGTTTCATCACTGTACGACAGGCGCGACGTTCAACCGAGTCGAGCGCATCACAATAGAGCCTGTCCTTGCGGATTTCGAAGTAAAAGGCCGACAGATCGCTGTTACAAAGAGTATGAAGCTCGGTGAAGATACCGTGAAAATCGTATTCGTCCGTCATCGCGCGGATTTTCACATCGAGTTCGGCAAGCCGGTTCAGAATCCATTTTTCCAACTCGGGCATGGCGTCATAATCTACGGCTTCCCCATCCGAATACCCGTCAAGTGCACCCAGCAGATAGCGAAGCGTGTTGCGGAAACGCCGGTAGTTATCGGTCATTCGCTTGATGATTTCAGGCCCGATCCGCAGATCGCTGTAATAATCGGAACTGACGACCCACAGGCGCAGAATATCGGCGCCATTCTGGTCCATGATTGCCTGTGGCGTCACAACATTTCCAAGCGATTTCGACATTTTCCGGCCCTGCTCATCGAGCACAAAACCGTGTGTCAACACACCTTTATAAGGCGCCCGTCCCCGGGTCGCACAGGACTGCAGAAGCGAGGAATGAAACCAGCCACGATGCTGGTCAGAGCCTTCAAGGTAAAGGTCGGCCGGGCTGGACAGATCATCCCGGTCCTCAAGGACAAAGGCATGCGTTGAACCTGAATCGAACCACACGTCAAGAATGTCAGTGACCTTTTCATAGTCATCAGCATGATAGTCCGGACCAAGGAAGCGACTTGCATCGGACGCGAACCAACAATCGGCACCCTCTTCACGCATCGCGGCAACAACCCGGTCAATCACCGCCTGATCACGAAGCGGCTCGCCCGTTTCCTTGTTCACAAAAACGGTAATCGGCACGCCCCACGCCCGCTGACGTGAGAGGCACCAATCCGGACGCTGGGCAATCATCGAGGTAAGCCGGTTCTGACCAGCTGGTGGATAAAACGCTGTCTTTCCCAACTCAGACACAGCCGTGTCACGCAAGCCGTGCGACTCCATCGACACAAACCATTGCGATGTGTTTCGGTAAACCAGCGGCGCTTTTGAACGCCAGGAATGCGGATAGGAGTGGACCAGCTTTCCAATGCCGATCACGCCGCCCCGCTCAGCCATCATTTCGGCAATCTTCAGATTGTCGCGCAGAACATGCATGCCGGCAAAGAGCGGCAGATGTTCCATGATCCTGCCATCTTCGGCCACCGTATCAGGCACCGGTACACCATGTGTGAGATGCGCAAGCTCATAATCCTCAACACCATGACCCGGCGCAATATGGACAAAGCCTGTTCCCTGTTCCGTGGTGACATAGTCAGCATGAAACAGCGGAACATCATGTTCATAGCCGTGATCGGCCAGCGGATGCGCGGCGATTGTGCCAACGCAGTCAGCGCCAGTCAGCTGATGACACGTGGTATGGCTGGCAATACCAATCGCGGCGCAGACATCCTCCAGCAACGCCTCCGCCAGAACAATCATATCGCCAACACTGGCATGGGATCCTTCGTCGATTTCATCAATGCGGATAACCGCGTAATCAATGTCATTGCCACAGGCGAGCGCTCGATTGCCAGGCATGGTCCAGGGCGTCGTTGTCCAGATAACGATACTGGCATCAGCAAGCGCTGGATGGCTTGGCTGGCGAACAGGAAACCGCGCGTAGATCGTTGTCGAGGTGTGGTCCTCATATTCGATTTCGGCCTCGGCTAGAGCTGTCTTTTCAACGGGCGACCACATCACCGGCTTGGCACCACGATAGAGGCTGCCATCCATCAGGATTTTGCCAAGCTCAGCAGCGATTGTCGCCTCGGCGTCATAGGCCATGGTGGTGTAAGGATTGTGCCAGTCGCCAAGAACACCAAGCCGCTGGAATTCCTCAGATTGGACATCCAGCCAATGCGCCGCGAAGTCACGACATTCCTGCCGAAACTCGGTAACCGGAACCTGATCCTTGTCCTTGCCCTTTTTGCGGTATTGTTCCTCGATCTTCCATTCGATTGGCAGACCATGACAGTCCCACCCCGGCACATAATTGGCATTTTTACCAAGCATGGACTGTGACCGATTGATGACATCCTTTAAAATTTTGTTCAGCGCATGGCCTATATGAAGCTGCCCATTGGCATAGGGCGGTCCGTCATGCAGAATAAATGGTTCAGCATCCTGACGTGCCACGCGGAGACGGGCATAAATGTCGATATCTTTCCATTTCTGCAAAATTTCCGGTTCGCGCTTTGGCAGGCCTGCCCGCATTGGGAACTCGGTTCGTGGCAGAAAAACGGTATCTTTATAATTCATTGCAAGAGGTCTTTCAGCTATTCAACGCACCTGACGGTGGGTTCGGTTTTTCACCTTTGGGGTTCAATCTTGTTCAGGCTGTCTTTTGTATGGGGGGCAGGATGGCACGCGCGGCCTGCGCATCCTGCGCAATCTGTGTGGTCAATTCATCAATGCCGCCAAACTTCCTCTCGGCACGGAGAAATGATTTCAGCCGCACCAGAAGCCGTCGGCCATAAAGGTCAATATCCTGGTCAAAAAGATGGGCTTCGCAAAGAACCCCACGATTCTCGACAGTTGGCCGAATGCCGATATTCGCAACGCCGTTGCCCAGCAGGGCGGGACCGGTGTCGTCATGCGTGAATATCTGGATCGCATAGACACCAAATGCCGGATTGAGCAGATTGCCAAGTGGAATATTTGCTGTCGGAAAGCCAATGGTGCGGCCGCGCTGATCACCCCTCACAACTTCGCCGGTGATCGCCCAGTCATGCCCGAGCATCTCAGCTGCCTGCGCCGGCTCACCTGCCTGCAGGGCGGCCCGTACACGGCTTGACGAGATCACCACACTGTTCGCATCCACCAGCAATGGCACGGCATGGGCTGTGATGCCAACCACCGCACCAAATTCATTGATGCTGTCAATATCGCCACCGCGTCCCTTGCCGAAGGCAAAATCTGTCCCGGCATAAAGTTCCTGAACACCGAGATTAGGTAGGACAGTGCGGACAAACCCCTCAGCATCCGTACAGCGCAGATTGTCATCAAAGGTGACATGGATGATACTGTCCACACCCAGCCCACGCAGCAACCAGTCTTTTTCCACCCTGTCGACCAGATGAAAAGGCGCATCATCCTGGCGGAAAAATTCCCTCGGATGGGGGTCGAAAGTGATTACGGCAGATGCCAGCCCCAGCGTCTTTGCAGCCTCGACTGCCGTGCCGACCACCTGCTGGTGCCCCTTATGAACACCATCAAAATTGCCAATTGCGGCACAAATCGGGCCATGGCCCAGCGGCGCATCGCCAACTGACCAGTCAATGATTCTTGCGGGGGTGTCTGTCTGTGTAGTCATGGGACGGGACTATATCGCCGAAAGGACATCAATATCAACGCCTGACACCAGTTTTATTTCATCCGACAAACAGGTGCGCGCAGATCGCGACACGCCCTTTTCCTGTGGCATCAAGGTCGCTTTAATGGCACTGTAATGCCTGATTTCCACTGACTGATTTCTGGAGTTCTTGTCATGCTGTTCAGGTCCCGGGCCGCACCGGCCACGCGATGAGGAGCCGATAGATGAATGAATTATCAATCGCCGAAATCGGCGACAAGTTGGGCATTAGTGGGCTACTGACCCAACAATCAATCAATTTGATCGTCGATTACGGGTTCAATCTGATTGCCGGCATTGTGACCCTGACGGTCGGGATCTGGCTGTCCCGAAAAGCTGGATCAGCGACACGCAGCTGGCTGACCAGGATTGACCGGCTGGACCCGACTTTGGTGCCAATGCTGGGTGCGCTGGTGCGCTATGCGGGCCTGACCCTGACGATTGTCATCTCACTCAGCACCTTTGGCGTCGAGACGACATCGGTCATTGCCGTGCTGGGTGCTGCTGGCATCGCCATTGGCCTTGCCCTGCAAGGCACCCTGTCCAATGTTGCCGCCGGTTTGATGCTCCTGCTCCTGCGGCCCTTCAAAATCGGCGACTGGGTCGAGGCGGCTGATGTTTCAGGAACGGTGCGCGAAATCGGTCTTTTCACAACGGTTATCGACACATTCGACAATGTCTATATCAGCATCCCCAACTCCTCAATCTGGACGTCGAAGATCACCAACCATGCCCGCTACGGCACGCGGCGTCTCGATCTGGATATCGGCATCGGCTATGAGTCCTCACTTGATGCGGCAGAGAAGGCATTGTTGTCGCTGGCTGATGATGATCGTGTCCTGGCTGAGCCGGCACCACAATTCCTTGTTGTCGGCTATGGCGACAGCGCGATCAATGTGCGGCTTCGCGCCTTTGCCAGATATGATGATTTCTTCGGCCTGTATTGGGATCTGAACCGAAAGCTCAAGGGCGTGCTCGATTCGCACAATATAGAGATTCCGTTCCCCCAACGTGTTATTCATCACAGCTCCAGCCCACCGGATAGCGAGTAACCATTCTGTTTCATACCGTTAACTGTTGGCGAGCCCTGTCCTGTTATGAGCACTGATCCCATTCTGAAGATCACCCGCGAAAGTCTGAGCAGTGGTGTCGTCGCAAAAATGGTTGCCCAAAGGGATGACGAGACGAAAGTCGCCTCAGATGACGAACTGTTGGCGTCACGGCGCGGGGTTGTTCCTGATGATTTCGACTGCTCGAATGTCTGGGTGTTCGGTTATGGCAGCCTGATCTTCAATCCAGTAATCGAACATACGGAGCGGGTGAACGCAAAAATCTACGGCAATCATCGCCGGTTCTGCCTTCGCACGCGCATCGGACGTGGATCACCGGATTGCCCGGGGCTTGTTCTGGCGCTGGACCGGGGGGGATCATGTGCCGGAGTGGCCTTCAAATTGAACCCAGAGACGGCAATCACTGAGCTTGATCTCTTGTGGCGACGCGAAATGATTACACTGGCCTATGATGCGCGCTGGGTGAAATTGCATACTGATGAGGGCGTGAAATCTGGGATCGCTTTTGTCTCGATCCCGGCCCACCAGAGTTATGCCCCACCCATGTCACTGGATAGCGAGGCGGAGATCATTGCTGCTGCCAGCGGCTTTATCGGACCTTGCCGCGATTATCTGTTTGATACGGTTGCCGGCCTGCATGACCATGGCATTCGTGACAGGCATCTGGAAAATCTGGTTACGGCTGTCAAGGCGAGACTTGCTCTTTAGGCGGCAGTTCGGTATCAACGTGGCTATCGGGTAACGCGGCTGTGGCGGAATGGTAGACGCGACGGATTCAAAATCCGTTTCTGGTGACAGAGTGGGGGTTCAAGTCCCTTCAGCCGTACCACCCAAATTTCAAGAAATTCTGATTGTAATGACAGCTCTCTGGCGGTTTAGCAAAACTCAATATAACCGCGTATTGCGCGCCGCCGGCACGGCTCTGGCGGTGCGTTTGATGCTGCTTTTCGCCGTTCTTGAATCGATCATCATCCCCATTCCCGTTGATCCGTTGCTGATCGCCACCGTTCTGGCCCGGCCAAAAAACTGGATCAAGCTGGTGGCTGCCTGCACGAGTGCATCGGTCATTGGCGGCGGCCTTGGATGGGCAATCGGTGTCTGGCTTGGCGTGGGCGTCGAACAGTTGCTTGTCTATCTGCCGCATGCAGTGGCAGCCCCTGAAAAATTCACCGCCGTACAGGACGGGTTTCTGGAATGGGGCATCTTGCTTGTTTTCATCGGCGCCTTTTCCCCTCTGCCCTACAAGGTCATTGCCGTAAGCGCTGGCGTTGCCGGTTTTGGCCTCGCACCCTTTCTTATCACCTCGCTGATCGGACGCGGACTCCGGTTTGCCATTGTTGCCGGCATCACCCGTCACCATGGAGAGCCCCGCATTGTCATCATTCTCATTTCGGCTTTGGTTACCCTGATCGGAGGCGCATTATGGCTGGTTCAATGATGCAGGAAATACGGTATCTCCTGCCCGTCAACCGCGCCCTTCTGATTTGTGCTGCAATGTCGTCCTGTCTGCTGTTGGGGGCCTTTCTGTTTGAGTATGTCGGCGGGTTGGTGCCCTGCAAAATGTGTATCTGGCAACGCTGGGCGCATGGCGCAGTCATCCTGATTGCCCTGTCTGGCCTGTTGATCCCCGCAGATATTAGGAAAAAAGCAGCCCTTTTGCTTGTTTTTCTAGCCGCCATGACCAGCGCGGCAATTGCCGGGTTTCACGCCGGAGTGGAATGGAAGCTGTGGGACGGCCCATCCGGATGCTCAGCCTCACTCGGCAATAGCGGTGACATGGCTCTTCTGGTCGATCAACTGCTGGCGACACCGGTTGTTCGCTGCGACGAGGTGCCATGGTCACTATTCGGTATTTCGATGGCAGGCTGGAACACCATTCTCAGCCTTGATATTGCAGGTTTTGCCCTTATGTCTTGGCTAGCAAACAGACAAACGGGATAAACCCGGAAGCCGGAGCATAGCCAATGACAAACCGCCGAGACATTGAGCGCTTTCTGCGTGTGGACCATGCGGGTGAACGCGCTGCCCAACAGATCTACAAGGGTCAGCTGGTCGTGTTGCGCAATCACAGCTCAGGTGAAGAGATCCAGCATATGATGGAGCAGGAGATCGAGCATCTGGAGACCTTTGAGGCGCTGTTGAATGAGCGGCAGGTACGCCCCTCTGTTCTGGACCCTGTCTGGGGTGCCGCCGGCTTTGCACTGGGCCTTGTCACCGCAAGCATGGGGCCAAAGGCAGCCATGGCCTGCACCATCGCGGTAGAAGAGGTCATCGGCGACCATTATGCCAAGCAGGCAGAACAGCTTGGTGAGGATGAGGCAGATCTGCACAGGACCATTTCACGCTTCCGTGACGAGGAACTTGAGCATCGTGACATTGCTGTCTCGCATGATGGACGGGAGGCCCGGCACTACCGGATTCTGAAGAATGTGATCCAGACCGGGTGCCGCGCCGCGATCAAGGTCGCAGAGCGTTTTTAGGCATCATCCTGCTGCAACTCACTATCCCAATAGAGATAGTCCCGCCAGGATTCATGCAGGTAGTTCGGCGGAAAACCACGGCCATTTTCCTGTAGCTGCCAGACATTAGGTGCCTTCGGGGTGGCCAACGGGTGCATGCCGCACTGATTTGGCAATTTGTTTGCCTTGCGCAGATTGCAGGGGCCGCAAGCCGCCACAACATTCGTCCAATTGGTACGCCCACCCTTTGAGCGAGGCACCACATGATCGAAGGTCAGATCTGATGCTGAATGGCCAGCGCCACAATATTGGCAACTGAACCTGTCCCGCAGAAACACATTGAAACGCGTGAAGGCGGGGTTGCGTGTCTGCGGCACATATTCCTTGAGGGCGATTACCGATGGCAGGCGGATCTCCATGCTCGGCGAACTGATCCTCTGCTCATACTCGGAAATGATCGTCACCCTATCGAGACAGACCGCTTTTACCGCATCCTGCCAGGACCATAGCGACAACGGAAAGTAGTTCAATGGTCTGAAATCCGCGTTTAACACAAGTGCCGGTGCGAAACTTCCTGCGTTCATTAGACTCCCCATCCCTAACCCCTGCTCGGTCTAAAGCAAAACATGGGCGCTCGTGAAACACAAGTGCCTGGCACCAGATATTGGGGCTCAAACAAGCATTGCGTCAAAATGTTGCGGGGATATGGCAACTAGGCCGGCAAATGCCTTGCCAGGAAATCTATCGCCGCCGTCAGGCCGTCGGGATCAATGCCATGAGCAAGGCCGGGGCGGGCAATTGTCTCAACCTCAACACCCTTTTCTTCCAGAATGGTCTGCGCCTCACGCATCAGCGCAAATGGCACCACCGGATCCTCTGTGCCATGCACAAGCTGGACAGGAGGATAGGCGATACCCGATGAGGGTGGCTGCGAGGCAGAGGTTATTGGCCCAGCCAACCTTGGCAGGGTGCTGTGCACAAGCAGGGCACCGGAAAAGCTCACTATTGCGCCGGGTTTGTCCTGCATGTGCAAACCGCAATGCAGGCTCATCATTCCACCCTGGGAAAAACCGGTCAGCGCCATCGCATTTGCTGGTAGGTTGAACTCGCTGGCCGCGCTGCCAAACGCGTTCTCAATGGTCGGCGCAGCCGTTACAGGCCCATTTACCCGGTCGTCAATATCAAACCATTGGCGTCCTGCAGGATTCATGCTGCAGGGTTCGGGCGCATTCGGCACAAAGAACGCTGCACCGGGAAAACGCAGTGATATCGGATAGGCCAAATCGACAAGATCTGCGCCATCCGCTCCCCAGCCGTGCAGGATAAAAATCATCGCCGATGGCGCTCCACCTCGCGCCGGTGGTGTGAAAAACCCGTTCAAATCACCAAAACTTCGCATTGCCACGGAAAAACCTCCTCTAAACACCACCGCCCATTGTTCCGGAGATGGGTAGAATGGCACCCAGACCCAAGACATTTGACATTTTTTTTGTGCCAGTTACGACTAAAAGCCATAATCATTCTGTGACAGGTGACCATGACGCAGCCATCACCGGCATACACACGCTTTGCACCAAGCCCAACAGGCGAACTCCATTTAGGACACGCCTTTTCAGCCTGTTTTGCAGCCCGGGCCGGGGGCGGACAGTTCATCCTGCGGATTGATGACATCGATCATACCAGATGCAAACCAGCCTTCACCGAACAGATATTTGACGATCTGGCATGGCTTGGCCTGCAATGGCGGGAACCGGTAAGCTATCAGTCAGACAGGCTTGATGCCTACAAGGAGGCGCTGGAGACGCTGGCAAAAATGGATCTTGTCTACCCCTGCTTTCTCAGCCGTACGGAAGTCAACGCTCTGCTGTCAGCACCACAGGACACTGGCACCGCCAAAGCCAGCATGCAGGGGGCGATTCCCGCGGCTGAGAGACGGCGGCGCGAGAATAGTGGCACGGCACCAGCATGGCGGCTGCGCACGGCAGCAGCCCTTGAAGAGGTGGGAGAAGTGACCTGGCATGATGTGGCAGGCGACATTGATGTCTCCATCGACATGGCCGATTTTGGTGATGTCGTCATCGCCCGCAAGGACATCGGTACATCCTATCATCTCTCGGTCGTCATAGATGACGCGATGGATGGCGTTACACTCGTCACACGGGCAGAGGACCTCAAGGCCAGCAGCCATCTGCATCGCCTGTTACAGGCATTGCTGGGCCTTGGCACACCAGATTATCTGCACCATCGGTTGTTGACCGATTCCATCGGGCGGCGGCTTGCAAAACGCGACAAATCAACAAGTATTGCAACGCTGAGACGTGATGGCCACACTGCCGATGCAGTTCTTCGCATGATGCCGGAAATCACCATTCCATAACACCTATTTTTTGTTATAAAAAACATAGCATTAGCATCCAGGTACCAGGCACTGCCTCACGCTGGCCGCAGCTCACGGAAATGTTACCTGAGTTTCGTGCAAAAAATGGGTCAGTGGGGTTGACTAAAATGACGGCAAGGCTCATATACCTCGCAATACACACATTTTTGGTGTGCGTTTCCTCCCTAAACTCGGCCGTGGGTTCGCCCACGGTCTTTTTTTTGCAAAAAATATGGATGTGCATCCCGCCGCCAGCGCCGGAAATGTGAGAGGATCATGCGAGCCTGCCGTCGCCCCGGCAAACCTGCGACATCGGATAACTTGCCAGCCCCTTAGTTACCCTCTAGCATTTTGATGTAAACAGTTTTTACCGCCGGAGAAATGGGTCCACTTCCTATGCTGAATCCTGAAAACAACGCCGACAAACAAACCAAGCTGATCGACCCGTTCGGTAGAACCGTTGACTATCTGCGGGTATCTGTGACTGATCGTTGTGATTTCCGGTGTGTGTATTGCATGGCCGAGGAGATGACATTTCTGCCCAAGGCCGATTTGCTGACCCTCGAGGAACTGGACGTGATGTGCCGCAGGTTCATGGCAGCTGGCGTTCGCAAAATCCGCCTGACGGGGGGTGAGCCACTTGTCAGACGAAACATCATGCAGTTGATCGAAAGCCTCGGCAGCGAGGTGAAGGCCGGCAATCTGGACGAGTTGACAATCACCTCCAACGGCAGCCAGCTCTCGAAAATGGCTGGCGACCTTGCGGCAGCCGGTGTCCGCCGGATCAATGTGTCAATCGATACACTCGATCCGGAAAAATTCCGTCGGGTAACGCGATGGGGCGATCTGGACAAGGTGCTTCTGGGGTTGGAGGCAGCCAAAGAGGCCGGTCTCGACATCAAGATCAATGCCGTCGCACTGCGTGGTGAAAATGATGATGAACTCGGCGATATGCTGGCCTGGTGTGGGGAGCAGGGCTTCGACATGACAATCATCGAGGTCATGCCCATGGGCGATATCGGCACTGAAAACCGGCTTGATCAATATCTGCCGCTGTCGCGTGTTCGGGCCAGTTTGGCACAGCGCTTTACCCTGACGGACATTCCCTTCCGCACAGGTGGCCCCGCCCGCTATGTGACGGTTGAGGAGACAGGACAAAAGCTGGGTTTCATCACCCCACTTACCCATAATTTCTGTGAGAGTTGCAACAGGGTCAGGGTTACCTGCACCGGTCAGCTCTATATGTGCCTTGGTCAGGACGATAATGCCGATTTGCGCGCCGCGTTGCGCGAGGGTGGAGCTGAGGCTCTTGATGCCTCTATTTACGAGGCGATTGGCCGCAAGCCAAAAGGCCATGACTTCATCATCGACCGGCGCCAGTCAGGGCCAGCTGTCAGCCGTCATATGAGTGTGACTGGCGGTTAGGACGCGCTTGCCGCCCGGCGCAAATGAACGCTCAGCCAGACAAGGCCGATGGCAATGATCAAGGTTGGAACGGTTGCGGCAAGAATCATTGCCTGCCACCCCATCTGGCTATGCAGCGCCCCCGCAGTCAGCGATGAGGCCGCGACGGTTGAGGTCAGCACCAGATCAGCAAACCCCTGCACCCGGCCACGTTCTTCTGGCAACGCCACTCTGGCTATCAGAGAACTGCCCCCGATATACAGAAAATTCCAGCCGAGACCGACAAGGGTCAAAGCCCACCAGTAAGGCCAGAAACCGGTAGCGTTCAACGCCGTAAAAATGGTCGCTATGTAGGCCAGCAGACCAGCCCACAGAATGCGCGAGGCACCAAAACGGGCAATCAGACTACCGGTGAAAAAGGATGGAGCAAACATCGCAACGACATGCCACTGAATGATGGTCGCATTTGCCGAAGTGCCGAGCTTGACCACATTCACAACCTGGAGGGGTGCCGCCGTCATCATATAGCTCATCAAGCCATAACCAATCGCACTGGACAGCATGCCAATGACAAAGACAGGCATCCGTAGAAACACCCCAATGGGCCGACCAGTGCCTGATTTGACTGCCGGTTTTGGAATCTTCAGCCCCGCAAGAAAAAGCAGCGAAATCAACTGAACAGCACAGACCGTGAAAAAACAGCCGGCATAAACAGCATCGGGAAGGATATCGACGGTGTTGCGGGCGATTTCCGGCCCCAGCAACGCCGCCGCCAGACCGCCGGTCAACACATAGGAGATCGCCCGCGGTTTCTGCGCTTCATCAACACTGTCGGCCGCGGCATAGCGGTAAAACCCTGCACAGCCCATCGCAATGCCAAGCAGCATTGCCGAAAAGCAGAACAGCGAATAGCTGGCGATCATGATGGCGACACCCTGGCCACAGGCACCAAGGCTGCTGATCAGCACACCTGCAATGAAAACCGGTCGGCGGCCAAAGCGCGCCATCAGCAGGGATGCGGGAAGCGTCGTCATCATCGAGGTAAGAAACTGCAATGACAACGGAAGTGTGGCGAGCCAGGCAACCGGCGACAACAAAGTACCAACAAGCGCAGTGTTGATAATATTCACATTCATCGTCGTCATGGACAGCGCCTGCGCCGCAGCAAGGCGCAGAACATTACCGTGGTGAGATGCTGTTTTCATCACGCGTCGTCCCCAGCAACAATGAGGCTGTGTTACCCCCTGCCCGCCTCACATTCTGGAGCAGAATCACGCACGCCGGAAAAATCAGTTGGATTTCAGCTTACGGCCAAAAAGTTCAAGCCGGTGGTCAACAAGCTCATACCCCATCTCGCGCGCCACCTGTTCTTTCAGCGCTTCGAGTTCAGCATGGTAGAATTCGAGAACTTCGCCGGTCTCCACATCGACCAAATGTTCGTGATGTTCTCCCGCTTCTTCATAGCGGGCACGGCCATCACCGAATTCCAGACGCTCAATGACACCAGCCTCCTCAAGCAGTTTTACCGTCCGATAAACGGTAGCAATCGAAATCGTGCTGTCCTGTTCAACCGAGCGGCGATACAACTCATCTACATCAGGATGGTCTTCAGAGTCACCAATCACAGCAATTATGATTTGCCGTTGGCTGGTCATTCGAATGCCCCTTTGCAGGCATTTGTCGAGGAGGCCGTTTCCCATCAAAAAGAGTCCGTGTTGTCGATTTGCAAAAAAGGAGTATAGGCGCGATGCGGTCGGCAATCCACCCCGCTGAGAAGGAAAATAACCTCGCAGACCGATTGCCTTTATGCGTACACCAAAAGCACTGCCGCCCACAGCATTCTCCGAGCTTGTAACTCCTGCCGGACAGCGCTGCATTTTGATTGACCGCAATCGTGGAAATGGTGGAGTGTGGCGCATGAGTTTTGTTTCCCGCAGCCGTCATATCTCCTCAACAGCCACAGGCATCCTGCAACTTTGTGCTGGCATGCTGATCATCCCGATTCTCGATGTTTTTGCCAAACTTCTTGGTGGCAGGCTCGATCCTGTTGAGGTGACATTGATGCGGTTCATCATGCAGGCCTGCCTGATGGCCCCATTCGTCATCTATCTGCGGCTTTGGCAAATCCCGCCAAACACGCTGCTGATACAGGCGGCTCGAGGCGTCCTGCTCGCCATTGCCACGGTTTGTTTTTTTGCTGCCTTGCAGCACCTACCCATGGCCGAAGCCATTGCCATATATTTTGCCCAGCCAATAATCTTGACGGTCTTATCAGCCGTCTTTCTTGGTGAGACGATCAGAGCGCGGAGAATCATTGCAATCATTGTGGGAATGATCGGCACAGTGATCATCTTGCAGCCAAGTGTAATGATGTTTGGCGCGGCCGCAGCTTTCCCGCTGGGATCATCCATCGCCATGGCACTCTATATGGTGCTGACGCGCAAGATCGCCGGTTTGGTACACCCCTATCAGATGCAGTTCATCGTCGGCATTGCCGCCGTTGCGGTGCTCAGCCTCACGCTGATTGTCGGTGCCGCAATCGGGTTGCCCGGAACCGGATTTCTGATCCCAAGCACGCAGGAATTTATCTGGATTTTTGGCATGGGACTGGCGGCAACGATCGGCCATGTCTTTATCGTCTGGGCGATGGGCAATGCCCCAGCCAATGTTTTGGCACCCTTTCAATATGTCGAAATCGTTGGGGCGGCATCCCTTGGCTATCTGGTGTTCAATGATGTGCCTGCCGGAAGCACCATGCTTGGCGTTGCAATTATTGTTTTAAGTGGAGTCTATCTGTTCCATCGGGAACGGCAGGTCAGCCTGACCAGAGCCAATAGCGGCACTGACGACAGGCAACCGGCGTCAACCACACCCGTTCACTGATTGGCATCACCATCATCTTTGTCGGTCGAAGACCCAGACGCCCGCGCCCGCGCCCGATAGAAACGGGCAATGGCGACTGGAATACTGACCACATACAGCGTTGTGATCACGAGATATGTGATCCAGGGCTGGGTCACCAAACCAGCCATCAGCAAACCGACTAACGCCAACACCGGAAGCACCGTCGAGACCGGAAGTTTGAGACGTTTGCCGGCGAAGGTCGGAATCGCACTGACAGCGCCAGCACCAATCAGAACCAGCCACGCTGACACATAGGCTGGCTCGCGAACAAAACCAAGCTGGAACTCAAGCTCGACACAAATCGGCATCAGCACCAGAAATCCAGATGCTGGCGCCGGAATGCCGGTAAAATAATCCTTCGCATATTCAGGCGGATTCGGCAGCTCGGAGTCGAACCGGGCAAGACGAAGCGCAATCGACACCGCGTAAAACAGGGTTGCCCACCAGGCAACACGCCCAGAATCCTGTAAAGCCCAGAGATACAGGCACAAGGCAGGAACGACGCCAAACACCACCAAATCGGACAGGCTGTCAAGCGCGGCACCAAAGGCCGACGAGGTTTTGAAACGACGCGCTGTTCGCCCGTCAAGCGCATCAAAAACCGCCGCCAACGCCACCAGAACGATGACGCCTGCCCAGCGGCCATCAAGTGCGAATTTAAGGGCTGTCAGACCTGAGACCAGTCCGGCAACGGTAAGCATATTTGGTATCAGCCAGAAAAGGGAAACAGACCGAAATCCACGGTTCTTTGCATGTTTCACTGCCATCAGCGTTCACTCATCTGCGCCGGTTCAGGAATCACACCGGACATATCTGCAATGACTGTCTCACCGGCGATGGTTTTCTGACCTGCCAGCACAGGCACCGGCATACTCGCCGGCACCCACACATCAACTCGGCTACCAAAACGGATAATTCCGAATTGCTGGCCAACCGACAAGTGATCACCAACGGCCGTCTCCAGCAGGATTCGACGCGCGACAAGCCCGGCGATCTGCACCACGCCGATACTCTGGCCATCCTGACATCGCAGGACCATATTCTGCCGCTCATTCTTTTCAGACGCCTTGTCCAGACTGGCATTGAGAAACTGCCCCCTGTGATAGCTTGTGGCCACCACCTCACCCGAGACTGGCGCTCTGTTCACATGCACGTCAAACACGTTCATGAAAATGGAAATGCGTCGCCACTCGCCAGCGGGCAAATCAAGATCATCAGGTACGGCGACAACGCCAGTCGATAAGACCCGCCCATCGGCGGGCGCGATAACCAGATTGTCGGTAACAGGTGTTGTCCGTTTCGGATTTCTGAAGAAATAAATACACCACAGGCAGAGCAGCGTTCCCGGCAGAATGAAGGGCTGCCAGTAATAGCTGATCAGCAGGCTGGCCAGAACAAACAGAAAAATGAAAGGCCATCCCGCAGGATGAACCGGTACCAGAACCTCTTCCGTCACGCTTTTATAGATATTCATCTCGTTCTTCGCCTGTATGTCGCACCAGATCCCCTGAAATGGCTTGAATTCATCGATTCACAGCCGTTTTGATACACCCGTCGCCCAGCAAATGGAAGCCTCTTGACTGTGATGCGTCACAGCCGGGTGTCATGTCATTGGGATATCAAACCACGCAGAAGCAGTTCATGGCGCTTTTCCTCGATCACCTCCTGCCTGAGACGGCGACGGGATGGCAGGCCGGCAACCTCAACCTCGCGGTCTGCAGCAGATATGGGCTGGAGTTCAGCAGCAGTTGTCACCGGGGTTATTGCAACATGTGATGGGTTTTTCTGTGGTTCCGGTGTGTAGCTGAGACGGGGCACGGTTGAGACAGGTGTGACCCGCGCTGCTGGCGTTGGATTTTTTGGCAAGCGATACAGGGCCAGTTTATCAGGCTGGTGCTTTTGAAGCGTGACGGTCGGCACCGTGCCGCTGGACCGGACAAGAAACTCATCAACCAAGATCGCCTGCCAGTCACATGCCTCGATTTCCCAAGGCCGTTTGTGCCATTCGATCTGGTCGATTGGTGTCGGCTTGGCCCTTCACCAGCTCACAATATGGATTTGCCGGGCAGACATACCAGCGCCAACACGCCGCTTCTGGACACGCATGCGCCCATGACAAATCTACGATATGTGAATCATCTCATGCGCAATGACCTCCATCGCGTCACGCATGCCGACGGAAACCGATGTTGTGAAGGCAAAGTCCGTAGGTGGCGATTGGCGCAGGAAACCGCGTTGCGGAATCATATGGTCTCTTGAAATTGGCACCCTGACTGGCTGGGCGGTGGTGTTTATGGTTACGCTCAAGCGCCGCCGCAAATGTTTTGCCAGCAGCCTGTCAGCGGCATAGGCGGCAAACACCGCCAACAATTCAGCTTCCCCCGGGCGTGTGTCCAACGAATTTATGAAAAACATCTAAAAAGCCGGAACAGATAACATAAAAAACCCCGCTGAACCCATCAGGGCCAGCATTTCCAGCGCGCATAGTGCAGCCAATTAATATTTGATCTGAACAGCTCAATCAGAGACTGACATCTGCAACACCCATCACCAAATTCCAGCGCTGGGATTCGTCAGGACTATTGACCTTGATGCCTCCGCCCCGGCACTCTTGAGGAAACTACCATTTTAACATGGCGGCGATTCACCAAAATCCGCCAAGCTAGAGGAGGCATAACAATGGACAATATGTTCGAAACCGGACTTGCCAAGCGCAAAGGCACCCTTGGTGCAGAATATGTCGAAAAGGTCTTTGAGAATGCCGACGATTTCAATCGCCCCTTTCAAGAGGCCATGACAGCATGGTGTTGGGGATTCGGTTGGGGCGATGAGGCCATTGATGCCAAAACCAGGTCGATGATGAATCTGACGATGATCGGAGCCCTCGGGAAAATGCATGAGTGGGAATTGCATTGCCGTGGCGCCATACGCAATGGTGTCTCGAAGGATGAGTTAAGGGCCATTCTGCACGTAATCGCCATCTATTGCGGGGTCCCGCAGGCGATGGAATGCTTTCGCGTTGCACAAAAAGTCGTTGGCGAAGAGCAGCTCTAGAGGCGTGATGTCACACAGTTCCAGTGTTTTCCGCGCTTAAAATGGGACTTTTGACGGCATCAAATCACCGAAAAGTCACATTTTGTGTACATAAAACCTAGACAACCGCCTAATTTTAGGCGACTTTCTAAACGGTTTAGCTGTGATGCCGTCCGCAATGACTACGCGGACCAATCATCGCTGTTGAAACAAAGAAGTTAACTGGGGAGCATTTTTCATGCGCCGGCTAC
The DNA here is from genome assembly GCA_038107835.1 of Alphaproteobacteria bacterium. Classification (GTDB taxonomy): domain Bacteria; phylum Pseudomonadota; class Alphaproteobacteria; order Puniceispirillales; family Puniceispirillaceae; genus MED-G116. Next base: position 70,322 of record JAYNHH010000009.1, read on the forward strand.
TTAAGTTTATTATTGCAGGCTCTGTTGCAGCGGCGTCTGCTCAAGCTGTTGCGGGTGGCCTTCCAGAGACGAAGGCCAATGGAGATAGTGCTGAAACAAGCACTGCATCAACGACCGCAATAGACGCAAGCGGCACTGGTTCAGCCGCAACAAATGCGACGTCTACGACAGGTGCATCCGGATCAGATGGCGCGACTGCGGCAACCGGAAGCGACCAGGCAGACTCAAGCACCATGACACAGGATGTCGCCGCGGGTGGGGTCGAACAGGGCAATGCAGAGGCAGGTGCCTTTGTCGCCATTGAGGATGATCCGCTGATCATCGATGCCTCATCCGTGATGGATGGTGATGGCGTTGGCAGCATTCAGGTCCAATGGCAGGCGTCGTCCAACAACAAGGATTGGCTGAATCTGACTGGTGAAGTCAGACAGTCCTTCACGCCACGTGAGGAGCATGTTGGCAAGCGGCTTCGTGTCGAACTGTCATATGTCGACGGGCAGGGCAATCTGGAGACAATCCTGAGTCCGCCATCCAGCCCCGTGCAGAATGTCAATGACAAGCCTGTCGGCTCACCACAGCTTGTCGGACTCGCACAGGAAGAAGACGCGCTCAAGGTCGATACGAGCATGATCGCTGATGAAGATGGTCTCGGCACCTACTCGATCATCTGGCAACGCTCCAGCACGAAAACGGAATGGCAGGCATTTCCCGAGGTTGTTGGTGAGCTGTTGCAATTGGAACAGCGCCATGTCGGCTACTCATATCGTGCAGTGGTGTCCTACGTTGACAGCCATGGCACCAAGGAAATTCTGGTAACAAGTCCATCCGAATCAGTCGTCAATGTCGATGATCCGGTTCAGGGCGAGGTGATGCTCACCGGCGAAGCAGCAGAAGGCCAGACCATTGTTGCCAGCACCGCACGGATTTCAGATGAGGACGGCATTGCCAGCATGTCAGTCGGATGGGAATCATCGACCGATGGCCGCAATTGGCGGGTCATCGAGACCGCTGGAACGACACAGATTCCGCTGACGCAGGCACTGGTCAACAGGCAGATCCGCGCCCGTGTTGCCGTCGTTGACAGTTTCGGCATTGAGACGGTGATCTTCAGCCAGGCAACAAATACTGTGAAGAACGTCAATAACAAGCCGGCTGGGACGATTTTTGTCCGCCGTGTTGGCAGCTGACCGGCTGCTGTGCAGTCAAGATACACTGAATGACCAAAAGAGGCCTTACGGCCTCTTTTTTTGACTATTTTTTCGACTGCTGCGTTTTTTGCTTTGCAGCACAGGTTATTCGGTACACACTATATCTCGTATGGAACAGCTGTTATTACATCTAGGTGTTGATAGCTTGCGCAAAGCAAAAGCCGATTTATGGCCTCATCCATATATCTTACCCAAAACTTGGCCCCACCTTATCCGAGGGAGCATCCCATGCGTTTGACCGACCGTGAAGCACGTCCGGAATGCAGCATCATTCCGTTCCACCGCCCAGAAGACCAGCCGGAAAACCTGACAACGACAAGCATCGCCGCTGTTATTGCCGTGACAATCCTGCATTCTGACAACGTGTCTCCCGAGGAAAAGTTGCTTGAGATCATCGAGGCCAGCGGTGAGGCGGAGGTGCTGGACGCCGACGACGCAGCAGCCGAGTTTGAGACGTTTCAGGATGAGATCTTACCGGTCGCCACCAACGACAACAGCATTGCCACAGTCAGTCAGTAAAAAGAGATAAAAGGGCACCGACTGCATGGGACCAGCGGCACCGCTTTGAACGTCATCACTCGCCGGTAAATGCCAGCGAGAACAGGAATGAAGGCTTATCTTCCCTGGAATTTCTGCACGATCCGCCAAGCCGTCGGCATCGCCACCGCCGCGATCACGATTTTCAGCATATCACCATAGATGAATGGCATCAGACCGCCGGCGATTGCCTTTTCCAACCCGATGAAAGCCTGCAGCCAGACAACACCACAGGCGTAGATGACCAGATTGCCAAGGACCATCGCGATAACGGTGCCAAGCATCGTCCGGCCCATGCCTCGCAACGCCAGTACGCCAACAAGAAAAGCGGCCGGAACAAATCCGATCAGATATCCGCCGGTAAAGCCGGTCAGAACTGGCCAGCCAGCAGCTCCGCCGGCAAAGACTGGCAGCCCTATTCCACCTTCGAGGAGATAGGCGATAATGGTCACAGCCCCGAGAGTTGGACCATAGGCCATACCAATGAGCAGAACCATGAGCGTCTGGCCGGTGACTGGAACCGGATACCATGGAACCTCAACCTGCGCCGAGAGACCAATCAACGCTGACCCGGCAATGACCAGAAACAAGCGCGACAACAGCGACATGAAACGGTCTTCGGCAAAGCGCTGAGAAATGGTGAATGAAGCAAGCGTTTCGAGAGGCTCTCTGGTGCCTGTCATCTGGTCCTGGCTTTTCATAACTTGATATTCCTGTTCTGATCGTTAATGCAAACCGGAGCTACCCCGGCATCTTTCTGTCAATTTACGGATATCCGTCAAAGAGACAAGAAAATAACAATTTCCGTCACATTTTGCCGGACAACCGACCGAAAAACCGTCTATAAGCGTCGCACCGGCATTGGTGATAACCGAATGCTGCTGCTCCCGGTCAATCGATACCGGCACTCGCGCAGGTTCAGTTCACCATCCGGATCACCCTTGAAAAGGCGTTTTGCCTTTGACATTTATTTTGATTGGAAGGCACGTTATGGACCGATTTTTTGGTATCTCCCGTAACGGCAGCACATATCGCAAGGAAATCACTGCTGGACTCAGCACATTTCTGACGATGTCATTCATTGTTGCCGTTAACCCAATGTTTCTGGCAGACGCCGGAATTCCCTATGCAGCTGCCTTTGTTGCAACAATTCTAGCCACGGTGCTTGGTACCGTGATCATGGGCGTGTGGGCCAACTGGCCAGTTGCTGTTGCCCCGGGCATGGGGTTGAACGCCTATTTTGCCTATGGGCTGGTCATGGGCCAGAATTTCAGCTGGCAGCAGGCACTGGCAGCGGTGTTTGTAGCCTCGGTGCTGTTTCTGTTGTTTTCACTCAGCCGTTTGCGTGGCTGGTTGATCGGTGCCATCCCTCGAGATCTACAGGCTGGCATCACAGCCGGAATCGGCCTGTTTTTGGCAATGATCGGCCTACAGGGCATGGGGTTGGTTGCGGATGATCCTGACACATTGCTTCGGCTTGGCGTCATCAATGCCCCTGAACTGCTGTTATCGCTTGCAGGATTGCTGGTGATGGCCGGCTTGGCAGCGCGTGGCGCCAGAGGGGGCGTGCTTCTCACGATTTTGGTCCTCAGCGTGATCGGTTGGATTACCGGACTTGCTGAATTTGGCGGCATTTTAGGCTCACCCCCCGTTGCCAGCGCTGCCTTCCAGCTGGATTTTTCACAGCTTGCCAGCTTTGGGTTCTTGTCTGTGGTGTTTGTCCTGTTCTTTCTCGATTTCTTTGACACGACAGGGACGTTGACTGGAATTGCCACTATCGCAGGCAAGCGCAGGCAGGATGGCAGCATCGCGAATCTTGACCGTGCCATTTTGGCAGATACAAGCGCCAGTGTTGTTGGCAGTCTGTTGGGCACCTCCAGCATGACCACCTATCTGGAGAGTGCCACCGGCATTCGTGAGGGTGGGCGCACGGGTTTGACTGCGCTTACTGTTGCCGCGCTGTTCCTTTGCTGTCTGTTTCTGGAACCCCTGTTTGCATCAATCCCGGCCTTTGCCACTGCACCAGCGCTGGTCTTTGTTGCTGCCAGTTTTCTGGCACCGCTCCGCGATCTGGATTGGGAAGACATGGCTGTTGCCATGCCGGTCATGTTGATGGCGATTTTGATGCCCCTGACATTTTCGATTGCTGCCGGCATTGCCATCGGCTTTCTGGCCTATGTGCTGATCCATGTTCTCGCCGGCAGAGCAAACAGCATTAATGCTGGCACCTATGTCATCACCGGCTTTGGATGTCTGTGGCTGGCAACGCCCTTTGTCTAGGTAAGGCCGTCATCAGTGACGGCGGCCATCAAGACGGTCATCGCCTCAACCGGCGCGATCACAGCATAGCCGTCACCATCGTTGGTGGCGGCTATTTTCACTGGCGTGGCACTTACCTCATTGGACGTGCCAATCATCTTGCCAGGAGCCATTTCCAATCCCGCCAGAGGCCAGCGCAGACCCGCAGATGCCTCAAATGACTGACGGCCAAGTGGCCAGATGGAGATTCGACTGCCAATTGGCATCGTCATCTCAATATCCCCGGTGAGGCGTAACAGGACATCCGTGTCGCCTGCCAGCAACACCGGCCGGTCATGGCGCAGACCCATCAACGCATGGATGGCAGCAAGCGAATGGTCAAGACGCGCCTCAAGAAAGCCAAGACCGATGATCAGCGGCGCATCGATGCGGGCCAGACATTTTTCGAAATCAGTATCATCCTGCCCTGTGAGATGGATGACCTCGACCGACGATGGCAGCGCATCGCGTGAAACAAGCGAATCCATATCGCCAATCACCACGTCCGGAACCCTGCCAAGGGCAAGCAACGCAGACGCCCCACCATCGGCAGCAATCAGGGGCAGGTCATCTGGCAGGTTCGCCAAAGCAGGCTTGATGGTCACGGGCGACGCACCAACCAGAATAACGGCAGTCGAAAAGTGAAGCACATCTGTATGATCCATGGGCATAGGCTTTTGTGCCGAATTCTCGCCAGCAACGCAATGGCCTCCTGCAAGGCGAAGACGCGGCGCCACCATGGCGACGCGCCCTGATTGCTCTGTTTATTGCTCGCGAAATGCCACAGAGAGTGATTTCTGGATTGGTGTCATGATGTAATTCATGATCGTCCGCTTTTCGCCCTGAATATCAACAGTCAGTGGCATGCCGGCAACGATTTCCGGTTTCTTCGCTGATTTGGTGAACTCAGCCTTTGGAATCACAATCATGGTCTCATAAAAAGGCATCTGATTTTCCATCTGGGTGGTGTTGTTGGCCACCCGCTAAACCACGCCCATCAGCACGCCATAGCGGGACGGGTCATAGGCCGAGAGTGAGATTCTCGCTGTCTGACCGGGTTTCACTAACGCTTCGCTTTCCCGCGCTAAAATTTACTGATGGCACTGGAAAAACACTGCG
>JAYNHH010000010.1:0-70627 GCA_038107835.1 Alphaproteobacteria bacterium
GGCGCTGCCTGTAGTCGGCGCCAAAGGCGTCGGCCGCTTCGAGAACTTCCTTGTCAACCAACCGGATGCCGAGGTTTGTCAGGCGAACAATCGGTGGAACTGCATAGATGCAGACCGCGATCAGCCCTGGCACCTTGCCAATGCCAAGAAGCATCACCACCGGGATTAGATACACGAAGCTCGGAATTGTCTGCATGATGTCAAGCACCGGCGTAATTGCAGATTGTACGCGGTTGGAGCGCGCCATGAGAATTCCAAGTGGAATGCCAAGCACGATACAAAGAAGAGTTGCCACAGAAATAATAGCTAACGTAGCCATGGTATCTTCCCACATGCCCAGGTAGCCAATTACCAAAAATGCCGCCGCAGTTCCGGCAACTAGCTTCCAGCTTCGAGAGCCGAGCCAAGCAAGGGCACAAACTACAATAATTACGATTAGCCATGGTGCATTGGTCAGAAGCTTTTCGAGCCACACGAGAAACCACAGAAGTGGCTCAAAAAATGTCTCAATGGCCTCGCCATAAGTCCTCGAAAATTCTCGAAAAGACGCATCAATGCCCTTTTTGAAATCACGGAGATCCTGACGGCCCATCTCGGGGAATTCAGCAAAAAAATCCATTTTGACACCTTCGGATTTTATTTAGATTGAAAAATAGAATAGGCCTGCCAAACGATCGCCTGGCAGGCCGGTAATTAAGTGCTAGCACACTATTTTACAGTGCCGCTTTGATTTTGGCAGCAGCATCTGCAGAAACCCATGCTGTCCACAGATCTTCATGCTGAATGAGGAATTCGATGGCAGCGTCACCACCGCCAGCCTGCTCATCAGCCATGTAAACCAGCATTGCGTTCATGATTGGACCCGGGAAAATCCGCTTGCTCAAATATTCCACTGCTGGTCCACCGCGCTTCTGGAAATCAGTAGTCACGACTGTGTGCACTTCTGAATGTGTCCATGATGATGGCTTTGGATCAGCACATTCCTGCTCAGGCTTGACTATGCAGCCGTCCCAGTTTTCAGGACCGCCCCAGTCACCCATTGACACAGGCACCATTGAGTACTTACCGATCATCGCTGTTGGTGACCAGTAGTAACCAAGCCAGTTCTCACCACGCTCTGCAGCTTTCGCCATTGAGCCGTCGAGACCGGCAGCTGAACCCGGATCAACCAGAAGCCAACCTTTGGCCTCCATGTCAAATGCCCGGAACAGGTTGGCGTTTGCCAGCTGGCAACCCCAACCGGCAGGACAGCCTACGAAAGCACCCTTTGACGGATCTTCTGGATGTGGGAACAAATCAGGACGCGACAACAGGGCATTCACGTCATTAACGATCTCTGGATGCTTTTCAGCAGTGTGTGGTGGCACCCACCAGCCTTCGCCAAGCTGCGTGATTGGCCCCTCAACGGCAGACATCAGACGGCCTTCGTCCATCGCCTTGAAAAGTGGCTCACGCACGGCGTTGATCCACAGCTCACCGGCAACGTCAGGCTGACCTTTTTCATTCATAGACGCAAACGTTGTCATCGTCGCACCCGAAACCAGCTCGACTTCGCATCCGTAACCTTCTTCTAGGATAATCTTGTCAACGTTGGCCATCAACTCGGCAGAGGCCCAGTTCATCTCTGCCATGGTCATTGATCCACAGGCATGACCGTCAGCAGATGCCTGACCAGCCATTCCGAAAACAGCCGCGCCAGTGATGGCCGCTGCAGTTAGAAATTTCTTCATTTGGGGTTCCCTCCCATTAAATTTTCCATCTACGATCCGTAGCTTACATTAGATAAATCTAAGGTTTGCGGCGGCGCGCATGTCCAAGAAGGTTAGGTTGCCCCAGCAAGTGGGTCGGGTCAAGTTGCGACATGAGGCGGTCAAGTTGCGACATTTCAGGGCGGTGAAACTTCACCTCCAATACCGCCATAAGGTTATAAACACATTGGGCCAATCCAAGTGTCAGACTGGCATTGGCGGGGTTTCCCACGCCCGCGTCATGGCAAGTCACGACACCATGACGCATCACCGCCGGGCGCGTTAATGGCGATAGTCCGGCTCCTCCTCGTCGAGGATGCTGCGAATCGCCAGCATGAAGGTGCTTGCACCACCCTCATAATTCTCGAATTGCTGTGCTGTTTTCTCGGCAACATCATCCGCCAGCACGGCCAGCTCCTGGCCGGTGGCAAGGGCCGTCATGTAGGTACGGCAGCCACGTTCAAAATGATAGGCAAGATCAAAGGCAAGTGCGGGTGAGTCGGCGACGGTCAGAAAGCCGTGATTGCCCATCATCATCATCATCTTGTTACCCAGCAAATTCGACAGACGTTCAGCCTCGTCACCCAGACCCATGCCACCAAACCCCGAATCGATGGCAACGCGGTTATGGAACCGGCAACTTGTCTGGTCGATGGCTGGCAATGTTGGTGATTTCAGGGCGCTGAGTGCCGTCGCATAATGTGTGTGCAGATGGACAATGCAGCGCGCCTGCGGATTGTTTCGGTGCATGGCACTGTGAATTGCCCAGGCGGTCGGGTCGATTCGGCCACGCAGCTCGCTGGGGTAATGCGCCGCGTCGATCTCGATCAGGTCGCTCGCCTGCATTTTCGAGAAATGCCGGCCAAAGGGATTCATCAGAAACCGCTGCCCATCATCGGAGATCGCATAGGAAAAGTGATTGGCGACGCCCTCATGCATGTTCTCGCGCGCAGTCCAGCGGAAGATTGCCGCCAGATCCCGGCGCGCCTCGTCACGGTCGATTATGATCTCAGACATTTTGCAGCTCCTCCCTGCGATGATTTCCACCTCCGAAAAGGTGTAATGAAAATGCCGCAAGGGACCGCCTGTTGGCAATTGGTTTTTACCCCTATACGCGCGGACAACAGCATAGGTATGATGACGGAAACCATAATCTGGAGAGACCTCACCATGCAGATCTGTCAGTCCTATATCGGCGGCGGGAGCCGGCCAAGCAGCCAACCTCCGATCGACAAATTCTATGCCGCAACCGGCGAGGTGATCGCAAGGGTCGAGCCGGCCACCAGCGAAATGCTCGATGAGGCGGTTGCCATCGCCAGCGAGGCACAGCGCAGCTGGGCCGCGCTTGAGGCTGGACAGCGCGGTGAAATCCTGCAGCGTGCCGCCAGCCTGATGCGCGCACAAAATGATGAGCTGGCCCGCCTCGAGGTGATGGATGTCGGCAAATGTTTTGGCGAGGCGGTGAGCGCCGATGTGCCAAGCGGGCCGGATGCGCTGGCCTATTTTGCCGCGCTGGCACAGACCGAGACGGGAGACATGCACCGCTTTGGCGACGCCATTGCCTACAGCGAGCGGGTGCCGCTTGGGGTGTGCGCCGGCATCGGTGCATGGAACTATCCGGTGCAGATCGCCTGCTGGAAGGCCGCGCCGGCGCTGGCTGCGGGAAATGCGTTCATTCTCAAACCCTCGGAAATGACACCGCTTTCGGGAAACCGCATTGCCGAGCTGTTTGCCGAGGCCGGCCTGCCGGCGGGATTGTTCCAGGTGATCCATGGCGACTACCATATCGGCCAGGCGATCTGCGAACATCCCGGCATTGCCAAGATATCACTGACCGGTGGCGTCGAGACCGGCAGGCTGATCATGGCGCAGTCAGCGCAGAGCCTGAAGAAAGTAACGCTGGAACTGGGCGGAAAATCACCGCTGATTGTCTTTGCCGATGCGGATTTCGATGTGGCGGTGCAGACGGCATTGGACGCCAATTTCTACACCGCCGGTGAAGTATGTTCAAACGCAACACGCATATTTGTCGAGGACAGCATTGCCGCAGACTTCATCGCCGCGATGGTAGAGAAGGCCGAGGCGATGAGTGTTGGCGACCCCATGGCCGGGGATGTCGATATGGGGGCGCTGATTTCCGCGCCGCATCTGGAAAAGGTTCTGGATTATGTCCAGATCGGCATTGCCGAGGGCGCAAAGCTGGCAACAGGCGGACACCGGGTTCACCCACAGGGGTTTGAGAATGGCTATTTCATGGAACCGACCATCCTGACCGGGTGCCATGATGATATGCGCGTTGTTCGTGAGGAAATTTTTGGGCCGGTGATGTCGGTGCTGACATTCACCGACGAGGCCGAGGCGATCCGCCGGGCCAATGCCACCGATTTTGGTCTTGGTGCCGGATTGATGACGCAGGATCTGGCGCGTGGCCACCGGGTTGCCGCCCAGCTGGAAAGCGGCAATGTGTGGATCAACACCTATAATCTGTTGCCGCCCGGCCTGCCTTTTGGCGGGGTGAAGCATTCCGGTTTTGGCCGGGAAAACAGCCACTATTCGCTGGATGCCTACAGCGAGGTCAAAACAACCTATGTGCAGCTCTAGGACCGGGAGATTTCCGCCGGTACAGCCTCAAGCAAAATCTGCTGCAGGCGGCGTGATTGTTGCGCCGCATCAAAATCGGCCCGCAGCCGTTTCTGGCCAGTGCTGACCAGCGTCTGTGCTGCATCACCCATGGCATAATGCCGCAAAATTGCCGCGGCAAGGGCGGCCGGATCGCGCTCATCAACCAACAGGCCGGTCTCGCCATCGGTGATGATTTCGGGAATGCCGGCATGGCGCGTTGCCACCACCGGCACGCCAGCACGAAACGCCTCCAGCACCACTGTCGGCAGCCCCTCACAATCACCATTGGCTGCCTGCTGGCTGGGAACGACCATCGCGCTGCAGATGGCAAGACGCGCGGCAAGCTGGTCCGGCGTCTGCCAGCCGAGAAAGGTAACAGCTGACAGATCATCAGCCTGTGCACGAAGCTGAGGCTCAAGCGGCCCGCTGCCGGCGATCTCAAGACGGATGGCTGGATTGCTGGCGGCAACAAGCCGCATCGCCCTCAGCACTGTATCAATACCCTTCTTTTCGACGAACCGGCCGACAAATAAAAGCGGCGCATCGGCGGCGCGCGCTGTGGGCGCTGCGATCTGCGTCAGGGGGATGCCGATGTAATGGGTGCGCAGCTTTGCGTCTGGAAATCCCTGCGCCTGCAGCCGGTCGGCAACAAAACCGGAAACGCAAAGATAGGCGCCGACATAATCATGCATCTGGGCCAGACGGCGTTGATAGATGGACGGCACCAGCCGTCGGCGCTGATGCGTCTGCTTGGTGGCATCACCACCATGAAATGTGACGAACAGCGGAATATTGAGCGCCCGGGCAAGTGGCAAGGCCAGCGCCCCACCCCGCCCGAAATGAGCGTGCATCACAGCCGGTGGCTGGCCAGCCTCATCGCAGAACCGCGCTGGATCAATGCCTGTGCCAAACTGTTTGAAGGCAAACCGCGCGAGAGCGGACGGGGCGGTAACAACCTGCCGGCCAGACAGTTCGGTGGCACGCCAGCCAAATTGATTGGCAAGATAGACCGGTCGCAAAGTATCAAACGCCGTGTAATGGTTGGGGATGAACCCCTCCGAGGGCAGCAGCAGTTTGTCACGAAAGACAAGACAATCCGCCGCCACGTCAGCTGGCATTTCCATCCCCGTCAGCACCCTCTGCCACAAGCGGCAGGGCGGTGGTGAATTTGATCTGCTCCATGGCAAAGGATGAGCTCACATCGGTCAGCTCAACATTGGAAATCAGCTTGCGATAGAAGGCGTCATAGGCGGCCATGTCGGCGACCACAACGCGCAGCATATAATCCACCTCACCACTCATCCGGTAGAATTCGACAACTTCAGGCATCGCCGAGACCATAGTGGCAAACTGGCTGAGCCAGTCGGCATTGTGCTGATCCGTCCGGACGGCGACAAAGACCGACATGCCAACACCGAGTTTCTGCGCGTCGAGCAGGGCCACGCGCTGGCGGATGATGCCGGATTCCTCCAACCGCTGAATTCGGCGCCAGCATGGGGTAACAGACAGGCCGACCTTGCGGGCAATATCGGCGACCGGCTGGGCCGCATTTTCCTGAAGATGCTGGAGAATCTGCCGATCCGTCTTGTCCATCGGAACCTACCCTTGTTGCGGTGTATCCCCATTCCGGGAACAGGCTGATACACCAAATATTTCTGTATGGGCCAGATATTAGCCAGATTTTTTGCGAAATTCATCCCATTAATCCGAATTTCAGCAAAAAATTTACAAAGATACGGTATGAGTGTGCGGTGAAATCCGGCCATTGCCGGGACTTGCCATAACGCATCCAGACCGGCATGATCCGCGCCATGACCAATGATAGAGCGACACCTGAAATCCTGATCGCCAACCAGTGGGATGATTATGCCCTGCTCGACAGTGGCAATCTGCTGAAGCTGGAGCGTTTTGGCCCCTATTGTTTTGTCCGGCCGGAACCCCAGGCATTGTGGGAACCACGGCTCGATGCCAGCCACTGGCAGGCCGATGGTACCTTCATCGCCTCGCAGGCAGGTCGCCGTGATGACAGTGATGAGGGGGAGGGTGGCGGCTGGAAACTGCGCAACGGCCTGCCTGCGGACTGGGAGATTAACTATCAGTCGCTGCGCTTTCGTGCCCGGCCAACGCCCTTTCGCCATCTCGGCTTTTTCCCCGAACAGGCCTGTCACTGGGATTGGTGCGCCGCAAAAATCCGGGCGGCAAACTCCACCGGATCGCCAGACAGCAAGCCACGCATACTCAACCTGTTTGCCTATTCCGGCATTGCCAGCCTGCACGCCGCCGCGGCCGGTGCCGAGGTAACACATGTCGATGCCAGCAGGAAGGCGATCACCCATGCCTTTGAAAACCGCGATGCCGCTGGGCTGCAGGACGCGCCGATCAGATTCATCACCGATGATGCAATGCGGTTTGTCGAGCGCGAGGCACGCCGCGGGCGGCGTTATGACGGAATCATCATGGACCCACCAAAATATGGGCGCGGCCCAAAAGGTGAGATCTGGCGGATCGAGCAGGATCTGGTACCGCTGCTGACAGCTTGCCGTGATCTGCTGTCCGAGACGCCCCTGTTCATGCTGCTGACGATCTATGCGATCCGCGCCTCATCCCAGGCAGCGCATTACGCAATGCGCGAGGTGATGCAGGGCGGACAGGTGACATCGGGTGAACTGGCGGTTGCCGAGGCGCAGGCCGACCCGCGGGTCATTGCCCAGGCCAATTTCGCACGCTGGCAGCCAACCAGCTAGTCACGGTTGCGCAGCGCCTCATACAGTGTCACACCGGTTGCCACCGCAAGGTTGAGCGAATCTGACCGGCCCCGCATCGGCATACGGATGAGCTGTGTACAGACCTGCATCAGCGAATCAGGCAGGCCGGCCTGCTCGTTCCCCATCATCACGATCAGCGGCCCGTCATAGGCCACCGTCCGGTAATCGGTGCTGGCAGGCAACGCCGTGCCGAGGATGCGGCCCGGCCAGTTGCCGGCAAAAGCCAGAAACTCCGGCTGGCTGCAACTGGCAATGGCGACATTGAACACCGCCCCCATCGAGGCACGCACCGCCTCAACGGAATAGGGGTCTGTGCAATCATCAATCAGAATCAACCCCCGCGCCCCTGTCGCATCAATGGTGCGCATGATTGTACCCAGATTGCCGGGATCGCGCACACGGTCAAGAGCCACCCATATGTCGGCTGGGTCGGGGTGAATGTCCTGCAGCCCGATATGGCGCTGGGCAAATGCACCAAGAACCATCTGTGGGTTGTCCTTTCGGCTGATCCGCTGCAGCAGGGACCCGGTCATCGGCAATGCCCTGCCCCCGGCATCATCAAGCGCGGCAAGCAGGGGCCGTATATGCCTGTCATTCTCCCGGCCTGCAAGAAAAGCAAGCCTGTTCATCTCCCAGCCAAGCGCCGCCGCCTCGGTGCAGATACGCGTTCCCTCGGCAAGAAACAAGCCTGTCTGCCGGCGGTATTTCCGTTCATGCAGGGACCGCAGCCGCTTGACCTCGGCGTTTGCAGCACTCGTAATCGGCTCGGGAATGGCAACAGGAGATGATGTCATGATGGATGGTGTAGCAGAAAGCAGCCAACGGTGATAGACCGGCAACGGGGCCGGTTCCAAGGGAGCGATTGCGCGTATCAGAAAAAAGAAATGAGTGTACATTTTTTGTTTGTTTCCGACAAAATTTGTCGTAGTAGGAATTTGGCATCTGACGTTGCATCAGGTCCCGATGATCGCAGGCATATCAGGGGTTGGCGATGAGTATCCAGACGATTGAAAGCCTGCTTCGGCACGAAGACCCGACACGGCCCCAGCAAATTGGATTTCTGTTGCTCAATGAGTTTTCGATGCTTGCCTTCGCCTCGGCACTGGAGCCGCTGCGCGCGGCAAACAGACAATCCAACAAGGAGCTGTTCAACTGGGTGATCGCCAGCCCTGGCGGGGCGGTGGCGACAGCCAGCAATGGTGTCGAGGTGAGAGCCGATGGCGATCTCGCAATTTTGCAGGAATGCCGCATGGTGTTCGTATGCGCCGGGGTAAATGTGCGCGGCAATACCGACAAGAACATTCTCAACATGATCCGCCGCCTTGACCGCAATGGCGCGGTCATCGGCGCGATCTGCACCGGCACCTATGTGATGGCTGCCGCTGGCCTGCTTGAAGGCCGGCGCTGCACCATACATTGGGAGAATATTGACGGCCTGTCGGAAGAATTTCCCGAGCTGGAAATCACCAATGATCTGTTTGAGGTGGATGGAACGCGTGTCACCTGCTCGGGCGGAACGGCATCATTGGACATGATGTTGAATCTGATCACCCAGGCGCATGGGGCGGCGCTTGCTGCCGAGGTATCGGACCAGTTCATCCATGACCGGATCCGCGAACCGACTGACCGGCAGAGGATGGAATTGCGGTCACGGCTGGGAGTCAGTCATCCAAAGCTGCTGGCCGTCGTGAAGACCATGGAAGACAATCTGGAAGAACCGCTAGCGCAGACCGATATCGCCCGAATGACAAATCTGTCGACGCGGCAGCTTGAGCGGCTGTTCAGAAAATATCTCAACACCACACCGACGCGCTACTACCTCAATCTGCGCCTTGCCAGAGCGCGCCATCTGCTGCGCCAGACCTCGATGTCCATCCTGTCGGTGGCGCTGGCCTGCGGTTTTGTCTCAGCCTCGCATTTCTCCAAATGCTATCGCGAATGTTATGGCTGCACGCCGCGTGCCGAACGGGCGCCAGCCTGAGGCAGCGCTAGCCGGCAGCAGCCTTGATTGCCGTAACCATGCTGGCAAGGCCGTTCTTTCGCGTTGCCGATAGATGTGAGTCGAGTCCGATGTCACGCAGAAATTCGGGTTCGGTTGCGCGAATCTCCTCAGCTGTGCGCCCGGAATAGACACGCAGCAGCAGTGCGATCAACCCCTGAACAATCGCGGCATCAGAGGCGGCATGGAAAATGATCTCTCCGTCAGCCGACCTTTCGGCGGCAAAATGCACAACTGACTGGCAGCCACGCAGACGATATTCATCCTGATGATACTGGCCCGGCAATGGGGGCAGACGGCGCCCCTGATCGATCAACAGCTGGTACCGGTCTTCCCAATCATCAAGAAACCCAAATTCCTCGGTGATCTCAGTGGCAGCTTCGGCGGCTCTGTTCATGGCGTTTACCTGTCATATAAATGGCGCGTTGGGATGGCACGTCTTGATGACGGCCTAGCTGATATTGCGACGGCGGGCCAGAAGATCAAGAAGCCGGGCGGCGGCGGCGGTTGATTTTGTTCCGGGCGGAAACACTGCGGCGGCACCAGCAGCTTCAAGCGCCGGAATGTCGCCCGGCGGAATGACGCCGCCGACGACAAGCTCGATATGCCGCCCCTCGCCACTGTCAAGACGGCGCCGCAGGGCCGGAACCTGATTGAGATGACTCGCCGCCAATGTCGAAACACCGACTGCATCGACATCATGCGCGATGGCCAGATCATAGACCTCATCCGGACTCTGAAACAACGGGCCGGTCGTCACCTCAAACCCCAGATCGGCAAAGGCCGAGGCAATCACCTTCTGGCCACGGTCATGCCCATCCTGACCGAGTTTGGCGACCAGGATCCGGGGTGGCCTGCCAGTTGCCGCAACAAAGGACTCAACCCTGTCCTTGAGAATCTCGATATCCCTGACGCCATGCATATGGCGTTTCCACACGCCGCGCACACCATTGATCCTGGCCTGGTGACGGCCGAAATGCGTGGCAAGCGCGTCTGACATCTCGCCAACCGTAGCCCGCGCACGCGCCGCCTCGATGGCGCGGGGCATCAAATTTTCACTGCCGGCCGCTGCCGCACCAAGCGCGTCCAGCGCCGCGCCAACACGCGCCGGATCACGCTCAGCCCGGATTTTTTTCAGGCTGGCAATCTGCTGGGCGCGGACATCACAATTGTCAATGCGGCGCACCTGCACCTCCTCGGCGATGGATCCGGTGGCTGCCGGCTGGTATCTGTTGACGCCGACGATAATCTGGTCACCTGAGTCAATCTGCGCCTGGGTGGCGGTTGCCACCTCCTCGATCCGCAGCTTGGGCAGGCCTTCCTCAATGGCCGCGGCCATGCCACCGAGCGTCTCGATTTCGGCGATATGGGCGCGGGCCCTGCTGGCCAGCTCCTGCGTCAGTGTCTCGACAAGATGTGAGCCACCAAAGGGATCGATGACATGCGCCATGTTGGCTTCAGTCTGCAGATGCAGCTGTGTGTTTCGGGCGATGCGCGCCGCATAGTCGGTAGGCAGGCCAAGCGCCTCATCGAGCGAGTTGGTATGCAGCGACTGCGTGTGTCCGGCGACAGCGGCGCTGCCTTCAATGCAGGTGCGCGCGACATTGTTGAAAACATCCTGCGCCGCAAGCGACCAGCCCGAGGTTTGGCAATGTGTGCGCAACATCAGTGATTTCGGATTCTTCGGTGCAAAATGTGCCTGCATCATTTCGGCCCAGAGCAGGCGCGCCGCGCGCAGTTTGGCCACTTCCATGAAATAATTCATGCCGATGGCAAAGAAAAAGGACAGGCGGGGGGCAAAGGCATCGACATCAAGGCCCGCGGCAACACCAGCGCGCACATATTCCAACCCATCAGCAAGCGTATAGGCAAGCTCCAGATCCGCTGAGGCCCCAGCTTCCTGCATGTGATAGCCGGACACCGAGATAAAGTTGAACTTTGGCATGTGAGTGGCGCAATAGCCAAAAATATCCGAGATGATCCGCATCGACGGGGCAGGCGGATAGATATAGGTGTTGCGCACCATGAATTCCTTGAGCACATCATTCTGGATGGTGCCGGCCAACGCCTCAGCTGGCACTCCCTGCTCGCCAGCGGCACTGATGAACAGGGCAAGCACCGGCAAAACCGCGCCATTCATCGTCATTGAGACACTCATCAGGTCCAGCGGAATATCGCGGAACAGAGTGTTCATATCGGCAATCGAGTCAATCGCCACCCCGGCCATGCCGACATCATCAGCAACCAGATCATTGTCTGAATCATACCCACGATGGGTTGGCAGATCGAAGGCCACCGACAGCCCCATCTGTCCGGCGGCAAGATTGCGCCGGTAGAAGGCGTTGGACTCCTCAGCCGTCGAGAAACCGGCATATTGCCGGATTGTCCAGGGTCGCGTCGCATACATGGTTGGATAGGGTCCACGCAGAAACGGTGCCGCCCCCGGCATGGTGCGCGCTGCCAGAGCGGTCGCACCTGCATTTGGCGACACGATCGCGGGAATGGCAATCCGTTCAGCGGTGATGTGGTCGTCGGGCATGTGATCGACAGCTATCTGGGATGGCAGACTGCTGACCGAGGGTCGGAAATCCATTTTGGTGAAATCTGGAAATTTGCGCCGGGTCATGCAGCCGCCCCCGCAATCATCGCGCGCAACCTGCCAAGCTGGTCAGCATCCGCCAACAGCTCCCCAGCATCGACGAGCAGACATTCGGACGGCAGCGCATCCGCGGCGCTGTCATCGGCATCAAGACAGCTGATAATGATATCGGGCCTCGCAGCCGCAAGTGCCGCATCCTGATCGGCGCCACAGCCCAGCACCACCGGATGCAGACCGGCAATCGCCAGCAGCCTGATCACCGCCTGTTCACGCTTCGATTGTGCGGTATCGGGGTGTTCAGCCCGCAGGACCAGAATACGCGGCGGAGTGGCTGTCGCCTCTCGGCGGATCACCTCAACCAGTGCTGCCGGGCGGACGGGATTTTCCGGCAGAGCGGCCAATGATGCCGGATCATCCGGGGCTGGCTGCAACGTTACGCCGACAAGCTGCATCTTGCCAGCCCGCAGCGCCGCCTCCCGCCTGGCATTCGCTGCCTTGGCCCATGCCGCCAGCGAACCCGCCTCAGCAAACACTGGCAGGCCGCCCTGTGCCTCGATTGTCTGAAACCGCGTCCAGGCCGCGCTTGCCAGATCATCCGTTCTGTTCTCGATGAAGGCGGAACCGCCAGCTGGGTCAAGCGAGCGCGCCAGACCGGATTCCTCGATCATCATCAGCTGTGTCATGCGGGCAAGACGGCGCGCCGCCTCGCTCTCGCCGGACAGATAGTCATGACCCAATGCCACCATCGCGTCTGCACCACCGATCGCTCCACCAAGAAGCGCGGTTGTGGTGCGCAGCATGTTCTCCTCGGGATCAAGCAGCGACATCATCCGCAGGGATGGCCGCCCGATCAGCCGTGGCAGCTTTGCCGGATCAAGCGCGAGGCCAGCAAAAAGGCTGGTCAGCAGCTGGCGCATCGCACGCAGCTTGGCGATGCCATCAAACATGTCAGCAGGCAGCGCCACTGTCAGGGAAATCCGGCTGGTCAGCGCCGCCAGATCATGACCAGCCGCATGGCCGGCCCGCAAAACCGCAGCAACACCCGCCAACACGGCAGCCAGCTCGGCAATATTGGTATGACCCTGATTATGCAGGGCCCAGCCATCAGCCATGAAAAGGCCCTTCAGGCCCGGCTGGTCGACCAGCCCGAGACCGGTGGCGATGGCCGATGGGCAAACCGGCGAATGGGTAAGATGCAGCGATATCGCCTCGTCACCGGCGAGTGTCTGCAGGGACTCCAGCACATCACCAGCCGCGGCAGGCGCCGTGATGGTGACGCTGATTGCCGGCAGACGCACCTGATCAAACAGAGTTGGCAGCACCGCCGTGATATCCTCATCACTGGACAGCCAGAGGCTACTGGCGCCGGTCTCAAGCGCGGTGAGGATGCTGCTGTTGGCGGCCGTGAGCGTGGTTTGCTGGAGATCAGCAAGAAAGATCGGCTGGCAGATGTCCCAGCCATATCTGACCCGGTCAGCAGGTGCCTGTGGCAGCTGGGGCGCGGGACGTGCCTCGGTTCCGACAGTCGGATCGATCACATAGAGAGCCGACACCGCCAGACCATCCTCATCAATGCGGTTCAGACTCTCAGGTGGCGCGCCGCCGAGCAGCTTTGCGACCATTTCCGCCCAATCAGCGTGTGATGTGGCCCCAAAAACACTTTCATCTGATGACATGTCGCACCTATTGTTTTTATAGTCCCGATAGGTTCTGCAATCGCCAGCAGGATGAAGCCCGGGACTGGACGGCACTGCTGGTCCGCCCAGAAGCTGACAGAGGATACTCAATGCGCGCAGTGAAGGCTACATCTGTTTCCACCTCCGCGCAGACGCGCCAGCGTGACAGATATGTGCTGATCGCCCTTGTCGGAGTGGCGTTGCTGCGCACTTTCGCTCTTCTCGTGACGTCGCTTGAGCTCGGTGTTGACGAGGCACAATATTGGTTGTGGAGCCAACATTTCGATTTCGGCTATTACACCAAACCACCGATGACCAGCTGGATCATCGCCATCACCCACGGGCTGTTCGGGCATGAGAGCTGGGCCGTGCGGATTGCCGCCCCCTGGCTTCATCTTGGCACCGGCTTGATGATCTGGCAGACCGCGCGGTGGCTATATGGGGATACCGCCGGGCGCTGGGGCGCGGTGTTGTGGATGCTGCTTCCCGCCGTCAGCCTTGGCAGCTTCGTCATGTCCACCGACACGCCACTGCTGTTTTTCTGGAGCGCAGCACTGATGTTTACCGTCGGTGCGCTCCATCAGCGGATCAACCCCACAGCCAGCATGGCTCTTGCCGGTGTCATGATCGGCGCTGCAATGCTGGCAAAATATGCAGCTGTCTATTTTGCCGTCGGTGTCGTTCTTTTCTGGGTCTGGCAACGCCGGCATCGCACCACCCGGCCAGCGGCGGATACGGGGTCGGCTGATCTCGCGGCGCGGCAAATCGGCTTGCTGCTGGCCGGAATGCTGCTGGCGGCAAGCCCGAATCTCGGCTGGAACCTGCTGCATGATTTTGCCACGGTGCGGCATCTTGGCGACAATGCAAATCTGGCAAAGCAATCCTACAGTCTGGCAGGAAGCGCCGCGTTTCTGGGTGCCCAGTTCGTCACGGCCGGACCGCTCTGTTTTGCGCTGATGCTGCTGATCATCTGGCCTCGGCAAAGCACGAAGGCGGACCGGCTATTGATCTGCCTGTCGGTTCCGCCACTCGCCCTGATGTCACTGCAGGCCTTTGTCAGCGAGGCCAACGCAAACTGGGCCCTCACCGCGATGCCGGCGCTGGTGGTGTGGCTATCGGGCTGGATCACGCGTGACGGCTGGCGATGGGGCCTGCTCAGCGCCGGGATCAATGGCGGCATTGCCCTGATTTTTCTCGTTGCCAGCAGTTCTGCCGATATGGGACCCCTCACACCAAAATCCGATCCGCTGCGCCGGCTCAAGGGCTGGTCGATGCTGGCCGATGATGTGGATGCGGCGCTGGCAGCATCAGGCGCACAGACCGTCATCGCCAACAGGCGGGCATCGGCAGCACTGCTGAACTGGCATTTCTACCAGCGTGACATCACCATCCTGATCCATGATGCGGATAACATCCCAAGCAACCATTTTGAGGCGAACCACCCCTGGAGACCACAGCCGGGACGGCACATTCTGATGCTGAGCGGCACGCCGGATTCACCAGCATTGGATGGCGTGGAATGGGTAGGCGCACCGGTGCTTTCAGACGTGGTGATCAGCGACAACCGCCGCCGCATAACCTATCTGCATTACGGGCGCGAACAGCCCGCTTCCTGATGGTCAGGTTTTCCGCCCGCCGGTGATGCGGGCGAAAATATCCAGCGTTTCCGGGCTTACATGATGCTCAACACCCTCAGCATCCTCCTCGGCGATCGCCTCTGGCACGCCAATCGACACCAGAAAATCACGGACGATCTTGTGTCGCTGGCGGCTTGCCTCGGCAAGAGCCACGCCCTTCTCGGTCAGGAAAATCGAGCGATATGGCTTGGTCTCGACCAGATCCTCGCGCGCCAGACGCTGGATGATGGCGTTCACGGTTGGGCTGGTCACGCCAAAGCGGGCAGCAAGATCCACTGTCCGTGCCTCGCCATTCTCAACAATCAGATCGGCGATCATCTCGACATAGTCCTCGGCAACCTCGCTTTGGTGCGCCCGCCGAATCCGGTCGAATTTCGCCGCACTCTCACTGACGATCATCTCGTCGCCGGCTTTTGTTTGTCGCTGCGCCATCGGATTGTCCCGGGTAAACTGATCACCAGATTTTTATAAAGAATTCCTAAAAGTTTAGCCATGCCAAAAATGTTTGAAATCGTTTCAAACTACGGGGGGCGGGACTGCTCCCCTCTGCCTGGACAATGCCCATGATCGACAGCCATCAACGCCAGCATTTGGCTTGCGTGGTCGCCGCCGGATGACTATGTTCCCCTCATGCAAGCGTCGCCTGCTCCTGCTTGATTCGCGCAGACACCGGCGCATGGACCGGCCCCCCGGGAGATGGGGAGCCCACCGGATAGGGAGATTGTGATCCATGGATAAGACAACGACAACCGAACTGGAAGCCGCTGCATTTCGCCGTCTCGTCGCCCATCTGCAGAAACGCACCGACGTGCAGAATATTGATATGATGAATCTGTCGGGATTCTGTCGCAACTGCATGTCCAGATGGTATCGCCAGGCCGCCGAGGACCGCGACATCGAGATGACCGACACCGAGGCACGCGCCATCATCTACGGGATGGAATATGCTGACTGGAAGGCGCAATATCAGACCGAGGCGACAGCTGAACAGAAAGCCGCCTATGAAAAGAACCATGCCGCGGTGGAAAAATAGCAAGCCACCGCGTCACACTCATTGATCCACAACAGACATCTCAAGATAGGAAAATCCATGGCAATCATCCCCGGAACCGGTGCTGGCGCCGAGCAGCTGCAACAATTCATCGAGCGGATTGAGCGGCTGGAGGAAGAAAAACGGGCGCTGATGGCGGATATCAAGGATGTCTATGCCGAAGCAAAGGCAACAGGTTTCGAGCCTAAAATCATGCGTCAGATCGTGCGGATGCGGGGCATGGACCGCGAATTGCTGAACGAGCAGGATGAACTGCTGACGACCTATCGCACGGCGCTTGGCCTGGTCTGATCCAAGGCGGGCTGAGCCATGACACATTTTGCAGACAGGCTGACCGAGGCCAACCGGCAAACCGGTACCGTGCTGTGCATGGGGATCGACCCGCATATGACGATGATTCCGGCGCTGTTTGGCCGCGGTCTACCCGGTAGCGATGCCGCAGTCGCCACGATTCGGAATTTCGCCAATGCCTGTCTTGATCAGGCAATTGGCAAGGTCGCAGCAATCAAACCACAGGCGGCCTTTTTTGAACAGCATGGCCCGGCCGGCATGCAGGTGCTTGCCGAGCTTGGGCGCGACGCGGTGAAGGCCGGTCTGCTTGTGGTGATGGACGCAAAACGCGGTGACATTGGCAGCACCTCAACCGCCTATGCCGCTGGCTGGATTGGGCATGACGCCGCCTATCCATCAGACGCGCTCACCATCAACCCCTGGCTTGGCATTGATACGCTTGAACCGTTTCTGGAACGGGCCGACGCATCCGGCAGCGGCCTGTTCATCTTGAACCGGACGAGCAATCCAGGTGCCGTAGATCTGCAGGACCAGCTTGTTGACGGTCAACCGCTCTATCAGCGTCTTGCCGGAATGTTGGCACCGCTTGCCGCGGACCGGTGCGGCACCAGCGGCTGGTCATCACTTGGCATCGTTGCCGGCGCCACCTGGCCTGAGGATGCACGCCGCCTGCGCGCGGCTTTGCCCGATTCGCCCTTTCTGGTGCCCGGGTTTGGTGCCCAGGGTGCCGGACCGGAAAAAGCGCTTGCCGGGCTGAAACGTGGTGATTATGGCTGGGAAGGCGGGTTGGTCAACAGCACACGCGGTCTGATTTTTCCTGCCGCAGCGGCAGATGCGAATTCACTAAGTGATTGGAATAGCGTAATTTCTGACACGATAGACACCAATAAAATGGCTTTGAACCCCACCGGCTGATCGGCCAGACCAGCTTGGTTATGACGTCCTGAAATGGTGTATCACGCCACCGGCGGATACCACCGCCCTGCCCAAATCATCACTCGAAATTCACAACTGCGTTACCACGCCAGATTTCACTTTGAGCGAAATGTTTAATGCTGCAAATGCTTGGAAGGTTGGAGCGTTCTTCCAATAGGCAGAGTGTTAATCTAGGTAAGAAAGCTAAGTGTTGTGAGCGAAGTAGAGGTCCGTGAAGGTGAGCTCATCTGGTACAATGAGCGCAAGGGATATGGGTTTGTCAAGATTGGCGATGCAGAGGTTTTTCTGCACCGGTCAACGCTGGACCGATTTGGTTTGATCAGGCTTCTGACCGGTGACAAGGTCAGTGTATCCCTGACAACGAACGAGCATGGTCAGGTCATTCAGGATCTGCTGACGGTCAACAGGCCTGTCTCGCCAGCACCACCGGCAGCCACAGAACCAGCTGAGGATGAGGTGCGTGCCGTGGTCAAATTCTTCAATGATCTGCGCGGCTATGGCTTTGTCACGGCTGACGATCTCGAGGAAGATGTCTTTGTCCATTCCCGTGTTCTCAATGATTGCGGTTTTCATTCACTGATGCAGGGCCAGAAACTGCTGGTGAAAGTGGATGATTCGGGGCGGGGACCACAGGTTCAGGCTGTGCGCCTTTTACAGGAATAGCTGCAGGAATAATTCCAGCAATCACCGTCCCGGCCCCTCGCCGTGGCGGAAATAGTCGCATGGCAAATCCAGCCATCATTGGATTTCACTGTACTTGTGCCGGGTTGATAACTAGCGTGAGGGTGCGCCAGCGTCGCATCATGTGATGTTTTTTCCTTGAACCCGGACCAGAAGAATGAGCAGCACACAGCCCTCGTCCCCATCATCGATGTTCGCGCCCTGGGTGATGGTGTTGATTGCCGGGTCCTGCATTGTCACGGTGACACTTGGTATCCGCCAGGTTTTCGGGCTGTTCATGGTGCCGATCTCGAATGAGCTTGGCACCGGCCTGCAGACATTCTCGCTGGCAATCGCGGCGCAGAACCTGCTATGGGGAGCCTCATCGCCTTTCTTCGGAGCGCTTGCCGACAGGATCGGCGCCTGGAAAGTGGCGGCGCTTGGCGCATTGATCTATGGCGCCGGATTGCTGTTCACCGCCCTGATGGTAACTGAGACCGGCATTTTTCTGGGGCAGATGCTGATTGGCATCGGCATGGGCAGCGCCGGAATTTCGATCGCCCTTGGTGCCGTTGCCCGCGCCGTTCCACCAGAAAAACGCTCCCTCGCCTTTGGCATGGTGACAAGTTTTGGCTCATTTGGCCAATTTGCCCTGTTGCCGATCACACAATTGCTCATTGGCGGCTATGGCTGGCAGATGGCCCTGGTTCTGCTGTCGGTGCTGACGGGCGCTATGATGGCGGTGGCACTTGGCATGCGCGGTGACAAGCCCGGGAGTGCCAGCGATGTCGCCGCGGTCACCACCGGCGAGGCACTGCAGCTGGCGGTGCGCAGCCGTGACTATCTGCTGCTGACAACAGGGTTTTTTGTCTGCGGCCTGCAGCTTGTTTTCATCACGACCCATCTGCCCGTCTATCTGGAGGATCATGCGATCTCCGGCAACATCGCCAGCTGGTCGCTGGCGCTGGTCGGGCTGTTCAACATTCTGGGGGCTTTCATCTGTGGATGGCTGGGTGGCAGATCGTCAAAACGCAAAACACTGGCAAGCGTCTATCTGCTTCGCGCTCTGGTGATTGCCGCCTTTGTGATCACGCCACCAAGCGCGACAAGCGCGCTCATCTTCGGGGCGGCGATGGGCCTTTTGTGGCTCGGGACAATTCCGCTCACCAGCGGGTTGATTGTGGTGTTCTTTGGCCCGAAACATCTGAGCATGCTCTATGGCATCGTGTTCCTGTCGCACCAGCTGGGCTCGTTTGTCGGCGCCTGGCTTGGCGGCTATCTATATGATCTGACCACCAGCTATGAGTTGATGTGGTGGCTGAATGCCGCAGCCGGTCTTTTCGCCTTTGGCATCAACTGGATGATCCGCGAGGCACCGGCAATGCCGCAACCAGCCAGCGCCTGAAACGTCAGCGCAGAAACCCACCTATTCCTGTTCACCAAGCCAGCGTTCGGCGTCAAGCGCAGCCATACAGCCCATGCCCGCAGCCGTTACCGCCTGACGGTAGATTTTGTCAACGCAATCACCCGCGGCAAAAATACCGGCAACCGAAGTGCGCGTTCCTCCCTTCTCGGCAAGGATATACCCCTCCTCATCGAGATCGACGACGCCGGCGAAGGCAGCTGTCGCCGGGTCATGGCCAATGGCAACAAACATGCCATGGACCGCAATTTCCAGATCCGCCTCGCCAGCAGTCGAGGCCAGACGCAGAGCCGAGACACCGCCATCATCGCCCAGAACCTCGGCGACCTCACGATTCCAGAGAACCTCGATTTTCTCATGCCGGAGCAGTCGGTCCTGCATGATCTGCTCGGCCCGCAGCGCGTCACGACGATGCACCAGCGTTACCTTTTCACAGATATTGGCGAGATAGAGGGCTTCCTCAACGGCAGTGTTGCCACCACCGATCACAGCAACCTCGCGCCCCTTGTAGAAAAACCCATCACAGGTGGCACAGGCGGAGACACCGCGCCCATTGAACGCCTGTTCTGACTCCAGCCCAAGCCAGCGCGCCTGCGCGCCAGTTGCCAGAATGATTGCATCCGCCGTCATCTGCCCCCCTGAATCAAGGCTCAGGGTGAAGGGTCGCGACGAGACGTCGACCGCTGTCACGATGTCATAGATGACGCGCGCGCCGACATTTTCAGCCTGTGACTGCATCTCGGTCATCAGCCATGGCCCCTGGATGACATTGGCAAAACCCGGATAATTCTCCACATCCGTGGTGATCGTCATCTGACCACCGGGCTGCAAGCCGGCAATAATGACCGGATTCAGATTGGCCCTTGCGGTATAGATGCCAGCCGTCAGACCGGCCGCGCCAGCACCGATGATGACGACCTGCTCATGCGGGACGGCCTGAGTGGATGTTTCAGCGGATATATTTGCCATGGAACGTCTCCTGCAGGGACAAAAGGCCCGTCGACAAGCGGCAGGTCGACAGTCAGCCAGTCAAATAAAAACACGCCCCCTGCATGCGGGAACAAAATGTTTCGGCGTGTATTGGACGCGTGATGATGATACCCTTGGCGCATTATGAAGCCAAGATCATTTACCCATCTCTGCCTGCTTTTTCTCACGGTTGCGCTGCTGCCGATGATGGCAAGCGCCGCCCAGCAGAGCCAGACAGCCACCATCAATGGCGCTGATGTGATCACCGGCTCGGCTATTGAGGGCGGCTTGATCATCGCCCGCACAATGCCCGGCAGCCAGGTGGAAATTGATGGCACCGCGGTTCCAGTCAGCGGCACTGGATTGTTTCTGGTCGGATTTCACCATCAAAGTGATGCGCCCCAGACAATCGACATAACCAATGGTGACGGCGCGCGCCACAGCACCGTTCTGACCGTGGCGCAGCGCGACTATGCCATTCAGCGGATTGATGGCCTCGAGCCAAAAATGGTGACGCCACCCGAAGATGTCATCAAGCGCATCAAACGTGACGCCAAGGCGGTGCGGGAAGCGCGGACGCGGATTGCGCCGCTTGGCGATTTTGTTGACGGCTTCGACTGGCCGGTCAGCGGCCGTATCTCCGGCGTTTTTGGCAGTCAGCGAATTCTCAACGGCAAACCGCGGGCGCCGCATTACGGCATTGATATCGCCGCGCCAAAGGGAACGGCCGTTCTGGCCCCGGCCAGCGGCCGTGTGACTCTGGTGATGGATCTCTATTATTCAGGCTGGACCATTCTGGTGGCACATGGCCTCGGACTCAATTCCAGCTTTCTGCATCTCGACCAGGTTGCTGTCTCGACTGGTGAGCAGGTTGCACGTGGCGCATTGTTGGGATGGGTCGGATCAAGCGGCAGATCAACGGGACCCCATCTTGACTGGCGGCTCGACTGGCAGGGACGCCGGCTGGATGCTGCCCTGATCGCCGGCCCGATGCCACAATGAGAGAGCTTGCCAGAACCGGTCTCACGCGATGACAAAACCGCCCGTCATTTTTATTTTCGGCATTGGCTATGTTGGACGGCCATTGGGTCATCTGCTGGCAAAGGCTGGCTGGCAGATCCGTGGCACCACCCGCACACCCGAAAAGCTGGCGGATGAAATCGCCGCCGGCTGGCAGGTCTATCCGTTCAGCGACAGCCAACCACTGGCAGATGCAAAATCGGCTCTGGATGGAGTTGATGCGCTGGTAAGCACAATCACCGCGATTGGCGGTAGCGATCCGGTACTCGACGCCCATGGCGAGACGTTGCGTAATTTCACCGGTTGGACAGGCTATGTGTCCGCAACCTCGATCTATCCGGACAAACCGCAGGGTTTTTGTTACGAGGACACGCCGCCGGAACCGGCAACAGCGCGTGGCCGCGCCCGGCTGGCCACGGAACACCGCTGGCTGGATTTGCTGGGCGCTGAAATTTTCAGGGCGGCAGGGATTTATGGCCCCGGACGGAGTGCCTTTGACGGGCTACGTGATGGCACGGCGCGGATCATCGAGCGCGAGGGGCAGGTTTTCAACAGAATCCATGTTGAGGATATCTGCCGGATCATCACCGCCGCAATGGCACAGCCCCGACGGGGCCGGATCATCAATCTTGCCGATGAAAAGCCAGCGCCGCAGGGCGATGTAGTCAGGTGCGCTGCAAAGCTGTTGGGCGTTGCCCCGCCGGAACCCCAGACCCTCGAAGAGGCAAATCTATCAGCGATGGCCCGCAGCTTCTATGTGTCGAGGCGGCGCGTTGGCTCACGCGTGATCAAGCCAGAACTGGGTCTTGATCTGCTCTATCCAGATTATGAAAGCGGCCTTGCCGCAATTCTTGCCGCAGAGGGCGGCTGATGGCTAGCCAATGACCGGGTCAAGTTCACCTGCGGCATAGCGCGATGCCATTGCCGAGAGCGTCAGCGGCTTCAGCCGCGAGGCATTGCCGGCCGTGCCAAAACGCTCCAACCTGTCGGCGCATAGATCGGACATGGCCTGCATGGCTGGCTTCATGAATTTTCGGGGATCGAATTCTGATTTGTTTTCGGTTGCCACCTTGCGGATCACACCCAGCATTGCCAACCGGCAGTCAGTGTCAATATTCACCTTGCGAACACCATGCTTGATGCCCCGCTCAATCTCCTCAAGCGGCACGCCCCAGGTCTGTGGCATCTCGCCACCATAGGCATTGAACACATCCTGCAGTTCCTGTGGCACGCTGGATGAACCATGCATGACAAGATGGATATTGGGCAGCCGGCGGTTGATTTCCTCGACCACATTCATCGCCAGAATATCGCCATCCGGCTTGCGGGTGAATTTATAGGCGCCGTGACTGGTTCCCATGGCAATGGCCAGCGCATCGACCTTGGTCTGCCTGACGAAATCCACTGCCTGATCAGGGTCGGTGAGGAGCTGTTCCTCAGACAGTTTGCCCTCAGCGCCATGTCCATCTTCCTGTTCACCCTCGCCTGTTTCCAGCGATCCCAGAACACCCAACTCGCCCTCCACCGAAACGCCGGCATGATGCGCCATCTGGGTGACCTGGTTGGTGATGGCCAGATTGTAATCATAGGATGCGGGGGTCTTTGCGTCCGCCTCAAGCGAGCCATCCATCATCACCGAGGTAAACCCATATTGAATGGCCGTCATGCAGGTGGCCTGGCTGTTGCCGTGATCCTGATGCATGCAGAGCGGAATATGCGGATACATCTCGGCCAGCGCCTTGACCATCGCCTGCAGCATGATGTCACCAGCGTAGTTCCGGGCACCGCGGCTTGCCTGGATGATCACCGGCGCATCGACCTTGTCAGCCGCCTGCAGAATGGCCAGCCCCTGTTCCATATTGTTGATGTTGAAAGCCGGAACGCCATAGCCGCGCTCAGCGGCATCGTCCAGCAGTTGGCGCAGTGAAATCAACATTGGATCACTCCTTTCGGATGGGTGGCTCTGATGATGAATGATGCCTGACTATCTCGTCGATTTCGGTGCAGGAACCGAACAAAAATGGCACACGCTGGTGCAAATGCCCGGGAATGATGTCCATGACCGCACCCGCGCCATTTGTGGCGCTGCCCCCGGCCTGTTCGACCAGAAAGGCGACAGGCGCAGCCTCATAGACGAGACGCAGTCGGCCCTCACTATAGCCAGTGCGTCGGTCGCCCGGATAGAGAAACACGCCACCACGCCGGAAAATCCGCCAGCTGTCGGCAACCAGAGAGCCGAGCCAGCGCATGTTGAAATCACGCCCACGCGGCCCATCCGCGCCAGCGACACAATCGGCAACATAGGCAACGGCTGGCGCATGCCAAAACCGGGAATTGGCCGCATTGATGGCAAATTCGGATGTCTGTGCGGGAATGCTGACAGCCCAGTCCAGCAAATGAAATACGCCGGACGAATCCATCTGGAAGGCGTGAACACCCTGTCCCATGGTCAATAGCAGAGTGGTTTGCGGGCCATAGACGAAGAAGCCTGAGGCAAGCTGATTGCGGCCCGGCTGGAGCGGCCCCGCCGCTGCAGGCAACAGGGAGAAAATCGTGCCAATGGAGAGGTTGGTGTCAATATTCGATGATCCGTCCAGCGGATCACAGGCAACAATCACCAGCCCGTCATCATTCATCGGCACCGGGTCCTCGCGCTCTTCGGACAGGTAGGTGGCAACTCCAGCCGCCAAAAGTGCTGCCGCAACTATCTCGTCACAGATCACATCCAGCGCCTTCTGTATGTCACCATCGGCATTCGCACTGCCCCGGGCGGCGGCAAAATCTGCTGAGGCGTCCGGCTCACGGATCACTTTGGCAATCCGGGCAGCAGCACCGGCAAGCGCGAGAATGGCCTCACCAGTAGCGGTCTGGAGCGCCGCCGCGGAAGATCGGTCAGAAATATATGTGCAAAGGTCAGTCATTTTGTGTTGCCAAATCACGGTCATCATGACCGCTGTCAAAAAAACGCCCGGTGCAGATTGTCACCGGGCGTGGCTGTTCATTCATTCATCCTCGGACAGGCTATTCGCGGTTGCCGAACAGCTGCAGGATGAACAGGAACATGTTGATGAAATCAAGATACAGACGCAGCGCACCAAAAATTGATTTCTTCGCTGACACTTCGGTGCTGTCACCGGCCCGGTACATATTCTTGATGTCCTGGGTATCATAGGCAGTCAGGCCAGCAAAAATCAGCACACCAGCAACCGAGATCATGAAATGCATGGCTGTTGATGCCATGAAGATGTTCACGACGCTGGCGATGATCAGACCGAACAGGCCAATCATCAGGAACGAGCCGAGCGCTGACAGGCTGCGTTTTGTCGTGTAGCCGTAAAGGCTGAGCGCGGCAAAGGCACCTGCAGTCACAAAGAATGCACGGGCAACGCTTGGCATGCTGAAGGTCAACAGGATTGATGACAGCGACAGCCCCATCAACGCGCTGTAGACATAGAACATGGTGCGGGCCTTTGATGCCGACATGGAGTTTATCCGGGCCGACAGCCAGAAGACCATACCCAGCGGTGCCAGCATGACCACCCATTTCAGTGGTGATGCGTAGATCAGTTGGCCGAGTGACGTCAGATAGAGGCCGCCGTCAGGACCCGTCACTGTGGTCAGCATCTTTGTTCCGAACGCGAACAACCCGCTGAACAACAGCGCGATTGTCATATGGTTGTATACGCCAAGCATATAAGAGCGCAGGCCAACGTCAATTTGCGACGCGTCTGCTGCTGCTGTGTTCATAAAACGATTATCTGCCATTCTGTAACCCCCAAATAGCTGATTGACTGCCTAGAATGTAATGTCTGTCATGGTTTTGTTCAAGTCTCATCGACATAGCTTCGCCAAACTTTGCGGCGATGAGAAGATCTACCCCGCAATGCCTGTTTTCTGGCGTCTCTGCCGTTCTGAGGCAGATTTCAGCTGACCACACGCCGCCATGATATCCTGACCCCGTGGGGTGCGGACGGGCGAGGCGTAACCAGCTTTCAGGACCTTGCGCGCAAAGGCCTCAATTCGCTCCGGACTCGAGCATTCATAGGGGCTTCCGGGCCATGGGTTGAACGGGATCAGATTGAGTTTCGAGGGAATGCCCTTGATCAGGGCCAACAGCTGTCGGCAATCCTCATCGCTGTCATTCACACCATCCAGCATCACATATTCCCAGGTGATCCGACGCGCATTGGACAGGCCCGGATAGTTCCGACAGGCATCAATCAATTCGGCAAGCCGGTATTTGCGGTTGATTGGCACCAACTCGTCACGCAGCTCATCACGCACGGCATGCAGCGAAATCGCCAGATTGACGCCAAGTTCCTCACCCGCGCGCTTGATCTCTGGCACCACACCGGACGTTGACAGGGTAATTCGGCGCTTTGACAGGCCGACACCCTCACCGCTCATGATGATGCGCATTGCCGCCGCCACATTTTCATAATTGAACAGCGGCTCACCCATTCCCATCAGCACAATATTGGTCAGGCGGCGGTTTGGCTTGCCGGCTGGCCAGTCCCCCAGCTCGTCCATCGCCAGCATCACCTGACCACAGATTTCAGCGGTGCTCAGATTGCGCACCAACTTCTGCGTACCGGTGTGGCAAAAGCTGCAGGTCAGCGTGCAGCCGATCTGCGAGGAGATGCACAGGGTACCCCGCTCCCTGTCGGGAATGTAGACAGTCTCGGCCTCATTGCCGTCAGGAAAGCGCAGCAGCCATTTGATGGTGCCGTCACTCGATTGCAGCCGGCGTGTCACCACGGGCCGGTCAGCGTGAAACATCCCGGAAAAACGGGCGCGAACCGTCTTGCCGAGATCGCTCATCTCGTCAAAATTGGTCAAGCCATGCCGCCAGACCCAGCGCCAAAGCTGACGGGCACGAAATTTTGGCAGGCCAGAGGCGACGATCTGCGCCTCAAGTTCCACTGGTGAGAGGCCAAGCAGACTCTGCCTCACCGGCGCATCCTGGATCGGGGCGGTGTCTGGCATGGACGTCTGGGCAAGCTGAGTGGTCATTGCTTTGCTTTCATGGCGGCTGACAACGCGTCGTTTTCATGCCGGGGCGCGGCCAAAATGGCCGCCACCAGCCTATTTACAGGTCTTGTCGATCAGATTTTTGGTCTTGGTGAAGCCGGCAAGCGAATAGGTGTCAGTCGTTTTTGTTCCCCGACTGGAGATGCCAACGACCTTCATGTTGCTGCCCCGCTTCATCGCCTTGATCATCGCGATGTCATCTTCCTCGCTTTCGGCATAGGACCGGCCCTCCAAGGTGAACAGGGTGAAGGTACGCTTGTCGATCGTCACCTTTACATCTGTCTGCTGCTTGTGTTTGTAGCCGGCCAGAAACTGCACCACATTGCGTTCTTCAGGAACCGGCCCATGCGAGACATAGACGCGCGTTTCACCGCGGTTTGCAGGATCATATTTGCCGACACTCTTGGTTGGCACGCTGCTGATGAAGCAGGTCCGCTTACCATCCTCGTCAACGCGGTAAGCCACCCAGTCCTTTTCGGCCAACATCTGAACCGGTTGCGCCGCCGCAGGCATTGCGGCACCAAAACCAACAAGCCCAAAAGCCAATGTCACTGCAAAGGTCAGTCTTTTCGTTAAGCGCATCATTCCTGACAAAATCCCAGCTGTTATCCTCAATATCAATACAGAGCGGCCCGTGCGGGACCGCCACCAACGGTCATTCTAGCCCCAATCGGGCCACCATTTGGTCCGTCATATGGCAACAATATGCCGTAGCCGGGCAATGTTGCCAAGCGTCGAACGCCCCGGCGCAGTTATAGGCCAGTGCGCCGTGCAATTCAAAGGATTTTGCAGCCCCCATCCACGACCTGTTCCGTCCAGCAGAAATTGCAGCCCCGGCTGTCAGTCATCTGGCACCGCCGCCAGCAATGCCTCAACCGTTGGCCTAATGCGTCTGGCGATTTCATCAACACCTGCCCGGTTGGGATGCATGCCATCCGGCTGGTTGAATTCTGGAACGAGGGCCACCCCATCCAGAAAGAAGGGATAGAAAATCACCCCGTCACGCGCACCCAACTGGGTGTAGATGGCGTCAAATTCCCCGGCATAATCCTCGCCAAGATTCCGCGGCGCCTGCATGCCAGCCAGCATCACGGTGATTTTCCGGCTGGTGGCACGGTCGATGATCGCCGCCAGATTGGCCTTCGTCGCCGCTGGCTCGAGACCGCGCAGCAGATCATTGCCACCAAGGACAATAATCAGGGCATCTGGGTTTTCGGCGAGCGACCAGTCAAGCCGCGCCAGGCCACCAGCCGTGGTGTCACCGGAAACGCCCGCATTCAACACCTCAACATCATGGCCCGCGCCGGCCAGTTCCGCCTGCAGGATATCAGGAAAGGCCTCGCCCTGCGGCAGACCATGACCTGCGACAAGCGAGTCACCCAGAACCATCAGCCGCAGCCTTGTATCACCATCTGCGAGGGCAGGGTGGCAGACCAGAAACAGCGGCACCACCAATAACAGGGCAAGCGCCCGCTGCCGGATGGGCCACATGACACGCGGCGGTGCTGACGTCATCGACAAAAAAACTGCGAACAAATGATTGACCCCCCTTTGTTAACGCCCATATCCCCTAGATATGATCGCGTCCAGATCGACAACCCTCATATGGTGACAATTACTGTACAGATGGTGATGTGGGAACAACTCTGGGCATATTCCAGACTAAAAGATGATTTCACCAGATCGAACAACCAGTTTAGGGACCCCTGAAATGCCAACTCCCGCCAAGACACCAGCCACGCCACCATCCGTCATCATGCTCGATAATGCCCGACTGGCACTGAAAAGTGCAGATGGCATGATCGACATTCTCAAAGGCATTTCACTTGCCATCTCCGCAGGCGAGAGTGTTGGCATTCTTGGGCCCAGCGGCGCTGGCAAGACAAGCCTGCTGATGATCATGTCCGGGCTGGAGAGCCTGAGCAGCGGCACCATTCAGCTTGCCAATCAGGACATCACCGTCATGGGTGAGGATTCACTGGCGGCACTGCGCCGCGACAAGGTTGGTATCGTCTTTCAGGCCTTTCGGCTGATCCCGTCGATGACGGCAATCCAGAATGTGGCGGTGCCGCTTGAACTTGCCGGCAATCGTGCGGCCGAGGAACTGGCGCAGGCGGCACTCGAATCCGTCGGACTTGGGCACCGGCTGACACATTTGCCAGACCAGCTCTCGGGGGGAGAGCAACAGCGTGTCGCCATCGCCAGAGCCATCGCCCCGCGTCCGCAGATCCTGCTTGCCGATGAGCCAACCGGAAATCTTGACAGCGCCACCGGCGAGAGTGTGATCAACACGCTGTTCGCCGCAGCAGAGGCCGCCGGTGCCGCGCTTGTACTGGTCACGCATGATGCCGGCCTTGCGAAACGCTGTTCACGTGTCCTGCACATAGAGGACGGCCTGCTGGTCCATGACAGCGCCACCGCCGCATCATGAACCAGCACACTGACCCACAGGCCACAACGGGGCGCAGCGACTGGTCACTGGCATGGCGCTTTGCCCGCCGTGAGGTACGTGGCAGCGTGCGGCGGTTTCGTGTTTTTCTGATGGCTCTGCTTCTTGGCGTTGCCGCAATCGGTACCGTTGGCTCGGTGGCTGAGGCGATGCGCGATGGCATTGCCAACAATGCCCGGGCATTGCTGGGCGGCGATGTCGAACTGCAGAGCCGGCACACCGCTCCTGACGCGGCAGTTCGTGAGGCGGCCTCACGCTATGGCACACTGTCCAACACGGTGCAGATGCGTGCCATGCTGCAAACCGATAATGACCGCAAGCTGGTCGAGCTGAAGGCCGTTGATCAACACTGGCCTCTTGTCGGTGCGGCCGAACTGGAAGTGACAAATGCCGGCAATCTGAGCCTGCAAGACGCGCTTGCCGATAATGGCATGGTTGCCGACGCGCAATTGCTGCGGATGCTGGGATTGTCGCCCGGCGACACTGCGCGGCTTGGCGAGGCCACTGTCCGTGTCTCTGCGGCGCTGCTCTATGAACCGGACAGATCCGTCAGCTTCATCAGCTTTGGTCCCCGCGTTTTGATCTCCGCCGAAACACTGGCGACGACGAAGCTGGCACAGCCTGGTGCTTTCATCACTTACAATTCACGGCTGCTGCTGGATGATATCACCACCACCAAACAGGCCGTCGAAACGCTGGAGATGGTCACGGCGGACACCAATGTCAGGGTCCGTGATGTTGACGATGCCGCGCCCGGCTTTGAGGAATTTATCGACAGGGCAGAAGTGTTTCTGGTGCTTGTCGGGCTGACAGCGCTGCTGATTGGCGGGCTTGGCGTCGCTGGTGCGGTGCGGGCGTGGCTTGCCAGCCGGATGCCGGTGATCGCCACATTGAAATGTCTTGGCGCGCCGGCGCGGCTGATTTTCCGGATCTATCTGCTGCAGGTAATGCTAATCGCCAGCCTTGGTGTCTGCCTTGGTGTGATCCTGGCAGCCATGGCACCGGCACTCGCGCTTGATGTTCTTGATGCCTACATCACGGTGCCTCTGACGCTGTCGGTCTATCCGGTGCCGCTTGCCATCGCCGCTGGCTTCGGCCTTGTCACGTCGTTTCTGTTCGCGCTATGGCCAGTTGCAAAGGCCGAGGAGGTGCGGGCCGCCCATCTGTTCCGCAGCCTTGTCGAGATGCCGCAGGGTCGGCCCCGGACAATCTATCTGGTGATGACAGGCGCGGCGCTTGGCGCGCTGGCTCTGCTGGCGTTTCTGGCAACGCGCAACCTTGCTCTGACCCTCAGCTTTGTCGGCGGCTCCATCGCGGCACTTGCGCTGTTGGCCGGACTTGGTGAGGTTCTGATGCGGGTGATGCGGAAGATGCCATCACCGCGCTATGTGCCGGCGCGGCTGGCGCTGTCAGCAATCACCCGCCCCGGATCGCCGGTGCGCGCGGTGATCATCGCATTCGGCCTTGGGCTATCGGTGCTGGTTGCCGTGGCTCTCTCGCAGGCCAATCTGAGCCGGCAGATCGACATGCGCGTCGCCGAGGAAGCGCCGGCCTGGTTTTTCATCGACATCCAGCCACAGCAGATTGACGAATTTCTGCAGATCGCCGCCGACACCAGCGGCGTGACCGAAATCACCCGGACACCAATGTTGCGGGGGCGTGTCACCGCAATTGGCGGCAGGCAGGCCGGTGATTTTGACCCGCAGAATGGTGCGGCGTGGGTTTTGCGGGGGGACCGGGCGCTGACATGGGCCAGCGTCCCGCCTGCAGGCACGGAGATCATCGCCGGCGAATGGTGGCTGGCCAGTTACCGCGGTACGCCCCTTGTTTCGATGTCGGAAGAGGAAGCGCACGAGCTTGGTGTGTGGGTCGGGGACAGCATTGCCTTCAATGTGCTCGGTCGCAAATTCGAGGCCACCATCACCAGCATACGGCATGTTGAGTGGGAGAGCTTCTCGCTGAATTTTGTTTTCATTCTGTCGCCGGGAATGCTGGAGGCGGCGCCACACAGCTGGATGGCGACAACACATGTGAGTGACGATCTGGCCGCAGACCGCGTCGAGGCCAGGGTGACGGACAGATTTTCCAACGTCTCGGCCATTTCGGTTCGGGAGGCAGTGGCCACTGCACAGCGCATCATCGGCCTGCTTGGCAGCGCCGTCCAGCTGACAGCGCTGATCACTCTTGTTGCTGGCATCGCCGTTCTGGCTGGCACCGTTGCCAGCACCGAGGCGCAGCGGCTGGCGGATTCGGTTATCCTCAAGGTGCTGGGGGCTACCAGGCTCTCGATCATCATTGCCTGGTTCTTTGAATATGCGCTGCTTGGCGTGTTGACCGCCTTTGCCGCCACGCTGATTGGCTCACTCGCCAGCTGGGCGTTGATCACACAGTTTCTGCAGGCTGATTTCGTGTTCTATGGCAAGCTCGTGCTGACCACCAGCTTTGCTGGCGCTGGCGCAACCGCACTGTTGGGGCTTGCCGGGGCGACCCGCACTTTGGGGCGCAAACCCGCACCGTTGCTGCGCGAAGCCTAGGTCACAAAGCCAAGGCGTTTTTTCTGCTGGTTCGACCATTCGACCAGCAGCCGGTCAGCCGTGAGGCCGATCAGCGAAACGCACAGCCCAATCACCAGACCCTTGCCACCATCATTGAATGACAGCGCCCGAAAGATTTCCTGGCTGAGATCAACCGTGCCGATAAAACCGGCAATCATCACCATGAACAGGGCAAACATCAGCGTCTGGTTGAGACCAAGCAGCATCTCAGGAAAGGCCATCGGCATCCGCACCTTCCACAGCATCTGGCGTTCGGTACATCCCGAGGTCAGTGCCGCCTCAACAATCTGGCTCGGAATGTTGCGCAGACCGAAAATGGTATAGCGGGTGATCGGAATGGTGGCATAGACGACAATGGCAAAAATCGCCGAGACATCGCTGATCTGGAACAGCATCACCGCTGGCAGCAGATAGATGAAAGACGGGAAGGTCTGGAAGGTATCGCACAACCCCAGAACAAATTTCGTCCGCCGGTCCTTTTTCGCCGCCCAGATACCAAGCGGAATGCCAATAGCAGCACAAATGCACAGCGCCACAAAGACCATATAGAGCGTAATCACGGCGCGCACCCAATAGCCCGAGGCGGCAATGAAGAAGACAAAACCCATGACGGTCAAAGCCAGCTTCCAGCGGCCAAGTTTCCAGCCAACACAGCCAATCAGCGCCATCACTGCCACCCACGGCATCGACTGGAATGTTGCCTTGGTTGGCATGAACACATAGACCAGCAGAAAATCACGCAGGATCCCCAGCGGGGTAAACAGCGAGGTGGTAATGAATTTGATCATCGCATCCAGATAACCGGAGATCGAGACCGTGTAATCCTTCGGCAGCTGCACGGCGGCCTCTGTCAGGCTGGCAAGCACCATCGAGCCGGCAATGATCAGCGCCATGGCGCAGAGATAGGGATGGCGCACCCAGAGCGGGCCATCCTTGATCCGCTCCGGCTCCTTTTCGACGAGTGCCTGGCTGAAGCGATCAAGAGTCACGGCGATCAGGACAACGGCAACGCCGATTTCAAAGGCCTGACCAAGGCGCAGATTCTGCAACCTGGCAAGCAGATCATGGCCAAGGCCGGGCTGGCCGATAAAGGAGGCGATCACCACCATCGCAAGACATTGCATGATCACCTGATTGACACCCAGCATCAGTGCCGAGCGTGCCGAGGGAATTTCGACCTTGTAGAGCATCTGCCAGCGAGTGCAGCCAGCCATGATACCAGCCTCACGAACCTCGCTGGAAATTTCACGCAGACCCAGCATGGTCAGCCGGGTCATGGGCGGAAAGGCAAAAATCACCGTGGCAATGACACCCGCCTTTGCCCCGACGCCAAAGAAGATGGCAACAAGAATGAGATAGGAGAAATGTGGCAGCGACTGCAGGATGTTGAGCATCGGCGCGACAACCATGGCAACCCTCTGCCGCTTTGCCGCCGCGATGCCAAGCAGCAGGCCGATGATTGCGGCAAGCGGCACCGAAACGGCGATGGCTGACAATGTCTTCATCGACAGCTCCCAGATGCCCCGCAGGCTGAACAGCGATAGATAGAAGAAGGTGCCGCCACCGAGCAGCGCCAGCCGCCAGCCGCGAAGATAGAGGCCAAAAACGATCATCAGGCCGACGATCATCACCCATGGCATCGGGCCAAAGGCACCAAATCCCTTATAGAGGAGTGCCTCGGTGAAATCGAGCGGCACATCAATGCCTCGGGCAATCGACCGGGTGGTATCCCGGAAGGTGAACAGGCCGAAGATTTCGTAGGATCGCAGAAATTTGATCCCGGCATTGACCCAGTCGACGAAGGGGATCAGACCCTCAATCGTGCCGCAGCCACCAAGGCAGCTTTTTGGCGGTACGATTGCCCAGGAGGGCAGCAATGGCTTGAACAGCCACAGCAGAGCGAAAGGTATCACCGGCGCCAGCATAGTCAGGCGAGATGGCATCTGCTCAGTTGCTGGGACCGGACCAGCCATGATCAGGCCCCACCAGAACTGGTTTCTGTGTCGAACAGGATGGCGGCAACCTGTTGACGGGACAATTCACCACAGATGTTGCCAGCGTCATCCAGCACCGTGACGTCATCTGGCTGCATCAGCACGGCCGACGCCACCGAGGCGATCCGATCCTTTGCCTTGACGCTGATCCTGCCTGGTTTCTTCTTTTTTGTTGGCTGCATCAGACTGGCCACCGACAGCAGCTTTGCCCGGGGAATGTCCCTTGTGAATTCCGCCACATAGTCTGTTGCCGGATTGGTGATCAGCTCCTCGGCTGTGCCAATCTGAACGATCTCACCCTCAAACATGATGGCTATGCGATCTGCGAGGCGAATGGCCTCGTCAAAATCATGCGTGATGAAGACGATGGTCTTGTGCAGCATGCTCTGCAGCCGCAGAAACTCGTTCTGCATTTCCTTGCGGATCAGGGGATCAAGTGCCGAAAATGGCTCGTCGAGAAACCATACATCAGGTTCAGCCGCAAGCGACCGGGCAAGGCCAACACGCTGCTGCTGGCCACCCGAGAGCTCCCGCGGGAAATATTTGTCGCGTCCCTCGAGGCCAACAAGCTCGATGATCTCGCGAGCCTTGGCCTCCCTTTCCTCTTTGTCAATTCCCTGCACCTCAAGCGGAAAGGCAATGTTCTGAATGACGTTGCGGTGCGGCAACAGGGCAAAGTTCTGAAAGACCATGCCCATCTTGTGACGCCGGATTTCGATCAATTCATCATTGCTGGCACGCAGCAGATCGGTGCCATCAAAATCAATCTCGCCACCTGTCGGATCGATGAGTTTCGACATGCAGCGCACAAGCGTTGATTTACCTGATCCGCTAAGCCCCATGATGACGAGAATCTCGCCGGTATGGACATCTATCGTGGCATCGCGGACAGCCGAAATGTAATTGCCGTCACGAATGGCCTGGGTGGTGGGCTTGTTGTTATGTGAGGCAAGAAACCCCGCTGGATCATCCCCATAGAGTTTCCAGACATTGCGGCAGGAAATTTTCTTTACTTTGGTCATAACGATACGCCCGAAATCAAAAAACAGTAAGGGCCCAACCGAAAATCCGGTTGGGCCGTATTGTCAGGTCAGGAAGGATTACTTAATCCACGCTTTCCACTTTGACTCATGCTCCTTCAGCCACTGCTGCGCAGCCGCTGGAACCTCGAGACCGTCAGTGTCAACATAATTGGCCATTTTGTCGATGTCAGGACCAGAGAAATTCATCTGCTGGGCAATTTTGAATGCCTTCGGATGGTTTTTCTCGAAATCCTTGTTCACGCCGATTTTCAGGTAACCATTGGCAGGGTTGCCACAGTCATACAGCGCGTTCGGATTCACACCCCATGATGCGTCAGATGTGCATTTTGGATCATGGGTCGGGAACTCGACGAACTTACCGGCATATTTTGCACCAATGAAGTTTGGTGACCAGTTGAAGATCACAACCGGCTTCTTCTGCGCCGCCGCAGCGTCAAGCTCGGCCCAGATGGCGCCGGCAGAACCTGCGTTGCGGACAACGAAGTTCATTCCCAGAGCCTCAACCTTTTCAGCATCATGCTTCAGCCAGTCAACCGGACCACCGATGAACACGCCTTTGCCACCAGAATCGGCGCGGGCGAACATCTCCGAACAGTTGTTCAGCGCCTTCCAGTCAGGCAGACCCGGGCAGACTTCCTCGATGTATTCCGGATACCACCAGTCTTCGCGGGTGACCGCGTCATGTGTCAGAAGGTCGATGACATTACCGGTTTCCAGCGACTTGGTGAAAGATGCACCAAAGGCACCTTCCCAAACCTCGTGAACGATGTCGATGTCGCCATCAGCCATCGCCTGATAGACGGTTTGGCTGTCCATTGGGACATATTCGATCTCTTCACCCACCATCTTGAACAGTTCACCGACAACTTCAGCGCCGACAAGCTGGCTTGACCAGTTATGTGTTGGAATTTTGATCGTGCCGCTGCTGTCAGCAGAAGCGGCCATTGGCATTGCTGTAAGAGCAGTAAACGCAGCTCCGATAACAGCGGTTTTCAGTGTCTTGGACATTTTATACCTCCCTTTCAAACACCTGTTAATTTAGCAAGTTGCTTTTCATTATTCTTGCAGATACGACTCCAGACTATCGTCCAGAGCCTCGACCCAGCTTGTGTGGTGTGCCGGGGCGAGTGTTCCGGTCATTGGCGATGTGTAGCCATGATCACGGAATGTCATGATCCCTTTTTTCTTGTGGCCCTTCCATTCGATGAATGCCTGATTGGCAGCCTCGATATCGAAGGTGGGATAGTCGGTTTCATCAATCAGTTCACCTGTATAGGCACCCTGGTAGCGAATACAGGCATAATCATCCTCCAGCGCCTCCTCGGCTTTCTGCCGGGCGAGAACATCAGCCTCCATGGCCGCCGCATCAGGTAGAGCAATTCGCCCCATGATGATATCACGCACATACCAAGCCTGCGCATCAAACATGTTGAATGTGTACCACTGATCCTGCATGCCAAGGTAGAACATCGCCGGATTCGGGTTGAAGACCACACCCTTATAGAGGTCTGACGTTGCCAGACGGTTATCTGTCTTCAGCCGCAGGGCATCTGGCAGAAAGCCGAAATGATGCCTGTAGCCAGTACACAGGATGATCGTATCAATTTTCTTTGACTGGCCGTCCTTGAAATGGGCAACGCCCTTTTCAACCTTGACCAGTGCTGGCACCTCCTGCCAATTGTCCGGCCATTCATAGCCAATTGGCGCGGTGCGATGGGCAACGGTCACCGATTTGCAGCCATATTTCCAGCATTGCGAGCCAATATCCTCAGCCGAATAGCTGGTACCCAGAATCAGGATGTCCTGCCCGGCAAATTCCCGCGCATCGCGAAAATCATGGGCATGCAGAATGCGGCCGTTGAAATTCTCAAACCCTTCATAATGGGGAACGTTGGGCATCGAGAAATGTCCCGACGCAACAATCACATGATCATATTCCTCGATGGTCTCGCTGTCGCTGACACCATCCCGCGCCGTGACAGTGAATTTCGCCGAAGCAGGGTCATAACGCACATCACGCACATTGGTGTTGAAGCGGATATATTTGCGGACGCCGGCTTTCTCGACGCGTCCCTTTATATAGTCAAAAAGCACCGGGCGGGGCGGATAGCT
Source organism: Alphaproteobacteria bacterium (assembly GCA_038107835.1). Taxonomy (GTDB): domain Bacteria; phylum Pseudomonadota; class Alphaproteobacteria; order Puniceispirillales; family Puniceispirillaceae; genus MED-G116. The sequence goes on from JAYNHH010000010.1 coordinate 36,581, forward strand.
GGCAATCGGCTTGCCGAAATGTTCCTCGAACGTGTAATCGGCAAATTCAAGACCTTCCTTGGGACCATTCGACCAGAGATAACGATACATCGAGCCATGGCAGGGATTGCCATGCTCATCAACGCCGGTGCGCCAGGTGTAGTTCCACAGGCCACCCCAATCCGACTGTTTTTCAAAACAGACAATTTCTGGGATTTCAGCGCCCTTGCTCGCCGCTGACTGAAAAGCACGCAATTGCGCAAGGCCGCTTGGCCCAGCACCAATGATCGCCACTTTCTTTGTCATCGCTACCTCCCCAGGTATTCCCCGTCTTACGGAGTATTAATGTTTTCTTTACCTCTAAATAGCCTTGTCTAGCGCTGTGCCGCTGTCAACACCGGTGGCTCGGCATTGCTGTCTGACCATAGGGGCGCAAAAGCAATGACAACCGCCGACGATGACATGTCAGGGTTGAACAGATGATTGTGCCACCAGGTCGCCTGATACAGCGGATCGGTGGATTCGAGTTCCGATGTTGTGCAGGCAATCTCAAAGGTCTGATTATAGGCGGCAAAGCGCAGCGTGCATTTCTGTGCCGCCAGAATCGCCTCGACAGCCGTTGACCTGCCAGCAAAACTGGCGGTCAGAACATCCGAAAACTCCCGTGATTTCTGGTAATAGGTTTCAGAGAAAAGCTGTATCGCTTTTTCCCGCCGCTGCGCCGGGTCATTGGTGCGCAGTACCATATGTTTTAGTTCCGGTGTCTTGCTGAACATCGGCGATTTTGACAGAACCGTGATGATCTGGCCCATCGCCTCACTCTCGCCCGGCAGAAACAGATCGGGCATCACGGCGTCATCAGGTCGTCCCTGCTTGTCACGCATCGCCATCATGCGGACACGGCACTGCCAGCGTAAAAACGCGTCTTTCAGGGCAAGAGATGCCCTGTCGACGCCAAATATTTCGCTCACATCACTCATATATGGTCCCTGTTGCATGGTCCCGCGGTCTGGTGGTCTTCAGGACCGCCATCGGATTATGGCGATCCCAGCTTTGTCTCATCTGAGTGTGGATCAGAATTTCATATATACCTTGCGAAGAGCCACGAGGGGGTGGCGCTCCGACATCTGAAATTTGACCAGAAGCTCGCGCGCGATCATATCGCGGTCCTGCTGGTTGTCAGGAAGTTTGATGCTGTCCGGAACGCGAACCCAGCCATTGATGTTACGGTCGAAAACGGCTGGCATACCTTCTTCATAACCCATGTGAACATCTTCGAGCCAATTGAGGTCATCCCACCCCATAACTTCCATATATTCAGCAAGAAACGGGGTCAGCCGATTATAATCGGGAACCAGATTAACGTCATACCGGTAACCAATATGCTGGCCGATTTCCTTTTCGCGCTCTGACTCAAGGCCGCTTGCGTCTTTGAGGAACTGATCAACATCCGTGATCTCTGAACCTCGATACTGTGTACCTGCCATGTTTAAGGCCTCCTAGAGCTTGTGATAATCCTCGATACCAACTGTGTGGTTGGTACCCGCCAGCGGAACGCCTGCCATCGCCGATGCTTCCATCGTCAGGGCAGCCAGATCCTCAGGCTCGAGGCTATGCAGATGGGTTTTACCGCAGGCACGGGCAAAGAGCTGTGCCTCGATGGTCAGAGTGTGCAGGAAGTTGTACACACGCTCGGCGGCTTCGTCGGGATCCAGACGCTGGCGCAATGCCGGGTCCTGGGTGGCGATGCCGACCGGACAGCGGCCGGTGTGGCAATGGTAGCAATAGCCGGGCTCAGCACCAATCTCGTTCGGATAATCCGCTTCCTCGATGTCCTTGTTACAGTTCATCGCCATCATCACAGAATGGCCAAGCGCAATGGCATCGGCACCAAGGGCAATTGCCTTGGCAACGTCGGCACCATTTCTGATTCCACCAGCATAGACGAGAGAAATCTCACCGCGCTTGCCAAGATCGTCAATCGCACGCCGTGCCTGACGAATGGCTGCCATGCCCGGGACACCAGTATCCTCTGTCGCAAGGTGAGGGCCAGCACCCGTGCCGCCTTCCATGCCGTCAATATAGATGCTGTCGGGGTCGCATTTGACCGCCATCCGGACATCGTCATAGACGCGGGCAGCACCCAGTTTCAGCTGAATCGGAATCTGCCAGTCTGTCGCCTCACGGATTTCCTGGATTTTCAGCGCCAGATCATCTGGACCAAGCCAGTCTGGGTGACGCGCAGGCGAGCGCTGGTCGATGCCTGCCGGCAGAGACCGCATTTCAGCGACCTGGTCCGTCACCTTCTGACCCATCAAATGACCACCAAGACCAACCTTACAGCCCTGACCGATGAAGAATTCACAGCCGTCAGCCAGAACAAGGTGATTCGGATTGAATCCATAGCGTGACTGAATGCACTGGTAGAACCACTTTGACGAATAGCGGCGCTCATCCGGGATCATGCCACCCTCACCGGAACAGGTTGCTGTACCAGCCATGGTCGCACCACGGGCAAGCGCGGTCTTTGCCTCATAGGACAGAGCGCCAAAGCTCATGCCTGTCACATAAACCGGAATATCGAGTTCCAGCGGGCGTTTGGCCCGTGGGCCGATCACTGTTTTCGTCTCGCATTTCTCACGGTAACCCTCGATAACGAAACGCGTCAGCGTTCCAGGCAGGAAGGTCAGATCGTCCCAATGGGGGATTTTCTTGAACAACGAGAAACCACGCATGCGGTAGCGGCCAAGTTCAGACTTGATGTGGATGTCATCCATGACCTGCGGCGTAAAGACAAATGAATTGCCAAGCCGATTTACGTCACGCCCCAAGGGCTTTTTTGAAATTCCGTCAGGCATAATAGAACCCCTTCTTATACTTACAGGATAAGTTTCTTTTCATTTGGTTCGAGATTGTCGTAGTTCCACAACTGTTTACCGGCAACGATCTTGGTGAAATGGTCAACACCCTTTTCCGGCATCATGTCATATTGCGACAATTTGCGCGTCAGCCAATCCTTATCGAGCTGGGTCAGCTCAGCGGGAACCGCGTCAACACCAAGCGACCGAATCTCACCACCTACATAGATGGTGCCGTCATACATGCTGTCACCCAGATTCTTGCCGGCGTTTCCGCAGACAACCATGCGGCCACGCTGCATCATGAAGCCGGATAGCGCGCCGGTGTCGCCACCAACGATGATTGTACCACCCTTCATGTCGATGCCTGTCCGCGACCCGACTGAACCGCGGCACACCAGATCGCCACCGCGGATTGCGGCACCGAAGGTCGAGCCGGCATTCTTCTCGATCAGGACGGTGCCCGACATCATGTTTTCACCACATGACCAGCCGACACGGCCATTGATCCGGACATTCGGCCCGTCGATAAGGCCAACACCGAAATATCCTGTCGACCCCTCGATGATCAGATTGAGACGACTGAGGATGCCAACTCCAAGGCTGTGCTTGCCGCGCGGATTCTTAATGACAATGGTGCCATACCCCTCATCCATCAGCTCGCGGATCTTGTTGTTCGCCCCCGTTGTGTCAAACTCGTCAGCGTCGATTTCAATACGTTTGTTGAAATCCACATCGGGCGCCCATGGATAGGTGAAATTTGACCCTTCATCCTCTTCGAACTCGATGTAGAGGGAACGGCCCGTGAGCTGCTCAGTGCGCATGCCGAACGCGGTAACGCGCTCTTCCTGAGACATCTGTTTCAGCTCCTGATCTGTTACGCTTGCCATACGAAAACCTCCTCATCATACGGGTCAGTCGTGTCAATTTCCTGGGGCAGAATCGAGCGGATGGCGACCTCCTCAGAGGCCATCACGATCAGATCGTCGCTCTGGTAGAGAACCAGGGGCTTTGCTGCCATTGTATCTTTTGCCATGCCCAGCTGATCCTTTGTGGCAACCAGATAGGTAAAGACACCGTCAATTTCCTCAATCGAACGACGCATGCTGTCCTCGAGGGTGACACCATTTGCCAGATTGTTGGCGGTGTAAACGGCCAGCAACTCGCTGTCGCAATGCGACATAAAGCGGTGTCCCTGACGCTCAAGCTGGCGCCGCATGATCCAGTAATTGGTGATCTGGCCGTTATGCACAACCGATACGTCATTATAGGGAAACGCCCAATAGGGGTGCGCTGAACGGATATCGACGTCGGACTCGGTAGCCATACGCGTGTGGCCAATGCCATGCGTACCCTCAAACCCGCCAAGGCCATATTGATCTGACACCACGTCGGCGTCGCCAAGGTCCTTGATCAACTCAAGCGAATTGCCCATCGAGAGAATCTCAACACCCTCAATATCCTCGATATGGCGGGCCATCAATTCGGTATCACCGGAATGGTTGATGGTAAAACGCTTGGCATAATCCGTTGCGGATTCGCGGTGCTTCACCTCAGCTCCATGTTCAGCAAGGCGCTCCTCAACAAGCTCCAGCCGTTCCTCGACGACTTTCTTCATGTCAAATCCCTTTGACATATCTTCCTGTTCAGCCAGCACAAACCGCATGACATAGTCGCCAGGGGTGTTTGCGCCATACACAGCAAATCCCGTGCTGTCAGGCCCACGATGTTTGAGCGAGCGCAGCATCGACGTCATCTCCTGACCGACGTTCGAGCTTTTCCCGCGATGAATAATTCCTGCAATTCCACACATGTTGGCAATGCTCCATGCAAAAAGGGTCGTAAAAAGCACCACCGGGACGACCCGCCCCGGTGGCAAGGGTCTGGAAACCTATGGAAGACACTCCATGTATCTTTCCTTGTCCCATTCGGTGACAGTGGACATGAACCGCGCCCACTCGTCATATTTATATTCGTGATAGAGGCCATACATCTCGCCCGGCATGCCGCGGCGAACCACCTCATCAGCCTCAAGAGCCTCCAACGCCTCACCAAGTGACATCGGCAGTTTCTTGACCTGCTTGCCGGCCTCAATGGCTTCATAGATGTTGCGCTCTTCCGGCTGACCCGGATCCAGCTGGTTGTCGATGCCGTCATCAGCCGCCGCCAGAATACAGGACCCCATCAGATAGGGGTTCACCATCGAATCAACCGAGCGGTACTCAAAACGGCCCGGGGCCGAGACGCGAAGGCCGGTGGTGCGATTCTGGAAGCCCCAGTCAGCAAAGACAGGTGCCCAGAAACCGGTGTCCCAAAGACGCCGATAGGAGTTCACGGTGGAACAGCCAATCGCCGTCAGCGCCCGCAGATGCTGGACAATGCCGCCAATGGCAACAAGCCCTTCCTTGCTTGGCATCTGCGGATCGTCGCCTTCCGGCATGAAGGTGTTGTGACCGCCTTTGACATACATGTAATTTTCACGCATGCCGGGCAGATTGTTCTCATCATTTCCACATTTGACAAACTGGTCCTCACCATCGCGCCACAACGACATGTTGTGATGACAGCCAGATGCCGAGACACCCATGAACGGCTTTGTCATGAAACAGGCGAAAATGCCAAATTCGCGGGCCACCTGCGCACAGATCTGGCGATAGGTGGTCAGGCGGTCGGCATTGCGCAGAACATCATCGAACATCCAGTTGAGCTCAAGCTGGCCCGGCGCGTCCTCATGGTCACCCTGGATCATGTCGAGACCCATCTTGCGGGTATATTCCATCACTTTCATGGTGACAGGCCGCAGGCTCTCAAACTGGTCGATGTGGTAGCAGTAGGGCTTTGAATAACCGTCTTCAGGCTGGCCATTCTCGTTGAATTTCAGCCACATCATTTCCGGCTCAGTGCCGACACGCAGCTTCAGACCATTATGTTTCTTGGTGAATTCCTCATGCATCCGGCGCAGATTGCCGCGCGAATCGGCAGTCAGATAGCTGCCAGGATTTTCCTTCTCCTCGCGGTTGCGGAACAGCGTGCAGTAGAAACGTCCGATTTTTGGTGCCCATGGCAGCTGCATGAAAGTCTCAGGCTCAGGAATGCCGATCAGTTCAGCCGCTTCCGGACCATAACCCAAATAGTTGCCGGCGCGGTCGGTAAACAGGTTGACCGTCGCGCCATAGACCAGCTGGAAACCCTTTTTCGCAACGCTCTCCCAGTGGTCGGCCGGGATGCCCTTGCCCATAATTTTGCCGGTGATCGACACAAACTGCAGATAGAGATACTCAATCCCCATCCGATCAATCATTTCACGGACTTCTTTGATTTTTTCGTCGCGGCCGGGAGCCTCGACAAAACGTTCCAGATCAGTAGCCATGGTTTTCTCCCCTTTGCTTTATTTTCACGGACCACCCGAGGCCCCGAAGGCTGGTTCTGATGGCAACGTGTTTTGGTGCTGTCTTTCGGCGAATTGGGCCCGCACAGAACCCCAGCTGAACAAGACGATTTGCTCCAGACCTGAGAATGACCAAAGAAAATCCAGATAGCAACTGTTTTTGTACCAATTCTATAATATTTGACAAATATTGCTTATTTGGTATATATTTGGTCTAATAATACAGGAGTTGGAACGTAGCAGGGTGTCATGAGCGAAACCAATCAAAACATCATGGAAACGCAGCGCAAGGGCCAGTTTGAAGTCGCCTCCATGCTGCGCAATGAAATCCATGAATATCGTTTGAAGCATTTGGACCGATTGCCGTCGGAACGCGAGCTTGCCATCCAGCACAATGTGGCCCGCGGCACGATTCGCGGCGCGCTGCGGACGCTGGCCCGTGAAGGGCTGGTAGAAAAACGGCGTGGCAGCGGAACCTATATAACCTATCAGCCCGAAATGACCGGCTCTGACCCGATTCGCGATGCCCGCCCGCTGGAATTGATTGATGTCAGATTCGCCATCGAGCCGCATATCTGTCGGCTCTGCGTTCTCAATGCCGGGACCGATGATTTTGAACAGATGGAGGCTCTTCTTGCGGAGATGGAGGCCAGCCTTGATGATCCCAAACGGTTCAGCGAGTTTGACACGCAGTTTCATGCCCGGCTTGCTGAGACCACACGCAACCAGCTGTTGGTATGGATCATCCAACAGATCAATGCTGTGCGGAACAACAGTGAATGGCTGAGCATGTTAAGTCTGACACTGGATCAGGACATGATCCGGGACTATAATATCGCGCACCGGGCGCTGGTTGACGCGATCAGGGCGCGGGACGCTGATCTGGCGGCACGGCTGATGCGCGATCATCTGCAGAGCGCCAGATTGTCGATCACCACGGCAATGGACACCTGACGTCCAAAACCGCGGGGGCAGTCAAAGCCAAAAGGCGGATCAGGCCTGAGCGCAGCACTGCATCCAATTGATGTAGAAACGCTCAGCGGTACTGGCGAATTTGTCGCTATTGTCAGCGCAGGCATCGCGCATTATCGAAGCGCCATTGTTCCCCAGCGCCAGATCGAGCGCCGCCGCATATTCCGGGATGGCTGCCCAGCTATCAACCGTGTCATTCTCGACCTCTAGATGGAACTGCACGCCATGCGCGCGCGTCTGCCAGCTGAACGCCTGGACCGGACATGCGTCCGTCGTTGCCAGAACCTTGCAGTCCGAGGGCAGCGCCGTCACCATTGCGCTGTGCCATTGAAGCGCCGGAAACACCGGGTCAATGCCGTCAAACAGGATGCCCGACGCACCCTCCTCCGTCAGATTGACCGGCAGGACACCGATCTCCGGCTCGGCCGCAGGCCCGACCGTGCCGCCGACGACCTCGGCCAGCAGCTGATGGCCAAGGCACAGGCCTAAAAACGGGAAGCCCTCATCCATCACCGCCCGCCGGATAAAGGCCTTTTCAGCAACCAGCCAGGGATTCTCGTCTTCCTGCCAGACATCCATCGGCCCGCCAAGCACCCAGAGCGCATCATACCCCGCCATTGATTCGGGCAGCGGGTCGCCGCGATACAGGTGAATCGTCGTCCAGCTGTGCCCATCCTCATCAAGAAATGAGCGGAAAATGCCGGGGTGTTCTGCCTCGGCATGCTGCAGGACCAGAATATTCATGGTGATGGCTTCCTCAGATTGATGGTCGACCTCCCGATAAGCCGGGCCTAGCTGCGCATGCGCCCGGAATTGGCGTCAAAGAGCGGCTGCGCCTGCAAGGTGGCCACGAGCTGTTCATCGAGCAGCTCAATCTCCCACCCCTCAACCTCGTCTGCAAGCTCTTTTGGCACATAACCCTGAGCCACAGAGACACCCGAAGCATGGGCGTAGCCGCCTGACGTCACCCAGCCGACGACCTTGCCATCATGCGAAATCGGCTCATCACCGATGACATCGGCATCCTTTGCCGCGACAACGAAGCTGCGCAGCCGCAGGGTGCCGCCCGAGTCGCGCTCGGCAAGGGCGCCTGCCCGGCCAATGAAATCGGTGTCCTTCCCGTAGGCAACAAAGCGGTCAAGACCAGTTTCAATCGGGCCATAGATCGGCCGGTATTCGCGTGCCCAGGTGCCAAAGTTCTTTTCCAGACGCAACGCATTCAGGGCACGTGAGCCAAACAGGCCTATATTATGCTCAGCGCCAGCCAGCATCAGCTGGTCGAACAGATTGATCTGATATTCCGGCTTTACCCAGATTTCATAGCCAAGATCACCGGTAAAGCTGACACGCCCTACGATTGCCGGCACCATGCCTATATCCATTTCGCGCACGGCCATGAATTTCATCGCCTCATGCGAGACATCCTCATCCGTGCAGGCCTGCAACACGGCGCGCGCATTCGGGCCGGCAAGAGTCAGGCCAACAAGACCGAGATTGTGCGAGACCAGATCCACCGAACCATCATCTGGCAGATGCGCGAGGAACCACCGCATGTGATAGCTCTCAGCAGCACCAGAGCCAATGATCAGGAAGCGGTCATCATCAAGCGTGGCAAGCGAGAAATCGCCAATGACCTTGCCATCCTCCTTCAGCATTGGTGCCAGGGTCATCCGGCCCCGTGCCGGAATCCTGGCTGCCAGCATCCGATCAAGCCAGGCACGGGCTCCCGGCCCGGAAATGCTGTATTTGGCGAAGCCGGAGGTATCACCAAGACCGACAGAGGCACGGACAGCATTGCATTCTGCGGCAACATGATCGAAATCCGTTGACCGCCGCCACGAGAATTCATCAACAACCCCCGCGGGCGCGTACCAGAGTGGAATTTCCAGCCCATAGGCCGCACCAAACTGGGCGCCTGCTGCCTTTTGCCGGTCATAGACAGGTGTCGTCAGGAATGGGCGCGCTGCCGTCAGCTCCTCGTTCGGATACCGAATCGAGAAACGGCGCGAATAATTCTCGCGCACCCGCGCATTGGTAAAGGCCATGCTGGTGTAATCGCCAAATCGGCTGACATCCATCGCCCAGACATCAAAGCCCGGATCGCCATTGACCATCCAATTCGCAAGCGACAGGCCGACACCACCACCCTGGCTGAAACCAGCCATGACAGCGCAGGCCGACCAGAAATTGGTCATGCCCTTCACCGGACCGACAAGCGGGTTGCCATCAGGCGAGAAGGTGAAGGGACCATTGATGATCTGCTTGATTCCGGCGCGCTCGAATGCCGGAAAATGCTGGAATCCAACCTCAAGCGATGGCGCGATCCTGTCGATATCAGGCTCAAGCAGCTGATGACCAAACTCCCAGGAGGTGGTTTTTTCCGCCCATGGCTTGCCCGCGCGTTCATAGGTACCCATCAACATGCCGCCACGTTCCTGGCGAACATAGATCTCACCATCGAAATCAACCGCGTGAATGACCTCGGCCCCGGTGGCGGCATTCACTTCTGCCACTTCCGGCATGTCCTCGGTAAGAAGATACATATGCTCCATCGCCAGCACTGGTAACTCAAGGCCGACCATGCGCCCGACCTCGCGCGCCCACAGCCCGGCCGCATTGACCACATGTTCAGCGGCGATCGTCCCCTTGTTGGTCACCACCTGCCAGGTGCCATCTGGATCCTGCGACAGATTTTCAACCTTTGTGTGGGTATGAAACTGGGCGCCATTCCTGCGCGCCGCCTTGGCATAGGCATGGGTGACGCCATAAGGGTCAACATGGCCCTCGATCGGGTCATACATGGCCCCGACAAACTGGGACGGGTCGATCAGCGGCAGCAATTCATGCGCCCGCTCCGGTGTAATGATCTCCAGATCATCCATGCCAAGATATTTGCCCTTGGCATAGACGCCCTTGAGCCAGTCAAACCGTTCCTCGGTTGCGGCCAGCATGACACCACCTGTCATATGGAGCGTGATGTCCTGCCCGGACAGCTCTTCAATTTCCTTGTACAGGTTGATCGTATATTGCTGCAGCTTGGCGACATTCGGGTCGCCATTGATGGTGTGCATGCCACCGGCGGCGTGCCAGGTGGACCCGGATGTGAGTTCCGAGCGCTCGAGCATGACAACATCCGTCCAGCCGAGCTTCGTGAGATGATACAGCACTGAAGCGCCGACAACACCGCCGCCAATCACAACGACACGGGCAGTGGTTTGCATTTCTTCACTCATGTGATTGATCCCCCAATTGGTCAGGAATTGGTATATTCCATCTACATAATCTGATGGGGCGATATGCTGTTCAATTTTTTGGCCTATTGCAATAGAATAATGCTCAGAACACGTATTTCAGGCGCAAATCACAAAAAACGGCTCTTGACGGACGACGCAAATCTGTCCAGTTTCGGTATAGCTATGGTTCATAGTTCAGCGGAATGGTGAACCCAGCGAAAATGAGGATTTACCGCATTAATCTGCCAACGGTGTCGTCTTTTGTCATGACATCGTCCGATTTCAGACGTAACGGCCCGACGGCCACCGCCATCATCAAAATGGTGAGAGGACAAGCGATGCGAGTGACAGGAAAAAATTCCGGACGGTATTCAGGTCTGCGGGTGATCAAGGAGGCGCTGACTGGCCATCGCGGCTGGAAACCAGCCTGGCGCGACCCGCAGCCGAAAAAAGAGTATGACATCATCATTGTCGGCGGCGGCGGCCATGGTCTGGCAACGGCGCATTATCTGGCAAGCAAATTCAACATCACATCGGTCGCAGTCATTGAAAAGGGCTGGATTGGTGGTGGCAATGTCGGCCGCAATACGACAATCATCCGCTCAAACTATCTGCTTGACGGCAACGAGCCATTCTATGAATTTTCGCTGAAGCTGTGGGAAGGGTTGGAACAGGACGTCAATTACAACGCGATGGTCAGCCAGCGCGGCATTTTGAATTTGATCCACACCGACGCCCAGCGCGATGCCTATCGCCGCAGGGGCAATGCCATGATGCTGAACGGTGCGGATGCGGAGTTGCTGAATGCCGAGCAGGTGCGCGCCGAATGCCCCTTCCTGAATTTTGACAATAACCGGTTTCCGATCAAGGGTGGCCTGGCCCAGCGGCGCGGCGGCACCGTCCGGCACGATGCCGTGGCCTGGGGCTATGCGCGCTCTGCCGACAGCCGTGGCGTCGATATCATCCAGAATTGCGAAGTCACAGGCTTTCGCATCAGGAACGGCAAATGCAGCGGTGTCGAGACCTCGAAAGGCTTCATCGGCGCAAAAAAGATCGGCGTTGCAGTTGCCGGCAATTCCGGCAAGGTGATGGGTATGGCGGGCATGCGGCTACCGATCGAGAGCCATGTATTGCAGGCCTTTGTCTCGGAAGGCCTGAAACCGATCATCCCGGGTGTGATTACGTTCGGCGCCGGCCATTTCTATGTCAGCCAGTCGGACAAGGGGGGTCTTGTCTTTGGTGGCGACATTGACGGCTACAATTCCTACGCACAGCGTGGCAACCTGCCGGTCGTTGAGGATGTCTGCGAGGGGGGCATGGCCCTGATGCCGATGATCGGCCGGGCCCGGCTTTTGCGGATGTGGGGCGGCATCATGGATATGAGCATGGATGGTTCACCCATCATCGACAGGACTGGCATCGAGGGACTCTATTTCAATGGTGGCTGGTGCTATGGCGGGTTCAAGGCGACACCAGGGTCAGGCTGGGTATTCGCCCATCTGCTGGCAACCGACGAGCCGCACAGGACCGCAACCGAGCTGCGCTTTGATCGATTCCAGCGCGGCTACATGATCGACGAAAAAGGGTCCGGCGCACAGCCGAACCTTCACTAGGCCGGACAGGAGGCGCAGCAATGATTATTGATCATCCCCTTCTCGGCCCGCGTGACAGCGCGGAATTCACCTATCTTGGCGACGCCAGTCTGATTGACCGTCCTGATTGGCAGGACAAAAGGGCTGCCGGCAAATTCTATGAATATCAGTATCTGCGGGACAATCCGGCAGGTGAACATCAGGAACTCTGGTACCACGAGGCTGGTGACCGTAGCTGGCTTGTTGTTACCCGCAACACGGTGACGCATGAGATCACCAAGGTCGAACTCGCCCGTGATGTGGCAAAAGCCCGGGGGCGCAGCAAATGAGTGATGCAATGACCAGCGAACATCGCCTTGATGGCGGCCTGATCGACAGATCAACCGAGTTGAGCTTCCGCTTTGATGGCAAATCTCTCGAGGGTCATGGTGGCGATACGCTGGCCTCGGCGCTGTTGGCGAATGGTGTGCGGCTCATGGGCCGGTCTTTCAAATATCACCGTCCGCGCGGCGTGCTGAGTGCCGGTGCCGAGGAGCCAAATGCGATTGTCGCGCTTCGCGAAGGCGCATTCACCGAGCCGAACACGCGGGCAACGACAGCCGAGCTGTTTGACGGACTTGTCGCCAGAAGCCAGAACCGGTGGCCATCTCTCGGTTTTGATGTGATGGCGGTGAATGACGTGATGTCGGATTTTCTGACAGCAGGCTTCTATTACAAGACATTCATGTGGCCAGCGAAATTCTGGGAAAAGATCTATGAGCCGATCATTCGCCATGCAGCCGGCCTTGGCGCGCTGTCCGGGATGTCCGACCCCGACTGTTATGACAAGGGCTTCCTGCATTGTGACCTGCTGATCATCGGTGCCGGGCCCGCAGGGCTTGCCGCGGCGATGACCGCCGGCAGATCAGGTGCACGGGTGATCATTGCCGATGAGGATTTTCTGCCAGGCGGGCGACTGAACGCCGAGACCATCACGGTTGGTGATGCCGCTGGCGCCACATGGGCCGCGCAGATGGCTGGTGAGCTGGCGAGCATGCCCAACGTCCGGCTGATGACCCGCACCACCGTCATTGGTGCGTTCGACCATGGCATCTATGGTGCCGTTGAACGGGTGACCGATCATCTGGCGGCAGCGCCCGAAGGCAAGGCGCGGCAGGTGCTGTGGCGGATTTACTCGAAGCGGGCCATTCTTGCCGCCGGATCAATCGAACGACCTATCGCCTTTGCGAATAATGACCGGCCGGGAATTATGCAGGCCGGTGCCGTTCGCGCCTACGCGAACAGATGGGCGGTTGCCGCCGCATCGGACGTGGCAGTCTTTACCAACAATGATGACGGCCATCGGACAGCGAGCGACCTTGCCGCCAAGGGTGTGAAAGTCGCCGCCATCATCGACACCCGTGCCGACGCGCCCGACCATGCCGATGCCGAGGTCTTTGCCGGTGCCTGTGTCACTGACAGCCGCGGACGGCTCGGCCTGTCAAAGGTCAGGGTCAGGTTCGCAGATGGCAGCCAGCGCTGGATCAAATGCGGGGCGCTTGGCGTTTCGGGTGGCTGGAACCCGAATGTGCATCTCACCTGTCACCAACGCGGCCGCCCTGTCTGGGATGAAACCATTGCCGCCTTCGTTCCAGGTGCAGTCGGGCCAGCTGGATTGAGCAGCGCCGGCGCAGCGTCAGGCATGTTCAGCACGGCAGCGGCGCTGACCGGTGGCGCGGCAGCGGCTGTTAGCGCCCTTGGCGAAATCGGAATCAAGGCCAAAGCCATGGCCCTGCCGACGGCCGAGGACGCGCCAGTCAACATCAGCGCATTCTGGCATGTCAACGGCAAGGGCCGCGCCTGGCTTGACCAGCAGAATGACGTCACCGTGAAGGATGTGAAACTGGCGCATCAGGAGAATTTCCAGTCTGTCGAGCATCTGAAACGATACACCACGCTTGGCATGGCGACCGATCAGGGCAAGACCTCAAACATTGCCGGCCTTGCGGTGATGGCAGAGATCGCCGGCAAGTCGATTCCCGAGGTTGGCACCACCATCTATCGCCCACCCTACACACCAACAGCAATTGGCGCGTTTGGCGGCCGTTCGCGTGACGAGACCTTCCGGCCTGTGCGTCTGACCCCATCGCATAAATGGGCCAGTGAACGGGGGGCCGTCTTTGTTGAGGTTGGCATGTGGATGCGCGCCCAGTGGTTTGCGCAGGCGGGCGAGACCGAGTGGCGTCAATCCGTTGACCGGGAAGTGCTGGCAACACGCCGGTCAGTCGGCGTGTGTGACGTGACGACACTTGGCAAGATTGATGTACAGGGCGCTGATGCGGCAATGTTTCTGAACCGCATCTATTGCAATGGCTTTGCCAAACTGCCTGTTGGCAGGACACGGTACGGCCTGATGCTGCGTGAGGATGGCATCGTGATGGATGACGGCACCACGGCGCGCCTTGGTGAAACGCATTTCGTCATGACTACAACAACGGCAAATGCCGTTGGCGTTTTCCGCCACATGGAATTTGCCCGCCAATGTCTGTGGCCCGATCTTGATGTCCAGATCATCTCGACAACCGAAGCCTGGGCGCAGTTTGCCGTCGCCGGACCAAATTCACGCAGAGTGCTGGAAAAGATCGTCGATCCGGAATTCGACATTTCCAATGATGGTTTTCCGTTCATGGCCTGTGGTGAAATCACGGTATGTGGCGGTTTGCGGGCGCGGTTGTTCCGCATTTCCTTCTCTGGTGAGCTTGCCTATGAGATCGCCGTGCCAACCCGATATGGCGACGCGCTGATACGACGTCTGATGGAAGCCGGCGACGAATTTGACATTACCCCTTACGGCACAGAAGCGCTTGGGGTGATGCGAATCGAGAAAGGCCATGCCGCCGGTAATGAGTTGAACGGAACAACAACGGCGTTGAATCTGGGACTTGGCCGGATGGTGTCCAAAACCAAAGACAGCATTGGCTCCATCCTGTCGGAGCGTGAGGGGCTGACCCGCGATGATGCGCTGATGCAGGTGGGTTTCAAACCTGTTGATTCCAGTGACCCAGTTGTTGCCGGGTCCCATCTGATGGCCGTTGGCGACCCAGCCAATGCCGCGCATGATCAGGGCTACATAACCTCAGCCGCCTATTCACCGATTCTGGGCTCATCCATCGGTATCGGCTTTTTGAAGAATGGGGCGACACGCAAGGGCGAAATCATTCGCGCCATGAACCCGGTCGAGGGTTCAGAAGTCCTGGTCGAGGTGGTAAGCGCCCATTTTGTTGATCCAGAGGGGGAACGTCTTCGTGCATGATCTTGTTCCACTAACACCACTCGGCGGTGACAGCGCACAGAGTGAGACAATCAAGGGTGTCACCATCAGAGAGATGCCGGCTTTTGCCTATGCGTCGATGGCCATGCGCCTTGGCAGGAAAACCGGCTTCCAGCGTGCCGCCAAAAAGGCAACTGGCATCTCACCACCACCGCCCGGCGAGAGCGCAGTCATCAAAGCCGGCAGCGGTCTGCTGACCGTTTTCTGGACCGGTGTGGACCAATGGATGGTTGAGGCGCCGCACGCAGGCCATGCCGACCTTGCTGCGCAGCTGAGCGGCACGCTGAAGGACAATGCATCCGTCACTGAACAGAATGATGGCTGGGCCAGATTTGATCTGCAGGGTGAAAATTGTGTCGCCGTTCTCGAACGACTAAGTGCCGCCGACAGCGCCAGCATGCAGGCTGGTGCAACAACACGCACCACAATCGAGCATCTGGGCTGTTTTCTGCTTTGCCGGAAGGCAGCAACGCATTTCAGCGTGATCTGCCCACGCTCTGGTGCTGCATCCATGTATCATGCGCTGGTGACAATGGCGCAATCTGCCCTGTAGTCAAATGTCAGTCACCCGGCAGTCACACGCCATCCAACGGGAGCCGAAACCGCCCCAGGATGGGTGAAAGGCGGGATGACACAAGAGGGCGCAAAGCCCCCTCTTGTGTTGCAAGGTCTCAATACCGTTCAATCGCTGACTTTATTTTTTCCTCGTCATGAACAGCGCCAACCGCCTCCAGCTCGCGGCTCTCACCCTTGAACTGGATCCGGTGCCATCCGAGCCAGAAAATGACGCCGGCAATGGTCATTGCCAGCTCCCATCCCTGGAACGGATAGATTGCTCCGACCTCAGCGAGATCGACTGCCCAATCTGAATATCCGATTCTCGACATGACGTCCTCCTATGATTTCAGTTCCGCATGTTCAGCTGCCCTGACGTCAGCCATGGCAGCCTCATACGCATCGTTATCCTCGTAATCGAGGCCGGCAAGCTCGACCGCGCGCGGCACCCGCAACACACCCATGCTTGCCTGAATCCGGGCCACGACATATGCCGGCAGAAACCCGAGAACACCAAACATGATGACTGCTCCAACAAACTGACCAAGCGGATTGATCGTTGCATATCCCTCATAGGGAGAAGACGGCGCACCCCACAGGACGAAACCGGCAATGATCAGCCCGACAAAGCCCGCATAGCCGTGAACCGCAACGGCGCCAACAACATCATCAATCTTGAATTTACGTTCAACCCAATGATGCAGCCGATAGGCAATAACGACACCAACGGCACCAATCAGCATGGCCTGAATGGAATGATAGAGATCATTGCCCGCAGACGCGGTGATCAATCCGGCAAGGCCGCCTGAGAATGTCCAGAAGGGATTGCCTCTGGAGA
Source organism: Alphaproteobacteria bacterium (assembly GCA_038107835.1). Classification (GTDB taxonomy): domain Bacteria; phylum Pseudomonadota; class Alphaproteobacteria; order Puniceispirillales; family Puniceispirillaceae; genus MED-G116. The sequence goes on from JAYNHH010000010.1 coordinate 53,306, forward strand.
CGGCGTAGCCAGCCATCAGACCACCTGACAGTGACAGGATGAAGTTCAGCGTAATCGCCCCAAGTGTTGTTGGCGCAAGATAGATATTGGTCGCTGTCCAGGTGACACCTGTTATCTGGCCATCAATAACTTCAGGCGCGATCATCGGGACATTGCAGGCCGCATAAAAGCCCCAGAACCCGGTATAGATCAGAAAGATACCCACGCAGAGCAGCCAGGGATTATGCGGCGGAATATCACGCGGTTCACCCGATTTGGTGAATTTTCCCAGCCGTGGGCCAAGAACCGCCAGAACACCCAGCGCATAACCGCCGGCAATGGCGTGAATAACGCCAGACGCATAGGCATCATGATACCCAAGCTCGCGCACCATCCATCCGCCATAATGCCAGCCCCACGCCGCGTCGATGATCCAGAAAACCGATCCGATGAGAACCGCGTGAACCCAGAAGGCGCTTGACCAGATGCGCTCAATCACCGAGCCGGACACGATCGATGCCGCCGTCCAGGAAAACAGCAGAAAGGCGGCCCAGAAAACACCAGTAATCCGGTCACCCAGATGTGTGGCCATGGTTGGTGAGGTCGGCAGATTGGCGCTGCCGGCATCCATATTCAACCCACCGAAAAGTGGGAAATCGGGGAAGGACCAATAGATCCACCAACCGAAAAGATAGAATGTCACGCTGACCAGGGGAATGATCATGATATTTTTCATCAGCGTGTGTGTGTGGTTGCGGCGCCGGCTGGCGGCAACCTCATATAAGCAAAACCCGACATGAATCAGGAACATAAATACAACTGTAACCCAATAATAAAATTCCGTGAAAACTGTGGTGAGAGCCTCAAGATTGCTTCCCATATTTTCCTCCATTTTCAATTATTGTGATCTTGTATCTGGTGATTTCAGATGTTTAACCTCCGTCTCATTGGCACCGGCCATCCTATCCATGAAAAATTAAATATTGATTAATTTTGATAATTTTTAATCGTGTAGATTTATTTCAGCAGCCCCTCCCAGGCCTGCCTCCCCTCAGAGTCAGATTTTGGCGCAACAAAAAGGCCGCCCGGAGGCGGCCTTTCCAGTCTTGTTTGTCAGCGGGTTCAGCCGCCATTCTTCTCAAATGACTCGGACTCGTGACGGTGGCCCACCCAGCAGGCGACGACACAAAGTGCGATTGCCACCAGCAGCCACATCATCTCGCCGCTGCCATAGCCGGTGTAATAGGCGCCAGTAACGCCGTCCCAAGTTCCTGTATCAAATGGTGATCCCATGATCATACTCCTTTTCGATCTATCGGCTTATTCGGCCGGAGCGGTTGACCCGCCAGACATGCCTTCAGGATAGGCCTGAGACGGTACTTTGGTCGCATCAAGACCTGCGAGCTCGGCACTCTCCGGAACGCGGAGAACACCCATCGCCTTCATGATCAGCGACAGCACATAGCCTGGCACAAGACCACAAAGCGCCATGACACCAGCGCCAATCAACTGTCCCATGAAGTTGGTCTCAGCAACACCTTCACCCGGAATGGCCGGATAACCAGCGGCAAAGATACCAACGGCAAGGACACCCCAGACACCAAGCGCGCCATGAACAGTGAAGGCACCAACGGCATCATCAATGCCCATACGCTCAACGAAGCGGGCGATGGATGGCATGATGGCACCACCGATGAAGCCAACTGCAAAGGCCAGAGGCGGCCACCAGATATCGAGGCCAGACGCACAGGAAATGATTCCACCAAGCGCACCTGACATCATCCAGAACGGATCACGCGACACCATCCAGGCGCCGATGATACCACCGGCAAAGCCCATCAGAATGTTGAAGGTCAGCGCCGACAGAGTCAGCGGTGTGCCATAGATGCTGGTGAAGCCGCTTGTTGACCAGGACCAGCCCTCATTCGGGAAGATCGCACAGGCCATCAGGAAGCCCCAGAAACCAACGATAATCATCATCAGGCCAACAAGGGTCATCGGCATGTTGTGGCCAGGCAGATCATTGGCGGAGCCATCAGCGTTGAACTTGCCAACACGCGGTCCGAGATTGATCAGAACACCAAGGGCAAAGAAGCCAGCGACCGTATGCACAACACCAGCTGCGCCAAAGTCATGGTAACCGAAATTCGTGACCAGCCAGCCATCGGCATGCCAGCCCCAGGCAGCGCCCAGAACCCATGCAAATGATCCCAGAACCACGGCAAGAATGATGAATGGCACAAGGCGGATCCGCTCGATTACAGACCCTGACATGATCGATGCCGTGGTTGCGCCAAACAGGGTAAATGCACCCCAGAACACACCAGACGCGCTGTCAGCAAGGCTTGGTCCCATGACCTCGCCAGCCGGGTTGCCCGCGGCATTCGCATAGTCAATGCCACTGATCTCAAAGGGGCCAACACCCAGATCGAGGCCTGTTGGGAAAGCCCAATAGCACCACCAGCCGAAGAAATAGAAGGTCGGCACCAGAAAGGCAAAGGCGAGGATGTTCTTGATGCCGGATGCAAGCACGTTCTTGGAACGTGATGCTCCCATCTCATAGGCAAGAAAGCCGGCATGAATGAGAACCATCAAAGGAATGGTTACATAATAATAGATTTCAGCGACGGTGGTGTTTCCGACTGTCGCCACATTTTTCAAGGCAGCCACTTCGGCTGCCAATGCTGCAAGTTGCTCTTCCACGTTAAATTCTCCCCATTGGAAAGCATAGAATGTAAAAGGCTCTGTAAATGTGAGCCTGTACCGAAAATGTACCAATATTGCTTTTTTTATTAGGCGATACATTCCTCCAGTAGCAATACTGATACATAGGAATGGCTTTCAGACCAGTTTTTTTTTGATTTTTTCGGGTTTTTGACAGGGAAATGCTAAACCAATTTTCTGGCAGACTGTCGAATTTCTTGATCAAATAAACTGAATTTACTATGTTTTCTTGGAATTCATGGCACATATTTCCACATAAAAACAGAGAAATACCTATCCTTTCAGACAGGAGCCTGATGCATTGACAGCCGTGAAAACGTAGCTAACCCAATTATGACCAAAATTTTTCCGTGGACGGAGACGCACCCTACCTCAAAACGTATGTTTTACCGGCAACCGGCCCTCAGCACACCATTGGAGGCCGGCCAAATTACGCAAACCAGGTCACGCCCGCCAGGTGATCACGCCAACACCACAGATACCACGAACACTTGTGGTGAAGCCTGACAGCGTCAGGATTGTGGCCGCGTTTTTTTCGGGTCGTAATGGGCAAAGGGCACAATCGTCGCTGGCAGCCTTTTCTGATGACCATCCAGCTTGCCAACCTCAACCGCCGTGTCGAGTTCGCTGTGATGAACATCGACGCGCGCCAGGGCAATATTCTTGCCAAGCAGCGGCGAGCGCATGGAGGATGTGATCTCCCCAATCTGCGCACGGCCAATATGAACACAATCGCCATGCACGACATCAACGGCGCTGTCAATTTCCAGACCTACAAGTTTGCGTGAGGGTGTCTGCTTGCGCCGGATCAGCGCGTCCCGGCCAATGAAATCATCTTCCTTGGATTTCAATGGAACGGTGAAGCCGATCCCGGCCTCAAACGGATCAGTCTGATCGGAAAAATCATACCCAGCAAAAATCAAACCCGCCTCGATCCGCACCATGTCGAGCGCGCTCAGACCCATTGGAGTGATCCCATGCTCCTGCCCCGCTTCCCAGACAGCGTCAAAAACGGCGCTGGCATGGCGTGGGTGACAGAAAATCTCATAGCCAAGCTCGCCGGTATATCCAGTCCGTGACACAACAATGGGGACACCCTGATCATCACCAATGCGCGCCGGCGTAAAGCGGAACCAGGCGAGTTCCTCAACCGTCGGATTGTGCGGTGCCGTCCAGATGATTTTCTTCAACAGGTCACGGCTTTCCGGTCCCTGAACGGCGATATTGTGCTGTTGGTCGGTTGAGGACCGGACCAACACCTTGAGGCCAAGCTCGGCAGCCTTCTCGCGAATCCACTCACCACCGTAATCCGAACCGCCAATCCAGCGGAAATTGTCCCGTCCAAGACGGAAGATCGTGCCATCATCAATCATCCCACCATGCGGGTAGCACATGGCGGTGTAGGACACTTGACCATCGGCCATTTTCTTCACATTTCGCGTGAAAATATACTGGCACAGGGCCTCGGCATCGGGGCCGGTGATCTCAAATTTGCGCAACGGCGATAGATCGAGAACAACACATCTTTCACGGCAGGCGTGATATTCATCGACCGGTCCGGCAGCCGCAAACTGATCGGCAAGCCAGTAGCCGTTATATTCGACAAAATGGCGGGTATGTTTGGCAAAACTCTGGTGGAATCCTGTTTCCTTGGTCATTTTTGGCTCCGCATCTGGCGTGGCACGAAAGGCCACTGCGCGCTGAAAATTTTCCTCACCCCTGTAGGTGCGCACGTGAATATCGGTCGGGTTCCAGCCATTTGCTGGCGAGGTGTCATCCGGGCAGGCCGAGCTGACGCAGACCAGATCAGTCAGCGCCCGCATCAACACATAGTCCCCGGGACGCGACCAGGGTTCGTCCGAGCCCAGCTGGCCATGTTCATCAAGGGCAGTGTTGAAAAAGAAATTGATTGCCATCCATCCAGCCCGCGCGGTGACACCATGGTCAGCCAGCGCATGATTGAAATTGTCCGAACAATTGACATGCCCCGGATAGCCGATATCATCATAATATTTGGCGGCACAAGCAAGCGCAAAGGCATCATGGCGTCCACAGGTGTCCTGAACCACCTCAACGAGCGGAATCATGTCCTGGTCATAATATTTGGCGTGCAGACCGGGCATCGGGTAGGCTGACAGCATCAGCGTCCGCGTTGTCGTAACATCGAGGGCATGCTCGATGCCGCGATCAAGTTTGCGGGCGGCAAAACATTGAAAGTCCGTACATTGACGGCCATCAACATCAATAATCTGGATAAAATCTCCGGCCTTGACGAAAAAGGACTTCGCCGTGCTGGTGTAAACATGAAGATCCAGAACCGGATCGGCGAGCGGGTCTGGAACCTCGAATTTCACCTGCGATTTCACAGTGGCGCGTTTGATCAACACAGTCAGGGGAGTGGCCGTGTCCTGCGTCTCAAAATCCATTATGCCGCCGGGCGCAGCGATGATCGCAACGCCATCGCGGTCAGCAGTAAAGCTGGCTGTGTCACCTGCTGGCGACGCACCGCCAAAACAGACAATCGCCCCGGCCGTCGCCAGGTCAATTCTGCGGGCCTCGATGCCGAGACGAAGTCCAGTGAGTGACGCATCACCTGACATCAGCAAAGCCTTCAGTCCACCACCATCGCCTGTGGCCGTGCCACCAAGCATACCAGGGTCGATCCGGCCCTTTTCATCCGCTGCGATGATTTCACACAACTGGCCACCTTCATCATTGGTGATGGTGAGCGTGTCACCTTTTTCCAGTGTAGCAAGCAACGCGCCAGCACCGGCGACAACATAGCGTTCGGTACCTGGCGGCAGCGAGAAGGCACGCGGCTGAATGATGGCGCTTGGCTTTGGCGGCCCTGCGACGATCTGTGGATACAAACTCTCCGGCATTGATACCTCCCCCAGCATAATGACGAATGGCGGATGGCGTTGAGGCCTTCACCTCACCAAAAAAACCGCCAGCTACAGACCCTAGTCAGTGGCAGGCAATCCGGCAAGCACTGGCATGGTGATGATGCCAGTGCCGGTCATGCCTAGAACAACCCCTCAATCTGACCCTGATCGTTGAGCATGATCGATTCGGCAGACGGGACACGCGGCAGACCGGGCATCGTCATGATCTCACCACAGATGGCGACAATGAAGCCGGCTCCAGCAGACAATCTGACCTCACGGACCGGAACGCTGTGACCTGTTGGCGCACCACGCAATGTCGGATCCGTGCTGAAGCTGTACTGGGTCTTCGCCATGCAGACCGGCAGATTGCCATATCCCTGATCTTCCCACTGTTTGAGCTGATCACGGATCTTCTGATCGGCAAGAACCTCATCAGCGCGATAAATCCGCTTGGCAATGGTCTCAATTTTACCGAAAAGCGGCATTTCATCGGGATAGATTGGCGCAAAATTTGCCATGTCGGCGTCGGCAATTTCGGCCACACGGGTAGCAAGGTCCAACGCCCCTTTGGAGCCATGCTCCCAATGGCGTGAAACAATCGCCTCCGAACCCTGTTCGGCCACATAGCTCTGCAGCGCCGCAACCTCGGCATCCGTGTCAGTAACAAAATGATTCACCGCAACCACCACCGGCACACCAAAGGATTTGATGTTTTCGATATGGCGGCCAAGATTCGGACAGCCCGCCTGCACCGCAGCAACATTTTCCGCACCGAGATCGGCCTTGGCTACACCGCCATTCATCTTCATTGCCCGCACCGTTGCCACCAGAACAACGACGCTGGGGGCAATCCCAGCCTTGCGACACTTGATGTTCATGAATTTCTCGGCACCCAGATCGGCACCAAAGCCAGCCTCGGTGACAACATAATCGGCCAGCTTCAACGCCGTCGTCGTGGCCACCACCGAATTACAGCCATGCGCGATATTGGCAAAGGGGCCGCCATGCACAAAGGCAGGGTTGTTTTCCAGCGTCTGCACCAGATTTGGCTGCATCGCCTGGCTGAGCAAAACCGTCATCGCCCCATCCGCCTTGATATCGCGGCAATAGACCGGACTGCGATCACGGCGATAGGCAACGATAATGTCACCAAGACGTTTCTGCAGATCCTCAATGTCCAGTGCAAGACACAGGATCGCCATGACCTCAGAGGCAACCGTGATGTCAAAGCCTGCCTGACGCGGAAATCCGTTGGAAACGCCGCCAAGGCTTGTGACGATGTCGCGCAACGCCCGGTCGTTCATATCGACAACACGACGCCATGTAACACGGCGCTGGTCAATCTCCAGCTCATTGCCCCAATAGATATGATTGTCAATCATCGCAGAGAGCAGATTGTGCGCCGAGGTGATGGCGTGAAAATCACCCGTGAAATGCAGGTTCATCTCCTCCATCGGCACAACCTGGGCATATCCACCGCCAGCCGCACCACCCTTCATCCCGAAACAGGGACCAAGCGAGGCTTCACGAATGCAGATCATGGCTTTCTTGCCCAGAGCATTGAGACCGTCGCCAAGACCGACCGTGGTCGTTGTCTTGCCCTCACCGGCCGGGGTGGGGTTGATTGCTGTTACGAGAACCAGCTTGCCATCCTTGCCATCGCGCTGCGCCTTGATGAACTCGGCAGAGATTTTTGCCTTGTCATGACCGAATGGCAGCAGATCTTTTTCCGGAATACTCAGCTTTGCCCCGATCTGCTGGATCGGTACCATATTTGCTTCGCGCGCAATCTCGATGTCTGATTTGTAACTCATTTCCCCCGGGTTCCTTCCTTCCCATAAACGTCTGCCAATGAAATACCTAAAAGGCCTCTCACCCTGACGGCTGTTCGAGACCGCGTTGTGTTGCCATCGCCACAAAACCGCTGAATCCCGCCGAATCGACCTGCCGACAAAATCGCCCTGCAGCATTCCACTGAGACCGCGCCGCGGCAGCGTCGTCTGTTGTCGTACCCCCCAACCCAAAAACAATCAAGAAAAAGGACCAATCTAACCCGAATTTAGCGTGATTCGTCCTAAATGGTTCGTAATTGGTATGTTTTTTGGCAAAAACCACCCTGCCTGACCACATTGTGGGTTCGCCAGCGCCCCGCCAAAAAGCGAAAAGCAATCCGCAAATCCGCGTTGCGGGCAGAGGCGCTTTCGGCTATACGGTGCGGCATGAGTGAACATATGAAAAATTCCGACGTCAAGAAGGTCGTTCTTGCCTATTCCGGCGGCCTTGATACTTCTGTCATTCTGCGCTGGCTGCAGGACCATTATAATGCCGAGGTGGTAACCTTCACCGCCGATATCGGCCAGGGTGAGGATATCGAACCAGCCCGGGCAAAGGCCGAGATGCTCGGCATCAAGGAAATCTTCATCGAGGATTTACGCGAGGAGTTCGTCCGCGACTATGTGTTCCCGATGTTTCGTGCCAACCCGCTCTATGAAGGCATGTACCTGCTCGGAACCTCGATCGCGCGGCCACTGATCGCCAAGCGCCAGATCGAGATTGCCCGCGCTGTCGGGGCCGACGCCGTGTCGCATGGCGCAACCGGCAAGGGCAATGATCAGGTGCGTTTTGAGCTCGCCTATTATGCGCAGCAGCCCGACATCAAGGTGATCGCCCCCTGGCGGGAATGGGACCTTGGGTCGCGCACCAGGCTGATCAGCTATGCCGAGCAGAATCAGATCCCCATTCCAAAGGACAAGCGCGGCGAGGCTCCGTTCAGTGTCGATGCCAATCTTCTGCATATTTCAGCCGAGGGAAAGGTGCTGGAGGACCCCTGGGTCGCGCCAGAGGAATATGTTTTCTCGCGCTCCGTCTCACCCGAGGCAGCGCCCGACACGCCGACCGAGATTGAGATCACCTTCAAATCAGGTGATCCCGTGGCGATTGACGGTGTTGAAATGTCGCCAGCCACCCTGCTGACCGAGTTGAACAGGCTTGGTGGCGAAAACGGCATTGGCCGTCTGGACATGGTGGAAAACAGGTTTGTTGGCATGAAGTCCCGTGGTGTCTATGAGACGCCGGGGGGAACCGTTTTATTGACGGCACGGCGCGCCATGGAATCGATCACGCTGGATCGTGGGGCCGCGCATCAGAAAGACGAGTTGATGCCGCGCTATGCAGAACTGATCTATAATGGCTTCTGGTTCTCGCCCGAGCGGGAGATGCTGCAGAGCGCAATCGACAGTTGCCGCGACGCCGTGAATGGCGTGGTGCGGATCAAGCTCTATAAGGGGAATGTGATCGTCACCGGCCGGAAATCACCAAACTCGCTATATAACGCGGATCTGGTGACTTTTGAGGAAGGTGCCGTCGATTACGACCATAGTGATGCGCATGGCTTCATCAGGCTGAATGCCCTGCGCCTGCGGGTGAACAAGATGACAAGCGATGGGAATAGCGGCTAACGTTCGCAGACGTCGCCAACCGTGCCATCATGATTGACCTGTTTCAGCACCACGCTGCCTGTTGGCGCGAGAGCAAATCCGCTGTCGCGCTTTCCGGTCTCACAATCCTCGACATAGACTAATTTGTAGACGGGATTGCCATTGCCTTCCCTGACAAACTCCACCACCGGTTCGCTGTTGAACAGGCCGATGGCTGCCACTAATACCAGAATTTCCATTTTGCTTGCTCCCCACCAGAGTCATTGATGATAGCTGATGGGTATAACCGCGATTTGTGGCGGCATTAGGGTTAAATCATGACCGAAAAAATCCCGCCTGGCAGCACCGGACGGGATTTGAAAACAGATGTTGCCGCTCCACCAGCCATGTGGGGAAGCAATTCAGGCCAGACGCTACATCTGCGCCGCAACGAATTCCCAATTGACCAGATTCTCAAGGAAATTGGCCAGATAGTCCGGGCGCTTGTTTCTGAAATCAATATAGTAGGAATGTTCCCACACATCGCATCCGAGCAGTGCCGTCTGTCCAAAACAAAGCGGATTCACACCGTTTTCGGTTTTGGTGACCTGCAGTCCACCATCGGCATTCTTCACCAGCCAGCACCATCCAGACCCAAATTGGCCAGCACCGGCAGCCTTGAACTCATCCTTGAACGCATCAACTGAACCGAAACTGTCGACAAGTGCCTTTTCCAGCTCGGAGGGCATGCTGCTTTGGCCAGGGCCCATCATCTGCCAGAACTGCATGTGGTTCCAATGCTGTGAAGCGTTGTTGAAGATACCGTTCTGGGCAACAGCGCCAACTTGGTAGGTGCCGACTATGATATCTTCAAGCGACTTGTCCTCCCACTCAGTACCAGCGATCAGTTTGTTGCCATTCACCACATAGGCGTTGTGATGCAGATCATGGTGATATTCCATGGTCTCCGCACTCATGCCATGTGCAGCCAGCGCGTCGTGAGAATAGGGAAGGTCAGGTAGAGAGAATGCCATATCAGCCTCCAGATGTTTGGGGATTAACTACCCCTACATACATCGCAATTGATTTTCGATAAACATGAAGTTGTAGATATGTGTATTATTTCACCGACACACAAGCCGGACGGCGATTCAATCTTCCCACTCCGGTCAATGACAGGCGGAAGACAATGACAGACAATAGCGACAATCGGGGCGACAGTAGCCGCAAGCCCTATATTGCTCCCTTTCTGGACCTCGTTCCAGAGATTGAGGATACGGTATTTGTTGCGGCGACAGCCGCCATCATGGGTGCCGTTCGAATCGGCGCACACAGCAGCATCTGGCATCAGGTAACGGTGCGCGGCGACAATAATTACATACTCATTGGAACGAACACCAACATACAGGATAACAGCTGCGTCCATATTGACAGCCGCAGATATCCCACGGTCATCGGTAATGATGTCACGATCGGCCATAGTGCCATCATTCACGCCTGTGAAATTGGCGATGGCGGCTTTGTTGGCATGGGAGCCATTGTCATGGATGGCGCGGTGATTGAACCAGGCGGCATGCTGGCCGCAGGGGCCATGCTTACGCCCGGAAAGCGCATCCCCTCAGGCGAATTATGGGCGGGACGACCCGCCAAGAAAATGCGTGACCTCAGTGATGACGAAAAGCTGTTCAACCAGAAATCAGCGGCGCATTACGTGGAAGTCGCGCGCGCCCACCGGCTTGGCACGGCAGGAGCCCCCTTCGCCGCCCACATGAAAACACGGCCCCTGCCACCGCGTGACTAGCCAGCAGGCCCAGACCAGAGAAACTGCCCTTTGTCGCGGACACCAATTTGCCCCATGACAGGTGCAACAACGAGGTTGACAAGCCCTCGTGGTTTTTGTCTCTCTTAGCTGACCAATTTCCGTGGGGATCAGCCCCCACCCCAGACAGGACAGGGCCGGCAGAGGCGCTGCCCATCGGAGTTACTGACATGCAGTTGAATGACCCCACTCTTTTACGCGTTGATTCCTATATCAATGGCAGCTGGATTGCCGGCAGCAAACGTTTTGCCGTGGCCAACCCCGCCACTGGCGAGGTGATTGCCGAGGTGGCTGACCTTGGTGCCGCCGAGGTGACGGCAGCCATCGACGCAGCAGTGCCAGCCCAGAGGGAATGGGCAAAGCGAACAGCCAAGGACCGCGCCATGGTCATGCGCAAATGGTTTGATCTGGTCATGGCGAATGCTGAGGATCTGGCTGTCATCCTGACAACCGAGATGGGAAAGCCACTGGCCGAAGCCAGGGGCGAGGTCGTCTATGGCGCCAGCTTCATTGACTGGTTTGCCGAGGAGGCGCGGCGGGTCTGTGGCGATGTGCTGGAAACACCACAGGCGGACAAGCGCCTGCTCACATTCAAGCAGCCGATTGGGGTTTTTGGCGCTATCACGCCATGGAATTTCCCCATTGCCATGATCACCCGCAAGGTCGCGCCGGGCATTGCGGCTGGTTGCGCCTGCGTGTTGAAACCAGCTGAGCAGACGCCGCTATCGGCGCTGGCACTCGCCGAACTGGCTGAACGCGCCGGCCTTCCCGCCGGTGTCATGAACATTGTCACCGGCATGGACGCACCGGCGATTGGCGAGACCATGTGCGCCGATGATCGCATTCGCAAAATGACCTTTACCGGCTCGACCGAGGTGGGTCGAATCCTGATGCGCCAGAGCGCCGACTCGGTCAAGAAAATGAGTCTGGAGCTGGGTGGCAATGCACCATTGCTGGTGTTTGATGATGCCGATCTCGACAAGGCAGTGACCGGCGCGATGATGTCGAAATTCCGCAATGCCGGCCAGACATGTGTCTGTGCAAACCGCATTTTTGTCCAGGACGGTATCTATGATGCCTTTGCCAAACGGCTTGCCGAGGCGACAGACGCGCTTCAGGTTGGCAATGGCATGACCGACGGCGTCGAGCAGGGACCAATCATTGATGATCAGGGCCTTGCAAAGATCAAACGGCATGTCGAGGATGCGGTCGACAAGGGCGCCAGCCTGCTGACAGGTGGCAAGTCCCATGCGCTTGGCGGCACCTTCTTCGAGCCAACAGTGCTGACCGGGATGACATCCGATATGCAGCTGTTTCGCGAGGAAACCTTCGGCCCGGTGGCGGCGCTGTTCAAATTCAGCGATGAGGACGACGCCATTGCGATGGCCAATGACAGTGAATTCGGCCTTGCAGCCTATCTGTTCACCGAGAATGCGGCCCGGCTGTTCCGCGTCAGCGAGGCGCTGGAATTTGGCATCGTTGCCGTCAATACAGGCATTTTCTCGTCCGAGGTCGGGCCGTTTGGCGGTCTGAAGAATTCCGGCCTTGGGCGTGAGGGCTCCAAATACGGTATTGATGAATTTCTCGAGATCAAATTCGTCTGCGTCGGAATGTAGAGGCCGTAATCCTTGCCTGAAGGGCGGATCAGGATTTCCTGCCCGGCATCTTTCCAGAAATTTGTGGCAGGCCAGCCAATAGCGGCACGTGGCAGTGACGGTCAGCTGCCGCGCAGGCGGCGGATCAGGCTTGAGGTATCGTTGCGCCCATGCCCCATCTGGCTCAGCTCGTCATAATATCCTGCAACAATTTTGGTCACCGGCAGCGGTGCCTCATGACGCGCCGCCTCCTCAAGGCAGATCCGCAGATCCTTGCGCATCCAATCAACGGCAAAGCCAAAATCGAACTCATTCTTGACCATGGTGTGACCCCGGTTGACCATCTGCCATGATTGTGCCGCCCCGCCTGAGATCGCCTCAAGCAAGGCATCCGTGTCAAGATCCGCGGCAATGGCAAAATTCAGCGCTTCCGAGAGTCCTTGGACAAGACCGGCGATGCAGATCTGGTTGCACATCTTGGCCTGCTGTCCCTTGCCGGCATCGCCCATGCGCACCACCCGCGCGCCATAGCATTCCATGACCGGCAACGCTGCGTCGAAAACAGCCTGATCGCCACCCACCATGACAGTGAGCGCACCATTTTCAGCGCCTGCCTGACCGCCGGATACAGGCGCATCAAGAACGCCGACAGAACGCGCTTTCCCCGCCGCATAGAGCTGGCCAGCCACATCGGCCGAAACAGTGCTGTTATCAACATAAACCGCACCCGGCTTCATGGCGGCAATGGCCCCATTGTCACCCAGCGCAACAGCCAGCACATCCGGGTCGTCACCAACACATGAGAAAACGAAATCGGCATCTGCCGCGGCGTCTGCCGGGGTCACAGCATAGGATCCACCATGTTCGGCAACCCATTTCTCAGCCTTTGTGGTGGTCCGATTGTAAACTGTTACGTCATGTCCAGCCGTGGCGATATGTCCTGCCATCGGATAGCCCATGACACCCAATCCGAGAAATACAACCTTTGCCATTTTATACCGCCTTTTCTATTGTTCATTTGAGTTGCAGGTCCGGCAAGATATCCCAAACATCGCCGGGCAGCCATAACTGGTGAATAACATCTTATCAATCAGGCGTGCTGGCCCTATACTGCCGCCATCGCCATACAAAAGAGTAGCACATGACCGTTCTGTCCAGCCAGCAAGAGATCGAGATTCTCATCACCGAGGCGGAGATTGCCGCCCGAACAACGCAGCTGGCCCACATCATTTCCGATCATTATCGCGGAACAAAGCAGCTTGTCGTTGTCGGGCTGCTCAGGGGGTCTTTCGTTTTCATTGCCGACCTCGTGCGGCGCATCGATCTACCGGTCGAGGTGGATTTCATGACGGTGTCCTCTTATGGCGACAAGAAGGTCTCATCCCGGCAGGTTCGGATCATTCAGGATCTGGAAACGGCGATCGACGGACGCGATGTTCTGATCGTCGAGGACATTATCGATACCGGCCATACATTGAGCCAGGTCTATGAAATCCTGCAAACGCGCTCGCCGAAATCGCTCAAGGTTTGCACACTGCTGAACAAACCCTCACGCCGCGAGATCGACGTCCATGTCGATTGGGTGGGCTTTGACATTCCTGATGAATTTGTGATCGGCTATGGCATTGATTTTGCCCAGCAGGGGCGCAATTTGCCACATATCGGCGTCGTCCGCAGCTAGCCGGTGCCATCAGGCCAGAAAATCGTCCTCATAACGATAATGTGACAGCGGCACAGCACCATTTTCCGTGACCAGCACCTGTTCTTCCAGCTTGATCCCCTCGCGGCCACCAACAGCACCGACATAGGCCTCAACGCACAGGGTCATTCCGGGCTCAAAACAGCCACCATAGCCATGTGCCTCGACATCCTCGGGATAGCGAACGCAGGGATATTCATCACAAAGTCCAACGCCATGCGCCAGGACACCATAGCGCAACGCCCGGTATTCTCCTGGCAGACGGTGGGCAATCCGCGTCATCTCGGTAAAGCTCATTCCGGCCTCGATCAGGCCGATATTGGTCATCACATGCTCATAGGCGACCTGATAGAGCGCCCGCTGTTCGGCATTTGGCCTGGCATCGCCGACAATCCAGCTGCGCGAGATATCACAGCAATAGCCATAGGTGCCGACAAGATCGGTGTCGAACGCCATGATGTCGCCATTCTGCATGATCCGGGGGCCACATTCCTGGAACCAGGGGTTTGTCCGCGGCCCCGAGGACAGAATGCGCGTCTCGATCCATTCACCACCACGTTTTATGTTGCCGGCATGCAGTGCCGCCCACATTTCATTTTCCGAAATGCCCGGGCGCATGATGGTGCGCATTTCCTCGACCGCAGCCTCACAGGCCGCGATCGCGCAGCGCATGGCGTTCAGCTCATTGTCATTCTTGATTGACCGCGCATGCTCGGTCAGCACCTGACCCTCGAGAACATCCACGCCACGGGCGCGCAGGCTGGCATAGCCAACATGTTCAATCTTGTCGACGGCCAGCCGTCGGTTGCTACCGGCATGTTGACGCATCACATCAAAAACCTGATCGGCAAAAATGGCGGCGGCCTGTTCAGTGTGATCACCAGTCTCAAAGTAGAAGAAACTCGCTCCATGGCGGACCTCGCCAACCAGCGGCAGATGCGCCGACAGATGTTCGCAATTATGAAAATCCCACAAAATCACCTTGCCCTCGGGCGGCACAAAACAGGCACGTGCCATATTATGGGCAATCCACAGCTGCATGTTGGTGGTGTCGGTCGCATAGCGGATGTTCAGCGGATCAAACAACAGCAGCCCGGCGCAATCATGCTGGCGGATCTGTGCCTGCAGGCGTGCCAGTCTATATTCACGCAGGGCCGGCATGTCAGGTGCCGACAAGCCAAGATTTTCCCATTCGGCAAAGGCCAGCGCCGTTGGCCCGATCTCAACACGATCATTATCGTTCGGTGTATTGTCCGGCTTCAGATGCGCACGGCGCGATGGGTCAATCTTGCGGTTGGAACCAACGATCAAATCATCCATGTTGCACCCCATTTCCGACAGGTGATAAGTCTGACGGTGAACCGTTATGGCAGGCAGATCAAGCGCTATTTATTGACATCGACAACGACTCGGCCTCTGACCTGTCCCTCGAGGATCTGCTTGCCATAGGCAGGCAATTCAGCAAGCCCGATCTCGGTTACCATCTGGGCAAGTGGCCCCTTCGGCATCTCCGCGGCGAGTGCCTGCCAAATCTCGGCACGCTTGTCCATCGGACAGGCAACCGAGTCGATGCCAAACACATTTACCCCGCGTAGCAAGAACGGCATGATGTTGCCGCTGAGCTCAACCCCGGCGGCGTTGCCAAGCGACGCCAGGCCCGCGCCATAGTTCAGCTGTTTGAGGATGCGCCCCATCAGCGCACCACCCACACTGTCAATGCAGCCGCCCCAGATGCTGGATTCCAGAACCTTGCCCGGATCATCAAGCATCTCCTCACGGGTGACAATGCGCGTCGCGCCAAGCCCCATCAGATAATCGGCAATCTCGGCACGGCCGGTCATCGCCGCAACCTTATATCCCTTGCTTGCCAGCAGGATGGTGGCAACGGACCCGACGCCGCCGCCTGCGCCTGTGACCAGAATTTCACCACTTTCCGGGGTCATCCCATCATCCTCGAGACGCTTGATTGCCAACATGGCGGTGAAACCGGCGGTGCCAAGACACATGGCCTCAAAACTGCTGAGCCCCTCGGGCAGAGGTGTTAGCCAATCGGCCTTTTCATTGGCCTTTGTCGCATAGCCACCCCATCTGATCTCGCCACCACGCCATCCATGCATGATGACTTTGTCACCTGGCTTGAAACGATCATCACTGCTGGTAATCACCGAACCGGCAAAATCGATTCCAGGGACATGCGGATAGGTCTTTACCAGACGACCCAGGCCATTGAGACACAGACCATCCTTGTAGTTGACCGTCGAATACTCAACAGCGATGTCAACCTCGCCATCCTGGGGCAACCGGTCCTCGGAAACCTCCTCAACATTTGCTGAGATCGAGTTATCGTCGGCCTGATCGATAATTAACGCCTTAAACATTTCGTTTACCTTTGTTAGAATTCGCGGGTGGTAACACCACAAAGCTGACAGAACTATATCGCCCAGTCCATCGCCGCGGCAATAGCACTGCCGGGTTTGTGACAAAAAACCGTATCACGGATGAGCGCTACATAGATTGATGATTGGCTGATGAGAGAACTGACACCCCCGCAGGCCTATGAAGAACTGACCGCCAATGACAGGGCGGTCCTCGTGGATTGCCGGACCCGGGCCGAATGGGTCTATGTTGGCATTCCTGATCTGTCGGACATCGGCAAGCAGGTTGTTCTTGAGAGCATCGCCGACGAGGCAGGCCAACCCAACGCGAATTTCACCTCCCGCATTGGCGAGATTGCCGGCCCTGACACCCCGATATATGTCATCTGCCGGGTTGGCGGCAGGTCGGCCAACGCCTGCCACCTTCTTGAATCCTCTGGTTACTCTCAGGTTTGCAACATTCTTGAGGGATTCGAAGGATGTGTCGACCAGCAGGGACACAGATCAAGCGTTGATGGCTGGAAATTCCACAACCTCCCCTGGCGACAGAGCTGAACCCCACCAAAAACCGCCATTTGCAGATTTTGTTAGTTGTAAATTACTAATTGCGACAACACTGGCCCCGTTATGGAGTTTGAACGGTTTTTCAAATTTAGCCAGCTGTTGCTTCGGGACGAATTCGTCCTCAGTTACTCTGGCTATGTGTCAGAAGATATTCTGGAAGCAGTGGGGGATACGCTGCGCCAGCGACTCGAAAACCATGCGCGTGATGGCCGGGAACTTTGTCAGCAATGACGAGGCAGCAATGTTGCAGCAGAAGATGGCAT
>JAYNHH010000011.1:0-1334 GCA_038107835.1 Alphaproteobacteria bacterium
GTGAGGATGATATAACACCGATAGCCCGAAAGGAAAAGGGTTACCTCCACATCCCCCGATCAAATTCCATCTACCCGCCATGGTTTCCAGCCCGGCAATTCGGCTGCGCTTTTTGGCGTTGCCAGGGGGGGTGTCCTCTCTGTCAGGACCCGCACGACCAACTCCGCAAATTTGACTGCGAGAGGGGCTGCCGCGACATCAGTGACTGACTGAATAGATGGCCATCAACACCGCCAGTCCGGTCAATGCCTGCAGGCAAGCGCCGCCGCCAAGGATCGCTGCGGTTCGTGCGACTGACCATCAACCGGAAGTGATGCAGGAGATGAGCGACGAAATGATACCGTATCTCGAACAGGGGGAAAACTTGCCTCTTGCACATTACGAGGCAGAATGGCATGCGGCGGATGAAGCCTTTGAAAAAGAATATAACAGCTACCCGGATGAGGTGGATCAACCGGCTGTTGCTATCAAAGATGCGCAGGCTGATGCGGAGCATGATGCCGATATAGTGTTGGATGAGCCACAGGAATCCTCACGCGGGAAGAATAAGGATCACGATTTCGGGATGGAGATGTAAATCATAAAAACATAATATAAACAGATTTTTAGAATTTTATTGACGCATGTTTTTCTTTCTTTTTATCCTTTCTCTCACAATACTTCCCCTGCATAAACAGAATATTGACCTGCGCCTGCTATGCTGTTGCTCCAAGGCAATTGCAGGAGGGTCCCTATGCATATGGGCGTAATGACATCAGGTCGTTGGGCACAGTCATTGGCTGTAGTCCGGATTATACTGGTCGTTCTGATCGCACTGCCCACCAGCTTTGCCCGTGCAGGTGATTTCAATGACGGGTTATGCGCGGCCAATCGCGGTGACTATGCAACAGCTATGAGAGAATGGAAGCCACTGGCCGAAGAGGGTAATCCCAACGCGCAATTTAATGTAGGCCAACTCTATGCAAAGGGGTATGGCGTAAAAAAAGATCAACAGGAGGCTGCAGAATGGTATCGGCGCTCTGCTGAACAGGGGCTTGCCCAAGCACAATATAATCTGGGACACATGTATCATTTTGGTGAAGTTGGTAAGCCTGATTATGCTGAGGCATTGCGTTTGTATCGTTTGGCGGCTGGGCAGGGTATGGCTCTGGCACAGCTGAATGTAGGTATGTTGTACGAAGCCGGTAACGGTGTCGCGCAAAGCTATAGTGAAGCTGTCAAATGGTACCGAAGGGCGGCCAGTCAGGGCCTCGCCCCCGCCTAGGCCAATGTTGGCAATGCCCTGTTGGCTGGTAGGGGTGTCAAGCAGGATAAAGTGGAAGCGGCCACATGGT
>JAYNHH010000011.1:1434-63654 GCA_038107835.1 Alphaproteobacteria bacterium
ATGGTATCGCCTTGCAGCTGATCAAAATTTTGCCGCTGCCCAACGAGACATTGGCGTATTGTTTGAAGATGGTCATGGCGTCGAACAGAATTATGAAGAAGCTGCAAAATACTATAAACGTGCGGCAAATCAGGGTGATGCCAGTGCCCAATTATACTTGGGCAGTCTCTATGCCAACGGTACGGGTGTATCACGAGATTATAAGTTGGCGACAAAATGGTACAAACATGCCGCTAAGCAGGGGAACCCAGCGGCTCAGGTGCATCTGGGAAATTTTTATGCGTTAGGAATTGGCGTTGAGCAAGACTACAGGTTAGCGGTCCGTTGGTATGGGCTGGCCGCTGATCAAGGTTTTGCCATCGGTCAATTTAATTTGGCGAATGCCTATCACAAGGGTTTCATTGACGCGCCTGACTATTCGGCTGCCTTGCGATGGTACCGGTTGGCAGCAGATCAAAACATAGTCGAGGCACAGTTTAATCTTACCAGTATGTATGTGGAGGGTACCGGAGTTCATCAGGATTATGGCGAAGCAGTGGTGTGGTACAGAAAGGCCGCCAACCAGGGAATGGCGCGCGCCCAACTGGCACTCGGCGCTATGTATCACCAGGGCTATGGCGTGCCTCAAGATCATAAAGAAGCCGTGAAGTGGTATCGCCTCGCCGCAAAGCAAGGGAACGAGGTGGCCAAGTCACTGATCTTGAGCCTTGAGTGATATCTTCTGTTTTAGGAGGTGGCAATGACAATCAGACACATCCAAGTCATGAGACAGCCAGTGGCGATTACGGTTTTGCTGGCGGCATTGTTGATACTTGTCAGTCTGGCACGTGCGGATGAGGATGATTTTGCTGCTGGCAAAGCGGCGTTTGATGCCGAGGATTACGAGACCGCGTTTGAAATCTGGAAACCACTGGCTGATGCAGTAAACGCGATTGTGCTAAACAATCTTGGTGTCGTCTATCTGAGATCGAATAGGTATTTTTCAAGACATACAGTCTGTTCATCTGCACATATCTTTTGAAGGCCATCAACACTGCTTTCTGCAAAAATTTTATCGTTTGGTAAAAAAATCTTGCCTCCTTTCCCATTTTCTTCCAGATTAAGGGTGATGGTGTGTCGCTGTGGCTCGAAACCGCCGCGATATCGGTGAGGGAGAGGATGAATGGCCAAACCACAGATCATTGATGGGATCGCTGCCCAGCGTTTGCCGGCAGATCAATATGCCGAGAATTTTGCCGATGCGCATCCGCCGCTCGATGCCCATGAGGCGCTGGTTGAGGCTGATCGCTGCTATTTCTGCTACGATGCGCCCTGCGTGACGGCCTGTCCCACCTCGATTGATATTCCGAAATTCATCCGGCAGATTTCCACCGGCAATCTGAATGGATCGGCAAAGACCATTTTTGACCAGAATATCCTTGGTGGCATGTGCGCCCGTGTCTGCCCTACCGAAACATTGTGCGAGCAGGCCTGTGTCCGCGAGGTTGCCGAGGGGCAGCCGGTGAAGATCGGCCTGCTGCAGCGCTACGCCACCGATGGCGCCATGCGCGACAACCGCCAGTTCTATGAGCGGGCCGCCCCCACCGGCCGGAAAATTGCCGTCGTCGGGGCAGGGCCGGCTGGTCTTGCCTGTGCGCACCGGCTGGCGATGTATGGGCATGATGTCGTTGTCCTTGACGCACAGCCAAAGGCTGGCGGCCTCAACGAATATGGCATTGCCGCCTATAAATCGACTGATGATTTTGCCCAGGCCGAGGTCGATTACGTCACCGCCATTGGCGGCATCGAAATCCGCCAGCAGCAGGCGCTTGGCGCGACGGTCACGCTTGATGCGCTCTGCGCGGATTATGATGCTGTCTTTCTTGGCATCGGTCTTGGTGGTGTCAACCGGCTTGGTCTTGCCGATGAGGACGCCACCGGGGTTGTCGACGCAACGCGCTATATCGCCGAGCTCAGGCAGGCCGCCGATCTGGCCAGCCTTCCGGTGGGCCGCCGCGTTCTGGTAATCGGTGGCGGCATGACGGCGATTGATATTGCCGCGCAGACAAAGCTGCTTGGTGCCGAGGAGGTGACCATCGCCTACCGCCGGGGCCGTGAGGATATGAACGCCTCGACCCTCGAACAGCAGCAGGCCGCCAACAAGGGCGTGATCATCCGTCACTGGGTGCAGCCGAAAACCATCGAAACCGATGCCGATGGTGTCTCTGCGGTGACACTGGAATATACTGAAAACCGGGATGGCAGGCTCGTCGGCACTGGCGATGTGATCACGCTGCAGGTCGATCAGCTGTTCCGCGCCATCGGCCAGCAGCTTGCCGATGATGAGGCGCTTGCCACCCTTGCGATGGAGGCAGGGCGGATCAGGGTCGACGCGCAGGGGCAGACATCAATTGCCGGCGTCTGGGCCGGTGGTGACTGCGCAACAGGCGGCGATGATCTGACCGTAACGGCTGTGGCCGAGGGGCGTGACGCTGCCGAGGCAATCCACGCGGCGCTTTCATGAACACTGCGTGACCATGGATTTGACAGGAAAGGAACATAGATATGGCTGACCTGCGCAACAATTTCGTTGGGATCAAATCCCCGAACCCGTTCTGGCTGGCCTCGGCGCCGCCAACCGACAAGGCCTACAATGTCGAGCGCGCTTTCAAGGCGGGCTGGGGTGGTGTCGTCTGGAAAACGCTTGGCCTCGACCCGCATATCGTCAATGTCAACGGCCCGCGATATGGGGCGATCTGGGGGGCCGACCGCCGGCTGCTTGGCTTGAACAACATCGAGCTGATCACCGACAGACCGCTCGATATCAATCTGCGCGAGATCAAGGAGGTCAAGCGTAAATGGCCTGACCGTGCGCTTGTCACCAGCCTGATGGTACCCTGCGAGGAGCCGTGCTGGCAGGAAATCCTGAAACAGGTGGAGGACACTGGAAGCGACGGTGTCGAGCTGAATTTCGGCTGTCCGCACGGCATGTCGGAACGCGGAATGGGGGCGGCTGTCGGCCAAGTGCCGGAATATATCGAGATGGTGGCACGCTGGGCCAAGTCGCATACCCGCATGCCGGTGATTGTCAAGCTGACGCCAAACATCACCGATGTCCGCTATCCGGCACGCGCTGCCGCACAGGGTGGCGCCGATGCTGTCTCGCTGATCAACACCATCAGCTCGATCATTTCCGTCGATCTGGACAGTTTTTCACCTGAACCCAGCATTGACGGCAAGGGCAGCCATGGTGGCTATTGTGGTCCGGCGGTCAAGCCGATTGCGCTGAATATGGTGGCTGAGATTGCCCGCGACCCGGAAACGGCCGGACTGCCGATTTCCGGTATTGGCGGGGTGACGACATGGCGTGATGCGGCTGAATTTCTGGCGCTTGGCGCTGGCAATGTCCAGGTATGTACCGCCGCCATGACCTATGGTTTCAAAATCGTCGATGACATGATCGAGGGGCTGAGCAACTGGATGGATTCGGCAGGTCATGCCAATCTTGACTCGGTGATCGGGCGGGCTGTGCCGAATGTGACGGATTGGCAGTATCTCAACCTCAACTACATTGCCAAGGCGCGGATTGATCAGGAAAGCTGCATCAAATGCGGCCGCTGCCATATTGCCTGCGAGGACACCTCGCATCAGGCGATCACCAATATGGTCGACGGCGCGCGGCATTTTGAGGTGATCGATTCCGAGTGTGTCGGCTGCAATCTCTGTGTCAGCGTCTGTCCGGTCGAGCACTGCATCACCATGGAACAGGTTCCTGCCGGCGAGACGGATACGCGCACTGGCGAGACGGTCTCACCGGATTACGGCAACTGGACAATGCATCCAAACAACCCGATGGCAGCGGCTGAATAGGCTGGTCGCTGGCAGCGGTAGACATTACCTCCTCCTCACCCTCCCACAGGCACCGGGCAACCGGTGCCTCTTTTTTTGTGGGTGAGGGGAGATCAATCTCTGACCAGCTGCCCCAGAAACAGCGTTGTCAGCAATTGCTGGGCATCGGCATAATGCGACTGGTCATCATCATCGCGCCGCAGCACGGACCGGATCTGGGCATCGAAATCGGCATAATGCTGGGTGGTCGCCCAAATCGCAAAAATCACATGCCGTGGATCGCATGGCGCCAGTTTACCGGCATCGATCCAAGATTGGATGATCGCCGCCTTCTCATCGACCAGATCATGCAGGTCTTCCTTCAACAGCGGGCCGATATGCTGGGCACCACGCAACACCTCATTTGCGAACAGGCGGGACTCGCGGGGCAGTTCGCGCGACATCTGCAGCTTGTGCTGGATATAGAGGTTCAATTCCTCACGCGGGTCGCCATCGGCCCGCAGATTGCGCAGCGGTGCCAGCCACACATCGAGCAGTTTGGTCAGCAGGGCGATATGGATGTCTTCCTTGCTTGAGAAATAATACAGGAGATTTGGCTTCGACATTTTTGCCGCGCTGGCAATCCGGTCCAGTGTCGCGCCACGAAATCCGTCCCTGGAAAATACATCCAGCGCCGCCTCCAGGATTTTCGCCTCATTGGTGATCTGGATTCGTGTTTTCTGCTTGTGGGGCATCCCATCCCCGGCCCCGGGACCGTCCCCGGGACCGCCAACGGCTGTCTGGGCGGCGGCTGGCATCAGGTCTTTGATGGTATCGGACATGGCTTTGGGTCTGTTGCGTCTCATCTTTCGGGTGTTACCGGGTGGGTCGACACGAAAACGGAATATTTTTCACAGTCAAGCGTTTGAATATTTGACCAGCCGGTAAAAATGTTATTTCATTTTATCAAGCCAAATGCAATTTCTATGTTGTGCGTCGTGGCTGGTTCCCTCAGTCACGTGCGCCATCCGAAACAGGAGTTCCGCCATGCCGGATACCTATGATCCAGCGCCGAATGATCTCAGCTCTTTCTGGATGCCGTTCACGGCAAACCGCCAGTTCAAGGAAAATCCACGCATGCTTGTCGGTGCCAAGGACATGCATTACGACACGATTGAGGGTCATAAGGTTCTCGATGGAACGGCTGGCCTGTGGTGTGTCAATGCCGGGCATGCAAGGCCGAAGATCGTCAAGGCGGTTCAGGACCAGGTGGCCGAGCTTGACTATGCGCCGGCTTTCCAGATGGGACATCCGAAAGCGTTCGAGCTGGCGAACCGGATTGCCGCCATCGCACCTGAGGGCATGAACCATGTTTTCTACACCAATTCAGGATCGGAATCGGTCGAGACAGCGCTGAAGACGGCGCTTGCCTATCACAAGGTGCGGGGCGATGCCGGACGCACCCGCCTGATCGGGCGTGAGCGTGGGTATCACGGGGTGAATTTTGGTGGCATCTCGGTCGGTGGCATTGTTGCCAACCGCAAGATGTTTGGCACCCTGCTGACGGGTGTCGACCATCTGCCACACACGCATCTGCCTGACCACAACGCTTTTACCAAGGGGCAGCCTGAACATGGCGCGGAACTGGCCGATGATCTGGAGCGGATTGCCCAGCTGCATGACCCCTCGACCATTGCTGCGGTGATCATTGAACCGGTTGCCGGGTCCACCGGGGTTCTGATTCCGCCAAAAGGCTATCTCGAGCGTGTTCGCGAAATCTGTGACAAATACGGGTTTCTGCTGATTTTTGACGAGGTGATCACCGGCTTTGGCCGTCTTGGCAGCCCCTTCGCCGCAGATTTCTTTGGTGTCAAGCCTGATATGATGACGACGGCAAAGGGCCTGACCAGCGGTGTTATCCCCATGGGGGCGGTGATTGTTTCTGACGAGATTCACGACGCTTTCATGCACGGGCCTGAACATTTGATCGAGTTTTTCCACGGCTATACCTATTCCGGCAATCCGGTTGCTGCGGCAGCTGGGCTCGGGACACTGGAAACATATGCTGATGAAGGGCTGCTGACCCGGGCTTCCAGCCTTGCCGATTACTGGCAGGAAAAGCTGCACAGCCTTGCCGACCACCCGCATGTGATCGACATCCGCAATATAGGTCTGATTGGTGCGGTCGAACTGCAACCCATCGAGGGAGCGCCGACACGGCGCGCGTTCAGCGCGTTTCTCAAGGCCTTTGAAAAAGGGTATATGATCCGCACAACGGGCGACATCATCGCGCTGTCGCCACCGCTGATCATTTCCACCGAACAGATTGATGAGCTGATTGACTGTCTTGGCGAGGTGTTGCGGGAAATCGACTAGCACACCGCACACAGGGCAAGGGGCCATCCCCGACAGGATGGGCAAATTTGGGAGACGATGATGACTGACGCAAATGCTGCCGCGCTCGATGGACGGGGCAAGAATTTCCGGATCAATGGTGACCGGCTCTGGGACGCGCTGATGGAGATGGCCAAGATCGGCCCCGGTGTTGCCGGCGGCAACAACCGGCAGACGCTGACGGATGAGGATGCCGAGGGTCGCCGCCTGTTCCAGTCCTGGTGCGAGGCCGAGGGCATGACCATGGGGCTCGACAAGATGGGCAATATGTTTGCCCGGCATGAAGGCACTGATCCCTCCCTGCCACCAGTGATGGTCGGCAGCCATCTCGACACCCAACCGACAGGTGGCAAATATGATGGTGTTTTAGGGGTTCTCGCCGGTTTGGAGATTATCCGGACACTGAATGAGACAGGCATCAGGACGAAACATCCGATCGAAGTGGTGAATTGGACCAATGAAGAGGGAACGCGCTTCTCGCCACCGATGATGGCGTCGGGCGTTTTTGCCGGTGTGCATACGCTGGAATGGGCCTATGGCCGACAGGATGCGGCTGGCAAGAGCGTTGGCGAGGAGCTTGCCCGCATTGGCTGGATTGGCGACGAGGAAGTCGGTGCCCGCGATATGGCTGCCTTTTTTGAGCTGCATATCGAACAGGGGCCCATTCTCGAGGATGAAAATATCGACATCGGTGTTGTCACCCATGGCCAGGGGCTGAACTGGCTGCAGGTCACGCTGACCGGACGCGAGTCACATACCGGTTCAACGCCGATGCCGAAACGCGTCAATGCGGGCCTCGGTATGGCCAGGATTACCCAGCTCGTCGATGAGATCGCCTGGTCGCACGCGCCGCTTGCCGTTGGCGCGGTCGGCCATTGCGATGTCTATCCGAACTCACGCAACATCATCCCCGGAAAGGCTGTCTTTACCATTGATTTCCGGCATCCGACGCAGGACGTCATTGATGATATGGAGCAGCGCCTGCGGGCCGGTGCCAAAAAGATCTGTGATGAGATCGGGTTGGAGATGGAGATTGAGCAGGCCGGCCAGTTCGATCCGGTGAAGTTTGATGATGGCTGTGTCTCGGCGATCCGGCGGGCGGCGGACCGGCTTGGCTATTCACACCGGGATATTGTCTCGGGGGCCGGGCATGATGCGTGCTGGATCAACCGCACCGCGCCGACTGCGATGGTGATGTGTCCATGTGTGGATGGCCTGTCGCACAATGAGGCTGAGGAAATTTCCAGGGACTGGGCGACAGCTGGTGCCGATGTCCTGTTCCATGCTGTTGTGGAAACTGCTGGCATCGTGGATGACTAGACAAAATGATCAGGGAGAATGAGACATGAGTACGGTAATCAAAGGCGGGACGATCGTTACAGCCGATAGAACCTATGTGGCTGATGTGCTGGTTGAAAAAGGTGTCATCACCGATATTGGCACCGGCCTTTCGGGTGACGAGACGCTTGATGCCACTGGCTGTTATGTGATGCCGGGCGGTATTGATCCGCACACGCATCTCGAAATGCCGTTCATGGGAACCTATTCCTCGGACAATTTTGAGTCAGGCACCAGGGCGGCGCTGTCTGGCGGCACTACGATGGTGGTGGATTTCTGTCTGCCGGCACCTGGCCAGTCGCTGCTGACGGCAATTCAGGCCTGGGACAATAAATCCTCGCTGGCCACCACCGACTATTCCTTCCATATGGCGATCACCTGGTGGGGCGAGGAGGTGTTCAATGAGATGCCGGTTGTTGTCGACAAGGGCATCAACACCTTCAAGCATTTCATGGCCTATAAGGGCGCGTTGATGGTTGATGATGACGAGATGTATGCGTCATTCCAGCGCTGTGCGGAATTGGGGGCGATGCCGCTGGTTCATGCCGAAAATGGCGATGTTGTCGCGCAGTTGCAGACAAAGCTGATGGCCGAGGGAAATAACGGCCCTGAGGCGCATGCCTATTCCCGCCCGCCCGAGGTCGAGGGCGAGGCCACCAACCGGGCGATCATGATCGCCGATATGGCTGGCGTCCCGCTCTATGTCGTGCATGTATCCTGCGAGCAGTCACATGAGGCCATCCGCCGTGCGCGGCAGAAGGGCATGCGGGTCTATGGTGAGCCGTTGATCCAGCATCTGCTGCTGGATGAGGGTGAATATGCCCATGATGATTGGGATCATGCGGCCCGCCGCGTGATGTCACCGCCCTTCCGCAATCAACAGCATCAGGACAGCCTGTGGGCGGGTCTACAGGCTGGCAGCCTGCAGGTCGTGGCCACCGATCACTGCGCTTTCACCACCGAACAGAAGCGCTATGGCGTTGGTGATTTCACCAAGATTCCAAATGGCACGGGCGGCCTTGAGGACCGGATGCCACTGCTCTGGAGCTATGGCGTGAATACAGGTCGTCTGACGATGAATGAATTTGTTGCGGCCACCTCAACCAATATTGCCAAGGCGCTGAACATGTATCCGCGCAAGGGTGCCATTCTTGAGGGGGCAGATGCCGATATCGTCGTGTGGGATCCTGAACGCGAGAAGACCATCAGCGCCGGCAGCCAGCAATCGGCAATTGATTACAATGTGTTCGAGGGCTTTGCCGTCAAGGGTCTGCCGCGTTTCACCATGACCAAAGGCTATGTTGCAATCAGCGAGAACGAGGTCAAGACGCGTGAGGGTCATGGCAAATTTGTCCCGCGTGAACCCTTCAGTGCGACCAACAAGGCGCTCTCACAATGGAAGGCATTGACGGCTCCCCGCAAGGTGATCCGTGATCCGGCGAATATGCCAGCTGGTGTCTAGCTGGCAGGACGGATCGGACAGCGCCTGCCCCGCAACGGCGCTGCTGTCACCTGTGGTGGCGCTGTTAACGGGGCAAAAAACGAAGCAACACGGTTAAGTGATGCAGAAAGACAGAGTAATGGCGAAAACGTCATCCCCGGATATGGTTATCAAGGCTGAAAAACTGAATCTGGACTTCGAGACCAATGACGGTGTCGTTCACGCGCTTCGGGATCTTGACCTGGAGATCGGGGCTGGTGAGTTCGTGTCCTTTATTGGCCCCTCCGGCTGTGGCAAAACCACATTTTTACGGGTCATTGCCGATCTTGAAACACCGACAGGTGGCAGCATTGCCGTCAATGGACAGCCTCCCGAACAGGCGCGTCTGGCGCGGGCCTATGGCTATGTCTTTCAGGCGCCGGCGCTTCTCAGCTGGCGTACCATTGCCCGCAATATCTCGCTGCCGCTGGAGATCATGGGTCTGTCCCGTGCAGAGCAGCAGGAACGGGTCGAGCGAATGATCAATCTTGTCGGGCTGGATGGCTTTGGTGGCAAATTTCCCTGGCAGCTCTCTGGCGGCATGCAGCAGCGTGCCTCGATCGCGCGTGCGCTTGCCTTTGACGCTGACCTGCTGCTGATGGACGAGCCTTTTGGCGCACTGGATGAGATTGTACGTGATCACCTCAATGAACAGCTGCTCCAGCTGTGGAAGAAGACTGGCAAGACGATCTGCTTTGTCACCCATTCAATTCCCGAGGCGGTGTATCTGTCGACGAAGATTGTGGTGATGTCACCACGTCCGGGACGGATCACCGATGTCATCACGTCCGACCTGCCTGATGATCGCCCGCTTGATATTCGCGAAACCCCGAAATTCCTTGAAATTGCCCAGCGCGTGCGCGAGGGGCTGCGTGAGGGCCATGCCGATGACTAGGGCAGCACCCAGCAAGGGGAGGCCGGTTTGACCGACACGCTGAGACAGAAACTGCTTCCGGTTCTGACCATCGTCGCGGCGATTGGCGTGATCTGGTACGGTTTCACCGTCTATTTGAATGCCCCCTGGCAGCTTGACCAATATGAGAAATCAGCCACCGAATGGAGCATGACTGATCTTGTGCGCGATACGATGGCGCATGATCGGCCTGTGCTGCCGGCACCGCATCAGGTTGTCGCCGAAATCTGGAAAACCACGGTAAAGAAGAAAGTCACCTCGAAGCGGTCGCTGATCTATCACAGCTGGATCACCCTTTCCTCGACACTGCTTGGCTTTGTTATGGGAACCTTCACCGGCATGATGCTGGCCATTTTCATTGTCGAGAACAGGGCCATGGACAAATCATTGATGCCCTGGATCATCACCAGCCAGACAATCCCGATTCTGGCGATTGCGCCGATGATCATTGTGGTACTGAATGCGGTCGGGCTGTCGGGGCTGCTACCCAAGGCGTTGATTTCAACCTATCTCAGTTTCTTCCCGATCGCCGTGGGAATGGTCAAGGGACTGCGCAGCCCGGATCCAATGCTGATTGATCTGATGCGCACCTATAACTGCTCGCGCTGGCAGCTGTTTTTCACCCTGCGCCTGCCATCCTCGGTTCCCTATCTGTTTACCTCGATGAAAATCGCCATTGCCATCAGCCTCGTCGGGGCCATTGTTGGTGAATTGCCGACCGGTGCGGTTGCTGGGCTTGGCGCGCGTCTGCTGTCGGGATCCTATTATGGCCAGACAATCCAGATCTGGTCAGCTCTGCTGACCGCCGCCACGCTGGCGGCCCTGCTGGTGATTGCGGTCAATATCGCGGCGCAGATCACCCAGCGGATGATGGGGGTGCCAAAATGACCGGCCTGCAGAAACTGCTGAACGCCGCTGCCGCACTGTGTGGGCTCTACGCACTGGTTGAAGGGGTCGCTGCGCTGTCACCGGCCCTGCTGCTTGCGGCTGGTCTGGTGGTTGCGGGCGGGATGCGTCTGTCGCCGGCGCTGGCTGCTGCCTTGCCTGTTGTGATGCGTCCCCAACTGGACCTGTTGATCAGCCTTTTTGCCGCCGGCGCGGTTCTGGCGGCGTTGCAGGACGGCATGGCTGGGGCTGCCTGGGCGATCGCCATTGCCGCCTGGCTGCATGGCTGGCTGGCGGTCGAAAAGACCATGGCAGATGATGCGGATGCAACCGGCTTCAATTGGGTTGTGTCGCTTGGTGTTCCCCTGTTCTTCGGCTTCTGGCTGTTGTTTTTCTGGGAGGCTCTGACCGTTGGTCTTGGCATTCCGACGGTGTTGCTGCCACCGCCGTCGATGATCGGGGCGCGTCTGGTCACCTCGACAGCGATTCTGATGGCTGATTTCCGGCAGACATTTCTGAAAGCCGTCCTTGCTGGCTATGCCATCGGGTGTGGCAGCGCGTTTGTGGTTGCCATTCTTGTCGACCGCAGTGATTTTCTGCGGCGTGGCCTGTTGCCCATTGGCAATTTCATCTCGGCCTTGCCGATCATTGGCGTTGCGCCGATCATGGTCATGTGGTTCGGCTTTGACTGGCAGTCCAAAGCGGCGGTGATTGTCATCATGACCTTCTTTCCGATGATGGTGAACACGCTCTCGGGGCTGAGCGCGGCAAGCGCGATGGAGCGTGACCTGCTCAACACCTATGCTGCCAGCTATTGGCAGAGCCTGTTCACTTTGCGGCTTCCTGCCGCCATGCCCTTTATTTTCAATGCGCTGAAGATCAATTCGACTCTGGCCCTGATTGGTGCCATCGTAGCTGAGTTCTTCGGCACCCCGATCGTTGGAATCGGGTTCAGGATTTCGACCGAGGTGGGCCGTATGAATCTGGATATGGTCTGGGCGGAAATTGCGGTTGCCGCGCTTGCCGGCTCTGCAAGTTATGGTGCTTTGAGCCTGCTCGAAAGGCGGGTCACTTTCTGGCATCCATCGTACCGAACGACATAATCAAATCACAACAAGGGAGACGAAAATGAAAAAACTGGTTTTAATGGCACTGGCCGCTGGCATGGCAATGTCAGGTTCAGTGGCGCAGGCAGCTGACAAGCTGACCCTGCAGTTGAAATGGGTCACCCAGGCGCAGTTTGCCGGCTATTATGTCGCGCAGGATCAGGGTTTCTATGACGCAGAGGGGCTGGACATCACAATCAAGCCCGGCGGTCCTGATGTGGCGCCTGCCCAGGTGATCGCTGGCGGTGGTGCTGATGTTGTTCTTGACTGGATGCCATCGGCGCTGGCCACACGCGAAAAGGGTGTGAACCTTGTCAACATCGCGCAGCCATTCAAATCATCGGGTATGATGCTGACCTGCCGCAAGGATACGGGGATCAAGTCGCCTGCCGATTTCAAGGGCAAGACTCTGGGTGTCTGGTTCTATGGCAATGAATATCCCTTCCTGTCCTGGATGAGCCAGCTTGGTCTGCCAACCGATGGCAGCGCCGGTGGTGTGACTGTTCTGAAACAGGGTTTCAATGTTGATCCAATTCTGCAGAAGCAGGCCGACTGCGTGTCAACAATGACCTATAATGAATATTGGCAGATCATTGATGCCGGCCTCTCGGCTGATGAGCTGGTTGTTTTCAAATATCAGGATCAGGGCGTTGCCACGCTTGAGGACGGAATCTATGTGATGGAAGACCGGCTCAAGGATCCGGCTTTCGAGGACCAGATGGTCCGCTTTGTCCGCGCGTCGATGAAGGGATGGAAATGGGCCGAGGAAAACCCCGATGCAGCGGCTGACATCGTTCTGGAAAATGACGCCTCAGGTGCACAGACAGAAAAGCACCAGCGCCGGATGATGGGTGAAATTGCCAAGCTGACAGCTGGTTCCAATGGCGCCCTTGATCCTGCCGATTATGAGCGCACCGTTGCCACACTGATGAAGGGTGGGTCTGATCCGGTGATCACCAAGGCGCCTAGCGGTGCCTGGACGCATGCGATCACCGACAAGGCGTTGTAAAAATACCAACATAATCACAGCAGTAATGGAGGCATGATGTGCCTCCATTTTTTTGACTCATTCATGGTTTTACCAATTGATAAAAATTTATTTTCCACCAGACATCACTAATGCTACCGTTCTTTTTTGCTGGTCGGACAGAGTGGGGCAAAAATGAAAAGCAAAAACCCCGTAATTCCCGGACCTGGTTTGTGACTCAATGAAAGGGAGAGAGTAAGATATGGATATAACCTCTAAAATCTTAGCTAATAAATCTTTGACGAGACGTACTTTTGTCGCTGGTATGGCAACATCTGCAATTGCATTTGGTGCGATGCCTGCATTTGGTGCAGGAAAAATCAAGGTTGCAGGTATATACACACAGCCGATCCAGCAAAAGTGGGACGCGCGTCTTCATCTTGCTCTTGATGCCGCGGCAAAGCGCGGAGAGATCGACTATAGTTTTGCCGAGAAAGTGTCCAACACAGATTATGTGCGGGTGTTGCGTGAATATTGCGAAAATGGTGTCCAGCTTGTCGTGGGTGAGGCATTTGGGATCAGCAAGGAGGCACGTAAGGTTGCCGATGACTACCCGGATATTGCCTTTCTGATGGGTGATCCGTTCAAGCCACATGGAAGTAATTTCTCAGTTTTTGACAATTACATCCATGAACCCTGCTATCTGATGGGAATTATCGCCGGCCATATGAGCAGTGAAAAGAAGATTGGCATGGTTGGCGGCTATCCGATTGGCGAGGTAAACCGGCTTTTCCATGCCTTCATGAATGGTGCGCGCTCCGTTGATCCCTCGATAGAGTTCAAAGTTACCTTTATCGGGTCATGGTATGATCCGCCAAAGGCGAAGGAAGCCGCCATCGCCCAGATCGAGGCGGGTGTTGACATCATGTATGCAGAGCGTGCTGGCGTCGTAGATGCCTGTCGGGAAAAGGGCATTCTGGCCTTTGGCAATGTCAATGACATGAACAAGGAGGAAAATGGGACGGATGTTGTCGTGACCTCTGCTCTCTGGCACATGGAGTCGGCAATCGGTCACGCCATCGAGCGTGTAAAGGCCGGCACCTTCAGTGCTGAGGAATATCATCATTGGACAATGATGGCCAAGGGCGGTGCCAGTCTTGCCCCCTATTATGAATTCGACAGCAAGATTCCTGCCGACGTCAAATCACAGGTTGCCAGTCTTGCGGCAGACATAACGGCGGGCAAGGTTACGGTCGAAATCAATGACGTTGAGCCAAAGTCAACATTCTGATTATGTGAACAGGGAGTTGGACACCCCTCGAAAGGGGGTGTCACTCCATTTATTGACTGGATTTCAATGGCACCCCTTCTGGAAGTTTCGAACATCAGAAAGAGTTTTGGCTCTCTTGTCGCCAATCGAGATATCAGCTTTACCGTAGATTCCGGTGAAGTCCTCGCCATTCTGGGTGAAAATGGGGCGGGTAAAACCACCTTGATGAATATCATCTTCGGCCATTATCTGGCTGATGAGGGCGTTGTCCAATGCGCTGGCAGGGAATTGAGACGCGGTGACCCGCGCGCTGCCATCGAGGCTGGCATTGGTATGGTGCATCAGCACTTCACCCTCGCTGAGAATCTGACAGTTTTGGAAAACACACTCATCGGCACCCAGTCATTGTGGAAACCGATGTTGTCAACCGCAGAAGCCAGGCAGAAACTTGTCGCACTCGCGGATCAGTTCGGCCTTGAGATGAATCCTGATGCCTATGTTCATCAAATGTCAGTTGGTGAGAAACAGCGACTTGAGATATTGAAAACCCTCATCAACGATTGTCGGCTTCTGATATTGGATGAACCCACTGCCAGTCTGACGCCCCAGGAATCCAATGGCCTTTTCGACTCAATCCGCAAGATGGTCTCGGCGGGGCTTGGCGTGATCATAATCTCGCATAAGCTGAATGAAATCATGCAGATCAGTGACCGTATCATCGTTCTGCGCGCAGGCGAGACAGTTGGAACGGTCAGGACCGCTGACGCCAGTAAGCGCCAGCTTGGCGAGATGATCGTTGGCCAGAAAATCACCCGTCCGGAACGTCGGTCCTCGCGTATGTCTGATCCAAAGATCAAACTGGAAAACATCTGCACCCGGAAAACCAACCTGCAGGCAGCCAGTCTGAAAAATATTGATCTAACCGTGAGAGGCGGGGAGATCATGGGAGTTGTCGGTGTTGCGGGCAATGGCCAGCGAAGTCTGGCGGAGGTCATGTCAGGACACAGCAAGCCAACCAGCGGAAACGTCATCATCAAGGGAGTAAGAGCGTTCGAACACACCCCGATGTCCTTCATGAAGGCAGGCGTGGCCTATATCCCGGAAGACCGTAACAATGATGGTGTTGTTGGTGACATGTCAGTGTGGGAAAATGCAGTTCTGACGGAAACGCAGAATGCCGACCTCGTCGGAAGAATGGCGATGGTCAAAACATCCCAGTGCCGCTCTAGTGCTGAGAAAATTTGCAGTGCCAACGACGTCCGTTTTCAATCAATAAATCAACCGGCACGCCTCCTGTCTGGTGGCAATATCCAAAAACTGCTCATTGGCCGATGGTTTGCACGGTCTCCAGAGATTATTGTTGCCTGCCAGCCATCGCGTGGCCTTGATGAGGGTGCCATCAGCGCGGTTCACCGGTCCCTGCTGGCTGCACGCGGTGGGGGAGCGGCGGTGGTTTTGATCTCCGAGGATCTGGATGAAATTCTGGCTCTCTCGGACAGCATTATCGTGATGTATGACGGTTGTGCGAGTGAGCCATTTGAAAATTGCAATGTAGACATTGCCAGCCTTGGCATGATGATGGCGGGAGATGGGTTCAATGCGGTTTGAGGCGAGAGAAACCATTCCGCAATGGCTTCCCTGGATGGCTGTGGCGGGTGCCGGTGTTGGCACTTTATGCTTTGCCGCCATTCTGATCGCCGCTGCGGGGGCATCGCCACTCGTCGGTTTCAGGGAGCTTTTCATTGGTGCTTTTGGCTCACGCAATGCAATCACTGAAACAGGCGCGACCGCCACGCCCCTCATTTTTACCGGTCTGGCTGCTGCCATCGCTTTCCGTGCAAAATTCTGGAACATTGGCGCGGAGGGACAGCTCTATGCCGGTGCTCTGGCGGTGACCTATTTTGGGACCGGTCTCATCGAGTTGCCACCATTTCTCATGATACCATTTCTGCTGATTGTTGCCTGTGTCGCTGGTGGTCTGACATTGTTGCCAATGGTGCTTCTACGCCAGTTCATGCGTGTCGATGAGGTTGTGACCACCCTGTTGACCAATTTCGTGATCATTCTTCTGGTGAGTTATCTGCTTGAGGGACCATGGAAAGATCCCTATTCGCTTGGCTGGCCACAGGGTGCGGCCATTATTGATGCCGGGGTGCTGCCGCAGCTGGTGCCAAGGTCGCGTCTTCATCTTGGGTTTGCGATTGCTGTGGTTTCGGCGATCATCATTTGGCTTGTACAGTCACGGACTGTTTTCGGTTTTTCGGGCAAGGCGGTCGGCCTCAATCAGTCAGCAGCCAGGCATGCCGGCATTCCGGTCACCAAAACGATCATCTGCATTGGATTGTTGAGTGGAGGAATGGCCGGTCTGGCCGGCGCCACCGAGACCATTGGTCTCAAGGGATACCTGACCCTGGATCTGTCGCCGGGTTTTGGCTATACGGGCATTGCCGTGGCCATGCTTGGCAACCTCCATCCCATTGGGGTGATTTTTGCCGCCATCTTCATAGCGATCATCTATGTGGGAGCTGATGCGATGAGCCGCGCCATTGATGTGCCGACCTATCTCGCAGATGTAATTGTAGCAACCACTGTCCTTGCTGTGCTTATCGGGCTGGTTCTGGTCCGATACCGTGTCGTGATGAGGGGCTAGATAACGTCATGATATTCGATTTCCTTGAAGTTCTTGTGAATGCAGGGTTCTGGGCTGCTACCATTCGCATCGCCTGTCCATTATTGTTGGCCACGCTGGGCGAATTGATGTGTGAACGCGCGGGGGTTCTCAATCTTGGCATTGAGGGCATCATGTCGATTGGTGCGATGGTGGGCTGGACGGCGGTCTATATGGGAGCTGATCTGTCCACCGGTATATTGGCCGCAGCCCTTGTTGGCGCCGCCTTTGGCCTGGTGCATGCTGGCTTCACCGTCTATCTTGGTGCATCTCAGCATGTGACAGGCATCGGCATCACATTATTCGCCTCGTCAATCGGATATTTTGCTTTCCGCCTGCTGTTGCCAAGCTCGACAACACCACCGAAAATCACCGCCTTTCAACCATTGGACATTCCCATTCTCAGTGAATTGCCGTTTCTGGGAGAGGCGTTTTTTCAGCATACCGCTTTCACATATCTTGCCTTTTTGGCGGTGCCTTTTGTGCTTTGGCTGATGAACCGGACACCGTTTGGTCTGGCGGTAAAGGTTGCAGGTGAGAACCCTATGGCACTCGAGGCCCAGGGCATTGACGTGCTTGGCGTTCGGACCCTGGCTGTGATTATCGGAAGCGCATTGATGGCACTGGGGGGAGCCTATCTGACAATGTCGGCCTTTGATGCCTTTTATTTTGGCATGGTCAATGGCCGGGGCTGGATCGCCGTGGCCCTCGTTATCTTTGCGTCATGGCGCCCGTCAAAGGCATTGCTTGGCGCATTGTTGTTTGCTGGCCTCGATGCCTATCAGGTGCGCGCCCAGCAGCTTGCTGGCGCGGTTGTTCCCTATCAGTTCTTTCTGATGTTGCCATATCTGCTCAGTATAGTGGCGATGGTGGTCGCGGCGAAAAGCACACGATACCCCAAAGCCCTGCTTACCCCCTTTCGACGGGGTGAACGGCATTAGGGTCTCACGATAGCTATGGAGAAAAATGATGAGTGATCTTCTGGTCAAAAACGCGGGTCAAGCCAGTGGCGACACGTCAGATATCCTGATCAGGAACGGCGTTATCGCGGATGTTGGTTCGACGATTGATGGGGTTGCTGACGATTTTCCGGTCATTGATGCTGGGGGATATCTGGTAACGGCTCCCTTTGTTGATAGCCATTTTCACCTTGACGCGACCCTCAGCTATGGACTGCCCCGGGTCAATCAGAGCGGCACCCTGCTGGAGGGAATAAAGCTCTGGGGTGAGTTGAAGCCCCATCTGACAGCTGATGCGCTGGTAGAGCGGGCCCTTACACTTTGCCGATGGTCGATCGCTCGCGGCACATTGGCCATTCGCACCCATGTGGACATCACCGACCCAAGTCTCCTTGCAGTCGAGGCAATGCTGGACGTCAAGCGGCAAATGGCGCCCTACATTGATTTTCAGCTGGTTGCCTTTCCCCAGGATGGAGTGTTGCGTGCTGACAGTATGGATAATCTCGTCCGGGCTCTTGATCTGGGCGTGGATGTCGTCGGTGGAATTCCGCATTTTGAGCGGACAATGGAGGATGGGGCGCGATCAGTCGCAATGCTGTGCGAGGTGGCTGCGGAGCGGGGCCTCTTGGTAGACATGCACTGCGATGAGAGTGATGATCCGATGTCACGTCATGTTGAATCTCTGGCCAGGGAAACGACACGCCTTGGAATGCAGGGCAGGGTGGCCGGATCACATCTAACCTCGATGCACTCGATGGATAACTATTACGTTTCAAAACTGCTGCCTCTGATGCGGGAGGCTGACCTGAATGTGATTGCCAACCCTTTAATCAACATCACCTTGCAGGGTCGGCATGACACCTATCCAAAACGTCGCGGGATGACCCGTGTTCCCGAGCAGATTGCGGCGGGCCTGACGGTTGCCTTTGGCCATGATTGTGTGATGGACCCCTGGTACCCGCTGGGGTCGCACGACATGCTTGAAGTGGCGAGTATGGGGCTTCATGTGGCGCAGATGACTGGGATTGAGCAGATGCATCATTGTTTTGATGCTGTCACACATAACCCTGCAAAAATTCTACATCTGAGGGATTATGGCCTGCACAAGGGCTGCAATGGTGACCTTGTGATTCTTCAGGCAACGGATGTTGTGGATGCTCTGCGCCTGAAACCAGCCAGGCTGGCGGTTGTCCGGCGTGGAAAAGTGATATCTACCACCCCAGCTGTGAAGTATGACCTCGCTCTGGGTGGACAGCAGACCCAGACCGACCTTACCTCAAAAGATCTTGTCTGGCGTTAACCTGATCCTGCTTGCCCGGCAACGCCTGCCTGAGATGGGGCTGGCTGATGCGCGGCGTTTGGGTGTGAAGCCGCTTCATTCAACCGATCAACGCCTCGAGAATCGGACGCAGGTTCGCTTTGCTCAATTTTACCGGATTGCCGCCGCATGACGGGTCGGCAAGTGCCATGTCAACAAGCGCGTCAATGCGGTCCGTACCAACACCCATCTCCCCCAGGCGGCGCGGAATGGCAAAACTGTCATTGAAGTCCTGGACGAATGCGCAAAAACCGTCAAAACCGCCCTCAATGCCAAGATAGGGGGCGGCCCGGTCGAACCGGGTCCGGATTTCAGGCGCATTCAGCGCCAACACCGCCGGCATGCACACCGCATTCGTCGTGCCGTGATGTGTGTTGTAGACAGCGCCGATGGGATGACTCATCGCATGGATGGCACCAAGCCCTTTCTGAAAGGCGGTGGCCCCCATCATTGCGGCGCTCATCATATTGGCGCGGGCGACCAGATCATCGCCGGCGGTAAAGGCACGTGGCAGATTGTCGATCACCAACCGCATTCCCTCCAGCGCAATGCCCTGGCTCATCGGTTGATAATGCGGGCTTGAATAAGCCTCGACACAATGCGCGAAGGCATCAAGCCCGGTTCCGGCGGTAATGAAATCCGGCATGCCAACGGTGAGTTCCGGATCGCAGATCACGATTGTCGGCAGCACCTTTGGATGAAAGATAATCTTCTTCACATGGCTTGCCGAATTGGTGATCACCGAGGCGCGTCCCACCTCCGAGCCGGTTCCTGCTGTCGTTGGCACGGCGATGATCGGCGCAATCGCGCTGGCATCGGCTCTTGTCCACCAATCGCCAATATCCTCGAAATCCCAGACCGGGCGGGTTTGCCCGGCCATGAAGGCAACCATCTTTCCAAGATCAAGCCCGGAGCCTCCGCCAAAGGCGATGACGCCATCATGGCCACCTGCCAGATAGGCGTCGACACCTGATGCCAGGTTGATGTCATGCGGGTTCGGGTCAACATCGGCAAACACTGCGTCGCCAAGCCCGCCAGCCGCCATCAATGCCCGCGTGCGCTGCGTTATCGGCAAATCGGCAAGCCCCCTGTCGGTTACCAGCAGGGGCCGTGATATGCCGGCGGCGGCGCAGGCATCGGCAATCTCGGCAATGCGGCCAGCGCCAAAGCGGATGGTGGTGGGGTAGGACCAATTGGCGGTCGGAGGGGTGCGGTGGTCAGTCATGGTTCATCGGACTCGGTAAGGTGGCGGAACGGTGTGTCTAGATGGCCATTGCCGGCGCGCAAGGTCAAGCCATCACATGAAATTCACGCTGTAACTCCTCGTCTGGTTTTGCGCCCCGGGTCGGTGGCGGCGGCGTTTGTTCACGATTTTTTAATCAGTTTTCCTTCACATCGCCGACAGCCGCTGCGGATGGTGGGGTATTTTCCGCGTCCAGGCGGTTTCCAAAGGTAACGCCATGATGAAAAGCCAAGGACTATCCTATGGTTGCTCCTGCATATTTTGAATTAATAATATAATAATTTTGATGAATTAAACGAAATAAAGGTAAATGAAAATCTGATGAAAATTTGACATTCATGCGCGTTTTCCGCCATGCTTGCCTGAAGTCTTGCGCGGTGCCGCAATATTTTTCTTTTTCTGTTTTTTTTGATTCACCGGTTTGGTTCGGTTTGGCGTGCTGCCCTTTGAGGCGGCGTTGCCGCCAAGACGCTATGAACAAGGAGAAACTGGTATGAAAAAGAGCATTCTGTTGGCAGTTGATGGCAGCCCGGGCGGCAAGAAGGCATTGCAATATGTCCTCGACACCATCGACAGTTCCACCGTTGGCATTGTTCTGGCCTATGTCATTGAGTGGTCGCCCTATACATTCAACACCCCGGAGGAAAATGCCGAGCGGCATCAGCGCCGCGAGAGCGAGATCACACGGGCCAAGGCCGGTGTCGTGGCACCTGCCAAAAAACAGCTTGAGGATAAGGGGTTCAAGGTTCAGGCGGTGGTCCGGCACGGTCCACCGGCGGAAACGCTGATCAATCTGGCGCATGAATACAAGGTGTCCGAGATTGCCTTTGGCAGGCGTGGCCAGTCCAGCATCAAGTCGCTGCTTTTCGGCAGTGTTGCCGGCTCGCTGATCCAGACATCAGACATCCCCATAACCGTGGTGCCTTAAAGGGAGGGACGATCATGCAATCAAACTGTCATTTCATGCGCCGCAGGAACCAAGAGTGCGAGCGCCCATCATCAGGCCTTTTCAGGGGCCTTGGCCGCGCAAGGGCGGTCATTCTTCTGGCGACGGCATGGCTTGCCACAACCGTGGCTCCGGCCTATGCCAATATCGACTCCAAAATCAATGACCTGACAGCGCCCGTCGCCCGCTGGGTCGGCAAGGTTGTCTTCTTCAAGATCCCGCTGGGTGACGCCAATCTTCCCCTTGTGGTTCTGTGGCTGATTGCCGGTGCGGTGTTCTTCACCTTCTATTTGCGCTTTGTCAATCTGCGTGGCTTCAAACATGCCATTCATCTTGTCCGTGGTGACTATGCCGACCCGAAAAGCGCGGGTGAGGTCTCGCATTTTCAGGCGCTGGCAACGGCGGTGTCGGGAACGGTTGGCATCGGTAACATTGGTGGTGTCGCGGTGGCTGTCACCGTCGGCGGTGCCGGGGCGACCTTCTGGCTGATCATGGCCGGTTTCCTTGGCATGTCGACAAAATTTGTCGAATGTACGCTTGGCGTCAAATACCGCAATGAAAACCCCGATGGCTCTGTTTCGGGCGGCCCCATGTATTATCTGCGCAAGGGCTTTTCCGAGCGCGGGATGGATGGTTTCGGCAAATTCATTGGCGCCTTCTATGCCATTGGCATTTTCATTGGTGCGCTTGGCATCGGCAATATGTTCCAGTCCAACCAGGCCTATGTGCAGTTGAACCATGTGTCAGGCGGTGCGCTTGACGGTCTTGGCTGGCTTGTCGGATTGATTCTGGCTGTTGTCGTGTTTTCGGTCATTGTCGGCGGCATCAAGTCGATCGCCAGGGTGACGGAAAAGATCGTTCCCTTCATGGCGGTGTTCTACTGTGTTTTTGTCATTCTGGTGATCCTGATGAATTACGCATCATTGCCGGCTGCCATTGGCAATACCTTCACCGGTGCCTTTTCCCCCGAAGGGGTTGCAGGCGGCGCTCTTGGGGCGATGATTATCGGCTTCCAGCGGGCGGTTTTCTCCAATGAGGCCGGTATCGGCTCGGCGTCCATCGCCCACTCTGCGGTGCGCACCGATGAGCCGGTGACCGAAGGCTATGTCTCGCTGCTGGAGCCCTTCATCGACACCATCGTCATCTGTACGATTACCGCCCTGGTGATTGGCACCTCGCATGTCGCCTATCCCGGCTTTGCCGGTGATGCAACGGGTGTGGCGATGACGTCGCTGGCCTTTGAGCAGAAATTCAGCTGGTTCCCGATTCCGCTGGCTCTTGCCGCGGTGCTGTTTGCCTTTTCGACGATGATCGCCTGGTCCTATTACGGGCTGAAGGGGTGGACCTATCTGTTTGGCGAGGAGGAACGGACACAGACCATCTACAAGGTCATTTTCTGCGCCTTTGTCGCGCTTGGCTGCATGGTCCAGCTTGGGCCGCTGCTTGATATTTCGGATGCGTTTGTGTTCCTGATCTGCGTGCCGAACATTCTGGGCCTCTATTTCCTGGCCCCGATCGTCAAGCGCGAGATGGAGAGCTATCTTGCCCGGATCGAGAGTGGCGAGATCAAGCGCTTCAAAAACTGATATCCGGTCATCAGGATACCGGGGAGAGACCGCCTTTACCGGCGGTCTTTTCGCGTCTTCAGATCAACCCATCCGGCGAGATTCTCGATGGCAATCTCCTCGATCACCTTCATTCCGGTGGCGCTGTCATTCAGGCAGGGAACATAGCTGAACATCTCGCCACCATGCTCGAGAAATTCCTCATGCAGTTCGATATCAAGCTCATCAAGCGTTTCCAGACAGTCGGCAACGAACCCCGGGGCCATCACCATCACATGCTTGACGCCCCGTTCGGCCAGCGCGACAACGCTTTCGTCGGTGTAGGGTTGCAACCATGGCTCGGACCCGAAACGTGACTGGAACGTGGCATGAAAACTGTTCTCGTCCCAGCCAAGCTCCTCACGCAGCAGCCGCGCCGTCTTCAGACATTGGCAATGATAGGGGTCGCCCGCCATATGGTAGCTTTTCGGAACGCCGTGAAATGAAACCACCAGCGCATCCGGCTTGCCGTTCTTCTTCACCGCGGCGCGGACGTCCCTTGCCAGCGCCTTGATATAGGCCGGATTGTCATGCCAGGGCGGCACCGTGCGGATAGCTGGCTGCCAGCGCAGATCCAGCGCCCATTTAAACACCTCGTCATTGACCGTTGCCGTGGTTGAGGCGGCATATTGCGGATAGAGCGGCATCACGACGATCTGGCTGCAGCCCCTGTCCTTGAGAGACTGCATCTGCGCCGGGATCGACGGGTTGCCATAGCGCATGGCATAATCGGTGATCAGGTCATCGCGCCTGAAAATCCGTGCCACATGCTCGGCCTGCAGCCGGGTGATCTTGCGCAGCGGCGAGCCATCAGGGTCATCTTTCAGCCAGATCCGGTCATAGGCGGCGCCTGATTTCTTCGGGCGCACATTCAGGATGATGCCGTTCAGAATGATCCACCACAGCAGGCGCGGCACTTCAATCACCCGCCGGTCGGACAGAAACTGTTTGAGATAACGCCGCATGGAGGTCTTGTCGGTGCCGTCCGGCGTTCCCAGATTGACCAGCAGCAGGCCGGTTTTGCCACGTCCTGGATGGCTGGGATGGTCGGCAGGTTTTTCACTGATTGGCATGTAATGCGGCCCCTCTTGATGATGCAGCCCCCATTATTTAGGGAGCGGAACCACCAAGGTCCAGCGACAGGTCCATAAAAACATGTGGATTGATGGTAAAACCGCAGTGTGATGCTGGCGAGATCACCCGGCGTGTGACATGCCCTCGGTCTGGACACGGGCAATCACCGTGACCAGCGCATCGACCAGATCATCAATCATTGCATCACTGTGAAGTGGTCCGGGTGTCAGCCGCAGCCGTTCGGTGCCGCGGGGAACGGTTGGATAGTTGATCGGTTGCACATACAGCCCGAAATCGACTAGCAGCAGCTGGCAGATCCGCTGCGTTGCTGCCGCATCGCCAATCATCAGCGGTACGATATGTGTCTCACCCGGCATCACCGGCAGTCCGGCCGCAATGGCCCTGTCCTTCAGCCGCTGTGCCTGGCGCTGCTGCGCCTGTCTTTCTGCTGTGCTGGCCTTCAGGTGGCGTACCGAGGCGCAGGCCCCAACCGACAGCGCCGGGGGCAGGGCGGTGGTGAAAATAAAGCCTGATCCGGCGCTGCGCACCATATCGCAGATCACGTCATCAGCTGCGATATAGCCACCAACGGTGCCAAAAGCCTTGCCTAGCGTTCCCTGAATGATGTCGATCTCATCCTCAAGACCGCGCATCTGGGCAATGCCGCCACCCTGGTCCCCATACATCCCAACGGCATGCACCTCGTCAAGATAGGTCAGCGCCCCGTACCGGCGCGCCAGAGCCGCGATCTCGGCAATCGGGCTGGTATCGCCATCCATCGAATAGACGGATTCGAAAATGATCAATTTCGGCCGGTCGATCGGCTGCTCTGCCAGCAGCTGTTCGAGATGCGCGACGTCATTATGCCGGAAAATGGCTTTCTCGGTTCTGGCATAGCGGATGCCGGAGATGATCGAGGCATGGTTCATCGCATCGGAAAAAATCATGCAGTCTGGCAACTGCGCGGCCAGCGCACTGATGCTTGCCTCATTTGCGACATAGCCGCTGGTGAAAACGAGCGCGCGCTCCTTGTTGTGCAGCGTGGCAAGCTCACCCTCCAGCGAGACCATGGCGTGGCTGGTGCCTGAGATATTGCGTGTGCCGCCGGCACCCGTGCCATGTGTGGCGACAGCGTCGGCCATTGCCGAGACAACTTTTGGATGCTGGCCCATGCCGAGATAGTCATTGGAACACCAGACAATGACATCGCGCTCACCATCCGGGCCGTGATAGCGGGCATGGGGGTGCCTGCCGGCAAGCCGTTCCAGCTCAACAAAATGCCGGTACCGGCTCTCACTTTTCAGCCGGTTCAGCTGGTTCCGGAATTTCTGGCGATAGTCCAAGTCAAACGCCTCCGCATATTCGTGAAAATGCCGCGCACCGCGCAGTCTAATGCTGTTCACCTTTTGGTGGAACAGGTGGTAACGCCATTGTGAGATGACAGCCATGCGACACGGCGTAGCAGCTGGCAGAATCAATGCTGTCCTGCGCGGATGCTATTCTGCGGCAACCTCCTGCACAGCCTCGATCCGGGCAGCGGCGAATTTCAGCTCGGGAATCTTGCCATAGGGGTCGAGCGCCGGATTGGTCAGATAATTTG
This sequence comes from Alphaproteobacteria bacterium, assembly GCA_038107835.1. Taxonomy (GTDB): domain Bacteria; phylum Pseudomonadota; class Alphaproteobacteria; order Puniceispirillales; family Puniceispirillaceae; genus MED-G116. The sequence continues at coordinate 27,007 of JAYNHH010000011.1, forward strand.
CCGGTGCCTCATAGAAACAGAAAGGCACGAAAATCATTCCGCTTGGCAGTTTTGGATCGATGCGGGCGGCAAGTTCGATCTCGCCCCGCCTTGTTACCACGCGAACCAGATCGCCGGCCTTGACCTGCAGGCTCTGCAATGTCTCGGGTGCCATATGCACTTCCGGTTCCGGTTCCAGCGCGTCCAGCACACTTGCCCGGCGCGTCATCGAACCGGTATGCCAATGTTCGAGCAGGCGGCCCGTCGTCAGCACAATCGGAAACGCCTCGTCTGGTGTCTCGTCGGGGGGCAGCACGTCTGCCGGTGTCATTCGTCCACGGCCGGTTGGCGTCGGGAAGCTGTCACCGAAAATGACATCCTGGCCCTCGCTTGTCTCGTCCGCGCAGGGATAGGTCACGGCATCCTCGGCCTCAAGCCGGGACCAGGAAATGCCAGTCAGTGAGGGCATCACCAGCCGCATCTCGCCAAAAATATCGCGCGCATGGCTGTAGTTCCAGCTCTGACCCATGCGGTTGGCGATTTCCTGAATGATCCACCAATCCTGTCTTGCCTCGCCCGGAGGGGCGACGGCCTGCCGGCCCATCTGAACGCGCCTGTCCGTGTTGGTGAAGGTGCCGTCCTTTTCGGGAAAGGCCGAGGCAGGCAGGATCACATCTGCAAAGGCTGCCGTTTCGGTCATGAAGATGTCCTGCACCACCAGAATTTCCAGATTCGCCAGCGCCGCCCGGGCGTGGGTCTGGTCGGGGTCGGACATTGCCGGGTTCTCGCCCATGATGTACATCGCCTTGATATCGCCGCGCCAGGCCGCATCGGTGATCTCGACGACGGTCAGCCCTTTGTTGGCATCCAGCTTGGTTCCCCACAATTCCTCGTATTTGGCGCGGGTATCATCGTCGCCAACAGGTTTGTAATCGGGAAAGAACATCGGGATCAGACCGGCATCGGACGCACCCTGAACATTGTTCTGGCCGCGCAGCGGATGCAGACCCGATCCGGCTTTGCCGACATTGCCGGTCAGCAGTGCCAGCGAGATCAGACAGCGCGAATTGTCGGTTCCATGCGTGTGCTGCGAGATTCCCATTCCCCAGAAAATCATCGCCCCCCTGGCTCTCGCATAGCCGCGCGCGACATCGCGGATCACCTCGGGCGCAATCCCACAGATGGGTGCCATTGCCTCTGGTGTCGTGCTGAGGGTGCGCTCCCTAAGCTCGGCAAAGCCTTCGGTGTGATCGCGCACATAGGCGGCGTCATACAGCTCCTCGCTGATGATCACATTGATCATCGCATTCAGCAGCGCAACGTCGCTTCCCGGAGTGAAATTGAGCGAATGTGTTGCATAACGGTCGAGATGCTGGCCACGCGGGTCCAGAACATACAGCCGCGCGCCGCGCTGTGCGGCGTTCTTGATGAAGGTTGCGGCGACGGGATGATTGACCGTCGGGTTGGCGCCGATAACGATGATCGCCTCGGCATTGCGGCATTCGGAAAAGGATGCGGTGACCGCGCCGGAGCCGATATTCTCCAGCAGCGCTGCCACCGATGACGCATGGCAAAGCCGTGTGCAGTGATCGACATTGTTCGTGCCAAAGCCGGCCCGGACCAGCTTTTGCACAAGATAGGCCTCCTCATTGCTGCCCTTCGCCGATCCAAAGCCTGACATTGCGGCTGGCCCGTGCGTGTCGCGGATCGCCGCCAGACGGCCAGCGGCCAGATCGAGCGCCTCTTCCCATCCTGCCTCGCGGAAATGCGTCAGCGGATTGGCTGGATCAAAGGGCAGGGACGCCGATTTTGGCACATCCTCGCGCCGGATCAGCGGCGTTGTCAGCCGTTCCGGGTTGGCGATGTAATCAAAGCCATAGCGCCCCTTGACGCACAGACGGCCCTTGTTTGCCGGTCCCTCGCGTCCGGAGACGGCAACGATCGCCTCATCCTTGACCGAAAAGGTCAACTGGCATCCAACCCCGCAATAGGGGCATACCGAGTCCACATGCCGGTCCGGTGTGATGGCCAGCTTCTGCTCGTCATCAAGCAGTGTTTTCGGCATCAGCGCGCCGGTCGGGCAGGCCTGAACACATTCGCCGCAGCCAACGCAGGTGCTGGCTCCCATATCATCGCCAAAATCGAACACGATATGCGCGTCGGCACCGCGGCCGGCAAGGCCGATCACATCATTGACCTGCACCTCACGGCATGCCCTGACGCACAGTCCACACTGGATGCAGGCATCCATATTCACCGCGATGGCTGGATGGCTGCTGTCGGGTTCTGGCGAGAATTTCGGCGGGAAACGGCCTGTCTCGACATCCTGCTCGGCTGCATATTTCCACAGTTCGGAGGAGGGGTCATGCGCCACCTCACGGTCCGGCTGGTCCGAGACCAGCAGTTCCATCACCATTTTGCGGGCTGTTGTCGCCCGGTGTGACTGGCTGCTGACAACCATGCCCTCGCTCGGGGTGCGGATACAGGATGCCGCCAGCACCCTCTCGCCCTCGATCTCGACCATACAGGCGCGGCAGTTGCCGTCGGGCCGGTAGCCGGCATCATCCTTGTAGCAAAGATGCGGAATGTCTGTGCCAAGCCGGGCCGCCGCCTGCCAGATGGTCTCGCCATCCTCGGCAGTGACTTCCCTGCCATCAAGCGTGAAGCTGATTTTACCTGTTGTCATAACGCCCCCGATGAACGCCGCCCTGGCATTCCTGAAAATCTATTCTGTTCCGCCAATATCTTCTGGAAAATGTTTCATTACGCTGGTCAGCGGGTTCGATGCCGCCTGTCCAAGGCCACAGATGCTGGCATCCGCCATCGCCACCGACAATTCATCCAGCAGCCCGGTATCCGGTGCCTCTGCCTGCATCAGCATCACCGCCTTGGCCGTGCCATTGCGGCAGGGTGTACACTGGCCACAGCTTTCATGGGCAAAGAACTGCATCAGATTTGTTGCCGCATCCCACATATTGTCCCTGTCTGACAGCACCACCACCGCGTGCGAGCCGACAAAACAGCCCTCATCGGCAAGTGGCCCGCCAAAATCAAGCGGGATATCGCCCTTGTCAGCCGGCAGAATGCCGCCTGATGCGCCGCCGGGCAGATAGCCCTTGAAGTCATGCCCATCGGCCATGCCGCCGCACAGCTCGATGAGGTCCCTGACAGTTGATCCGGCGGGCGCAACAATTACGCCCGGGTTGGCCACGCGACCGGACACCGAATAGCTGCGCGGTCCCGGATGGCCATCCTTACCCTGTGCATTGAACCAGTCGGCGCCCTTTTCGATGATGTCACGCACCCAATGCAGGGTTTCGACATTGTTCACCAGTGTCGGCCGGTCAAAAATGCCCTTCTCGGCCACATAGGGGGGGCGGTGTCGCGGCAGGCCGCGCTTGCCCTCGATGGATTCGATCATCGCCGATTCCTCGCCACAGATATAGGCACCGGCGCCACGCCGCAGATGCAGCTGCACGTGATCCGCCAGACCCGCTGCCTCGACACGGGCAATCTCGCGGCGCAACAGCGCAATGATTTCCGGATATTCATCGCGCATATAGATATAGCAGGCATCGACACCGACAACATGCGCGGCAATCAGGATGCCCTCAATCATCCGGTGTGGATCGCCTGACAGATACAGCCGGTCCTTGAAGGTTCCGGGCTCACCCTCATCGCCATTCACCGCCATCAACCGCGGGCCGGCCTGATCCCCGACGATGCGCCATTTGCGCCCTGTTGGAAATCCAGCGCCGCCAAGACCGCGCAACGCCGCCTTGTCCATGATGCCCAGAATCTCCTCACGGCTGTGCGTGCCGTCCAGAATGGCTTTCAGCGTCTGATAGCCGCCCTCGGCGCAATAGGCATCAAAATCGATGGCATCCTGCGGAATCTCGGCATGTCCTGCCTCGCGCACAGCCTTCAGCTCATCAAAGCTGGCATGTTCGACGAGCTGATGGCCAACCGCCGCGGCCGGTGCCTTGTCGCAGGCGCCGATACAGGGGGCGGCGACAAATCTGACGCTCTGGCTGGCATAGGGTTGCAGCTTTTCGAGCAGGCTCTCACCGCCAGCCATCATGCAGGACAGCGATGTGCAGACCCGCACGGTACAGGCGGCAGGCGCGGCTTCACCCTCACGCACCAGATCGAAATGGTCATAGAAACTGGCAACTTCCCAGATTTCGGCCATCGGCAGGCGCATCAGATGTGCCAGTGCGGCAAGATGCCGGGCTGAGAGATGGCTGTACGAATCCTGAATGACGTGCAGATATTCGATCAGCATGTCGCGCTGGGGTGTGATCTCGCCGAGCAGGCCTTGCACCTCGGCCAGTGCGCTGGGATCAAGCATCCGGCCCTTGGGCTTGTATTTGCCCTTGCCACGGCTTGATTTCTGCCCCTGCTGGCGCTCTCCCATCGGGTGCATTTCATTCATCAGATAATCCCCCTACTCGATCACCAGGCATCCGTGTCAGCCACCATCTGTTCCTGGTTCTGGCCCGCAGCCTGCCTTGGTTTTATTACGCGCTGGCCTGCTGGCGTTTTCAAAAGCGTCAGAAAGTGGCGCAAACAGGCCTTTATCCGTCATTTTTCCACCTGTCCGGGTTGGTTTTGACCAGCTCGACATGGCTGCAGTTGATCAGCTGCTTTCCGGCATTCGGAAAATTCACCGTCACATTCATGCCGACAATTGACTGAACCTGGCCTGGCCCCCAGTCCGGCCTGTCCGGATGGATCACGAAATCGCCAAGCGCAAAATACAGCATGCCGCGTCTCTTCCTCCCCTCGCTCCCGTCAGGCAGTCTAGGCAAACAGCGGGTGCCGGTAAATAGCCGGTGTCATCTGCGGCGATTGGTCCCTGTTGGGACTGCGTCAGGGCGACAGACGCAAAAAGCCCCCTCACATGAAAGAGGGGGCCTGTCCTGTTCATTAATACACCCGGATGCTGCGCTGCGCCGTTATGCCGGACATGTCACCGCAGCCATGCCCGTCTCAGGTTGCGCCAGCCTGCAATTTCCGATCAGTCTGACGCTCCTCATGGAACTCGCGCAGGCTGTCCTCGCTGAAAATCTGCCTTTGTGGCGCCGGCCGCTGGCGGGGCAGTGTGGCCTAGGCGACCGCATCCACCCCGTCATCGGCAAGGTTGGTGATCTGCGATGCCTTTGGAATGGCCTTGCCATCGCGTGAGTGGGTTTCGCGCAGGATATAGCCCTGGCCCCAGACAGTGTCGATATTGACCCCGGTGGCACCAGCCAGCTCCAGCTTGCGGCGCAGTTTGCACATGAAGACATCAATGATCTTTGGCTCTGGCTCGTCGAGTCCACCATAAAGATGGCTGAGGAAGGCTGTCTTGCTCAGAACGGATCCCTTGCGCAGTGCCAGAAACTCGACAATGCGAAATTCCTTGGCCGTCAAGGGCGCCTGGACGCCATCAATCAGCGCCAGATGGCGGTTCAGATCAACCTCCAGATTGCCAACCGCAACCGTGGCCGAACTGTGTCCATGCGTGCGCCGGACAATGGCATCCAGATTGGCCAGCAACTCAAACCTGTCAAAGGGTTTGGTCAGATAGCCGTCGGCGCCGGCTCCCAGCGCATTGATCTTGTCATCAATGCCGGCATTACCGGAAACGACAAGGGTTGGAACGGGAAGGTGGTTTTTGCGGATCAACAGCGCCAGCCGCGTCCCGTCGCCATCAGGCAGGTTGATGTCAAGCAGAACGGCATCAATGTCATTGTGCCGCAATTCTGCCAGCGCCACTTCAATGGTGTGGGCAATGGAGGGAAAATGTCCGGCTTCCTCCAGGGTCATGCCCAGAACGTCAGCGACAACGGGATCATCCTCGACAATCAAAATATGCATATTTACACCTTTTTAACTAAGCAGTTGCGCGTCAAGATTTCTCTGCCAAAAACGAACAAAACCAAAAAAAACAGAACGATGGTCTTGGCGGTTCCATCGGTATTTGATAACGGTAAATTAACCTTCCCAATCCCTCAAATCACATATGCGTGATTTACTTTTTGGTAATGATTATTGATGGTTACAAGCTGAAAACACTGTCCCATTGGGTCATTTTGCCCCTTGTCTACACTCCTCTTTCGGTGTAATTGGGGCCGAAATGTTCATGCTCGATGCCGCGCTGCTGTGCTGCGTTGTCTGGGGTCGGGGCGGTTTCGGGAGTGATCTGACCGGTTGACCGGGAAAGAATTGGGTGAGAGATGACTGAAGCAACAAAAAAGACAGCGTCCGCAGGCAACAATGCCGGCAGGAAGACTGCGAAAAAGGCTGCCGGGAAAGCGCCGAAGGGAGCCAGTGCCAAAATGAATGGTTCGGCATCACCTGTTCTGCTGCCGGAAGGCTACCGCCCGAGCGATGATGAGGACTTCATGAATCCCCTCCAGCTGCTGTATTTCCGCAAGAAGCTGGAAGCCTGGCGGGCTGAGTTGCTGGATGAGGCGAATGAGACCATTTCCGGCCTCTCGCAGGAAAACCTGCATCAGCCTGACCAGATGGACCGCGCCCAGATTGAAAGCAACGCCGCGCTGGATCTGCGCACACGCGACCGCGAGCGCAAGCTGCTGCAGAAAATCGAATCGGCCCTTCGCCGGATTGACGATGGCAGCTATGGCTATTGTGTCGAGACCGAAGAGCCGATCAATCTGCGCCGGCTCGAAGCACGGCCGATCGCCTCGCTCAGTCTACATGCCCAGGAACGTCATGAGCGTATGGAGCGCGTGCATCGCGACGATTGACGGCGGCTTCCACCGATGGCGTTGGCCGACACCGCGCCGCGCCATGACATGCGTCAGCCGTGGCTCGGTGCGCGGCGCTGCGTGATCGCCGATTCTCAACTCCGATGACCGTTTCTTTGCCTCAGCAGGGGCGAACGGCGCTGCGGCGTTCTACGCGCCACCCCAAAAAAAGCCCCGGTTTTCCACGTTTTTTTGACCAATGAGAACAAAACATGAAAATTTATGTTGCAATTGGAACAAATCAGGTACATGTTGGTGCCGGATTGGCGATCATGTCGTCGCGCTCCGGCGCTGCTGTTGGGGGGATGTGCCAGCCCCTTTTCAGCATGGACAGCGATCATTGGCTATGCAACTAAGGAGACAGATATGGCTGGAGTCGTGGTGGATCTGAAAATGAACAGTGATGACAAGAACAAGGCGCTGGAAGCTGCCATCGGGCAGATTGAAAAGGCGTTCGGCAAGGGCTCGGTGATGAAGCTCGGCCAGCGCGAATCAGCGGTTGATGTGCAGGCGGTATCGACCGGCTCACTTGGCCTTGACATTGGGCTTGGCATTGGCGGCTTTCCCAAGGGCCGGATTGTCGAGGTATATGGCCCGGAATCGTCAGGGAAGACCACGCTGGCGCTACATGCGGTGGCCGAGGCGCAGAAGGATGGCGGCAATTGTGCCTTTGTCGATGCCGAGCATGCGCTTGACCCGGTCTATGCCAAAAAACTTGGCGTCAATATTGATGATCTGCTGATTTCCCAGCCGGATGCCGGGGAACAGGCGCTGGAGATTGCCGACACACTGGTGCGGTCGGGTGCGATTGATGTGCTGGTCGTTGATTCGGTTGCGGCGCTGGTGCCGCGTGCCGAGCTTGAGGGCGAGATGGGTGATCACCATGTCGGTCTGCATGCCCGCCTGATGAGCCAGGCGCTGCGCAAGCTGACATCGTCTATCGCCCGCTCGAACTGTCTGGTCATCTTCATCAACCAGATCCGCCTGAAAATCGGTGTGATGTTCGGCAATCCGGAGACGACAACCGGCGGTAATGCGCTGAAATTCTATGCGTCCGTCAGGCTTGACATCCGCCGCATCGGTGCGATCAAGGACCGTGATGAGGTGGTCGGCAACCAGACCCGGGTCAAGGTGGTGAAAAACAAGGTGGCGGCACCCTTCCGCACCATCGAGTTTGACATCATGTATGGTGAGGGCATCTCGAAGATGGGCGAGCTGCTCGATCTTGGCGTTGCTGCCGGCATCGTTGAAAAGGCGGGGGCGTGGATATCCTACAAGGGGCAGCGCATCGGCCAGGGCCGTGAGAATGCGAAGAACTTCCTGAAGGAACATACCGAGCTGGCCAATGAAATCGAGGCGGCGATCCGTCAGAATGCCGGCCTTGTCGGTGATCAGATGCTCGACAATTCGATTTCCGAAATGGCCGAGGCCGCCGAACCAGCCTCGCCTGATGAGGTGCCACCAGCTGGCTGACCCCGCCCTGTTGCCGGGGTTGAATCTGCCTCCGTCACCGGTCATCCGGGGCGGGGGTTTTTTCATCTGACAATGTTAAATTGCTGGCAACAGCCGGGTCCCCGGACGCAGAAAATGGCGTGATCTGGCGAAAAACTGTCACTTTGGCTGGACAGGGGGCAAGCCACACGCTTAAAAAAGGGCCAGATCATCGTTGGGCGTAGTTTCACGCCCTTGTTTCAACCCGCAGCATGGACCGACATTGGCCGGGCATGCCGCCGCAGGGATACAGGACCATGAGCAGCGTCAACGACATCCGTTCGACCTTTCTTGACTATTTTCACAAGGACAAGCATCAGATCGTCGATTCGAGTCCGCTGGTCCCACAGAATGACCCGACCTTGATGTTCACCAATGCCGGCATGGTGCAGTTCAAGAACCTGTTCACCGGGCTTGAGACACGCGATTACAACCGGGCCGTTACCTCGCAGAAATGCGTTCGGGCTGGCGGCAAGCATAATGACCTGGAGAATGTCGGCTATACGGCGCGGCATCACACGTTTTTCGAGATGCTGGGAAATTTCTCCTTCGGTGACTATTTCAAGGACCATGCCATCGAAATGGCCTGGAACCTGATCACCAGGGAATATCGTCTGCCAGCCGAAAAACTGCTTGTCACCGTCTATCACGAGGATGAGGAGGCCGCTGGACTCTGGCGCAGGATTGCCGGCCTTGATGATGACCGCATCATCCGCATCGCCACCTCGGACAATTTCTGGGCGATGGGTGACACCGGACCCTGCGGTCCCTGTTCGGAGATTTTCTTTGATCACGGCCCACACATCCCGGGTGGGCCTCCGGGATCTCCTGATGAGGATGGCGATCGCTTCATCGAGATATGGAATCTCGTTTTCATGCAGTTTGAACAGACGGCAAGTGACCGGATCAACCTGCCGAAACCGTCAATTGACACCGGAATGGGGCTGGAGAGGATTGCTGCGGTGCTGCAGGGCAAGCACGACAATTATGACATTGATCTGATGCGCGCGCTGATCGAGGCGTCGGCTGACGTCTCCAACACCGATGCCGATGGCGAGAAGAATGTCTCGCACCGGGTTGTTGCCGATCATCTGCGCGCCACCTCTTTTCTGATTGCCGATGGCGTTCTGCCATCAAATGAGGGGCGGGGCTATGTGTTGCGCCGGATCATGCGCCGCGCGATGCGGCATCTGCACCAGCTTGGCTGTCAGGATCCGGTGATGTGGCGGCTGGTACCGGCACTGGTTGCGGAAATGGGCGCGCATTATCCCGAACTGGGCCGCGCGCAGCCATTGATCACCGAAACGCTCAAACTCGAGGAGACGCGCTTCAAGGAAACGCTGGATCGCGGCCTGCGCATTCTCAATGATGAGGTGTCTGGCAAGCCGGCGGGCGGAACGCTCGATGGCGCGACCGCCTTCAAGCTCTATGACACTTTTGGCTTTCCGCTCGATCTGACGCAGGATTTCATGCGGGGTTTTGAGTGGTCGGTCGACCTTGACGGGTTCAACACCGCCATGCAGGCGCAAAAGGCCGCCGCCCGAAAGGCATGGAGCGGTTCCGGCGATGCCGCCACCGAAACCATCTGGCTGGATCTTGGCCAGCGGCATGGGGCGAGTGAGTTCCTCGGCTATACATCTGATACCGCCGAGGGCGTCGTTCTCGCGCTTGTCGCCGATGGCGCCGAAATCGACAGCACCGGCCCGGGCAGTGCCATCAACATCGTGACCAACCAGACGCCTTTCTATGCCGAATCAGGCGGCCAGATCGGTGATACGGGCGTCATCGAATGGGCCGATGGCGAGGCTGCGGTCACCGATACCTTCAAGACACCGGCGGGGATGTTTGTCCATCGTGCCGAGGTGCGGCGGGGAAGCCTTGCCATCGGCACCCCGGTCAGGCTGGTGATTGACACTGAACGCCGCCTGCGGCTGCGCGCCAACCATTCGGCAACACATCTGCTGCATGAGGCGCTGCGCCATGTCCTTGGTGATCATGTGGCGCAGAAGGGCTCGATGGTGGCGCCTGACAGGTTGCGCTTTGATTTCTCGCACCCGAAGGCTGTTTCCGTCGAGGAGCAGGCGCGGGTGCAGGCGATTGTCAATCAGCGCATTCAGCTGAACAACGAGGTCTCAACCCGGATCATGACACCCGAGGCAGCGATTGAGCTGGGCGCATTGGCCCTGTTTGGTGAGAAATATGGTGATGAGGTGCGTGTCGTACAGATGGGCGGACCGGCTGAAACAGCAGGCCGCGGCGCATGGTCGGTCGAGCTGTGCGGCGGGACGCATGTCGCCCGTACTGGCGACATCAGCCTGTTGAAGATCATTTCAGAATCGGCTGTTGCCGGTGGTGTTCGCCGGATTGAGGCGGTCACGCAGGCAGGCGCCATTGACTGGATTGAGGGGCGGGAGAAAATTCTCACCGAGGCTGCCGATATTTTGAGGATTGCACCGGAGAAGCTGGCCGGGCGTGTTGCCCGTCTGCTTGAGGATGCGAGGAAAGCCGATCGCGATATCAGCGCGCTGCGCCGCAAACTTGCGGCTGGGGGCGGGGCTGGTGGTGGCGCGGCCGAAATCGTCAATGGTGTGAATTTCGTCGGGCGTCTGCTCGAGGATACGCCGGCACGCGAACTCAAATCGATGGCTGATGAGTTGAAGACCGGACTGGAAAATGCGGTGATCTGTCTGGTCGCAACCGATGATGGCAAGGCGTCGATCGTCGTTGCGGTGACGCCTGATCTTGCCGATAGTCGCAGTGCGGTCGATCTGGTGCGGCTTGGCTCGGCGGCGCTTGGCGGCGGTGGTGGCGGTGGCCGGCCTGACATGGCGCAGGCGGGTGGCCCGGATGCCGGTAATGCAGAGGCTGCGCTGGCGGCGGTCTCGGCGGCGCTCTAGACGTCGGCACGGCAACAAAAAGCCCCGCCATGACGCGGGGCTTTCCTGTTTCGGGACAGGCAGGATTGTCAGGCGCCCATTGCTTTTTGCAGATTTTCGTCAATCGCATCAAGGAAGCCGTCAGTCGTCAGGAACGGCTGCTCATTCGAGATCAGCAGGGCGAGATCCTTGGTCATCTGGCCCCGCTCAACTGTCTGGATGCAGACTTTCTCGACGGTGTCGGCAAAAGCGGCAACCTCCGGAGTGTCATCAAATTTTGCCCGGTAGGACAGGCCACGTGTCCAGGCAAAGATCGAGGCGATCGGGTTGGTCGAGGTTGCCTTGCCCTGCTGGTGCTGGCGGAAATGACGGGTGACCGTGCCATGGGCGGCCTCGGCCTCGACGGTCTTTCCATCCGGGGTCATCAGCACCGAGGTCATCAGGCCAAGCGAGCCAAATCCCTGGGCCACGGTATCGGACTGTACATCGCCATCATAGTTCTTGCAGGCCCAGACAAAGCCGCCGTCCCATTTCATCGCGCAGGCCACCATGTCGTCGATCAGGCGGTGTTCATAGATCAATCCGGCGTCCTTGAATTTGGCGGCAAACTCAGTCTCGAAGACCTCTTCAAACAGGTCCTTGAACCGTCCGTCATAGGCTTTCAGGATGGTATTCTTGGTCGACAGATAGACAGGCCAGCCAAGATCAAGGCCATAATTCATGCAGGCTCTGGCAAAGCCACGGATCGACTCATCGAGGTTGTACATGGCCATCGCCACGCCGCCCTCGGGGAAATCGAAAACATCATGCGTGATGGCCGGGCTGCCATCGGCTGGCTGGAAGGTCATCGTCAGCTTGCCGGCACCGGGTGTGACAAAGTCGGTTGCCCGATACTGGTCGCCGAAGGCATGGCGGCCAATGACAATCGGCCGTGTCCAGCCGGGAACCAGCCGTGGCACATTCTGACAGATGATCGGCTGGCGGAAAACGGTGCCGCCGAGAATGTTGCGGATCGTGCCATTCGGGGATTTATACATCCGCTTGAGGTCAAACTCCTCAACCCGGGCCTCATCAGGGGTGATTGTCGCGCATTTCACGCCAACGCCATATTTCTTGATCGCATTGGCGCTGTCGATGGTGATCTGGTCGTCCGTCTCGTCACGCTTTTCGATGCCCAGATCGTAATATTTCAGATCAACATCCAGATAGGGGTGGATCAGCTTGTCCTTGATTTTCTGCCAGATGATACGCGTCATTTCATCGCCATCAATCTCGACAATCGGGGTTTTGACCTTGATACGTGACATGGAAAATCCTTCGGTAATGCTTTTTCAACAGGCCTTCAAACAGGCGGGTGCGGCTGGGCCGTGTGGGCGGGCAGCTGGCCAGCCGTATCGAGATTTGGTCCCGGGGGCGATGCGGTTTGGCGCGCTACGGCCAGTTGCCGTTTAACTGGCCTGTTTCTAGACCGGAAATGGGTCACGTGCAAGAGTGGAAAGCTGCAAAATCAGCCAGAAGTTGCGGCGTTGGCTGTTGCCGTGGCCATGCTGCCATTGGCAACGCTGTCAAGATGATCGGCGATTTCATCAAGCGTGTCGGCCTGTTCGAGATGTGGCACATTGCCGTGATGCATGAAGCCGGCATCAATGATGTGCTGGATCTGGTCGAGCAGATGCTGCCAATAGCCGTTCAGATTGAGAACGATGATCGGTTTTTGATGCAGACCAAGCTGCCGCCAGGTGGCAATTTCCATGGTCTCGTCGAGTGTGCCAAGGCCGCCGGGCAGAACAATGAAGGCATCGCTCTCGGCATACATCATTTCCTTGCGCTGGTGCATCGTGTCCATGATATGCAGTTTGGTGACACCGGCATGACCGATTTCAACACTGTCCAGAAAGCGGGGAATAATCCCCGTGACATGGCCGCCCGCCTCGATCACGCCATCGGCGACCCGGCCCATCAGGCCCATCTTGCCACCACCATAGACAAGGCCAAGCTGCCGTGAGGCAATCATCTGTCCCAACTGATACGCACTCTCAGCATAAATCGGGTCTTCTCCCATCGCGGCACCAGTGAATGTACAGATCTTTTTCATTAGCAGTGACTATCCAATCGTTGAACAAGTGGTGGTTAAGCATTACCCTTGTTTACATCTAACGCCAGAAAAAAAGGAAATCTCAGGTGCGCTATCTGACCTATATATTGCTCGGAGTTGGCGGGTTGATCGCGCTTGCGGCGCTTGCGGTGGTGTTTCTTGGTGATGACGAGCCGGCAGCGGTCGCACCGCAGGGCGATGCAAAAAGTGGGATCATTGCCGATGCGGGGCCTGAATCTGCCACGGACGGTAAGGCGGAAGACGCCACCGATCAGGCCGCCCAGACAGCTGCAACCGACGAAGCTGCGGTTGCTGCCAGCGCCGATCAGAACCAGCCGCAGTTGGCCATTGATCTGGCCCAGGTGAAACCCGACGGGCAGGCGGTGTTTGCGGGGCAGGCGGTGCCGGGTGCGATGATCACCGTTTTTGAGGGTGACATTCTGCTTGGCGAGACGGTCGCCGATGACAATGGCGAATGGGTTGTGATTCTGGAGAAGACACTTGCCCCGGGTCAGCATCTGGTATCGGTCGCCATGGAGACGACGACAGGCGACACCGAGCTTGCAGACGTCACCCTGGCGATCGGAATTGCTGCTTCCAGGGATGAGCAACCGCTCGTTGCTGTTCTGCCGCAAACCGGGGATGAAATGCCAAAGCTCCTGCAATCACCGGATGACAAGCCGGCTGAACCCGCCGCCATTGCCGCTGCTGACGATGGAGACGGCAGCGGCAGGTCCGAGGTGGTAGATCAGGCCGGGATGGAGTCTGGTAAAATTGCGGCGCCGGCCATTGCGCCGCGCGCGCTTGTCTGGCGCGGGAACAACCAGCTGGCGATTTCCGGCGTGGCGACAGGCGGTGCCCGGGTGGCAGCCAGCACCGACGGCGGTGATTTTGCCGAGGCGATGGTCATGGCGAATGGTGACTGGACGGTGTTTGGTACGATTGACCCGTCACTTGTGCGCACCGAATTTCAGTTTTCACTCCATGATGACAGCGGTTCCAGGGTTGCCAGCTACGTGTTGCCTGTCACCATGCGCGATCTGGATGTCGGTCTGGATGGTAGTGAGATGGTGGTGATCAACAGAGGGGATGCGCTGTGGCGAATTGCCTATCGCAGCTATGGCGAGGGTGTCCGCTATGTCGATATTGTGCGGCGCAATGCCGGGGTGATTGCCGATCCTGATCTGATCTATCCCAACCAGATTTTTGCGCTTCCGAAACAGTGATGTGCCGGCATCGCCGCCGACCGCGCCAGGTGCGCATGACCAAGCAGACAGCAATAGAGGGCCAGCATGGGTGACGGCACGGCAGATCAGCAAAAACCATCCTTTTTCTGGCAGATTGCCGATGATGGCTGGCCGGTGCTGGCGCTTGCTGGGCTGCTGACGATTTTACTGACCATTCTGTTTGTGCCGCTTGGCACCTTTGCGCTGGGAATGCTGGTCTGGCTGGCACATATTCTCCGCGTTCCCGGCCGCAGGGCGCCGGCATCCGCGGCGGTGGTGCTGGCTCCCGCCGATGGGCGCGTAACCGAGATTGCCATGGTTGAGCAGACACATGCCTTTGATCCCGAAGCGACAGCGGCGCTGCGCATCACCATTCGAACATCACTCAGCGATGCGCAGTTACAGATGGCACCCATTGATGGGCGGATCACCGATAATTTTTCCATTCCGGGTCTGTTTGGCGGCTATGAGGACATGGCCGTGGCGCGCGCTGACAATGAACGCCGCGAGATCACCCTGACACATGATGACGGGTTCAGTGTGATGCTTGTTCAGCTTGGTGGAAAGACGGCAAGGCAGCTTGTCTGCCGGCATCATGTTGGGCGTTTTGTCACGCGCGGCACGCCACTCGGCATGGCGCGGCTCGCCGGCGTTGTTGATCTGCTTGTTCCCGCTGACTGCAGCCCCCAGATTGCCGTTGGCCAGCATGTTCTCGCCGGAGAGACCATTGTCGCCCGTCTGCCGTCACGCCGGCGTGATCGGTCATCAGATTGATGTTTGACGCGGCGCTTCGTCCCCATCTCGACAGGGTTGTCGACCCTGTCGGCCGTTGGTTCGCGGCGCGCGGCATCTCGGCCAGTATGGTCACCGTTGTCGGTTTTGCCCTCGGCCTTGCCGCCGTTCTTGCTGTTGTCATGGGAATGATGCTGGCGGCGTTTGTGCTGATCCTGCTCAACAGGCTCTGTGATGGGCTGGATGGGGCGATTGCCAGGGCCACGGCTCCCACGGATTTCGGTGGTTTTCTGGATATTGTGTTTGATTTCATTTTCTACGCGATGATTCCGTTTGGTTTTGCCCTGTATGATCCAGCCAATGCCCTTGCCGCCTGCTTTCTGATCGTCAGCTTCTTTGGCACGGCTGTCAGCTTTCTTGCCTTTGCCGTGATGGCGCAGAGGCGGGGGCTTTCAAGCCGGGACCGTGGTTTGAAGTCGCTCTACTATCTGGGCGGCTTGACCGAGGGTGGTGAGACGATCATTCTCTTGCTGGCGATGACCGTGACGCCGCAATGGTTCGTCTATTATGCCTATGTGTTTGGTGCGCTCTGCTGGGTCACCGCAGCCAGCCGCATCCTCGAAGCAGGAAAGTTACTGCGCTGACAGTCTGATCTTCAGGAGGTCCGATCAATGAAACTGAAAATTGGCGAACCAACGCTTCGCCTCGAGGATGAGCGGCTGTTGCGGGGTGCAGGCTGCTTTACCGACGACATTGATCCCGGGGAGGGGCTTCGTGTTGCCTTTTTGCGCGCGCCTTTTGCCCATGCGCGGCTGACAGCGCTTGACCTTGAGGGTGCGCGGGCGCTCGCCGGGGTGCATCTTGCTGCCTCGCAGGCTGATCTCGACGCGGATCAGGTTGGTGACATTACCTGTTCGCTGAACCTGCAGAATGAGGATGGCAGCGACATGGTCAAGGTCTCGAAGCCGGCGATGGTACGCGACATCAACCGCTCGGCTGGGGATATTGTTGCGATGGTCGTCGCCGAGAGCCAGCAGATCGCGAATGACGCGCTTGAGTTGATTGACGCGCGCTATGACGCCATGGACGCGGTTGCCGATGTCTATGCGGCGATGGCTGACGGCGCACCGCAGCTCTATGCGGAATATGAAAACAACATCGCCCTGAACTGGGTGGCCGCCGATCATGCCGGAACAAGCGCCGCCTTTGCCACGGCTGCAGACAAAGGGCTGGACATGGTTGAGATTGACGTGGTCAACAGCCGTGTCATCGTCAACGCGCTCGAAACGCGGCCAATGATTGCCGGTCCGGGGGAACGGCCGGGTACGCTCGATATCTGGTGTGGCACCCAGGGACCGGTGCCAATTGCGGAAAAGCTGGCGGCGGTGCTGAATATGCCGGTCGCCGATGTAAGGGTGCGAACCCCGGATGTTGGTGGCGGCTTCGGATACAAGATTTTCTTCTATCCCGAACAGGTGGCGATTGCCTGGGCGGCGCGGCGGCTTGGCCGCAGGATCAGATGGCAGCAGGCACGCTCCGATGGCTTTCTGTCGGATCTGCAGGGGCGTGACAACCGCAGCCGCGTTCGTGCTCTTGTCGACCATGAGGGCCGGGTCCACGCGGCTGAGGTGACCGTGCATGTCAATCTGGGGTCCTGGCTGTCCAATTTCGGACCCGGTGTGCCGACCCTGTCGGGGTCACGGGCGCTGACAACAAATTACCGCATTCCACATGCCAGCCTCCGGGTGCTTGGTGTCATGACAAATACACCGGCGGTCGATGCCTATCGCGGGGCCGGCCGACCGGAGTCGAACTACCTGATGGAACGGTTGATGGATCATGTGGCGGCGCATGTCGGCATCAGCCGTATCGAGGTGCGGCGCCGCAATTTGGTCAGACCGCAGGACATGCCCTATCAGATGGTCATTGGTGGTTCGATTGACATTGGTGACATGCCGGGCGTGATGGAAGAGGCGCTGGCACGCGCGGATCACCTCGGCTTTGACGCCCGCCGCGCCAAAAGCGGGGCCGCTGGCAAGCTGCGCGGTTTTGGTGCCACCATGTATCTTGAACAATGTGGTAATGGCGGTGGTGATGAGGGCGTCGAGATCCGCTTTCAGCCTGATGGTGCCATTCTCCTGCTGGCTGGCATGCAGGACAATGGCCAGGCGCATCGCACTACGCTGACGCAGATCCTGTCAGACCGGCTTGGGTATGACGCCGACAGGATAACCATCCAGCAGGGGGATTCGGCGCAAACGCCCCCCGGCACCACCGGTGGCGCCAGAATGAGCATCATCAACGGTTCGGGTGTTGCCCATATTGCCGCTGAGACGCTGAGAAAGGCGATACCCCATGCGGCGGACCATCTTGGCTGCACCCCTGCCGATGTCAGCTTTGCCGATGGCCTGTTCCTCGCCCGGGACAGCAATCTGACGGTTGGGCTGGAGGAGCTTGTGATCAGGCTTGCGCCGGCGCAGGGCGCGCATCCCTATGACATGTATCATGCCTATGAATCTGCCGGGGCGACCTATCCTCACGGGTGCCATGTTGTCGAGATTGAGGTTGATCCCGCCACCTGCGTTGCCCAGATCCAACGTTACACCGTGGTTGATGATTTTGGCGTCATCATCAACCCGGTCACGCTGCGCGGCCAGATTCATGGCGGCATTGCGCAGGGCATCGGCCAGGCACTCTATGAACATGCCGCTTTCGATGATCAGGCCCAGCTTCTTGCCGGTTCACTGATGGATTACACGTTGCCGCGTGCTGATCACCTGCCCTCGATTGACGTATATTTTCGCGGAACGCCAACCCGCAACAACCACCTTGAAATCAAGGGTTCGGGACAGGCGGGGGCGATCGGTTCGACGCAGGCGGTGATCTCGGCACTTTGCGATGCGCTTGGCGTTACCCATATAGACATGCCGGCGACACCCGCGGCCATCTGGCGGGCGTTACAGGCAAAACAACAGGGAAAGGCAGTATGATGTCTGACAGGATTGAAAAGAGTGACGCCGAATGGCGGGCGCAGCTGACCCCGGAGCAATATCAGGTCACCCGCCATCACGGCACCGAGCGCGCTTTTACCGGCTCGCTGAACAAGGTCTATGATGAGGGCATGTATCATTGCGTCTGCTGTGATGCAGAGCTGTTTTCCTCGGCAACAAAATATGATTCAGGGTCAGGCTGGCCCAGTTTCTATGACACTCTTGGCAATGATGCGGTCGCCGAGACCGAGGATAACAGCTTCATGATGCGGCGCATCGAGGTGCATTGTAAGCGCTGCGAGGCACATCTGGGTCATGTCTTTGCCGACGGACCACAGCCAACAGGGCTGCGCTATTGCATCAATTCCGCGTCACTGGCCTTTCGGAAAAAAGACGGAGATTAGGTCATTTGTGAGGCGATGAGGGTGACCCGCAGGCAAACATGACCCGCAGGGAGAGACAGATCCGTTGCACCGCAACTGCGTGTGCGGGCCACCAGACCCAGCCCGCCGACCGCGTGGAGGAAATCGCATGGTCCGGGACTGGGCTTTTTGGTGAGCCGGTTCTATCCGTGGTTCCGGCCGTAATCATGCCGGTCATGCCCACCGTGATGGCGTTTCGGCATTTCGTCGCCCTTGAGCATACCGTCACCATTACTGTCCATTGCCTCGAACATGGCGATCAGGCGGGCGTTGAACTCATCCTTGCTGATGCTGCCATCCTCATTGCTGTCGAGCCGTGTGAACCGCTTGGTGTTGTGGCTCAGCAACTCTTCCTGGCTGAGAGCGCCGTCCTTGTTGGAATCAAGTTTCAGCGCGTTGATCTTGCCGTGATGGCCAAACCCCTTGTGTCCGGGAAAGCTGGCGGCTGTCGCAAGGCCGGCGATCAGACCACCGGAAACAACAAGCGCACTGGCGATAATGGCTGTTTTGCTGATTTTTTTCATGGGAAATCCTGTTCGATGCGGTTAGAAGATGCAGGTGACATCGGCAATCAAGGTCGCAAAGTGGGTGAAGGCGCCGTCGGTCACCGATGTCGAAGGTTAAGATGGATGCCAAAAGAGGCACAAAAGGGGCGGCGGCATGGTGATTTTGGGAAATCGTGCCGAATGCGGCCCGGCCACTGTATGAGTGGTCCAGGAGAGATGCGATGACTGAAAAAATGCCATGGATTACCGGCACAACGAGGGTTTTTGGGGTGATTGCCCACCCCACCGACCATGTGCGTGCGCCAATGGTGTTCAACCAGCTGTTTGCCGAGCGGTCGCTCGATCATGTCATGGTTCCGATTTCTGTTCCGCCATCTGATTTCACGGCGATGATCCGGGCCCTGCAGTCCCAGTCTAATTTTGGCGGACTCACCGCGACCATTCCGCACAAGATGGCGATGGCCGATCTGTGCGATACGCTGGGACCCGCAGCCCGTGTCAGTGGCGCTGTAAATGCGGTTCGTTTCAATGCCGACGGGACGATTGATGGTGACAATTTTGATGGTGAGGGGTTTGTTGCTGGCATGATCAGCCAGGGGCATGAAATCATCGGCAGGACCGCATTGTTGCTGGGGGCAGGCGGTGCAGCGCGCGCCATCGCCACCGCCCTGTGTGCCCATGGTATCGGGGAGCTGAAAATTCTCAACAGAACGCATGAAAATGCCACGGCGCTCGTTTCAGCACTTGAGGACAAAGGTGGCTTTGAGCAGGCGTGTGCGGTGACCAGCCATGATGGCAGCGACGTCGATATTGTGATCAATGCCACCAGTATGGGTCTGCATGAGGGTGATGCGTTGCCGCTGCCACTGGACAGGGTGGCCGACAGCACGGTGATCGCCGAGATCATCATGAAACCAGAGAAGACAGCCTGGCTGGCCGATGCAGAAAGGCGGGGTCTTGCAACGCAGTATGGACGCCACATGCTTGATTGTCAGGTTGAGTTGATCGGAAAATTCATGGGTGCCCTGTAACAGGCCTGCCGTTTTTGCCTCCGTCGCATAGGGTCTGTGTCATTGCCGGGGCGCGACAAGAAGTGAATTGAGTTTGGTGGTCGTCAGCGATATAACACAGTCAAGAGTGACATGATCACCCGCGCCGATGTGGCAGTGCCTTTTCGGCGTACCAGCAGGCGATTTGGGCAAAAGAGGGCAAAATGGCTGAGACCACGAATTCCTGGACTGAAGAGCGCTTGGACAAGCTGCGGCAATTGTGGGATGAGGGACTGTCCATCTCACAGATTGGCGAGGCACTGGGTGTGTCACGCAATGCCATTGCGGGCAAGGCGCATCGCATGGAGCTGCCAAAACGACCCTCACCGATCGCCAAGAACAAGGCCGAGAAAAAAGCACCCGCCAAGGCTGCAGCACCAGAGAGAGACCTGCCCCTTCGGCTTGAATTGCGTCAACTCGAATGGTCTCGCAGCAAATGCTGCTGGCCGTCAGGTGACCCCAAACATAACGGGTTTTCCTTTTGTGGTGCCGCAATCGTGCCAGGCAAGCCCTATTGCCTTGCACATTGTCAGGAAGCGTATACGACTTCCCGCGAAAACCGCTAGCCGATGCTGAAATTACGGTCTGACTATAAGCCACCTTCATGCCGCGTTCTCGATGCGCGGCTGAATATCGACATCCATGGTGATCATACGCAGGTGACAACGACCCTGTCGCTCGAACGGCTCGATTCCGCGCCTTTTCTGCTGCATGGCCGGGATCTGGAACTGCAATCACTGCGGATTGGCGATGCGATCATCGCCGAGGCCGACTGGCCGCTGACCGATGATGGTCTGATGCTGGCAGATTTGCCCGAGCATGTGGTTGTCGAGACCGTCTCCATTTGCCACCCCGAGACCAACACGGCGCTTGAGGGGCTATATCTGTCAGGGGGCATGTACTGCACACAATGCGAGCCAGAAGGGTTCCGGCGGATCGGCTTTTACCCTGACCGCCCGGATGTAATGACGGTTTTCACTGTCCGCATTGAGGCGGATCGTGCCTTTCCACAATTACTGTCGAACGGCAATCTGGTCGAAACCGGCGATGCGCCCAACGACCGGCATTACGCCCTGTGGCATGACCCGCACCCAAAGCCAGCCTATCTGTTCGCCTGTGTCGTTGGTGATCTGGATTGTGCGCGGGATAGTTTTGTGACCGCGTCGCAGCGCCATGTTGACCTGCATATCTATGTTGAGAAAGGCAATGTCGGTCTGACCGGACATGCCATGGAATCGCTGAAGAAATCGATGAAATGGGATGAGGAGCGTTTCGGCCTCGAATATGATCTTGATCTGTTTCAGATTGTTGCCGTCAGCCATTTCAACATGGGGGCGATGGAGAATAAGGGTCTCAATATTTTCAACAGCAAATATGTGCTGGCTGATGAACGCACTGCCACCGATACCGATCTGGACAATGTCGAGTCGATCGTCGCCCATGAATATTTTCATAACTGGACCGGCAACAGGGTTACCTGCCGTGACTGGTTCCAACTGACCCTGAAAGAAGGTTTGACCGTTTACCGCGACCAGTTCTTCTCGGCTGATATGCATGATGAGGGGGTACAGCGTGCCAGCGATGTCAGCACCCTGCGTGCTGCCCAGTTCCCTGAGGACAGGAGTCCGACAGCGCATCCCATCCGGCCGGAAAGCTACCGTGAAATCAACAATTTCTACACAGCCACCGTCTATGAAAAGGGTGCTGAGGTAATCCGCATGCTGGCTGGCTATCTTGGCCGTGAGGGGTTCCGCCGGGGGATGGATCTGTATTTTCAGCGGCATGACGGACAGGCGGTGACCTGTGATGATTTTGTCGCCGCGCTTGCCGATGCCACAGCGACCGATCTGTCTGCTTTTGCCGGTTGGTATGCGCAGGCAGGAACACCGCACCTCTCGATAGTACGCAGACAGCTGGATGATCACTGTCTTGAGATGACGCTGACGCAGGACATTCCAGAAACGGCAGCCGCCACCCCGCGCGATCCGCTGCCAATCCCCGTGCGTGTTGGCTTTATCGGCCCAGACGGTCAGCCGGTGGCGACGCGTTGCAATGACGATCAGACAGTGCGGGATGAGCATGTGCTGCTGATCGACAAAGCCAGCCAGACGGTGAGGTTTGACGCCGAAGTGATGGCGGGCGGGTTGACACCAAGCCTGCTGCGTGGATTTTCCGCGCCTGTGATCTTGGCAGATGATCTGACGCGTGATGAACGGCTGCATGTAATGGCGTATGACACTGACCAGTTCAATCGCTGGGATGCTGGCCAGACGCTGCTGGTCGATGCGGTGATTGCAGCAATTGACGGCAATGTAGATGTAGAGGCGCTTGCCACGGGATATCGGCAGATAGTGGCAGATAGCCGCCTGCGAGATGATTTCAAGGCTAGAATGCTGTTAATTCCCGGGATTCCGGTGCTTGAGAGCCGGATGAGCCCAGCTGACCCGGTTGCCCTTCATGCCGCCAAGCAGGCGCTGCTGGCGGCGCTTGGTGAGGCCTTGCAGAAGGAAATAGATGCCGCCCTGTCTCCATCCGGCCGCGCGCGACTCAGCGCCAGCGCTGGTGGCCGCGCATTGCTGAACCAGATGTTGGTCCTTGGGGTTGCGGCTGGAAACGCGACAGCAATTGCAGGTGCGGAGGTGCAGGTGCTGGATCAGAACATGACCCTCTCGCAGGGTGCTTTGCGCGCCTTGATTAATTGCGAGAACCAGGCTCGGGTGACAGCGCTGCAGGCCTTTCATGACCGTTGGCAGAGTTCGGCACTGGTAATGGAGAAATGGTTTCAGATGGAAGCCATGTCGGCCGTTGGCGGCACCATCGAGCGGCTTGCCGCCCTGATGAAACATCCTGCGTTTGACTGGAACAATCCAAACAAGCTCCGCTCAGTGCTCGGTGCGTTCATGGCTGGCAATCCGATGCGTTTCTATGCGACCGATGGCTCGGGTTACAGATTCGTTGCGTCCTGTCTGATCGATATCGACAGGCGCAACCCACAGGTGGCGGCGCGCATGGTTCTGCCGCTGACGCGAATGGCCGCCTATGATGCTGAACGTCAACTTCGGATGACGGCGGCGCTGCAGACGATTGCTGCAGCCTCTCCATCAAACGATCTTGGTGAGGTTGTGGATAAAGCCCTGACGGCAAATGGCTGAACGCCTAGCGCGTCAAAAATGCTGGAATATGGCCTGTATCCTCAAGCGTGTTGCCAACACAATCCGGTGGTGTCGGTAACTCATCGGCGCGGTTCCGGTTGCCACCAGAATGCGCCTTACCATCCTTTTTCGACCTGCTGCTCCTGGCAACGGGTTTGCTGGTGGCAGCTGGTGTATCATTTTTTTTGTCTGGGGTGGTCTCTGCGGCTTTCCCAGTTTTGCTCTGGCTGCGTGATTTCCTTGCCGCTGGCTTTTCATCGGCGGCGCTGGCGCCCTGATCTGGTCTATCACCAAACAGCGGAATGGGTTTGCCGATCAGTTTTTCGATGGCGCTGACATATCTTTGGTCATCCTTGCCGGCGGCGATGGTGAAGGCGCGGCCTGATTTGCCGGCCCGTCCCGTGCGTCCGATTCTGTGAACATAATCCTCGGCGCTTGATGGAACGTCAAAATTGAACACATGACTGAGGCCGGCAATATCGAGCCCTCGGGCCGCGACATCTGATGCGATCAGAAGCGGCACCTCGCCATCCTTGAACTTCTGCAACGCTTCCACACGCGCGGATTGGCTCATATCGCCATGCAGGGCAACAGCGTCGAACCCATGCTGCGTCAGCGACCGGATCAACACCCCGATGTCACGCTTGCGGTTGCAGAAAATTACCGCATTCTTTACATCTTCATTGCGCAGCAGGCGGCGCAATGCATCGCGCTTGCCCTTCATGTCGGTCCAGGTGAGATGCTGCGCCACTGTATCTGCTGTGCTTGCCGGCGGTGCAACCTCGATTACCTTTGGGTTGCTGACAAATTTGCCACTGATCCTGTGAATGTCCTCGGACAGGGTGGCCGAGAAAAACAGGGTTTGCCGGATTTGAGGGAGCAGGCTCACGATCCGCTCAACGTCGGGAATGAATCCCATGTCGAGCATTCTGTCAGCCTCGTCGATAACCAGAATTTTCACGTCATTGAGCAACACCTTGCCCCGCTCGAAATGATCGAGCAGGCGTCCGGGTGTGGCGATCAGAACATCGACGCCTTTATCGAGGGCGGCATTCTGGTCGGCAAAGCTCACTCCACCGATCAGCAACGCCATCGTCAATTTGTGATAGGTGCTGAATTTTTCAAAGGATTCGGCGACCTGTGCCGCCAGTTCACGTGTCGGTGCCAGAATAAGGGAGCGGGGAAGGCGCGCTTTGGCGCGGCCTGAGGCCAGAATTTCGATCATCGGCAGGGTGAATGAAGCGGTCTTGCCAGTGCCGGTCTGTGCCGAGCCAAGAATGTCACGTCCCATCAGGACGATGGGGATTGATTTTTCCTGAATGGGGGTTGGGCTCTCATAGCCTAAATCAGCTACCGCCTTGCTCAGCTCGTCGCAAAGCCCAAGGTCTGTAAATTTCAATGATAATGTCCTTGTCGGAAGTGGATGAGATTACAATCACAGGTCATTCGAAAAGGGCTGTCCCGCGCTAGCCGCGCACCGCGTTTGCTTTGCGCTGGGAATCTCTTGATGCAGGTGATACAGAGGATTGCCGCAAAGGTCAATAATTCATTGGCCAGGTGGAAAACCACCCGATTCACTTTTTTACAATGGCACTACTGAATGCATGGCTTGATTACACCCGTCCTGATCCCCGGTTTGCTCTGCACGGCGGAGCTGTTTCGCGACCAATTGCAGGCGCTTTGCGATCTGGCAGTGAGAGATCCAGCGGTCAATGCGCCAGCGGTCGCTGACACATTATCGCATGACAGCATGGAGGCGATGGCGGCTGCGGCATTGACGGCAACGAAGGGGCCGGTGGTTGCCATCGGCCTTTCGATGGGTGGTTATGTAGCGCTGGAGATGGCCCGTCTTGCGCCTGACCGTGTTCAGGGACTGGCCTTGCTCAGCACCAGCTACAAAAGCGATACGGCGGAAAAACGCGCCCAACGCATGGCGACAATCAAAATGGCTGAAAGCGACAGGTTTCGCGGTGTCACCCGGCATCTGCTTGGCAGCTTTCTGTCACCCACAGCGCTGGCAGATGAGGCGTTGGTGACGCGCGTGCTGAGGATGGCGCAGGATGTTGGGCGTGATGTCTTTATCAGCCAGCAGACAGCCATTCTAAACCGCCGTGATCAGAGTGACACTTTGGCAGCCTATCAGGGTGAGGTGATGATCCTGTGCGGACTTCTGGATGAGTTGACACCACCTGAACGATCGCGCGAGATGGCAGTGCTGGCGGCACGCGCTGATTTGCAGCTTCTGCCTGAAATTGGCCATCTCTCCAGCCTTGAGGCACCACAGGCTGTCAGTGATGCGGTGATTGAGCTGCTTCAGCGTGTGTGCGTGAGAGCTGGTGCCTGACCCTATACATCCAGCTCGGCAAGCACCTCTTCAGCGTGATCGCGGATATAGCCGAAGCGCAGCTCGGCTTTCTTGCCCATCAGGGTGTTGACAAGCTGGTCGGTGTCGCGGCGCAAATCAGCCCCTATCGTATCCCGTCGTGGCAAATCCACGCGCAGCAGGCGTCGACTCTCCGGGTTCATCGTCGTTTCCTTGAGCTGTGCCGGGGGCATCTCGCCAAGTCCCTTGAAGCGGCTGGTTTCAATCTTGCCCCGCCCATCGAAGCTGCTGGTGATCATTTCCTCACGCTGGTCATCATCAAGCGCATACAATGTCCTGCCACCCTGCGTCATGCGGTAGAGCGGTGGCTGCGCCAGATAAAGACGACCAGCCTCGACCAGCTGTGGCATCTCGCGGTAGAAATAGGTCATCAGCAGCGCTGCGATATGGGCACCATCAACATCGGCATCGGTCATGATGATGATGCGGCCATAGCGCAGGTCATCAAGTTTGAAATCCTTGCCAGGGCGCACACCCAGTGCCAACGCCAGATCGGACAGTTCCTGATTGGCGCTCAGTTTTTCCGTGGTCGCGCTTGCCACATTCAGAATTTTACCACGCAGCGGCAGCACGGCCTGGGTCTTGCGGTTTCGCGCCTGCTTTGCTGACCCGCCAGCTGAGTCGCCCTCGACAAGGAACAACTCGGTCAGGTCGGTATCGTTGGCCGTGCAGTCGGCAAGTTTGCCGGGAAGGCGCAGCTTGCGGGTTGCTGATTTGCGCGCAACTTCCTTTTCCTTCTTGCGGCGTTTGCGTTCCTCGGCGCGTTCAATTGCTGCCTCCAGCAAAAATGTTGCGCGGGCGGCGTCGGCGGAAAGCCAGTGATCGAAACGGTCACGCACCGCCTGTTCGGTCAGGCGGGTGGCATCACCAGAAACCAGCTTATCCTTGGTCTGTCCCTGAAATTGGGGATCACGCAGGAAAACCGACAGCATGACAGCGCTGTTGGCAAGAACGTCATCGGCGGTGATGTCGGCCGCCTTGCGATTGCCGGACAGATCGCCAAAGGCCCGAAGGCCACGCACGATCGCCTGGCGAAATCCGGTCTCATGGGTGCCACCAAGCGGTGTCGGCACGGTATTGCAGTAGGAATTGAAAAACCCATCCTCACCACCACCAAGCCAGGTGATCGCCCACTCGAATTTCTGACCATCCAGTTCGGCAAGCTCGGCGAAGGGTGTGGAGACCATCAGCGCTTTGTCGGCGGTGGCATCATTCAGATAATCGGCAAGTCCGCCCGGATAATGCAGCACCGCCTCAGGCGGAACAGCATCATCATTGGCGAGCAGTGCAGGGTCACATTTCCAGCGGATTTCAACGCCGGCAAACAGGAACGCCTTTGATTTCGCCATGCGGAAGAGGGTGGCAGGCTTGAAATGCGCCCTGTCACCGAAAATCTCGGTATCAGGAGTGAAGCTCACGCTTGTTCCGCGCCGGTTTGGCGCGCTGCCAATCTCGGTCAGCTTTCCCTGCGGCAGGCCGCGCGAGAAGGTCTGACTATAGAGCTTCCTGTCGCGGGCAATCTCCACTGTCAGGAGTGAGGACAGCGCATTCACCACCGATGCGCCAACGCCATGCAGGCCACCCGAGGTGGCATAGGATTTGCCAGAAAATTTGCCGCCGGCATGCAGCGTTGTCATGATCACTTCAACGGCTGATTTGTCGGGGAATTTGGGGTGCTGGCCAACCGGCATGCCACGGCCATTGTCGCGGATCGACAGAGTGTCAGCTGACTCCAATGTTATGTCGATGCGGTTGGCGTGGCCGGCAACGGCCTCATCCATCGAATTATCGAGGATTTCGGCGGCCAGATGATGCAGGGCACGGTCGTCGGTGCCGCCGATATACATTCCCGGACGATGGCGCACCGGTTCGAGCCCCTCCAGCACCTCGATGTTGGACGCATCATAATTGTCACCAGACGCCGTAGCGCCAAACAGATCGGCCATGTTTTGAGGTCTCTTAAAAGCTCGGGTTCGGATGTTATGTTTTACCGTATATGGGGGTCTTTTCCAAGCCCCACCGCGAAATATTGGGGTTCAAAGGCAAAGAACCCCCGATGGTGGCATCGGGGGTTTTGCATTTTGGGCCGGGCAGGGCTGGTGTAAGCGCCGCCGCCTGCCTGTGCTGGTTCCAGCTTTGGCCTAGTAGGAGTAGTACATCTGGAACTCGACCGGGTGCGGTGTGTGCTCCAGCTTGATGACTTCTTCCATCTTCAGCTCGATATAGGCGTCGATCTGCTCGTCGGTGAAGACGTTGCCCTGGGTCAGATACGCACGGTCCGCATCAAGTGACTCCAGCGCTTCACGGAGCGATGCGCAGACGGTTGGGATCTGCGCCAGCTCTTCGGCTGGCAGGTCATACAGATCCTTGTCCATGGCATCGCCCGGGTGGATCTTGTTCTGGATACCATCAAGGCCAGCCATCAACATCGCTGAGAATGCCAGATACGGGTTCGCTGTTGCATCCGGGAAGCGGACTTCAACGCGCTTGCCATTCGGCGAATTCACATGCGGAATCCGGCATGAGGCCGAACGGTTGCGCGATGAATAGGCAAGAAGCACTGGTGCCTCATAACCGGGGATCAGACGCTTGTAGCTGTTCGTTGAGGCGTTGGTGAATGCGTTCAGTGACTTGGCATGCTTGATGATGCCGCCGATGTAGAACAGCGCGCTTTCCGACAGGTCGGCGTAGCCATTACCCGCAAACAGTGGCTTGCCGTCATTCCAGATTGACTGGTGGACATGCATGCCCGACCCATTGTCGCCGGCGATCGGCTTTGGCAGGAAGGTTGCTGACAGACCATAGGCATGCGCCACCTGATGCACGGTGTATTTATAGAGCTGCATGTTGTCGGCGGTCTCAATCAATGTGCCAAACTTGATGCCAAGCTCATGCTGCGATGGAGCGACCTCATGGTGGTGCTTTTCCACATTGATACCCATGTCGGCCATCACCGATACCATCTCGGAGCGAATGTCCTGTCCGGAGTCAAGCGGTGGTACGGGGAAGTAGCCGCCCTTGACACCCGGACGGTGGCCCATATTGCCTTCTTCATATTCGCGGGCGCCGTTATAAGGACCCTCGACCGAGTCCACCTCATACATGGCGCGGTTCATCGAAACGTCGATCTTCACGTCCTCAAACAGGAAGAATTCAGCCTCTGGACCGAAAAACGCGGTATCACCGATACCCGCTGCTTCCATGTGGGCGAGTGCGGCTTTGGCTGTGCCGCGTGGGTCGCGCGAATAGGCCTCACCAGTGTTTGGCTCCAACACGTCGCAGAACAGGGCGAGAGTCGGCTGCGCAAAGAATGGGTCGACATAGGCGCGATACAGGTCCGGCATCAGGGTCATGTCAGATTCATTGATGGCTTTCCAGCCAGCAATTGACGATCCGTCAAACATGAAGCCCTCGGCGAGGGTTTCTTCATCGATGGTGTCGATATGCTGGGTCACATGCTGCATCTTGCCGCGCGGATCAGTAAACCGCAGGTCAACATAGCTGATGTCGTTTTCACGGATCATGTCCATGATTTGTTTTGCGTCAGACATTTGGGTATCCTTCCATTGTTCTGTGCAGGTGATGTCGGCTCATGCCGACGACTTGATTGAAACTACTGTAAATTGCGGATGAGTGGGTTAGACCGCGTCGCTGCCCCGTTCCCCGGTGCGGATGCGGATGGCTTCGTCGATACTTGAGATAAAAATCTTGCCATCGCCGATCCGGCCAGTCTGCGCTGCCTGCTGAATGGCATCGACAACCCGTTCACACATAGCCTCGTCAACGACCACTTCGATTTTGACCTTGGGCAGGAAATCAACCACATACTCGGCGCCGCGATAGAGTTCGGTATGGCCTTTCTGACGGCCAAAACCCTTGGCTTCCAGTACAGTGATGCCCTGGATGCCGATGTCATGGAGTGCCTCTTTAACCTCATCGAGCTTAAAGGGTTTGATAATGGCTTCGATCTTTTTCATCATCTTCACTTTCTGTTGGTGGCCCCACCGTTACGGAAGGTCGAGCTCGCCTGCGGTTATCAGCGCCCGGAGCGCACCACGCAATGGCCGAAGGCAAGCCGGTCCGATTCGCGCCATAGATTCAGCTGTCATCGCGTGGTTTTTGTGCAGATTGCCTAAAAAATGTGCAAATAATTCGGCAGTAATCTAGTGCTGCCAATCAGCCATCGGTTACTTGGCGTTGGGGAAAAACAGGGGCTGGCTGTCACGTGTCAGGGCGCCAATGCTGGTCTGGCCCTCAGCTGACAGCAGCCAGTCGACAAATTTGTCAGCAGCAGCTGATTTCACTGTCGGACACCGCGCGGGGTTGATCGTTACGACGCCATATTGATTGAACAGGCGTGAATCCCCCTCAAGCAATATCTCATGCGTCATCTTGTTGCCAAAAGCCAGCCATGTGGCCCGATCGCTTAAAGTGTAGCTGTCAGACTGAACGGCGAAATTCAGTGTCGCGCCCATGCCGCGTCCGGTCTCGAGATACCAGCCATTGCTGCTGCTATCTGGCGTGGTGTCGGCCAGTGTCCAAAGACGTCGTTCCGCCTTGTGGGTTCCGCTATTGTCGCCGCGTGAGGCAAATTTTGCGCTCTTAGCCGCGATTGTGGACAGTGCGATGCCGATGTCGGAACCGCCCCTGATGCCCGCAGGGTCAGATTTCGGGCCGAGAAGAATGAAATCATTATACATCAGATTATGCCGGGCGAGGCCGAAACCAGCGGCGACGAAAGCCATCTCGTCTCCTGTTGAATGGACAATCAGCAGGTCACCATCACAATTACGGGCATTCTGCAGCGCCTGGCCTGTGCCAACGGCAACCACTTTCACCTTGATGCCGCTCGCCTGCTCAAAAAGTGGGACGACATGTTCATAGAAACCCGCGTTCTGTGTCGATGTTGTTGATTGCACGATAATCGACCCAGCGCTCGCTGCTGCAGCATTGACGGTACTGAGGCAAAGCCCTGCTCCAAGAACAATCATCGAGAGTATACGCCGTAAACCGCTGCTGCACATTCTTTCCAAACTCCGAACAAAACCAGATTTTGCCGCGCGGCACCCTTGCCAGAATGGGAGCCCTCGTCCACTCTCTTGTTGTTCTTTTTGGTGAGATTGTAAAGCCGTTATGTCGAAAAGGACATAACGGCAGGCTGGATGGTGGTAATGAACGAAGCTGATGGCACGGAACCGCGGCCACCCGGTATCCGGGCTAAATGGTTTGTTGCCGACGAGACCATCGGCGTTGGCAAGATCCGCCTTCTGGAAAAGGTTGGCGAGCTTGGGTCCATCAGCGCTGCCGCCCGCCAGATGGGTATGGGCTATCGGCGCGCCTGGTTCCTGATCACCTCGTTGCAGCAGGGGTTTGATGCCCCCCTTATCGAGACGGTGCGGGGTGGAAACACGCATGGTGGGGCGGCAATCACTGAGCTTGGCAAAGAACTCGTGCGGCGATTTAACGCGCATGAAGCGGAAATCCAGTCAGGGTTTGCCAGCCTGTCAGAATGGTTGCAGACTGTTCAGGCAACTGCCGCTGTCGGTGACGCCGACCTCAATGATGCGGATGGTCTGGAAGATACGGCAGAAATTGGCCGGAAACGGTAATATGGTCCGGGTATGGACAGGGCAAAGGGTAGAGTTATGACGGCAACAGACGAGAAACCAGCGTTTCCAAATTGGCATGATCGACCGGAGACGCGCGAACAGGCGGGGGCGAACCGTGACTGCCTTGATGGTGATTCGTTTGTCCGGCTGGCCGACCAATTCATTTCGTTGGCCAATCAACGTAATAAAAAGGTGGCAGCCACCGACCTGCAACTGGTGATGATGTTTGCTGCTGCCAGATATGCCGCGCATGTCGGCAAAAATGTGCTGGCTGTCGATGAGCAGGAAAAATTCATCGATCACATGACCAAACAGTATCAGGACATGCTGCGCACCCACATGGCAGATCCTACCGTCTAGGGTCTGTCGTTCATGGCCGTTGGCGAACAGCAAAATGACGGGAGGAAGACGATGCCAAAACCAGATTGGATTGAACGGCCGCGCACGAGGTTCAGGCAATGCCGCCCGGTGCCGTTCTGGCGTGCTGCTGTTGCGCTGCTGCTGTTCTGTTTACCTCAGGCAGCTGGTGCCGACATGATCGCCGAGGGCCGAGCGATCGTGGCCGAGCATTGCACCCGTTGTCATGTTGTTCCCGAAATCAATCCCAAGGGCGGTATCGAATCCACTCCCTCATTCAAGGGAATGAAGCATCTCGCGGATTGGCGTCGCCGGTTTGAGGTGTTTTTCACCCTGCCGCCGCATCCAGCCCTGGTATCTGTCGCTGGGATCAGTGAGGAGCGTGACAAATCGCGCCCCGCTTTTGTGCAGGAAATAAAGTTGAGTGTTGATGACATAGACCGCATACTTGCCTACGTGGATACCATTGAAAAATAGAGTCTAGCCGGGCTTCGGAGATTGTAGGCCGCGATGCGGACCCAACGGTGCAGCTGCCGGTGTTATGGAGAGAAAAAATGAGTGATAAATCCAATGGCCGCAGAGACCAGGCAGAGATGACTGCTTCAGAGATGAGTATGCGCAAATTCCTGAAACAGCTTGGCGTGACCGCACATCAGGAACTCGAGGCAGCTGTGGCCAAGGCCGTTGCCGACGGCAAACTTGCCCCAGGTGGCAGCATTGACATCACAGCTGAGTTAACGATCGCCGAATTGGGGTTGTCGCACAGCGTCTCAGCCCAGGTGATCGCCCCTGACGGCGAGGGTTGATCCCGGCGATGGCGGATATCACCGAAGACCAGGTGCTGACGGCCCTGCGTGAGGTCGAGGACCCCTCGCAGGGCAAGGATCTTGTCGCGCTCGACATGGTGACTGGCCTGCATGTCAAACAGAGCAATGTCAGCTTTGCCCTGCAGGTTCCAGCGCATCGTGGGCCGGCAATGGAGCCGGTGCGCCGTGCGGCTGAAGCTGCCGTGCGGGCGATTCCGGGTGTGACCAGCGCCACAGTCATGGTCACCGCCCATAGCAGCGCGGCCACCGCCGAGGCACCGCCCGATACTACCGTTGAAAAAGTGATCGAAAGTCGGGTGCGCCGCTTCATTGCCGTGGCGTCGGGCAAGGGCGGTGTTGGCAAATCCACGACAGCCGCCAATCTAGCTGTGGCGCTGAAACTTGAGGGGCTGCGTGTCGGTATTCTGGATGCCGATGTCTATGGTCCCTCGCAGCCGCGGATGCTTGGTGTGAGCGGCCGACCAGCAAGCGCCGGTGGCGACATGGTGGCACCGCTTGAAAATTACGGTGTCAAGCTGATGTCGATGGGGTTGCTGGTGCCTGATGATACTGCGATGATCTGGCGTGGACCAATGGTGCAGTCGGCGCTGACGCAAATGCTGGACAATGTTGCCTGGGGCGAGCTTGATGTAATCATTGTCGACCTGCCTCCCGGTACCGGCGATATTCAGATTTCGCTGGCGCAGCAGGTCAATTTGTCGGGTGCGGTGATTGTATCGACGCCACAGGACATTGCGCTTCTGGATGTGGTTAAGGCATTGACTATGTTTGAAAAAGCTGAGGTGCCAATCCTTGGGATGGTTCAGAATATGGCAATATGGAAATGCCCTGACTGTGGGCGTGAAGATCATATTTTTGGCGAGGGTGGTGTCGCTGCAGAAGCAGGTAGGCGCGGTGTTGAAATGCTTGGTGAGGTACCCTTGTCGCTGTCAGTTCGCGCGGGTGGAGATGGTGGATCGCCAGTAGTGGTTGCTGAGCCGCGTTCAGCGCAGGCCAGGACGTTCCGCAGCATTGCACGCCGTCTGATCGATGTTGCAGGGCTTCGGCCCGAGGAGGTGCAATGAGCATTTATTATACACCTGACCCGGATGATTACGAAGGCGAGCCACGACTGCCACCCCTGTTGACGCCCTTTGAGGTGGATGCAGATGCGCTGGCGCACCATGGTGATGTCCATGCCTTTGCCGTATCGGCTGCAGACCAGAGTGAGGTTGGCACCGTTTTCTATGCGGCGGCTGGCGGACTTGCCCAGCTGTCGGTTGCGCTGGCACCGGACGTGACCTCATTGAAGGCGGCGCAGATGTTCCACGCGCTGATGATCGGTGTCGGTGACGCAATCGGGGCCATCGCCCCACCTGAGGTTGAGGTGAATTATCTCTTCCCCGGTTACATTTTGCTCAACAAGGGACGGGCCGGGCATGTTCAGATTGCCACTGACCCGGCCGCAGAGCTCGGTGATGAACCACGATGGATGGTGGCAAGTGCCGCCATCCGGATGGATGCCGACATCGAGGCAACGCTGGCGTCTGGCGTGCATGATGAAACCTCGCTGATCGAGGAGAGCGGCATTCACATTTCGACCACCCGCATCATCGAGGCATCCAGTCGGCATTTTCTGGCCTGGATCAACCGGTGGGAGCAGGACGGGTTTCGCCCCTTGTTCGACGCCTGGCGGAATCGGGCGCTGACCGATGCGGTGATCGAGCTGGAGGCTGGTACCGTCGCCGATTGGGTGGGGCTGGATGAAGATGGTCAGGCGCTACTGAAAATTGATGGTCAGGTCATCGGCGTGCCGGCGCACCGCTTCGCCGATATGACAGGCCCAATGAGGCCGCTATGAAACTGGCCCGGACAATCCGCTTCGACGCGTCCGACCTGAATGTCTTTCCGCATGCTGCCGAGGAGGGCGAATGGGCGCTTCCGGGTAGTTTTGTTTTCTCCGCAATGCAGGCTGACCAAATCACCGGCAAGTGGAAACAGGCATTTGCCAATGGGTTTGTCGGGTGTGAGAGCCATGGGTTTTCGACATTGGTCAGCGTGGCAACGGCGAAGCCGCGGGATGTGAAGGTGCTTGAGGCGAGCCTTGCTGATTGGTTTGAACAGGTGTTTGGCGCACCCACCCGACAGGACGCATTGGCCGCGGCAGAGCAGGAAATCAGCTTCATGGCTGACCTATGCGAATCGCACAAGACCGGCACGTTGCTCTGCATTCAGCGCGAGGCTGGTGAGGATGGCATCACCGAACAATTCCGCAGCCTGCCAAAACCGGACTCCTGCGCCGAGCAGAAAATCTGGACGATGGTTGCAGATGATGATAGCGGCAAGGATGGTGGGGCCGATGATGCCGGTCTGCCAACAAATATGGGACAAGGCTGATGGCAACAGATTTCTGGATTACCTCGGGGTGGCATCTGACTGACAGGACTTCCGAGGGTAGAGCGATGCCGTCGGTGGATTTCATGGCGGCATATTTTTTCCGTGATGAAGTTGCGCCGGTTGAGGAATCCTGTGATGCCGAGCGGGCGCTGCATGCGCGTCTTGTTGAAGACCCCTTTGGTGCGGTCGATGAGGTGGAACTGGCAGCCATCAAGGACCGCGACGTTGTTCACAATTATCAGGCGGTTCTGCGGTTTCGCGATTTTCTGGCAAAATATGACACCATCGAGTCTGCCTATCTGGCGCTGATCCGGGGCGAGGCACCCAGCGGCATTCCACCATTGTTCACCGAACAGCTTGTTCAGGTCATGCTGCGTGGCATTCTGGACGGTGAGTCCGATCCGATGCAGATCCGCGCAGCGGAGTTGTTGTTCCGGCATCAGGCGGTGACATTGGATGATGGGCGGATCATGGTTGCTGACCATGCGACAGTGCAGCTTCATGCTGGCTATCAGAAGGCGCTCAAGCAGAGTGAGAGGCCGGATGAGGTGATGATTGACATTCTGGCTTCGGAAAATGCCGATGAATATTGGTCCCGTTCAGACATGTTCAACACATCGGTCGACATCGCTTTCACCCAGCCGGCGCTGGATGCACTGTGCCGCGTGATGGAGAAATGGGTTCAGCATTTCCTTGGCCAGACCGTGACGATCATTCCGGTGGTCAAGATCGAGGAGGAAAACTGGCAATGGCACGTCGGTCTCGATGCGGATGCCACCGGTATTTTGAATGATCTTTATGAAGACAAGGAGGTTGGCGAGGACCGGCTGGCGCAGATCCTGTGCCTGTTCAAGCTCACTGCCCAGAGCGGCTTTGTTCCGGAGATGCAGGGCCATCCGGTTTATATGGCGCTGGCGATGGACCGTGCCGGGGTTGCCCGCATGAAGCCGCAGAACCTCCTGGTGAATTTGCCAATTGTCAGCCAGTAAGGGCCTTTCCGGTGAAGATCAGTTCAGGTAATCGTCGGTGGTGCGTGGCTTTGGCCGTTCGCCGACATCAAGCATTTTATCATCATGTGTGAACATGACCTCGACACGGCAATTCTCGCAAAGTTTGAGCATATCGGTGCGCCCTTCCTGCTGGAACATGCTGTGATCCGATAGTTTTGCGATTACCCGTTCAATTGAGCGGGTGGAACCAAAGGCCTTGCCGCAACCTTCGCAATGGAAAGGTGTATCCTCGATGACCATTTCGGCTGCCATGGCGGTATCGGACAGATTGAATTGTGGGACAAGGCTGATCACATTTTCCGGACAGGTTGTTGCACAGATCCCGCATTGCAGACAGGCGTCCTCGCGGAAGAGCAGCTGCGGCGCATCCGGATTGTCCTGCAGCGCGCCAGCTGGACAGGCACCGACACAGGACAGGCAGATGGTGCAGTTTTCCGTGTCGATATTGACGCGTCCATAGGGTGCGCCCTGCGGCAGGGCAATCACATCCTCGCTGGCCTTGTTGGCGGTGCCAAGCCCGCGCATTGCAAGGCGAACCATGCCACGCGGTGTTCCCACCGGACCAAAGGGTGCCGGTTTTGCCTTGCTGGCACAGCTGGTGCCATAAAGAATGCTGGCGATGGCATCAGGATCGCTCTCATTGATCAGGGTGAGTCGGCCATCCGCATCGGCATTCACGCCAGCCAGCAGTTCGCGGGCAAGTTCGATCTGTGCGCCGACGGGATGTGTTTCATCCGTCTTGCGCGGATTGGCCAGAACAAACACCTGGTTACAGCCAAGAGCAATCGCGCCAACCATCAGATCATGTCCTGC
>JAYNHH010000011.1:63754-66035 GCA_038107835.1 Alphaproteobacteria bacterium
CAAAAGCCACAGCCGCCACAGATTGCCGGGTCAATTGAAACTGTGTCGCCCGCGCTGGTAATTGCGCCGGCCGGACAGACATCAAGGCATCGCGAGCAGCCGCTGATCTGGTTGCGCGAGTGGGCGCACAGATTTTCATCAAAAGTGACGTAGATTGGCTTTTCAAATTCACCAATCATCGGAGTGACCTGTGCCTCAAGGGCTGCAAGGGCAACACTGTCATCAGCAGCAACACGAAAATAGCCGTCGCGCTTTTCCCAGCCGGTGAAAAGTGGTGTACCACCGCTCAAATCAATCAGCATGTCACAGCTGGTTTCAACACCATCACTGCGACCACCAAAAACAAGGCTGTCGCGTCCGTGCGGCAGCGCTTCTGCAAACTGATCTATGACAAGTTTGAAATTTGTAAAATGACCGCTGGCTGAACGTATTGTGCCAGTTGTCGCGCTGGCTGGTGCGCTCTGCGCCATCAGATCGTCACCAGGGTTGCTGATGAGTACGGTGACACCAAGGCTGCCTTCCAGCTTCGCTGCCAGCGCAAAAGCCGCGTCGGTAGCTGATCCACTTGTACCACCATCGGCATAGATCAGGCATCGGCCCTGCGACTCCAGCCCCATGCTGCGGGCCGGCGACTGCACGGTGAGGGCATCAGCAATCAGGGCCGCCATTTTGGGAGTGCTGTTGCCCCCCTCATCAGACCAGCCAGCCATTTCCCTGATGTTGACGGTCTGCGGTACCGGCGTTGCGATTTCCTCGGCGATCTGGGTGAATGTGTCTATTTCCTGCGTGCAGGTGACAAGAATGTTTCTCCCGTCAGCCGCTGCTGCCTGCATTGCGGAGGCGAGCCTGTCCGTCTGGCTGCGGCACAGGCTTGTTGCAGGGCTGCACTCGCCGGTTGCGCCACAACCCCTCGCCAACGCCTTTGCGTCAATGGTCATGGTGTCGCCGCAGTCACAGACCAGCACGTCAGTATCTTTTACTCTCATTGGAACGCTCTTTACATCTCGGGTTTGGGCAAAATTATCCGCCTCTGCTGAGTGTAGTGTAAGGCGGCAGGAAAACAAGCCATTGCTCATGCGACAAGTCGGCCATGCGCAACCTGCACCCAGCAAGGCGCTATCAGATGCCAGAAATGGAACCGTGACAACTTGTCAAATTATTCTGATTGTAAAGTGATATGTTTCTGTAGATTGTTGTTTTAGTCATTAAGTCTGGAGAGCGGCCGTGGACAGTGTTTCGGCGGATGAAAAACATGTTCTGTACGGCGTGCGCGTGATTGTGGAGCGCCAGCCGATCGACAATGTCTGGCAGCCCCACCGGTGGGTCATTCACGACCTGATGCCGCTGGACCGGGTGGCGGGAAACGGGGCGCCACCAATCAATGATATCCCGCTGGCACCTCTGCGCGCTGGCGATGATGGGCTGTCGATGCTGTTTACTGCTGACGCATCGCTGGATCTGCATCATGCCGAATCCGAAGCCTATGCCGAGAATCTGGCGTCATCTGATCCTGCCATCTATCTGGTGCTGCGTAAGAATGAAAACAGCGATGACTATGATGATGTAGAGGCGGATGCAGATGCCGCCGACATGCATGTGGCGGAGATAAGCCTGTCGCCCTATAACATCCAGGATTACGAGGATTGTGGCGAGGATCAGGTTGAAAAGCTCCAGCTGCAGGGGCCGATCGCAGAATTTGTTGAGGCGTTCGTCGCGAAACATTTTCAGCCTGAGCCTTTTAAGAAACGCCAACGGGACAAGGCGCATGTGTCGTCGCGCGATGCCGGGCGCGGCGATATTCGGCGCGGACAGAGCGGTGATGTCTTCCAAACGCCAACCCGCCGCCGCGATTACCAGTAAACAAATACAGTACGACCACGGTCGAACAGAGGAAAACGGGATATATGGCGAAGCCGACCAATCCAGAATCCGGGTCTTTGATAGACCGGTTTAACAGGCGACGGGAGAAGGTCGCAGCAGAGGCCCGCAGTGATCAAACCGATGAAGAGCATCTCGCCTCCGAAGAGCTTGGCGAGACAGATGTTGCTGGTGAGGAAGATGCGCTCAGCGACAGCGAGCTGTTGGAAAAATATGAGCTGCCTGACCCGGAAACGGTTGAGGATGAAGCGGGGTTGGACCGGTTTTTCGAGGGCAATATGCCCGAGCGGCTGCGACGTCTGGCGCTGCGGCGTGTGTGGCGGTTGAACCCGCTATTTCGCTTTGCAGATGAGATGGTTGAATATGGAGAGGATTACACCGACGCTGCGACCGTTGTCGAGGG
>JAYNHH010000012.1:0-10809 GCA_038107835.1 Alphaproteobacteria bacterium
GGCTGGCGTGCCTTTGTCGGGAACAAACTGGATTCCAGGGCAAGAGAGATTATAGGCTGATCGGATGATTGAATCGCATAGTGGGGGTAAGGCTCCGCACAAAGAAAAAAGGGAAGGACGCTAACATGAGCATTGATCTGGCGAGTTTTGCCAAAGACAAAGGCGTGAAATATTTCATGATTTCCTACACCGACCTGTTCGGTGGCCAGCGTGCGAAGCTGGTTCCGGCACAGGCCATTGCCGACATGCAGGTTGAGGGCGCCGGCTTTGCCGGCTTTGCGACCTGGCTTGACCTGACACCGGCGCATCCGGACATGCTCGCTGTGCCAGATGCCAATTCAGTGATCCAACTACCGTGGAAACCCGAAGTTGCCTGGGTTGCCGCCAATTGCATGATGGAAGATGCGCCGGTGGCGCAGGCACCGCGAAATGTCCTGAACAGCATAATCGCCGACGCCGCGAAGGATGGCCTGCATGTCAAAACCGGTATCGAGGCTGAATTTTTCCTGCTGACCCCGGATGGTGAGCAGATTTCCGATGAATATGATATTGCCGCCAAACCCTGCTACGACCAGCAGGCGGTCATGCGCCGCTATGACGTGATCGCGGAAATCTGCGATTACATGCTCGAGCTGGGCTGGGGTCCCTATCAGAATGACCATGAGGATGCCAATGGCCAGTTCGAGATGAACTGGGAGTTTGATGATGTGCTGAACACTGCCGACAAGCACAGCTTCTTCAAATTCATGACCAAATCGGTTGCTGAAAAACATGGGTTCCGTGCCACCTTCATGCCCAAGCCAATCGAGGGGCTGACCGGCAATGGCTGCCATGCGCATATCTCGGTCTGGGACAAGGGTGGCAAGACCAACATCTTTGCCGATGACAGCATGGAGCTGGGCCTGTCAGAACAGGGACGTCATTTTCTGGGTGGCATCATGAAACATGCCAGCGCGCTGGCAGCGATCACCAACCCAACAGTGAACAGCTACAAGCGTATCAATGCCCCCCGGACCATGTCAGGGGCGACCTGGGCACCCAACACCGTGACCTGGACCGGCAATAACCGCACACATATGGTGCGCGTTCCCGGGCCTGGCCGCTTCGAGCTGCGCCTGCCCGATGGTGCTGCCAACCCCTATTTGCTGCAGGCTGTGATCATCGCTGCCGGCCTGGATGGTGTACGCAGCAAAGCCGATCCTGGAAAGCGTCATAACATCGATATGTATGCCGAGGGCCATAAGGTCCGCGGGGCGCCGAAACTGCCACTCAACATGCTTGATGCGCTGCGCGCCTTTGACCGGGACAAGGGGCTGAAAACAGCGCTTGGTGACGAGTTCTCTGCAGCCTATCTGAAAATGAAGATGCAGGAATGGCAGTCCTATGTCTCGCATTTTTCCGCCTGGGAAAAGGAGAATACGCTGGACATCTGATCCGCAGCCGCCTTTTGTTAACCTATGCAGCCGCTTCACCCCGACGCCATAAAAATGCTGGTCGTTCATTGCTCGGACACGCCGGATGATGAACCGTTGCGCGCCATCGACATCCAACAGATGCATCTTGGCTTTGGCTGGGATGGCATTGGCTATCACTACGTCATTGGCCGTGACGGTCGGTGCGAGTCAGGCCGCCCCGAATTCTGGCAGGGCGCGCATGTCAGAGGCATCAATGACCAGAGCCTTGGCGTCTGTCTGATCGGTCGCACCCATTTCACCACAGAACAGATGCACCGGCTGGAGCTGTTGCTGCGTGACTGGACCGCCCGCTACCCACACGCCCGCGTCCTTGGCCATCGAGATGCCACCGACACGGACAAGACCTGCCCGAATTTTGACGCCGCCGCATGGTGGCAGACACGCAATTCCACCAGAGTGACCCCCGTGACGGGATCGGCGGCGATGCGGGCCCAGCCGGAGGATAATTCAGACCTGGAAACCGAAATCCTGTTTGGTGAGGCGCTGGAAGTGCTGGACCAGCGCAATGGCTATCTCAGGGTTCGGCTGGCAACGGATGGAAATGAGGGATGGGTCCGGGCTGACGCCCTGACCTCGGCTGCCAGCAGCAGGGCACAGGACCACCGTCTGATCGCAGCCCCTTCGGTGATTGTCAGCGCGGCGCCGGATGTAAAATCACACTGCGTGATGAAATTGTCACTTGGCGCGCAGATCAGCATTGAAGATCAGCAGGGTGAATGGCTCACCATAGCTTTGCCGACTGGTGGCACGGGGTATCTGCCAGCCTGTGCCTGCGCACAGGCATCGCCAACAGGTGATTTTGTCAGTGTCGCCGAGAATCTTGTCGGCTGCGCCTATCATTTTGGCGGGCGCACCCATGAAGGGCTTGATTGCTCGGCGCTTGTACAGCTCTCGCTGCAGGCCGCTGGCATTGCCTGCCCCCGCAACAGTGGTGATCAGCAGATTTGGGCGGCAGCAAGGGGAATAACTGTCAATACCACCACACTTCAACGGGGTGACCTGCTGTTCTGGCCGGGCCATGTCGCCATCTGTCAATCGGACGAGATGATGCTGCATGCCAATGCCCATCATCATGCCGTGGCAAGCGAGGGCATTGTCCCCGCCCTGCGCCGCCTTGCCGACGCCACCGGCGGTGCTGCCACCGCCATCAGGCTGGTTTCGGACTGACTGCCGCTAACGCCCCCGTGCCTTTCAGGCCGCCTATTTTGCCCAGTTCTGCAGCTTATGGCGCAATTTCCAAAGCAGCAGCAAGGACGGGATCACCATGATCGCTGTCAGAATGAAGAACAGCCCCCAATCGCCATCAAGTCCGTCAACCAACGCTCCCGAGGAAGAGGCCAGCAGCGTGCGCCCCAAAGTGCCAATCGAAGCAAGCAGCGCATATTGCGTCGCCGTGTAGTTGCGATCAACCAGCAATGAGATGAAGGTAACAAAGGCGACCGTGGCAAAGGCGGCGGCAAGATCATCTGCGACAACGGCAAAGGCAAACAGCAGTTCATTCGGGCCGACCCAGGCAAGGACGCTGAACAGGATGTTGGTGCCAGCCATGGCAATGCCAGAAATCAACAGCGCCCGGACAACACCGGCGCGCAGTGCAAAGAAACCACCAATCAGCGTAAATGTGACGGTGGTAATCCAGCCAAGACCCTTGGAATAAAGGGCAATGTCCGATTTCGAGAAGCCGACTTCCTTGTAGAAAACGATCGACATTTTACCCATGAAGGCCTCGCCAATCTTGAACAGGAAAATAAAGGCCAGGATCATGATACCAATCTGCATGCCGTTTTTCCGGAAAAAGGAGAGAAGCGGGTCGAGAACGGTTGTGACAACGAAGCTGAACAGTTGGACCATAGGCCCCTGCCCGCCCATTTTACCGGCCATTGTATCCTGCGCCGCACGCTGGCTGGCAGCGCGCTCGGCGGTGCCGGTTTCAGGAACAAACATCAGGCCAATGTTACACAGAACAACCAACACACCCAGAAACAGGAAGGTCATCTGCCAGTAATCAGCGATTCCGGCCGTTTGCAGATAATCGGCCATCATCAGTGCCAGCATGCCGCCCAGCTTGTAGCCAGACCACCAGCCGACAACAGCGACCGCCGCCCCGGCGGCCATGCCCCTGTTGTCATCCCTGTCGATCTGTTCGATGCGCAGCGCATCAATGGTAATGTCCTGCGTCGCCGAACAGATGGCGATGATCAGGCCAGCGCCGATCACCAGCGCGATCGATGTTGTCGGCTCGAGGGTCGACCAGAGACACAGACAGACAAGAATCACCGCCTGAAGCGTGACAATCCACGCCTTGCGGTGACCAAGCCGGTCAGTCAGCAGCGGAATGCGCAGCCGGTCAATCAACGGTGCCCATAGAAAATTGATCGCATAGACACTGAAAATCAGGCCAGCCCACCCGATGGCGCTGCGCGACAGCCCCTCCTCTTTGAGCCAGAGTGACAGGGACGAACCGATCAGCACCCATGGCAGGCCACTGATCATCCCCAGGAGCAGAATCCGCGCCATCCGCGGCTCAAGATAGGATGAGAGGAAATCGCTGACGATCCCCGGTGAAGCACTCGTTTGTCCGTTAGCCATCTATTTCTCCCCACTGCGACAAATGCCCGACGCGATTAGTGTATGCAAAAGCGCTAATAAACACCCTCATGCTATTCGCAGAATGTCCCAAAAGGCAATTGCTATTGCCCTCACTGGCATTTGCCATTGCCCGAGCCGCCACAGATAACGTCCGGGACTTGACCCTTTTGGAACATGCCGCCACGTTAGGACGCATGGACAGATGGACAGTTTCACCGTGCCCGACAGGCTATGCGATCCAAAATGATCAGCACAGCCATAAATGCATCATTGGCAAATCCGGCCTGATCGACGCCGCCGCGAAGCGCGAGGGCGATATGGCGACACCACTTGGCAGTTGGGTCATGCGTTGCGTCTATTTCCGGCCTGACCGGCGGTCAGCGCCGGTGACAGAATTGCCAGTCCATCCGCTTGGCGCTGATCTTGGCTGGTGCGATGATCCAGCAGATGCCGCCTATAATCAGCTGGTGCGTCGCCCCTATCCCGGCCGCCATGAGCAGCTTTGGCGGGAGGATGAACACTATGATCTGCTGGTCGTACTGGGCTATAATGATGCGCCGCCAATCGCCGGACTTGGTAGCGCCATCTTCTTTCATCTACACACTGAAAACATTGAATTTACAGCAGGTTGCGTTGCGGTCCTCGAAGATCAGATGATCGAAATTCTAGCCCATTCCAGCGCTGGCACGCCGTTT
Source organism: Alphaproteobacteria bacterium (assembly GCA_038107835.1). GTDB lineage: Bacteria > Pseudomonadota > Alphaproteobacteria > Puniceispirillales > Puniceispirillaceae > MED-G116. The sequence goes on from JAYNHH010000012.1 coordinate 4,760, forward strand.
GTCATCACCCGTCAGCCGCATCCTGTGCCAGTTGCGCAATAATCTGATCGCGGCGACGACGCAGCTTGTCATTGCGCGGTGTCATCGCACTCATCAATCCATTGCGGACATGCCCGAGCCGGGTCATCAGCGCGGTGGACATCAGATTGAGGCATATTTTCTGGGCAGTGGCCGCTTTCAACCGTGTTGAGCCGGCCAGCGCCTCCGCCCCTGTCGCAAGGGCAATTGGGATCTCAGCCGCCGCCAAAAGCGGGGTTTTGTGATTATTGCTGATGCCGACGGTCAGCGCGCCGGCCTGCCGCGCCGCAGCAACAGCCGTACAGGTGAAAACCGTGTAGCCACTTGCCGCCAATCCCAGCACGCAATCATCCGGCGTGATGGCAAGCTCGTCAAGCTGCTGGGTGGCGGCATCAGCGCTGTCTTCGGCATTTTCCACCGGCCGCAGCAATGCCTGCGGCCCGCCGGCAATGACGAAAGCCACACGCTCGGCCGGAAAATCGAAGGTTGGCAGCAATTCAGCACCATCCTGAACGCCGATCCGCGCGGAGGTGCCGGCACCCACATAGATCAACCGTCCCCGGCCAGCCCGCAGACGCTGGTGAAGAGCGGTAACCGCACTGTCGATCGCCGGCAGCGCCGCATAAAGGGCCGGAATGGCCTCGGCCTGATTGTCCAGCATGACGGCAAGCGCCTCGGCAGGCGGAAGCTGATCAATCCAGCGGTCAGGATCAAGACGGGATTCGGTGGTCGGGCTGTTGTCACTCATCGTCAAAGCCTAGCCAATTACCGCTTGCATGGCGAGACAGAGTTTAGTCTTGTGAGCAGGTACGATCTCACAGCAAACTCACTGCAGACAGGGTTGCATGATGCTGACCATTATCGGCCTGATGTCGGGAACAAGCGCTGACGGTATTGATGTCGCCCTTGTCAGCACCGACGGACACAGCAAATGCAGGTTGCTGGACAGCCATTTCGCCAGCTATCGCGACAGCACACGCGCTGAAATTCTGTTGGCGCGAGACGACCCGGCGCATTATCTGGCCGATGCCAACCGTTTGGCAGCGCTGACCGCCGCAATCACTGAGGATCATCTTTCCAGCTTTATCCATTTTCTAAATAATCCTGATTATCAAATTGATCTGATTGGATTCCATGGCCAGACAATCTATCACAATCCACAGATTGGCAGGACCGTCCAGCTTGGTGATGGCATGGCGCTGGCCCGGCAGACGGGAATCGACGTGATCTATGATTTTCGCCGTGCCGATATTGAAGCCGGTGGCGAAGGCGCACCACTGGCGCCGGTCTATCACCAGTTTCTCGTCACCTCGGCCGGTATTCCGCAGCCAGCCGTGATCATCAATATCGGCGGCGTTGCCAATCTGACCTTCATTGACGACGCCAATGACGTCATTGCAGGTTATGACATCGGACCCGGCAATGGGCTGATGGATGCGTTGATGCAACGCAGAGCCGGCCTGCCCTATGATGAGGGCGGCGCTCTGGCCGGGGCTGGCAGCGCTGATGAGAGCCTTGTTGCCAGCGCACTGGAAAACCCGTTCTTTGCCAGCAGCGGCCCCAAATCGCTGGATTGGGCAGCGTTTACCGGGCTGCTTGATGCTCCGGCGCTTGCCCGACTGCCGCTGGCTGACTCACTTGCCACGCTGTGCCAGTTCAGCGCGCGCGCCATCACCCAAGCCGTGGCGGCGCTGGAGCGGCCACCCGTGGCGGTTCTGGTGACAGGTGGCGGCCAGCACAACAAAACCCTGCTGGCGGCGATCCGAGCCAGCCTGCCGACCGGAGTATCATTGCTGAACGCGGCGGATTACGGGCTGCAGTCAGACATGATGGAAGCCGAATTGATCGCCTTTCTGGCAGCGCGGCATCACCACCAGCTGCCGGGCAGCTTTCCGACAACAACAGGCGTCGCGTCGCCGCAGATTGCCGGCATCCGCACCTCTGGCTGACAGCAGCCGGCATATTCCCGGCAACCAGATGTACGGCAAATGGATGACGATCAGAGAAACGCGTCTGAGCCGGGAACGTAAAACGGGCGGCGCGGCGGCGGTGGCGGTAGAATTGCCCCAGCATCGGCAAAGGGAAAGCGCCGGAACACGCGAAACGCCTCGGCATAATGCCCTTCCGGTGCGTTGCACTGGCCAGCACGAAACCGGTTCTGCAGCGCCGCACCGGCGGCAAAGCGATGGGGATGCTGACTGTCATGCGCCATGATCGCTGTCTGTTTGTCCGCATGATGGGGAGTGATGTCGACATAGAATTCAGGCGTAAAGCCGACCCCCATCAACGTATCGGCAAAAAACAGCGGACAGATGAAACCAGCCGCATCCTCGACAAGACGCGACAAAGCTCGGTGATCGGGGTGATAATCCTCTGGCGCATGGGTAATCACCGCATCGGGGCAAAAGTCAGATACCAGATCGGCGATCGCCCTTCCGGCGTCGGGCTGGCTGGCAAGCTGCCCGTCGGGAAAGCCGAACAGATGCGGGCGGCCCAGTTTCGCCAGACCTTTGGTCGTCTCGGCAGCGCGCTGCTGTACCAGCTCGGCGACTGGCCCATTACCACCAGCCCCTCCATCCGTGGCAACAGCGACCCTGACCTCATCCCCCCGCGCCGCACAGGCCGCCAATGTGCCATAGACAAAAATCTCGATATCGTCGGGATGCGCACCAATCGCCAGAATTTTCATCGTCACCTCAAATACGAAGGCCAGACACAGCTTTGGTGACTCTGGCCGATGCGTCTGCCATTCGGTTTTAAACTGGCGTGCGGCAGTGAAACAGGCCAGACTGTGATCATGCTATCACCTCGACACATGCGCGGCTATATCGAAGGCTATTATGGTCGCATCCTGTCCTGGCAGGAGCGCCACCGGATCGTCGACCAGCTGGCCGCCCTTGGCATGAGCAGCTACGTCTATGCGCCGAAGGAGGATGTCAACCACCGGATCGCATGGCGTACTGCCTGGGACGGCGAATGGTGCGCTGACTTTGCCGATTTCTGCGCCCATGCCGCGCGCCGCAACATTCAGGTGCTGGCCGGAATTGCCCCCGGAATTGATTTTGACTTTCACAATGAAATCAATGAATTCAAAAATCTTGTGCAAAAATCAAATCAACTTGTTGAGGCTGGTGCCGATGCCATTGTCCTGATGTTTGACGATATCGAGCCTGACCCGGAAAAATTTGCCGGACTTGGCCGCAGCGAGGCCCAGTGCCATGGCGGGATTGCCCGACAGCTGGCCAGCGAGATCGCCGTGCCGCTCTGTCTTGTGCCACGGATCTATGCCGATGAGATCGCCAGCGAGGCGGCAGCGCATTACCAGGAACTGGCCGCCACCCTACCCGCCGCCGTGGCGCTGTTCCATTGTGGCCCGCAGATTGTTGCCGATGACGGGCCATTTGACGCCGACAGGACGGCGGTGACGACAGCCGGATTTCAGCGGCTGGTGCTGTGGGACAATCTCTATTGCAATGACTACTGCCCGCGCCGCCTGTTTGTCGGCCCCTATCGCGGGCGTACCAGCATTGACGAGCTGATGCTGAACGGTACCGGCATGGTGGAGACTGATCTCATGCTGCTATCCGTGATGCAGGCAGGCGATGATGAGAGGCGCTGGCAGACGGTGCTGCGCGCAAACGGCGTGCCGGAGGCGTTTTTTGCCCTGGCCCCCTGGTTTGACGCGCCCGTGATCAGTGGCACAGTGCCAAAAGCACTGCCAGCGCCGGAGGCTGAGCAGATGACAGCAATCGAGCATTTGCTGTGGCGCTGGAAAACACCGCTTGCCAGAGAATGGTATCCCTTCCTGTTCGGACTCAAACATGACGCACTGATCGCTGCTGGCGAGATGCCGGGAGACAGGCTGGCGAAAACCCAGACGGCACCCCTCCATCAGCATCTGGAGGGGCGGTGATGACGGTCAGCTTCTTTGACGGGCATAATGATATGCTGCTGAGGCTGTGGCACAATGATGATTGGGGTGCCACGGCCTTTCTTGAGTCCGATGGCAGCGGCCATATCGATCGCGAACGGATGGCAGCTGCCCACATGACCGGCGGCTTTTTCGCGATTTTCATCCCCGCCAGCAAGACCGACATGCTGGCAGCAGGGCCGATCGACCAGAAACGCGCGCTGATCCAATGCCTGGAAATGATCGATATTTTCGACACGCTCAGCAGCACGGATTTCGCCCCCTGCCACACCGGACGCGACGCTGGTGGAAAGACGGGAAAAATCAGCGCTGTGCTGCATATCGAGGGGGCGGAGATGATTTCCGACAGCCTTGACGAGCTGGATCTTCTGTTCCGGCGTGGCGTGCGGTCAATCGGGCCACTCTGGTCGCGCAGCAATGTCTTTGGTCATGGCGCTCCTTTCTCCTTCCCCGGCTCCCCCGATCAGGGTGATGGGCTGACCGATGCCGGCAAGGCGTTGATTGCCGCCTGCGACGAGCGGCGGATTCTGGTTGATCTGTCACATCTGAATGAGGCCGGCTTCTGGGACGTCGCCGCCTGTAGCGAGCGCCCGCTGATGGCAACCCATTCAAATGCGCATGCGCTGTGCCCGGCACCACGCAATCTGACCGACCGGCAGATCGACGCGATTGCCGAACGCGGCGGCATTGTCGGTGCCTGTTTTGCCAGCGCCTATCTGCGCGATGATGGCCGGAAACAGGCGGACACACCGCTTGAGCTGATCCTGCGCCAGCTTGACCATCTGGTCTCGCGGCTTGGCGAGGATGGTGTTGGCCTCGGATCGGATTTCGACGGCGCGGTAATCCCCACCGCAATCGGCGATTGCAGCGGGTTGCCAGCGCTTGCCGAAACATTGCTGGCAAACGGTTTTGGCGATGCGTTGACGAAGAAAATCTGCGCTGGCAACTGGCAGCGTTTTCTGCGTGAAAACCTGCCCAGATGACCGGTGTCTGGCACGGCGCGGCTAGCCAGCCTGTCCGGATGACGTTTTCACGTTCTCGGCGATCATCGCAATCATCTCGAACATCACCGCCGCGGCAACCATCGAGGTGATCTGGTTCGGGCTGTCCTTGGTCGGCATCAGACAGACAACATCGCCGCCAATGATATTCATTCCCCGTACCGCATGCAGCAGGGCCACCGCCTCATCCATGCTGAATCCATTGACGCCTGGCTCGATATTGGAAACAGCCGGTGCCACCGACGGGTCGAGACAGTCAAGATCGAAGGTGATGTAGACAGGCCGTCCGGCAAGAACGGTCTTGATCTGTTCGATCACGTCAAGCGCACCGCGCTGGCGATATTCGGCCATGGTCACGACATTATAGCCGTAATCATAGGACGGCTGCAGCCAGTCAAGGGTGCGCGGATGGCCACGCAGCCCGACCTGCATCGAATGGGTGGGATCAACCTGCCCCTGATCGACGAGATACGCCCCCCAATGCGCCGCCGATTTCTTTGCCCCCAGAAAATGATCGACCGTGGTGAACACATCGGTATGCGCATCAAGATGCAGGAAACAGACCTTCTCGCCGCCGGTCAGCGAACCATTGCCAAGTGCCTGGATAATCCCGCCCGTGATCGAGTGATCGCCACCAATCGACACCGGCCGCGTCCTGGCAGCATCGATCGGCCGGTAGAAATCGGTGATCTGCTGGATGCAGTCCTCATTGTCATTGGCCCGTGGAAACGGCACATCGCCGGCATCAACAATGCTGGCACTGGCCCAGGGATCAAAACCGAACACCCCATGCGCCCGGCGTTGCAGGGCCGACATATTGCGCACCGCACGGGGGCCAAGATGCTGGTCCCGCTCGGTGGTGCCATTGCCGGCTGAATGCGGCACCCCGATAAGCGCGATGTCGGCCGCGGCAACATCATCCTGCGGACAGCGGAACAGGGTTGGCACCCCCCACCAATAGAGATTGTTCATCATGCTTGCATCATGCTGTTCCGCCATCTGCCTGTTCCTTTCATCAAAAACCCACCGGACGGGCGGCGTCGCCCCTGCCCCGGCTTTTCAGCTTACCCTCCCGGCGGATGCTGCCAAGCCCGAAAATA
>JAYNHH010000012.1:10909-42224 GCA_038107835.1 Alphaproteobacteria bacterium
CCAATGGAGTGTTCCAGAGGGGCAATGGAGCGTTCCAGAGGGGCGGCCCCAAACAAAGCGGTGGCCCCAACCCGACCCGCATGTCAGACTATGGCCGGACAGCAGATGGGAGGCGGCCATGAGCAAAGAGACAGATCCAGAAGGAGCAGAGGCATTCTTCCAGCCGGTCTCGGCCATCGAGATGCCGCGTTTTGCCGGCATGCCAAGTTTCATGCGGTTGCCGCATCTTGACCTTGACGCGCCGCGCATCGACGAGGTCGAGATGGGTCTGATCGGTGTGCCGTGGGATGCCGGAACGACCAACCGACCCGGCCCACGCCATGGCCCGCGGCAATTGCGTGATCTCTCGACAATGATCCGGGCGCTGAATCCGGTTACCGGGGTCAATCCCTTTGCCACGGTCAATTGCGCCGACCTTGGCGATGTCGGGCCAAACCCGATCGACCTTGCCGACAGCATGGCGCGGATCACCGCCTTCTACGCTGAGATCAGCAAACGCGGCATTGCCCCGATGACAGCAGGTGGCGATCACCTTGTCTCGCTACCGGTGCTGCGCGGCCTGAAAACCGGCAGACCCGACAGGGGGGCATTGGCCATGATTCATTTTGATGCCCATACCGACCTGTTTGACAGCTATTTCGGCGGCTTCAAATACACCCATGGCACTCCGTTCCGGCGGGCCATCGAGGAAGGGCTGCTCGATCCGCAGAAAACTGTGCAGATCGGCATTCGTGGCACTGCCTATAACTATGATGATGTCGAATGGGGCGAGGCCCAGGGCGTCCGGATCATCAGGGTCGAGGAATTGTTTGACCGCGGCATTCCCGCAATCATGGCCGAGGCCAGAGCCATTGTCGGCGACAGCCCGACCTATTGTTCCTATGACATTGATTTTGTTGACCCCGCCTATGCGCCCGGCACCGGAACGCCGGAAATCGGTGGCCCCAACAGCCATCAGGCACAGCAGGTGGTGCGCGAACTGGCCGGCGTCAATCTGGTGGGCGCAGACCTTGTCGAGGTCTCACCACCCTTTGACAGCGATGGCGGCACCGCCTGGCTCGGTGTTTCATTGATGTTCGAACTGATGTGCGTGCTGGCGACGGCGATTGCCGCGCGCCGACAGGCAGAAGCCGGATAGCATTTTCAGTCTCCTTTCCTGGTGCAGGAACCACACCCATTGTGCCAACGATACCCGGCATGTGGCGTGATTTGATCCCTTGTCTGATGATCTGGGGACGCGATGCCCCCCGCAAGGATGGCGCGCGATGCCCAGCTGATTTCAAGCCGCAGAGCCCGATCCCCCCAGATCGAAAAACCGTAGCCGGACGCAGGCACTGCGCCTGCCAGGCCTTTCTGGCCAAGCATGAAATAGGGTATATCCTATTTTGTGCCAAATGTCAAGAAAAAAATTTAGGATTATTCCTATTTCGGGTCAGAAACAGCCTCTGCCTCAAGCGCTGCCCAGATATCGTGAACCCAGCCCTTGATTGTCAGCGCCTCCTCCCAGCGGTTTGACAGCTCGCGGCCATCCGGCCCTGTCATCGCATATTCGGGCGGCCCCAATTCGCACAGAAAGACACAGTCACCCGACGCATTACGCGCCCGCCAGCTTGCCAGCCCGTCATGCCACCAGCCCTGAAACAGCTCGACCCATTTCTGGTGCTGGGGAAAATCGAGCTGCAGCTGGATCTGCTGGCGACTGGCGACACGGCCCTGAAAACTGTCAGAGCGGTCCAGAATGCGCTGGATCAGCCCCTGATCACGATGATCGAGCGGCAGCTTGAATTCACGATCGACAACAAAATGCGAGAGATCGGCGCAAAGCCGCATTTCCGGCACCGCATCAATCAGGCAGAGCGTCGCATAGAGGTCGTTGGTGATGCAGTTGCGGTGGGTTTCAAACTGGACCGGCATGCCAATCTCGTCGGACATGTCAATCCAGCGGCGGATCACCGGAATCATGCCATCAACAGAAAGCGGCATCACCTGGCCGATGACATCGACAAAGGGCGCGCCAAAATCCTTTGCCATGATCAGCGTTTCACGCAGTGATTCGATGGTTTTGGGAAAGGCGACGATCAGCGGTGTCAGCCCGGCGCGCGCCATATGCGGCTGGACCTCGCGCGCCTGGGCAACATCACCGGCGCCAAGATCGAGTGCCATGCCATCATAGCCGGCCCCGGCAACTTTCTCGCAGATGGCATCATAGGGCAGGATGGTGCCGGTCTGGTCATGCGGCATCATCGCCCAGAGCGAGGTGTAGAATCTCAAAGAACGCATGCGCCCCTCCCCTCAGGCGGTGATGCCGGTGCGGCCAGATCAGGCCTCCAGCTTGACCGGCTTGCCGGATGGCGAGGAGACGATCCACACCTCATTTTCCGGCCATTGACTCTCATCCTTGCTGGCAAGACGGCGAAACGCCTCGATCTGGAATTCAATCCAGCCCATGCGGTGAATGTCACCGCCCCGGCTTTCCAGCAGATGATCGAGTTTGCGCAGCTGCCAGAACGGCACTGACGGATAGCTGTGATGCGCGGTGTGATAGGGCATCTGCCAGCACAGCCAGCGCATAAAAGCGTTGGTCCGGGTCGATCTGGTGTTCTGCAGGATGTCGGTCTTGTGCGTCAGTCCAAGATGCTCGATCGAGTTCTGCAGTTGATGAACCGGCTTGGTCAGCACCATCGGCAACAGCCAGAACGTCAGCGCGGCCCAGCTCTGAAAATAGAGTGACAGGCCGGCAATCAGCGCATAGCCGAGAAGATGCAGGCGGGATTCACGGATGATGCGGGCCTCATGCGCCGCGCCAATATAGGGTTCGATGATGATCCCGCGCGCGCGCCGGATAATGCCGACAACCCGGTTGTACCAATAGGTCGTGCCAAGCATCCATTTGGCAAAGCTCTGCCAGGTATAGGGTTCGCGCGTCAGCTCGCCATCGCGTTCCCAATCCTGGGTCCAGCGGTGATGGGCAAAATGCATGACCTGATCATAATCGCGGGGAAAGAGCATGCCAAAACCGATCAGCCGGCCAAAAAACTCGTTCAGTCCCTTCGTCCTGAACACCGACCAATGCGAGAGTTCATGCTGCGCGGCATAGAGAAAATTGATCGCAACACCAAGCGCAAACCCGGTAGCCAGCACCCACCAGCTTCCAAGCGCCAGAAAATGCAGGGCGGCGAGGCCGGCGATCAGGCCAAGATGGCTGGCCATCTGCAGGCCACCACGCAGGTCGGATTTGGTGTTCAGGGCCTTCAGCTCTGCCGGTTTGATCAATTTGCGGGTGGCAAAGGCTTCTTCCATCGTCGTTCTCCTTCGTCTCCAGCGCGTGGCCGGCTTGCCTGGCGGCGAACAGGCCGCCTACTTCATCCGGGCAATGGCGGCATCGCCAATATTGTCTGCGCCGCGGCTCTCAAGCAGCCTGTCGAGCCAAGTCGGGTCCATCTCCGGCACCGAGCCAAGCAGCAGCTCCGTATAGGGGTGATGCGGCGGGACAAACATTTCAGATTTCGGCCCCTGCTCAACCACATCGCCATCTTTCATCACAACGACTTCATCGGCAATGGCGCGAACTGTCGCAAGGTCATGTGTGATGAACATATAGGAAAGATCAAGCTCGCTCTGCAATCTGTCAAGCAGCTTGAGAATGCCCTCGGCAACAAGCTGGTCAAGCGCGCTTGTCACCTCGTCACAGATGATGAAGCCAGGTTCGGCGGCAATCGCCCGGGCGATGCCGATGCGCTGTTTCTGCCCGCCTGACAGCTCGGACGGCAGACGGTCGATATATTGATCGGGCTCCATCTCGATCATCCGCAGAAGATCACGCACCCGGTCCTCGAGCGCCCTGCCCGACAGCCCCAGATACATCGCCGCCGGCCGGGCGATCAGATCACGGATGCGCAGCTTTGGATTGAGCGCCGTGTCGGCCATCTGATAGATCATCTGGACATGGCGCAGCTGGTCACGGCTCCGGTCCTGATAGCTGGCGGGAAGCGGCGTTCCGGCGAAGCTGACACTGCCCATGCGCGGCTGCAGAAGGCCGGTGATGACCCGCGCCGTGGTCGATTTGCCACTGCCGGACTCGCCAACGACGGCGACTGTGCGACGTTTGTGAATGGCAAAGGAGACGTTTTTCAGAATGTCCTGACGCGGCGAATAGCCAGCGGTGACATTGGTGATCTCAATCACCGGCTGCTGGCCGGTTACGGGCGGCTGTTCGGCGCGCGCATATTCGCGCACAGCCCAGAGCGATTTGGTGTAATCCTCCTTCGGACTTTTTAGCATCTTCGTTGTTGTCGCCTGTTCAACCTCATCGCCCTTGAGCAGCACCTTGATCGTATCGGCCATCTGCGCGACTACGGCCAGATCATGGCTGATATAGATCGCCGCCGTGTTGAACTGTTTGACAATATCGCGGATCGCCGCCAGCACCTCGATCTGGGTGGTAACGTCGAGCGCAGTCGTCGGCTCGTCAAAAATGATCAAATCAGGACGGCAGGACAGCGCCATTGCCGTCATCGCGCGCTGCAGTTGGCCTCCCGAAACCTCATGCGGATAGCGATAGCCAAATTCATGCGGGTCCGGCAGATTCATCCGCTCATAGAGACTGTTGGCATAGGTCTCGGCCTCGGTCCGAGCCATCACATCATGCTTCAGCGGAGCCTCGCAGAACTGGTCGATCAGCCGGTGCGCCGGATTGAAGCTGGCAGCCGCCGACTGCGCAACATAGGCGATGCGGCGGCCCCGCAGCTGGCGCAATTGCTGCCGGCTCCGGCTGAGCAGGTCAAGCCCGTCAAATTCGATACTGCCATCAGTGATCTTGCAGCCATCGCGGCAAAACCCCATTGCGGCGAGACCAAGGGTCGATTTGCCAGCACCGGACTCACCGATCAGACCAAGAACCTCACCGCGCCTGAGATCAAGATCGACACCATTGATGATGTCGACCCAGGTCTCGTCACTCAGCCCCTTGATATGTACGTTGCGCATGGTGAGGAGTGGCGCGGTAGCGGTGGTTTTTCTCGACATCAGCGCCTCCTAATCCTTGAGACCGCTGGCGCGGTGCAGCAACCAGTCGACGACAAAATTGACAGCGATTGTCAACACCGCAATTGCCCCGGCCGGGATCAATGGCGTGATGTCGCCAAAGCTGATCAATTCGGCATTGTCGCGCACCATCGAACCCCAATCGGCAAGCGGTGGCTGAAGCCCCAAGCCCAAAAAAGAAAGTGACGAAATAGTCAAAAAAACAAAACAAAACCGCAAGCCAAACTCTGCGGCAAGTGGTGCCATTGAGTTAGGCAAAATTTCCCTTGTTATTAGGTAGGCCGTGCTTTCGCCTCTTAATTTAGCTGCTTCAATATAATCCAGAACAACAATATTTAACGCCACAGCTCGAGCAATTCGAAACACTCTTGTGGAGTCAATCGTTGCGATCACAAGCACCAAGGAAAGCACCGAGGTACCAAAAATTGTTAGCATGAGAAGTGAGAAAATTAGAGTGGGTATTGCCATCAATACATCAATAAATCGCCCAAACAATTGGTCGATTATACCTCCTCTCAAAGCAGAGTATATGCCGAGAACAGTACCAACTAAAAATGCGAGAGCTGTGATTAAAAATGCGATACCAACCGTATTTCGGGCACCATAAACCAAGCGTGAAAAAACGTCCCTACCAAGGTTATCTGTGCCCAAAACATATGGATACGCCCAAGGCTCGAAGGCCCCTGCAAGAATTTCATATTGCTCGTAGGGAGCGATCAATGGGGCAAAAACAGCAAACGTTATGTAAATAATAATCGTAAGAATTCCAAAACTTGCCGTTAGCGGTGCGGTCCGGATAAATTTCGCAGTCGGCTCATTAACACACAAGATCAATAACTGCTGAAACAGCCAACCTGCGGCCAAACAAACACTCACTACAATTGGCAACCAAATCATTACAGAAAAAAGGTTCATGCTCTTATCACCCTACTTCTGCCGCATCAGACGCGGATTTGTTGCAGTCGATATAATATCTGCCAACAGATTTAGCCCCACATATGCACTTGCAAAAACCAATGAGGAGGCTTGGACCACCGGCACATCCCGAAAACGAACGCCATCCACCATTAATTGTCCCAATCCGGGGAATACAAATACGATCTCAACAATTACGACGCCGGTAATCAGATAAGCCATATTTAGCGCAACGACATTTACAATCGGTGCAAGTGCATTGGGAAGAGCATGCCGGAAAATAATACGCGACGGCTTGATCCCCTTGAGATGAGCCATCTCGATATAAGGAAGAGCCAAAATATTAATTATTGCCGCTCGCGTCATCCGCATCATGTGAGCGGTTACAACCAGCGTCAAGGTCAGTGCTGGCAAAAAACATGCATAAAGTTTTTCAAATAACGGGGTTGACGGCGTGATGTTTGCCATCGATGGAAAATAGCCGGAGAGCGCGAGGAAGTAGATTAAAATATAGCCAACAAAAAACTCTGGCATTGAGATTGCGGAAAGTGCAGTGGCGTTGCTTATTCTATCAAAATAGCTGTTGCGGAATAGAGAGGCCATCATCCCGAGGAAAATCGCCAGCGGCACCGCGATGCTGGCTGTATATAACGTTAAAAATAAAGTGTTTTGAAGTCGGGGTGCAATCAAATCAACAATCGGACGTTTGAGTGCCAGAGATGTGCCAAAATCTCCCTGCAGCATTCCCCCGAGCCAATTCACATAGCGTATATGGGGAGGCAAATCCAAGCCAAGATCTTTTCTGATTGCGGCAACAGCTTCCGGGGTGGCCTGTTGACCAAGAATTTCTTGCGCAAGATCGCCAGGCAATGCTTCCACAGAAAGAAATATTAAAAGAGAAAGAAGTATAAGTGTAAGGATGCCAAGGGCGACCCTCTTTGCAATCATCAAAAATAGATTTTTCATGGCATAAATTTTACGAACTTTGCACCAACGTTTGGGGGTTTGCACTAACGCTATTGGTCACATTTTGATGATAGTGGTTTTTTGGAGATTGAAGGAAAGCCAAAAAATTGGCTTTCCTCCGATAAGTTTTAGGCAGAACCCTTGGTCCTATACTTTCCACCAACGCAAAGCGCAGCGGTGGCCGTCCAACTCCCAATCATTACCGACCTGATCTGGAACACCGACTGATGAACGATATCCCATAATTTCAGATTGGAACAATGGCAGACACAGACCTCCATCAGTGTGAAGGATCTGTTGCATCTCAACATACATTGACCGACGCTTCGCTTGATCTGTTTCGGCTCTTGCCTCAAGCAACAATTTGTCAAAGCTGGAGTTCTTCCAATTAGTATCATTCCAGCCTGCATCAGAAGCATAGATCAGAGAGAAGATCCAATCTTCAGTCGGTCTGCCGCTCCAATAACAAGCTGAGAATGCTTTCTTGGTCCAGACGTTCGACCAATAACCGTCATTAGGCTCACGAACAACCTCAATGTTGATGCCAGCTGCCTTAGCGGACTCAGCCATCAACGATCCAGCATCAACGGCGCCGGCAAAGCCGGTGTCAGCCGCATGGAACTTAATGGACAGACCGTCATGACCTGCCTTTTTCAACAGTGATTTGGCCAGCTCAGGGTCATATTGACGCTGTGGCAGTTCATCGGTGGTCGCCCGATAAATGTTGGCAGGACCAATCGGGTTGTCGTTGCCAAGCTCACCATAGCCATATAGCACCTTGTCAAGCCATTCCTGGCGGTCAACGATATGCTTGATCGCATTGCGAACATTGGGATCCGTGAAAGGTTCCTTGTCACAGTGCATTGGAAGTGTGATTTGTTTATTACCCGTCGAAATGAGGGTTTTGACATTCATCATCTTTCCAAGGCGACCCGCCGTTTTTGGCGGCACGTTGTTGATACAATCAATGGCACCGGTTGAGAGCGCTGACATTCTTGCTGTGGGGTCGATGATACCAATGGTTTCAACTTCATCGAAGAAACCCTCAGTGTCTGCATTGTAAAAGTTCGGGTTTTTTGTAGTGAAGGCACGAACGCCCGGGTCATATTCCTGCAGAACATAGGCTCCAGCTCCAATGCCCGATTGCCAATCAATTGTTCCATCGCCATTCGACGGACAAATATTCAAGTGATAATCTGACAAAGCCACCGTGATGTCAGCGTTACCCTCATTCAGCTCAACAATAACTGTGTGCTTTCCATCCGCTTCAATGGACTTAATGCCACTGACGATACCCTTGGCAGCTGACTTAGAGTCTTCACCCATGTGATGGCGGATTGAGTCAACTACATCTTCAGACGTCATTGATTTGCCGTTGTGGAATTCTACCCCTTGCCGGACGTCAAATTTCCATGTTTTACCACCATTTGATGGTTCCCAGCTTTCACACAAATCGCCTTCAATTTGTCCGTCAGCTCTGATTCGGGTCATGTTACCCCGAGTTTGACCCATCAAAACGTTAATGTTGAAGGCATCCAAAATTTGACCAGGATCAAGCGTGTCGCTCGTAGATCCACCAGTAATACCAATCTTTAGACGACCACCGGCTTTTGGCGTCGCGGCAAGTGCCTGCTCAACAATTGTTGAAGCACCTGCCAACGTCGCCCCAAGTGCGACTGCACCTGTCATAAATCCACGACGGCTAATGTTGCCGGCCAAGAAGCCAGCTTGCAATTTTTCTGCCTTTAACTGATTTTCTTTATCAGATATCTCTGCAGAAATATTATTAATCGGATTTCTTGGTTCTTCCACTTTATCCTCCCACGAAGTTATATGGACATAGTAAAGGGTGAACTAGGGGCTTTTGCAAGTCTTTATCTATAGAAAAACTTTGGGGAAAATCTAAATTCTGACCGGCACTCATAAAACTGACCATAAGTAAGTCAATATGCCGCGCTCTGGACATCGCCTGGCTTGAAGAGCAGTGCGGAGGACCAAAGCGCCGACAGAGGGCGGGATTCCGGGATCAGGCGCGCTCAGACACCAGCTGGATTTTCGACATCGGCACCAATGGCGGCAAGATCGGTGTAACGGTCACCTATGCGGTGATGTGGACGCCCGCCGGTGGCCCCACCGAACGCAGCAATCAACTCATCAGCGGCAGGCGCATCATGGATCGACATCTGCACGGTCAGGTAATGTGAGCGGCGGCCGGTGTCGTTCTTGTCCATCAGCGGAATGTTGATCTGGGTGTTGGCCGGCCCACGCGTGTTGGTAAAGCCAAGATAGCTTTTGCCAGACACCGCCTGCCGGAAGAAATTGCCGTAATACAGCGTGTGGATCAGGGCGGAGGCATGTTCAAGCTCGCAATCGGTACCGGACATGGCGGCCTTGCCAAACGCCTCGATGGCATCACCACCCCCAGCCATTTTCAGCATCTCATCAGTCAGGCGCTGGCCAAGAATGGGGCCAAAGGCCTGGATCTCGGGTGACAGATCCTCAACAAAGCCATGTCCGGCCCATGGGTTTCTGACGACCGCCGCCGCCGCAAAGATGTCCAGCGGTTCAGGCGCGTCGCGACCTCCCTCGACCAGAATGGTTTCCTTGTAGGTGACGATCTTGCGTATGGTCAGTTGCATCGGTGGCTCCAGCGAAATTGGCTCAAATCAGGCGGTGATGGTGGCACAGAATTTTGCCAGATGGCGATTAAAAATGTCTGGTGCCTCAAGCATCGCCATATGGCGCAGCCCCGGCAGAATGACCAGAGAGGCTCCAGCAATCTCCGCAGCGATGGCGGCACTCATCGCCGGATTGTTACCGTAATCCTCATCCCCGGTCAGGATAAGGCTCGGTGTAGCGATCGGCGGGGATGGCGCAATCAGCTCGGCGACACCATCAACCAGCACCTGATAGATCGCGGGATAGATTGCCGGATCATTGGCCAGAACCCAGTCGCGCACATCACGCATGACCGCCGGATTGGCAGCGTGAAAACCAGCGGTAAACCAGCGTTCGAGTGCCGCCTCGACCGTTGCCCCCTGCCCGGCAGCCTCAGCCTGCTGAACACGCGCCTGGATGGCATCCTGTTCAACCCCGGTTCTGGCATGGGGTGAATGAAGGATTGCCAGACCGCTAACCAGATGTGGCATATCCATGGCGATCCGCCGGGCAATCATGCCGCCGAGCGAAAACCCGGCGACAATCGCATGCGGCAAGTCAAAATGCGTCATGACGCCGGCAAACTGTCGGGCAAAAAGTGCCAGCGAGGGCGGCTCGCAGGGTGCTGGTGAGTCGCCATGGCCATAGAGATCATAGGTGATCACCTGCCGGTCATGGCTCAGGGTCGGCGTCTGTTCGCGCCACATTGCCCGATTGAGGCCAAGACCATGGATCAGGACCAGCGGCGGGGCCGGTGTCGCGTCTGGACCGAACAGCTGGCAGGCGGTGCCATCGGCCGTCTGGGTGACCGTCACCGCTCAGGCCTTTTCACGGCTGGTCTGGTTCTGGGTGGGGGTCTGGTTCTGGGTGGAGGTCTGGGGATGATAGGCGATCACCTCTATCTCGATCTTCACATCGACCAGCAGATCGCTGACCACCGCCGAGCGCGCTGGTGGATCATGCGGGAAATATTCGGCATAGACGGCGTTGAAGCCGGGAAAATCATCGCGCGAGGTCAGCCAGACCATGGATTTGACCACATCCTCAAGACCACAGCCGGCAAGCGCCAATGTTGCGGCAATATCATCGAGAACGGCGCGGGTCTGGTCCTCGATGCTGCCCCCGGTCATCACCGCGCCATCGCGCATCGGCACCTGCCCGGTCAGATAGACCATTTCGCCAGCACGCACCGCACGCGACAGCGACAGGGCACGCCCATTGATTACGACTGGCCCGCCAATCACCTGTTTTGCCATCATTGCCTCACTTCCTGTCATACTGCCTGGATGCTGCTGTCGCCCAGAGGGCGCAGACCAACCAGAGCGCCAGCCTAGGGGATGATGCCTTTGCCTTGCAAGCCCCCACATGGCAGAGGCAAAATGGTAGACACAGCGAGGCAGATGCAGCGTGACAGATACAGCGTGGGGGATGTTTTCTTGCCAGCCAAATTGTGCGAGCATCGCCCTTGTTTAAGTTCACAGCGTTCGACAACGCACAGTTTCCTGGGAGGAAAGGCAAATGGCAGAGCCAGTTCAATATCGCATGCTGATCAATGGTGACTGGGTGGATGCCAGCGATGGTGCCCGGTTCGACAGTATCAACCCGGCAACCGAACAGCCCTGGTGCAGCATTCCCGAGGCCACCGCCGAGGATATCAACCGCGCCGTGGAAACAGCGCATGATGCCTTTACCAGCGGTGAATGGGCCAGCCTGACGCCAACAGCACGTGGCAGATATCTGCGTCGCCTGGCCGAACTGCTTGATGAGCAATCCGAGCATCTTGGCCGGATTGAGACGATCGACACTGGAAAAATGCTCAAGGAAACCCGGTGGCAGGCAAAATATATCGCCGAATTCTTTCAGTTCTATGCCGGTTGTGCCGACAAGATCAGCGGCGCGACATTGCCGATCGACAAGCCGGATATGATGACGATCACCCTGCGCGAGCCGCTTGGCGTGGTCGCAGCAGTCGTGCCGTGGAATTCGCAGCTGTTTCTGGTCGCGGTGAAAATCGGGCCGGCGCTGGCAGCTGGCAATACGGTGGTGCTGAAAGCCTCCGAGCATGCGTCGGCGGCAATGCTGGAATTTGGCAAGCTGGTCGAGGCAGCCGGCTTTCCCCCCGGCGTAATCAATATCGTTACCGGCCATGCCGATCCCTGCGGCAAGGTGCTGACTTCGCATCCGCTGGTCCAGCGAATCAGCTTTACCGGTGGCACCGGAGCCGCCCGGCATGTGGTGCGCAACTCGGCGGAGAATTTCGCCCAGGTGTCACTGGAGCTTGGCGGCAAATCACCCTTCATCGTTTTTGACGACGCCAATATCGAAAGCGCGGTTAATGGCTCCATCGCCGGAATTTTCGGTGCGAGCGGCCAGAGCTGTGTCGCCGGATCGCGGCTGTATCTGCATAACAGCATCGCCGATGAGTTTCTTCAGCGCATGCTGGAGGTGACAGCGACGATCCGCATTGGTGATCCGCTGGCCGAGGACACGCAGATGGGACCGCTGGCGACACTGGCGCAGATCGAGCATATCGAGACACAGGTGGCGCTGGCAAAGGAGCAGGGCGGAACGGTGCTGAGTGGCGGACAGCGGCCAAAAACACCAGATCAGGGCTGGTTCTATGAGCCGACGATCATTGCCTGCCCGGACCAGAAGATGACCATTGTCGATACCGAGCTGTTCGGGCCGGTGCTGAGCGTGCTGCGCTTTGACGATGAGGATGAGGTGACAGCTTTGGCCAATGACAGCAAATTCGGGCTGGCCGCCGGCGTATTCACCCAGAACGGCGCACGCGCCATGCGCATGACAAAGGCGCTGCGGGCCGGCATTGTCTGGGTCAACACCTATCGCGTCGTCTCGCCGATCGCCGAGTTTGGCGGCTACAAGGAGTCGGGCTATGGGCGGGAAAGCGGCATGCAGGCGATCTATGACTATACGCGGCCGAAGACAGCCTGGATCAACACCTCGGATGAGCCGCTGGCCAACCCGTTCGTCATGCGCTGATGCGCATGATCACCGCGTCGACGGCGGTAACAGTGTCGGCGCCGACAAACAGTGGATTGATCTCGACAAGCGACAGCGCCGGATCATCCGCCAGCGCCGTGGCCAGCCGGTTGATGACGCCGATCAGGGGCGCAAAATCAGCCGTCGCCGCGCCGCGATAGCCCCGCAGAACCCGGGCCATGGCCAGCCGGTCGATGGCGGCGGTGATCACATCATCAGATGCCGGCAGCAGCAAGGTGACACTGTCGTACAGAAGCTCGACGAGAACCCCGCCAGATGCCAGCGTCAGCACCAGACCGAAGGTCGGATCGCGGCGCAGGCTGAGCATCAGCTCGCCGAGAGGTGGCGGCTGCATCGCCTCGATCAGAAAGCCGGTTCTGCGCGCGGTGGGCGCATGCCGGGTGACATTGGCGTCAATCCCGGCAAGCGCGGCCAGCATCTCCTCAGCTGATCCGATATCAAGGATCACCGCACCAATCTCCGATTTATGTGGCAGGTCAGGGCTGAGCGCCTTGGCAACAAGCGGATAGTCAAGCCCGGATGGCAGCACGGGCGGTGCCGTCGGCAGCGCGGCAAGAACCAGAGATTCAGGCACATCAATCTGCCACCCGGTCAGACAGGATTTGGCCGCCGCCTCATCCAGCATCACCGGATCGGCCAGCCTGTCATCCGGATCAGCGCCACCCGCAGGGATCAAAGGTGGCGGCGCATCGGCGAGCAGTCGGCGCCGCGCCGCGCCATAAGCGGCGGCGGCGGCGATGGCGCGGACGCAATCGCCAATTCCCTGCATCGGAGCGACCCCCCTCGCCACCAGAAAATCCCGCGTTTCAGCATCGAGGTTTTCGGCGATCGTGCTGCACACCGCGGCAGGCAGGCCGGCCGCCGCAGCGGCAGTCAGGAAGCTGATCGAGTCATTGCGGTAGAACGGCTTGCTCTCATCAAGACCAGCGGCCGGATAATCCTGAATGATCACGGCGGCGTCATAGCCATCGGCGAACAGCGTGGAGAAAACCGGCCCGGTCCGGTCCGGCACGCCCCAGATCGGCGTCGTGTAGTCAAGCGGATTGGACACGGTCGCGGTCAGCGGCAGCTGTGCACGCAGGCTGTCGGCGGTGGCGGCACCCGGACGCGGCAGCTCAAGCCCCCGCGCCTCGGCGGCATCGGCAAGCATTGTCGCACCTCCGCCCGAACAGGCAAGCCCAGCGAGACGGCGGCCAGCCGGCACGCCGGCAACGGTGAGGAATTTCAGCGTCTCCAGCATCTGTGCCGGTTCATCCACCCGGATCATGCCAAGCCGGTCAAACAGCGCGTCATACACCTCGTCTGCCCCGGACAGCGAGCCGGTGTGGCTGACCGTCAATTCGCTGCCAAGCGCCGAGCTGCCGGTTTTCAGAACGACAAGCGGCACATTGTTCGCCAGCGCCTTCAGCGCAGCTGTCTGAAACCGCTGGCTGTCCCTGATGCCCTCAATATGGACGCCGATGGCGCTGACCTCGGGAAGATCGGCAAGCGTGTCGATGAAATCCTCGATGCGCAGCACCGCCTGATTGCCAACCGAGAGCATATAGCTGAGCGGCAGGCCGCGCTGCGCCATCGTCAGATCGGAGGACAGCATGCCGCTCTGGGTGATGATGGCGGCACCGCGCCCGTGAAACCCGCCACCATGGGCGAATGGCCAGAGCGCCACGCGGTCGACATAATTGATCAGGCCATAGCAGTTCGGGCCGATGATCGCCATGTCGCCAGCCGCCGCGATCAGCGCCGCTTCCATCGCCGGGCCATCGCCGCCAATCTCGGCAAAGCCGGCGGTGTAGACAATGGCACCGCCTGCCCCCATCGCACTCAGCCGGGCAAGGCTGTCGATCGCCTGGTCACGGGGTACGGCAATGAACACGGCATCCGGCGGTTCGGGCAGATCATCAACCGATTTGAAACAGGCAAAACCACCGATCGACTGGCGCTTCGGGTTGACTGGCCAGAATGGACCGTCATAGCCGATGCGCCGGCACTCGCCAGCCACGGTCTGGGCATCAACGCCGCCCAGAACAGCGACATGGCGCGGGCGCAGAAGCCGACGCAGATTGGCCTGCAGGGCCGGGCTGTGAGGCGCCGGTGCCATCAGAGCATCACCCGCCAAGCGGACGCAGGATTGACCGGGTGATGATGTGGCGCTGGATTTCCGAGGTGCCATCCCAGATGCGTTCCAGCCTTGAATCCCGCCACAGACGGTGAATCGGCATTTCCTCCATCAGGCCCATGCCACCATAGATCTGGACGGCGTCATCGGCGGTCCGGCACAGCATTTCGGAGCAATAGAGCTTGACCATGGCGGCGTCGCTGTCGCTCATCTGACCATCATTGGCCCGGACGATGGCGTCCCTGACCATCAGCTGTCCGGCGCGCAGACCAACCGCCATGTCGGCGAGCTTGAAGCCGGTTGCCTGAAATTTGCCGATGGCCTGGCCAAACTGCCGGCGATTGGCCGCCCAGTCACAGGCCATGTCATAGATCCGTTCAGCCTTGCCACAACAGGTTGCACCAACCCAGATCCGGCCCATGCCGAGCCATTTACCAGACAGTTCCAGCCCGCGACCCTCCTCACCAAGAATATGCGCCGATGACAGGCGGACATCATCAAAATCCAGCCGGAAATTGAGATAGCCACGATAGCTGGTGCAGTTATAGCCTATGCTGACATCAAAGCCCGGCATACCGACATCGACCAGAAAGGCGGTGATGCGTGACCGTGGCCCGCGCGGCGTCTCATCATGCCCGGTGACGGCGAAAACAATGGCGAAATCGGGCATTACCGGCCCCGAGATGAAATGTTTAGAGCCATTGAGGATCCAGTCATCACCATCCCGGCGGGCATTGCTTTTCATCGACATGATGTCGGAACCGGCCTCTGGCTCGCTCAGGCCAAACAGCTCGCGCTTCTCGCCGGTGACGCAGGGCAGCAGGTAGGTGTCGCGCTGATCCCCCTCACAGGCCAGCAGAATCTCGGTCGGGCGCGCCACCCATGAATGCAGCGCGTGCGAGGTCTTGCCAAATTCATATTCGATGATGCCCATCTGTTCATAATCAAGGCCTCCGCCCCCGATCTCGGCTGGCAGATTGGCGGCGAACAGCCCAACCTCACGCGCCCGCGCCTCAATCTGGCGGCCAAGCTCGATCGGGACATGCGCATCGCGGTCGATGGCATCCTCATGTGGAAACATCTCGGCGTCCATGAAGCGGCGCACCGTGTCTCTCAGCATCTGCTGTTCGTGGTCAGGGTTGTCGAGCATGATCAGTCTTCCATCCGGTTGGGGTCAGCGTTTGGCAATGGGCGTCTTCAGCGTTTGCGCAGACCAAGTTTCGCGCGCGCTTCCGCTGGACTCAGCACCCGGGCGCCCATGCGCTCGATAATCTCTCTGGCACGGGTCACGAGCTGGGCATTGGTCGCCAGAACGCCGCGGTCAAGATAGATATTGTCCTCCAGACCGACACGCACATTGCCACCAAGCGCCACCGCGGCAGCGGCCATTGGCATCTGCATGCGGGAAATGCCAAACGAGGCCCAGGACGCATCAGCCGGCAGCTCATCCTTCATCACCTTCATATTATCGACCGACTGCTCAGCCCCCCACGGAATGCCAAGACAGATCTGGAACATTGGCGGCGCGTCGATGATGCCTTCGGCAATCATCTGTTTGGCAAAGCGAATCTGGCCAAGCTCAAACACCTCAAGCTCCGGCTTGACGCCGCATTCCTGAACGATGCTGGCCATTCTGCGCAGATAGGGCGGGGTCGAAATATAGATCTCGTTGCCATTGCCGAAATTCATCGTACCGCAATCAAGCGAACAGATCTCCGGCAGCAATGCGGTGACATGCGCCAGACGTTCCTCCGGTCCGATCATGTCGGTTCCGGGTCCAGGCAATGCCGGATCATCATCCGACGGCACCCAGTCACCCCCCATGCCAGCGGTCAGATTGATCACCACATCGGTGTCGCTGTCGCGGATCCGGTCAACGGTCTCGCGGAACAGCCCGACATCGCGCGACCCCTGCCCGGTTTCCGGATCACGCACATGGATATGAGCAGCCGTTGCCCCGGCCTTTGCCGCGTCAATCGCCGCGGTGGCAATTTCGGCAGGTGTTACCGGAACATGCGGGTTCTTGCCGGTGGTATCACCAGCCCCTGTGACCGCACAGGTCAGCACAACGTCAAAATTCATCTCGATCTCCCCTCACGGCCCGAAAACGGTCCCTGCCCGGATATGACAGGCGGGCAGTGATAACCAGTCGGGCCGGTTGTTCATCGCCTGATTTTTCACGCGGTAAACCGGTTCGGTTGTAAATATTTCGCCAAAACGAATATTTTTTCGTAAAATGAGAGCAGGGAAACGGAGTGGCGGCGGAAAGGCACAGAATGAGCGAAAAGGCAAAGGAGCCCGTGGCAGGGCCACGCAGCCGCGAAATGCGCTTTGTGCTGCTGCCGCGATTCAACATGGCAACCCTTGCGACGATGATCGAGCCGCTGCGGATTGCCAATTATGTCAGCGGCGAGGCGCTGTATCGCTGGGAGTTTCTGACGCCGGATGGTGGCAGCGTACAGGCGAGCAACATGATGGAGCTTGCCTGTCATGGCCTCGATCACCCGATCCAGCCAGGTGCCACGCTCGATTGTGTCGCGCTGCTTGGCAGCTGGGGCGCCGAGCGGTTTTTCGACAACCGGCTGGCCAACTGGCTGCGCGGGCATGAACGGCATGGGGTGCCCCTGATCGGCGTCGAGATCGGTTCCTATATCTTTGCCAGAGCCGGGCTGCTGACCCAGCGTCAGGCGACAACACACTGGTCGTTCTTTGCCGGATTCGCCGAGAGCTTTCCGCATGTCGAGGCCAGAGAGCAGATGTTCACCATCGACAAGCAGATGATGACCTGCGCCGGGGGATTGGCCGGGATCGACCTTGTTCTGCACCGCATCGCCGCCACACATGACGAGGAGCTGGCAGCGGAAATTGCCAGCCAGATGCTGCATCACCGACGCGCCAAGCCACATTTCGCCCAGCGCCCACCGACCGGGCCGACAACGCCGGATGTGCATCCGGTGATCAAGAGGGTCAGCCAGATTCTTGAGGACCGGATCGAGGACAGCATTTCAATTCCCGAACTATGCCGCCAGATGAAGATGCCACAACGCAAGCTGGAACGGCTGTTCAACAGGCATCTTGGCTGTACGGTCATTCAGTTCTACCGGTTCGTGAAACTGCAATATGCGCGCACGCTTCTGGTCAGTACGAGCATGGATATCCGCGAGATATCGGTGGCTTCCGGCTTCAACTCGATGTCCTATTTCTCGCATTGCTTCGCCAAGACCTTTGGCCGCAAGCCGAGCCAGTACCGCCTTGCCTGGCCGGAAGCGGAAACCGCCCCGTCCTGGCCGGGAACGATGTATGCCCTGACCCATGCGGCAAAGGCCTATCGGGCGGAAAAATCAGCCAGCAGGACCGAGTGAGAAAAAGCGTCTCCGGCCTTGTTTTTCGCTGTGGGTGGGCTGTGGGTCACTCCTCACAGGCCTTGATGATTTTGACAATGCGGCGGTCACGTTCGGCGGCCATTTCGGCAAAGGATCTGTCGCCAGCCATTTCGTTGCAGCCCTCAACCATGGCGTCACGCAGCGATTTTGTCAGCTCCGGCGCGGCAAGCCGGGTCCAGGGCAATTTGAGCGCCGGACCGAACTGGTCGAGATTTGTCGCCATGCCGCCCTCACCGCAGGCAACGTGAAACGCCATACATTGTCCCTGAATGGCCATCCGGGGCGCTGGGCCAAAGCGCAGGGCGCGGTCAATATCCTCGGGGCTGGCCTCGCCATTGGCGACCATGTGCAGGGCTTCGCGCCACAGCGCTTCCTGCAGGCGGGTGGCCACAAAACCGGGAATCTCCTTTTTCAGACGCAGCGGTTCCTTGCCAGCGTGCAGATAGAACTCGACAGCCCAGTCAAGCGCCGCCGCATCGGTTGCCGCCCCGCCGACGATCTCGACAAGCGGCAGCAGATAGGGCGGGTTGAACGGATGCCCGACGATGGTGCGCCCGGGCGTCGGGCAGTCGGCCTGAATGTCGGTCATCGGCAGGCCGGAAGTGCTTGAGGCGATGATGATGTCGTTTGGAACAAGCACGCCAAGCCGCGCATACAGCGGCTGTTTGATCTCAAGGCGCTCGGGGGCGGATTCCTGGACAAACTGGGTGCCGGCAACGGCCTGCTCCAGATCATCGGTGATGATGAGATTGTCGCGACTGGCACCGGCGGCAAGACCGATCTGCTGCAGGCTTGTCCAGGCGGTGTCGATGATCGCGCGAAAAATGGGTTCCTCATCCATGCTGTGCAGATAGGCGCGCACCTGATAGCCGCGTGACAGGAAAAAGGCAGCCCAGCCGCCGCCGATCGGCCCGGCGCCGATGCTGGTTACAGTCTGGATTTTGTGGGGTGATGGGCGCATCTCGACAGCCCCTTTCGACACGGTTGGATCTGGTGGCTATCTGCCCTTGAAAACGGGTTCACGCTTTTCGACGAAGGCCTTGATTCCCTCGGCCGCATCGTCTGATTTCAGCATCGCCCGGTAGGTTGGCAGATCATCCTGACGCATGCTGGCAAAGGCAGCCTCGGTCGGGCGGCACTCGATATGGCGAATGACCTCCTTGACGGACTGCATCGCCAGCGGCGCGGCCCAGGCAAGCTGGCCCGCCCATTCACGCGCCTCATTCATCAGATCGGCAGCCGGAACAACCTTGTTGACCAGCCCGTAATGCGCGGCCTCATCGGCCTTCATCCGGCGGCCGAGAAACAGCATTTCCATGGCAATGTTGTGCGGGATCCGGCGGGGCAGACGCTGAATCGCGCCGGCATCGGGGATGATGCCAAGCGGCATTTCCGGCAGTGCAAACTCTACATGCTCTGCGGCAATCAACAAATCACAGGCAAGCGCGATTTCAAAACCGCCGCCGATGACCAGACCGTTGAGCGCGCCGATGACAGGCTTGTTCAGCGACCAGTTCTCGGTAAGGCCGGCAAAACCACCCTCGCCATAATCGCCATCATCCCACCATTCATCGAGCCTGGCATCACCGCTGTCGAGCGATTTCAGATCCCAGCCGGCAGAAAAAATCCGCTCACCGGCGGCGGTGATGATGCCAACGCGCAGATCATCATCATCACGCAGCTGGCGGAAGGCCTCGCCAAGCGCCCGACTCATCTCATGGTCGATGGCGTTGACCTTCGGCTTGTTCAGCCGCACCTCGAGGACATGGCCGTCCCTGCTGACCTCAACCATTTCAGACATCGCAATTCTCTCCCCTGTTGGATGGCACCCCTGTTGGACGCCCTCTTCTGGATGGTGTCATGCCGGACCGGTGGCGAACGGTCAGGCAAAGGCCGGCATGACCTCATTGATGAACAGCTCAAGCGAGCGTTTCTGCTCGCGTCGGCCAAGGCCCATGCTGGCATAATAGGTGAACTGATCAACGCCAAGCGCCTCATATCTGCGTAATTTCGCAATCACCTCGTCGGGCGTGCCAAACATCAGATTCTCCTGCAGCATGGCAGGGTTGTATTCCTCGCGGTTTTCCAGCTCTTTCAACTCAATGCTGGCCGGAAAGCCATTCTGCACATCGCCCAGATTTTTATACAGATTTTCAAACTGGCTCAGCACCGCCTGCACCGCACGAACCGGAACCATTGAATCCGCAGCGCTGTCATAGACCGCAGTGTGACGCATCATCGCAAAGACCGGGCGCGGCTTGCCCGGATTGTTCGCCATCGCCTCGTCAAGACGCTCCCGGTACAGCTCAGCCTCGGCCATGGGCCGGGTGAAGGGCCAGGACAGGATGTTGATCGAGTTCTTCACCGCGAAATCATAGGTGATCGGCGCGCGTGCCGCCGCCCAGATCGGCGGGTGCGGCTGTTGCAGCGGTTTCGGCACCGAGGTCGACAGGGGGAAGGACCAGAATTCGCCATCATGTTCGTAATCGCCCTGCCACAGCGCTTTGACCGCCGGCAGCATCTCGTGCATGTAGCGCCAGCTGTCACTCTGTTTGAGGCCTGGATGCATGCGGTCAAATTCGCGCTGATAGGCGCCTGACCCGATGCCGAATTCAAGCCGACCGCCGGAAATCAGATCGGCCATCGCCGCCTCGCCGGCAAGTTTGATCGGATGCCAGTAGGCCGCGTTGACAACCGCCGTGCCAAGCCGGATGTCGGAAGTGTTGGCCCCCCACCAGGCAAGCAGCTGGAACGGGTCCGGGGCGATGGTCATCTCGATGGCGTGATGCTCGGCCGCCCAGACAATGTGAAAGCCGCCACGATCGGCCATCTGCACCATCTCAAGCGTGTGCGCGGCGACGTCGCGCATGTCATCGCCGTCATCAAGACGTTCCAGATTGATCGCTAGTTGAAACTTCATGTCCTAAATCCCCCAGGCAGTCCCGGCCATCATCCAGCGGCACCGGTCCACATATCATGTCGGGGAACATCACCCCAAATAACCACATTTTTGACGCTAACAAAAATTTTTGGACAGAAATGGCCGGTAAAACGGCACAAAATCGTCATTTCACGCCACCGGCGGGCGAAGTGATCAGGCCGGAAACCGCATCGCCAGATTTGATTTGATTTTGGCCGGCAATGCCCACAAACTCCGCTGATGATTTCTGACCGTCCCCTGATAGGCCTCCTGTTTGTCTTTGTCTTCTGCCTGCTGGCACCGCTTGGTGACGCGCTGGTAAAGGTGGTGGGAGTCGGCGCGCCGCTGATGATGCTGATGCTCTCGCGCTTTGTCTTTCAGGCCGTGTCCCTTGTCCCCCTGGTGCTGGTGCTGCGGCGCGGCTTTCCGACCGGTCGGCGCGTTTTAGGGCTGATCTGCCTGCGCAGCCTGTTCCATATTGCCGGCATTGGCATGATGTTCACCTCGCTGCGGTTGCTGCCGCTGGCCGATGCCATCGCCATTGTTTTCGTGTTTCCGTTCATTCTGCTTTTTCTGGGGAGGTTTCTCCTCGGCGAGACGGTTGGCCGTGACCGGATCATCGCCTGTGTGCTGGGGTTTGGCGGCTGTCTGCTGGTGATCAAACCCAGCTTTGCCGAGGTTGGGCTTTTTGCGCTGCTGCCAATCGCCGTGGCCTTTGCCTTTTCCACCTTCATGCTGATCACGAGATCGATTGCCAAGGAATGCGACCCGATCAGCCTGCAGGCGACAAGCGGCACTGTCTCGACGGCCATGCTGCTGCTTGTCTGGCTCCTTGCCGGAAATGATGCGCCCTATGATCTGGCGATCACCCTGCCGGCAACCGAGAGGATTGGCTGGCTGCTGTTTGCCATCGGCGCGCTTGGTACTGCCGGGCATCTGTGCATGACCATCGCCCTGCGCTTTGCCCCATCGGCGACGCTGGCCCCGCTGCAATATATCGAGATTCCGGTTGCCACCTTTCTGGGGTGGCTGTTTTTCAGGGAACTTCCCGACGGGCTTGCCGCGCTTGGCATCATGATCACCATCGGCGCCGGCGTCTTTGTCGTGATGAGTGAGCGCCAGATGCTGACGGCGAAGGCGGCATCAGAGTGACCGGCCTGTGACAGACGAGGCAGAAACGCAGGCAGTGGGCGCTGGCCGGCGTTTGACACGATCACCCCTGTTCGGAATTGGCCTGGCGTTGCTTGGCGCGCTGATCATCACCCCGGACACGCTGCTGATCCGCCTGTCCGGACTGGAGGGCTGGCCGCTGACAGCGTGGCGTGGATTGCTGATCGGTGGCTCCATGCTGCTGGGCTGGATGATCATGGCCGGACGGCAGATGGGCGCTGATCTCAGACAGATGGCGACGATGCCGTTTCTGGTGATCATGCTGGCCAATGGCGGGAACACGCTGTGTTTCAATTTTGCCGCCGTGGAAACCTCGATCATCGTCGTGCTGACAGCGCTGGCGACAGTGCCCGTGCTGGCGGCGCTGCTGAGCTTTGTGATCCTGCGCGAGGCGACAACGCGGCGCACCTGGCAGGCAATCGTGATGACGATGGCCGGGGTGCTGATCGTTGTCTTCAACGGTGAGGGCGCGGTGGCGGCCCCCGAAGGCAGCGTCTTTCTTGGCGGATTTCTGGGCGTCATGACGGCATTGTGCATCGCGGTGGTTTTTGTCGTCACGCGCCGATACCCGCAGACGCCGGTTCTGCTGGCGGTCTCGCTGGGGACGCTGAGCACCGGAGTCATCGGGTTTCTGGGAACCGATCTGCAGGAGATGATGGCCGGGTCGCTATGGGCGGTGCTGGTCATGTGCCTGCTGGTGATGCCGCTGGCATGGTGCCTGCTGTCGCTGGCTCCGCGCTATACCGCGCCAACCAATGTCAGCCTGTTGATGCTGCTCGAAATGGTGCTGGGGCCATTCTGGGTCTGGCTTGGCACCGGCGAGAGGCCAAGCCCGATGATGCTGGTGGGGGCGGCCATCGTTCTGGTGACGCTGGCCAGCTACATCATCGCAACAGCGCGCGCCGAGGTCAGGCTCAGGGATCGGACGGAAAGCTGACGCCCGGCGCACCCTCCTGCCAGGGGCTGTATTTCCGCATGATCGCGGCAAAGCGAGGCGAGTTGAGAAAATCTGCAAGCCAGCGGTGGAGATGTGGCCAGGGCTGCGCGTCAAACCAGTCGGGATCGGCAATGCGGAACTGGCGAACAAAGGGCAGGCTGGCAAAATCGAGAAGCCCCGGATGCGCCCCCGACAGCGCCGGCTGGCCGGCCAGCAGCTGTTCAAAACCAGCAAGGGTGGCGGCACCACTGCGGCGATGTGCAAGCGCTTCGTCCGGATCGAAGCGGCTGGCATATTTATAGCGGTCAAGATGCGTCTTGAACGGCCCATCAAGCCGCTCGAAAAACGCCTCGACATGATCCCTGTCGGCATGAACGGGCGCAAGCCAACCATCCGGGTCACGCTGATCGAGTGCCCAGAACATGATGTCGCGGCTCTGGTCGATCACCCGGCCTCCGGCACATTGCAGAACCGGAACCGTGGCCTTGGCCGAGGCTGCCAGAAAGGCCGCCGGCTTGTCACGCAGCAGAATCTCGCGCAGCTCGACCGCAATGCCGGCAGCCGCAATCGCAAGCCGTGCCCGCATCGCATAGGGGCAGCGGCGAAAACTCCAGAGGATTGGGAGGGGTGATGTCTGGTTCATGTCAACTGTGCCATCATCTCGCCGGCCATCAGCTGTTTTTCAGATGTTCGGTAATGGTGAAATCCGCGCCCTCGACACGGTAGGCGCGGGCAAACCCGGTGACAAGCACACCGCTGCGGGGCCGCAGGCGCAGCATGTGAAAATCGGTAAAATCGCGGATCACCCCCATGGTCGGCCCATGCGCCGCGGCAAAGGCATCGCATAGCGGTGCAAACAGCGCGTCCTGCCGGGCAATCTCGTCAATATCAGCGTCGAATTTAAGCCGCACCCGCGCCCAGATATTCTGCGCCGCCTGTTCGTCCTCGATCAGCAGAAACTGCCCCTGCCCGCGCGCCAGCACCGCACGCACATGCGCCGACAGACGGCTTGGATAGATGAACAGGGCGTCCCCGTGCCGGATAAAGGGCGTGACCCCCATTTCCGGCTGGTCGGACTCGCCACGCGCAGTGAGCAAAATCGTTTTCTGGGCAAGAAGCCGGTCGCGCTGGCGCTGCAGGGTTGCCAATTCAGATTCTTCCATCACGCTCATGTCCCAAAAGGATGCAGAAAGCCAGTTCACCGGCAAGGCTTGTGAAGTGACCAGACCACCTACATATTGTCAGGAGCGCACCATTATCAAGACGTCAGCCTGCCAGACCACGCCAAATGCCGGTCCGGCGATCAGGAGAGCGAATGAGCAGCCAGATTTCAGCCAGCCCGGAGAGCCTGCGGATCGAGATTTTCGCCGATGTCATCTGTCCGTGGTGCTATATCGGCAAGAAACGGCTTGATGCGGCGTTAGCGCAGCGCCCGCACATCACGCCGCGAATTGTCTGGCGGACATTTCTGCTGAACCCCACAATGCCCGCGGAAGGCATGCACCGCGCCGCCTATCTGGCGGCAAAATTCGGCCATTCCGCCGCCGCCGTCTATGGCCGCATTGCCGCCGCCGGGCTGGACAGCGGTATCCGTTTCAATTTCGATGCGATCAAACGCACGCCAGACAGCCGCAAGGCGCAGAAAATGCTGCTGGTCGCCGGCGGAGATACCAACCGGCTGTCAGAGGAGCTGTATCACGCCTATTTTCTGGCTGGCCGGGATATCGGCGATCTGCAGGTGCTGGACGAGATTGCCGCCGAGATCGGGCGCCCGGACCTGATTGAGGCGCTGGACAATGTGGCGGTACAGCGCCAGCTGGAAACCGACATCGCCAGGGCGCATCAGCTCAATCTCGATGGCGTTCCCTATTTTGTCTTTGGCGAGGCCTATGCCATTGCGGGGGCGCATATGCCCGAACATCTGATCCCGGCAATTGACGCGGCCACCGCCTGATCAGGCCAGCAGCGCGACCATTTCGCCAAGCAGTTCGGTGCAGATCTGCGGCCGCAGATCCGGGGCCGGCAACGTCTGTTTGACGATCAGCTTGTGATCGGCACGCAGCTGAACACGGCCACCCTGACCGGCAATCCAGCCAATCAGCTGGTCCGGCCTCGCGAATTGGTTGTCGCGGAAACCGATGGCAAGCCCCTTGGGTCCCGCGTCGATCTTTTCGACATTCGCCAGCTTGCAGAGCTGTTTGAGGGCGATGATGGCGAACAGGTTGCGGACCGAGGCCGGCAATGTGCCAAACCGGTCAACCAGCTCGGCAAGCAGCATGTCAGTGTCTTCCTCGCTGGCAAGGTTGGCAATCCGGCGATAGAGCGAGAGCCGGACCGACAGGTCAGTGACATAGGATTCGGGAATCCGCACCTCCAGCCCGAGATTGATCTGCGGTGTCCATTCAAGCGCTGCCTCGCCATCACCGTCCCCGCCGCCGCCAGCACGCGCGGCATCGACCGCCTGGCGCAGCATTTCCTGATACAGCTCAACGCCAACCTCGCGGACATGCCCGGATTGTTCATCACCAAGCAGATTGCCCGCCCCCCGGATGTCCATGTCATAGGAGGCCAGGGTGAAGCCGGCACCCAGTGTGTCGAGAGTCTGCATCACCTCAAGCCGGCGCCGCGCCTGTGGCGTGAGCAGCCGGTTCGGATCCGAGGTCAGATAGGCATAGGCGCGCTGGCGCCCCCGGCCGACGCGGCCACGCAGCTGATAGAGCTGTGAGAGGCCGAACATATCGGCGCGGTGAATGATCATGGTGTTGGCAGAGGGAATGTCGATGCCGGATTCGACGATGTTGGTGGAGAGCAGGATATCCGCCTCACCATCGGCAAAGCGCGTCATCACATCATCAAGCTCGTTCGCCGCCATCCGGCCATGCG
Source organism: Alphaproteobacteria bacterium (assembly GCA_038107835.1). Lineage (GTDB taxonomy): Bacteria > Pseudomonadota > Alphaproteobacteria > Puniceispirillales > Puniceispirillaceae > MED-G116. The sequence continues at coordinate 36,925 of JAYNHH010000012.1, forward strand.
CCGAGAGAATGCGCGCCTCGGGAGCCAGTTTTGTCACCCGGTCAAAGACGCGCTGCAGATCATCAATGCGCGGACAGACGCAGAAAATCTGGCCGCCACGGAACATCTCACGCTGGATTGCCTCGCGCAGGACAACGCCATCCCAGGGGCCGACAAAGGTGCGCACGGCCAGCCGGTCAACCGGCGGCGTGGCGATGAGTGACATCTCACGAACCCCGGACAATGCCATCTGCAGGGTGCGGGGAATTGGTGTCGCCGAGAGCGTGACAACATGGATATCACCTCGCAGTTCCTTCAACCGTTCTTTCTGGCCAACGCCGAAATGCTGTTCCTCATCGACGATCAACAGCCCGAGATTGTTGAATTTGATGGATTTTGCCAGCAGCGCATGCGTGCCGATGACGATCTGCACATCGCCGGTTTCAAGGTCGGCCCTGATCTGTTTGGCGGTGGCGGTCGGTGTCATTCGCGACAACACACCGATCTTTACCGGAAACCCGCCAAAACGCTCGGTAAAGACGCGGCCATGCTGGCGCGCAAGCAGTGTTGTTGGGGCAACCAGCGCCACCTGATAGCCCGACATGGCGGCAATGAAAGCGGCCCGCAGCGCCACCTCGGTCTTGCCAAAGCCCACATCGCCGCAGATCAGCCGGTCCGTCGCCCGCCCCGACGCCAGATCGCCGACAACATCGGCAATGGCATTGATCTGGTCCTCGGTCTCGACAAAACCGAAACGGTCACAGAACTCGGCATAGGGTCCGTCCTCGATTGACAGCGGCTCGGCAGTGGCTGTCTGGCGCTGCGCCGCGATCTTGATCAACTGTTCGGCCATGATCCGCACGCGGCCCTTGATCCGGGCGACACGTGCCTGCCAGGCGGCACCGCCAAGACGGTCAAGCTGCGCATCGCTGCCGGCATTGCCATAGCGCGAGAGCATCTCGATATTCTCGACCGGCAGATAGAGCCTGTCACCACCAGCATAGATCAGTTGCAGGCAGTCATGCGCGCCACCAGAGGAATTGATGATCACCAGCCCCTCATAGCGGCCAATGCCATGTTCGGCATGGACGACAAGATCACCGGTCTCAAGCGAGCTGACCTCGCGCAGGAAATCATCCCCGCGGGCACGCTTTGCCTCGGGGCGTGAGAGACGCTGACCAAAAATATCGGTTTCACTGATCAGCAGCAGATTGTCGGTCTGAAATCCGGTTTCCAGCCCCCACTGCATGAGAAAGACACCCGGGCCGGCAATCACGTCTGGCCGGTCAATGGTGGTGAGGCCGCCGGCACCCAGATGCGATGTGAGCAGATCCTCAAGCCGCGCTGCCGCACCCTCGCCCGAGACGGTCAGCAGAATCGGCCGGTTGGCAGCGTCGCGTTCGGCAAGAATCGCCTCTGCAACCTCCGCGATGGCGCTGGTTCCCGCGGCGCGCGAACGGGCAAAAACAAGGCCGGCACGCCCGCCAGCATCGCTGGTCGCGGCCGCATCGGGGCTGGCAGGGGCGAATCGATAGAGCCGGCAGGCAGACGCCAGCAGCTGGTCCGCCTCATCGCGGCCAAGATAGAGCTGATCGGCGGAAAGAGGACGGTAGGGTGAGCTGCCCTCCTCGGCGTCGTTCTCACGCCGGGCCGCGTGGAAATCCATGATCTGATCAAAGCGGGCGGCAATCGCAGCATCGGCCTCGTGATCGAGATAGATGTGCCAGTCCGGGCAATAGTCAGACACAGTGTGCAGATTGGCATGGAACAGCGGCAGCCAATGTTCCATTCCCGGGTGCATGCGCCCGGCAGACACCGATTCATACAGGCTGTCACGGCTGGCCTGCGCCCCGAATGTGACAAGATAGCCGCTGCGAAAACTCTCGATGGTCTCGGCATCAAGCTGGAATTCGGCGACAGGCCGCAGCGTCATTTGCGGGCATTTTTCACCACCCCGCTGGCTGGCGGCATCGAAACTGCGGATCGTTTCAAGCTCATCACCGAAAAAATCAAGCCTGACAGGTGTCGGACTGCCAGGTGGAAAGATATCAACAATGCCGCCACGAACGGCAAATTCACCAGTCTCACGGACGGTATCCGTGCGCAGATAGTTGAGGTTGCCAAGAAAGGATGCCAGGCCAGCAGGGCCAATCTCATCGCCGGGCGACAGGCTGAGCGCCGAGTCGGCGAGGTAGGTCTGCGGCGGCACCCGCTGGATGAAGGCATTGACCGTGGTCAGCAGCACCGTCGGCGCAACCGGCCTGTCAGCATCGGCGCGCTGCAACAGCGAGAGCAGGCGTGCCAGCGTTTCAATGCGCTGGCCAACAAGACTGCCCTGTGGCGAGAGACGGTCAAAGGGCAGACAATCCCAGGCAGGCAGTACCAGCAGCTCTGCCTGCGGCACCAGCAGCGACAGCGCATCGCGCATCGCCATCATCCGCAGATCATCACGGGCGACATAGACAAGCGGCCACCCCGCAATGACGCGATCGGCAAGGGCAAGCATATTGGCGCCATCCGGACAGCCCCAAATCTGGCCTGAAAATTCAATTTTATTGATAAATTTCATATCTCAGGAATGTTTATTCAAAGTTTTTAATCAAGTGAAAGACGTCTGTGTCATAGGATGCTGGCAGTGGCTCGCTTCCCATCACCCAGGCATGGATGCGGTCATCGCCAGCAGCCAGCAGCGCCTCGAAATCATCGAGCTGCCGGTCGGTAAGATCGGGAAGATGGGCCTTGGCAAAATGCCCAAGCAACAGGTCGGTTTCCTTCATGCCGGTATAGCTTGCCTGATAGACAAGACGGCGAAGCCGGTTGGTTCTCTGTTCGTCCACGACCGCCCTCTTGTCCCGTCCTGTCCTGTCATGAAGCGCTGTCGCCCCCGGGGGTGAGGCAGCGCTGCACGGCGCCTGACTGCAATATGGGGATTTACCCGGCCAAAGCAAGCAGAACAGTGTACCGCAGGCGGATCTATCTGCGTTTCGGGTGATTGTTATTTTGCATCACCGCCGCCTTTCCTGCTATTTTTGATCAGTGGCGTCCACGCCCCCTTGCCGGTGGCAGAAGCCCGGCAAAGACGCAACAGAGACGCGGAACAGACGCAAAATCACGGCACGAGAGCAGGCAGCACAGCCAATGCAGGCAATGCATCCAAAACGACCCCAGGAGATTTTCCCGCTGTTTGCGGCGACGACGGCGCTGCCAGGCGTTGGGGCAAAACTGGCTGGCATTCTGGAAAAGCGGATTGGCACGCATGTGATTGATGTTCTGCGACATCTGCCCATTGGCCTGATTGACCGCAGCGCCCGGCCAGCGCTGGATGAGGTCGCCGATGGCGCGGTGGCAACCTTTGACGTACTGGTGATCAAGCATGACCAGCCGCCGCGTGGGGTGCGCCGCCCGTGGCGTGTGCTATGCGAGAATGAGACGGGCCAGCTGGAGCTGGTGTTCTTTCATGCCCGTGATGACTATATCATGCGGCTGCTGCCGGTTGGGGAACGCCGGCTTGTCAGTGGCCGTGCCGAGCATTTTCAGGGCCGCGTCCAGATGGCGCATCCCGATCATGTCATCAAGCTCGGCGAAGCGGCGACGATGCCGGTCTTTGAACCGGTCTATCCGCTGACCGCAGGATTGACGCCAAAGGTGCTGCGCCGCGCGATCATGGGGGCGCTGGACCGGGTGCCAGTTCTGGCTGAATGGATCCCGGAGACGATCATCGAGCAGACGGAGTGGCCGGGCTTTGATGCCGCCCTGCGCAAAGTACACAATCCGGAAAGCGCAGCTGATCTGGAGCCAACGCATCCGGCCCGGGCGCGGCTTGCCTTTGACGAATTGCTGGCGAACCAGCTGGCGCTCTCGATGGTCCGCCACCGCGCCAGCGACAGCACGCCCGGACGCTGCTTTGCCGGCACGGGCGAGCTCACAGGTGCGCTGCGTGCAGCGTTGCCGTTCAGCCTGACAGGCGCCCAGGATCGCGCCATCACCGAAATTAGCGAGGATCAGGGCGGCGAGACACGGATGCTGCGGATGCTGCAGGGCGATGTCGGGTCGGGCAAGACGCTGGTGGCGCTGATGGCGATGCTGCGAACGGTTGAAAGCGGCGCGCAGGCGGCGCTGCTGGCCCCGACCGAGGTGTTGGCACGCCAGCACCACAGGACGATCAACAGCCTGCTGGCACCACTTGGCCAGGAGGCGGCGCTGCTGCTTGGCAAGGGGCGCGGCACTGCAGGTGCTGGCGGCAAACGCAGCGAGATTGCCAGTGGGCTTGCCAGCGGCGGGATTTCACTGGTCGTGGGAACACATGCGCTGCTGTCCGAGGATGTGCAGTTTGCCAATCTCGGCCTTGCCGTCGTTGACGAGCAGCACCGCTTTGGCGTGCGCCAGCGGATCATCCTTGGCCAGAAAGGCACCGGCGTCGATGTGATCGTGATGACGGCAACGCCAATCCCGCGCTCGCTGGCGATGACCGCCTATGGCGATCTTGATCATTCCCGCCTTGATGAGAAGCCGGCTGGCCGCCTGCCCATCGACACAAGGGTGATGCCGGATGACCGGCTGGGTGACGTGATCACCGGCCTTGGCCGGGCGCTTGCGGCTGGCAAGCGCGCCTATTGGATCTGCCCCCTCGTCGAGGAGTCGGACAAGATTGACATCACCGCCGCACAGGACCGGCATGCCAGCCTTGTGCGCGCCCTGCCCGATCAGCAGGTGGCGCTGGCCCATGGCAGGATGAAGGCCGAGGAGCGCGACGCGGCGATGACCGCCTTTCGCGATGGCAGTGCCCAGCTGCTGGTCGCCACAACAGTTGTCGAGGTCGGCGTCGATGTGCCGGAGGCCAGCATCATCGTGATCGAACATGCCGAACGCTTTGGACTGGCCCAGCTGCATCAGCTGCGCGGCCGGGTTGGCCGCAGCGACGCGCAATCCTCCTGTCTGCTGGTCTATCATGGGCCAATGTCGGAAACGGCGAGCCGCCGCCTTGCGGTGATGCGTGAGACGAATGACGGGTTTGTAATCGCCGAGGAGGATCTGGAGCTGCGCGGCCCGGGTGAATTTCTGGGTCAGCGGCAATCAGGCGTTCCCGAATTCGTTCTGGCCAACCTGTCGGCGCATCGCGATCTGCTGTCACTCGCCAGAAGCGAGGCGCAGCGCATGCTGGCAGCCGGCGACGCAGCGGCAGCGCATCGCGACATGCTGCTCAGCCTGTTTGAACGCGATGAGGCGGTGCGCTTTCTGGCGTCAGGCTAGATTGGTTCCCGGTTTCAGCCTGCGGTGCTGGCCTTTTTGGCCGTTGCTTTTTTGGCTGTTGCTTTCCTGGC